>NZ_SRTP01000003.1:0-679573 GCF_004791945.1 Mesorhizobium sp. M3A.F.Ca.ET.175.01.1.1 | reverse complement strand
CTCCCGCCAACACCGCGCTCCTCAACCGCATCGCCAGAAACATCCTTCAGGGCGCCGATGTCGACAAAGTCCCCATTAGCCACCGCATCAAGAAATGCGCCTGGAATGACGACTACCTCATCCAGGCGCTTACTCATATGCGATAGCCCTGCCCTCGAGGGGGAGATGGCCGACAGGCCAGAGGGGGGTCGGTCCGACTGGGCTCGGCCTGCTTCTTGGCAAATGGAGGCTGGCGCCCCACGCGGGGCGACCCCCTCTGTCGCCTTCGGCGACATCTCCCCCCTCAAGGGAGGAGATGAGGCGCTCCACGCCAGGATCATCGGATAACGGCAGCGGCCTGACGACCGCCGCAGAATCAGCTCTTGGCCTTCGGCTTGGCTGGCGCCTTTGCTGATTTGGGGGCTGCCTTGGGAGCTGGCTTGGGCTTGGCGGTCTTGGCAACAGCAGCCTTGGGGACGGCAGCAGCCTTGGAGGCGGCAGCCTTCTTGGGCGCGGCCTTGGACTTCGGCTGCTTCTCGCCGTCGATCTCCGCCGTCGCCTGGTCCCAGTGCTCCATATGCGAGCCTTCCGGCCGCCCCGCCTGTTCCCAGATCTCGTGCGCCCGCCGGCGAATGCGTTCCTGCCTGTCGTCCGTCACTGTCGCCTCCGTGGTTGGGACCGGTTCGGAGGGAAGCTTAGCCGAATTTTACGGCGCCGTCTTGCACATCGGGGCGGCGGCGCTGGAGTTCGTGCGCGAATTCTTCAGCGGTCGTTGGAAACGACGGCGACGCCAAGATGCGCTGCCTTTTTCGTGATCAACGCGGCCAAATCCGCGTCGGAACGCTCGGTGCCGGTGCGCTGGCGCAGGAGGGCGATCGCGTCCTTCATCGACAGCAGTCCGGTGCGGTGTTCAGCCAGAAGCTGGTCCACGTTCTTGGCAATGTCAGGCGATTCGACATGTGGATGATGCATGCCAATGCTCCTCCCAAAGCCAACACCCTCCCGCCATCGCTGGACGGCGGGAGGGCATGTTGGTCATGGCGCAGTCGTCACTGGATGACCTGGACGACCCTGCGCGTACCCGGATCGATCAACACGGTGTGATCGTTCACGACAGCGTATCTGTACTGAACGTCCGGCACCGTCTGCAGCTCAACCGTATCCGGCACGGTCGAGCCTACACCAAGCTCGAGGCCAAGGATATTGACCGAGGCGATCGGATGCTTGTGAACATATTCCTTGACGACGGTCTGCTGCTCGGGGGTGATGATCACCTCGTCCGCAGCCGCTAGGCCGAGGCCGGCCATCAGGGCAACGCCGGTGACGGCAGGAATGAGAAAGCGTTTCATCGTAAGTCTCCTGTTGGTTAAGCGAGCTTCGCCCCTGCCTCCGCCGGCAGCGGAAACATCGACAGGTCAAACTTGCGAGCTCGATGGGCAAACGTCGGCGCCCGGCTCTTGTTCCGCCGGCGATGCCCGATTGCTGGCTGCAGAGGCGTGATCTGGCTGCCGGCGTGGCCGGCGGAACCCTTTCAACCGCTCCGCATTGAGCAGCTTGAGAGCGTGTCGCCCAAAACTGCGCGGCGGTTCAGGGACATGCGCGAAAACAAACACTTAAAGCGCGTCGCTGACGCGCAGGAGTGCCTAAAAGGTGCAGCCATGAATGAACTCGTCAAAAGCGACGTTGCGCTGCGGGCCCCGGTGGCGATCGCCGTCGGGGCCGGGTTCAAGCGCGAGATCACATCGCTGGCGCAGATGCAGAACTTCCTCAAGGAATGGCCGCCCGCGGCACGCGGCAGCAGCCACAGGATCGCGCTCTGCGCCTGCGAGGCCGCGCGCACCGGCGAGGTGGAACTCAGCGCGGCAAGGCGCGCCTTCATCCGCTTCGCCGAGCAGGCCGGAATCGTGTGGACCGGCATCGACCCGGTCACGGCGCTGCGCGAAGCCAAGATCAGGCGCATGAAAGCAAGGCGCGACCACCAGCCGCGGCTCTGAGGGTTCGGGCGAACCCTCGGCGGAACGTTAGCGGCGGGGCGGCCTCTTCGCGGCCGCGCAAAAGCCCGAGAAAGAAGCTGGCCCTCCTGTGCCGGCCCGCGGCCTTTTCCATACAAGCCTGGCGGAAGCGCAATGCGGCGCTTGCCGCCGAAACCAATCGGGCGGCCTGGACAGATCCGCTTGACGAGGATGGTCCGCTGTCAGTTCGGCGTCGGTTCGCTGAACGACTCGGTGACAAAGGATGCGGCGATCAGATCGTCCGCATCGATGCGTAGGGAGCCGTCGCCGCCCCCCATTATGGCCGCGACCTTCTGGAAGGCCTTCATCTCATGTTCGGTGATCCGGGCGTCCCGCATCCTGGCTCTCAAATCGGCGACTCGGATCCCAAGCGACTGGGATGTTCCGACTTCTCGTTTCGACATTTTGGTCAGTCTCCTCCCCCAACCCGTCCTCGTTTTGCCGCCGCCCGATCCGCATCCTGCCCAAAGTTGTGTTGTATATGAGGCATCGCTTTATATAAGGGATCGCGAATACAGAGCGCCAAACTCGCTGTAGAGTGAAAGGTTCCGTTAGCTGTTGGTAACAAAGTAATACACGCTCAGGCCCGCCGCTCGGCGAGCAGCGGGCCTGGCCGGCGATCATCTTTGTCAGTCGATGACCTTGACGATCTTGCGCGTGCCGGGGTCGACCACCACCGTGCGGTTGTCGACGACGACATAACGGTATTGGACGTTCGGCACTTCGTGCAGTTCGACAGTGTCGGGAAGAACGGTGCCGACATTGAGCTCGACGCCCGGGACCTTCACCGAGGCCAGCGGCTGCTTGTGCACATATTCGCGGATCACCGTTTCCTGCTCGGGCTGGATGATGACATCCTGGGCGGCTGCCGCGCCGATGCCGGCAAGAAGCAGAAGGCCCGCGGCGGCGGTGGTGAGATGCAGTTTCATCGATCGTCTCCTTGTGGATAATCGCCTCCTGCGCTGCGCCTGCGATTTCCACAGCCGGGCGGCACTGGCCCTAACGCCAGCGGACGGGGCTTGTTCCTTGCAAATCGGAGCGCCGGTTTCACCCGGCCGCGCCAGGCGTTGCCCGCCGGACGATTTCGGAACAATGCGTTTGAAGGCGGGTTACTCCAGCGAAGGGACCGACTTTCCGAGGAGAAACTCCGATGAAACACCTGCTTATCACGAGCATGATTGCACTCGGCGTCGGTTGCGGCGCCGCGATGGCGCAGACCGAAGCCGTGCAGCCGAGCGGCGACAACAATTGCGCGGCCGGCCAGGCCGACTGCCCGAAGGGCGGCAAGGCGGGCGAACAGGCCCAAGGCAAGATGAAGAAGCAGACCGAAGAGCAGGCCCAGGGCAAGCAGAAGATGAAGACCGATGAGCAGGCCCAGGGTCAGGCCGGCACCAGCACTGAGCAGAATGCCCAGGACAACACGCAGCTGAAGAAGAAGAAGCAGGCCCAGGGCCAGGCCGGCACGACGACCGAGCAGAACGCTCAGGGCACCACGAAGATGCAGACCGAGCAGAACGCCCAGGGCCAGACCGGCACCACCACTGAGCAGAATGCCCAGGACAACACGCAGCTGAAGAAGAAGCAGCAGGCGCAGGGCGAGGCCGGCACGGCGACCGAGCAGAACGCCCAGGGTACCACCAAGATGCAGACCGAGCAGAACGCTCAAGGTCAGACCGGCACCACCACTGAGCAGAACGCTCAGGGCGAGACCAAGGTCCAGACCGATCAGGACAAGACGGCTTCGATCACCAACGTGACCGTCGAGCAGAAGACGCAGATCACGCAGATCATCCACGAGACCAAGGTCCAGCCGGTTCGCGATGTGACGTTCGACATCTCGGTCGGCGTCGAGGTGCCGCGCCACAAGATCCGTCTGCACCGCTTGCCGGCGCGTATCGTCAAGATCATTCCGGCCTACGAGAGCTACGAGTATTTCGTGCTCGCCGACGGACGCATCGTCATCGTCGATCCGAACACCTACACGATCGTGCTGATCCTGACCTGATAGGCGAGACCAGCCCCAAGGCCCGCCGCGCCCCCGGCATGGCGGGCCTTTTTTCGTGAAACCGGAAGCTAAAGCGCGGCGTGCTGAAACGGATCCAGGCGACGCGCTATAGGTCTATCTTTTTATGCATGTCGTTCTCGCAAAACCGCTGCACAGTTTTGCGCGACATGCAGTAACCTTCCACTATCATTTGTTTGGGAGGACTATCATTTGTTAACGCGAGACCGGGGCAGAGATGCACCATACGCCTGCCCTGCCTTGCCGCAGGGTAGGCCCGGTCCCGCACTATCCTGTGTCACACTACGATAAGCGGGCCGGGCCGCCTATGTTCCGCTCACGCGCCGCCAAGGCGCCGAGCGCAGCGTTGGCAGGCTACAAACCCATTCCAAAGCTGGCGCGGCCGCCCCCGATAATCGGCGCCAATCGGCAACAATCGGAAGATCGCAAAAAAGCCCGCTTGGCTGAGCCAGCGGGCAAGTTTGGGACTAGGCCGGCTTGCGTGCGAGGGGTTTTACGCAAGCCGACATGTGCCGAACCGCGCGTCGGGGGCAATGTTCCCTACCTCTTTCGGTTACCCCTCCTCTCATCCAAACGGCCGTGAACAGGTATATTTTAGCAACAGCTTCTATTTCGAACATGACGCGAACAGAAGGAGCCCGCTGGCGAGACGAATGGCGCCCGGGGCCGTCGAACCGTCGAAGCCGACCGATCCGGGAAATACACTGGAAAGGATGCTTGGTAAGGCTTGATTCAACCGCTGCTGGTATATAGAAAGTGGCGGCTCCGACCAGGGGTAGGGTTGCCTGAATGCCGGAGCCGCCTGCGCGGCCAGTCTGCAGCAGACCGCGCTGTCTCAGATTAGGACAGCGCGGTCTACGATTGGTTAATCTCGCACCCTTAATGGGCGCCAGGCTGAAATTGGCCAAGCGACGCTGTCCCGAACCGTCTAGCTGTGGTTCAGCAATCTGGTGACGGGGGCGTTGCCACGATGCTCGGCGTTGGCGCGATCGATGCCGTCGACCGTGATGGCAAACATCCCGTTTTCGATCCTGGCTATCCAGCCTTTTGCCTTGAGATACCAGAGATGGAACTCCAGATGCTCGCGCGGACAGGCTGACAGGCGCTCGAGCTCCTCGTCGCCGATGCCAGGACTGTTGACGTCCTGTCGGCGCCGCACATAGAGGAGCGAAAGCACTTTCGCCTGAATGGTCGAATCCCGTTCGATGCTCTTGGGATCGCTGGCCTCCTCGGCCAGTTCGCGCCGATGCTCCAGCCGGTCGTTGTATTGAATGTCGTACCGGGCGCGCTTGACCGGATCCTTGAGCGTGTTGTGCGCTTCGACGATTTCGCTGAAACGTGCCTCATCGCCGGTGTCCCGATTGTCGGGATGGTAGCGCATGGCGAAATAGCGAAATATGCGTTCGATCGTTTCCGAGTTGGCCCGCGGACTTATTTCCAGAAGTTCGTAGTAGTCGATGAACATCGTGGTGCTTCCAAAGAATCACACCACCCCCCACAGACAGCATTACTCAAGCGCCCCGCCCATGCAAGCCGCCGGACGGCCGGCGACAATCGCGGCTCCGGCGACATGCATTAAAGTAGGCGCATGGCGTTGCCGTTCGCCTCGACCCTGCGGTTAGCCTTTGGGTTCGGTCGGCTTCGCTTGTTCTCCCGGCGGTCGATACTTGATCGACGATGCCTTTTGCAGCGCGGCAAGCGTGTCCTCCACGGTCAGCAGGACAGTCGTCTCGATGGAGCTCAGCGCGCCGCCCGAGCCGATCGCGAGCGCCGTCGCGGCCATGGACACGTTGTCCGGAGCCTCCCACAGATTATAGCCGTCGTGCTCACCAAAGGCGTACCAGAAGCCATGCAACTTCCCGCCGACCGATTCTATGTACTGCTTGGCCGCCTCTCGGCGGTCCTCCGGGTTGTGGATGAGCTTGGCCCATGTTGCCGGCGTGTAGCTGAACCTGGTCAGGTATAACGGCATGATCGATCCTCCCTGGTTTGCGGCAAGTATACAGGGGATCGGCCGTCGAGGCGACGGCCGGGTCTAAAGCCGCGTCGCGCTGAAACGGCGACGCGCTTCATGTTTCTTGTGCTGATGCATATCGCTGTCTCAGAACCGCTGCAGAGACGCGAAGGTGCTTGGAACGGACGAGGCGGCATAGGGAGCCGCCTCAGTCACGTCAGGCGTGTTTCGACTGCCCTGCGCTGATGACGGGAGGCATTGCGCCATCATCCTCGATGAGGATGTCCTTGCGGCGGGCAAAGGCCACGAAGACGCCTCTTGCGGTTTCGGCGTCGATGTCGCCGACCAACGCGGCCTTGCAGGCGCGGATCGCCGCTTTCTGCTCAGGGCTGTTGCCGCACCAGTCGATGGCAAACTGGTAGGCGTCGACCACCGTGTTCAACTGCCGGGGGAAGCCCAAACCGACCCAGACTCGGATGGGCGTTTCGAAGGGTTTGGCCAGCATCGCGAACTCCCTTGTCCGGCAACGGTTCTAGGCCACCAAGCCGCCGCTGCGGCCGCCTTTGGAGGTCATCCAAGGCAGTCCCGCGGCCGCTTCCTCAAGGATTCTGGCGGCTTTCGCAAAACCGCAAAAGGCGTCTCGGGCCGCCTTCAGCGGGTAGTCGCTGTCGAATGCTCGCTGGCATGCGCGAAGTGCCGTCTCGTAGATGGGACCGCGTCTGTTTTTGGGCCATTCGTACAGGAATTCCAGGGCGTCTTCCAGGCAAGCGACTTCCTCAATGACGCTGTTCCCGCTCTTTACCAGAACAGGGCTGTCGAACATCCGATCGTTCATAGGATCCTCCAAATCGAACGAACAATTCTTGCTTCGGGTGAAGGCGGCGACCGACAGCGCGGTTCCGCCCGAAAGGCGATATGGGTTCGACATTTTTGACCGTCAAGAGCTTGGCGCATCGGCCATCGTGAGGACCCCTCGGCCTGCCAAAAAGCGCTGCCTGCGCGCGGAAAGCCAATGAAGAAGGCGGGAGCGGCCCGGCTACCCATGTTGGTTCGCGGATCGCAGGCGACCGGGCCTAACCGGCGGGTAGCTAGGGGGACCGCGCTATCAGGACACCGGCTGCGAAGAATATACGCCACCGCCGAAACGGCCAAAATGCATCCATAAGGAGAAGGGGTAGTGCGCAGCTATCCTATTGCGGGTAGTCCGGCGTTCGGCGGGCAAATGCACTCGCCAAACTGCGTAACGTTTCGGTGGAGGACGCAGGTCACCGAAAAGGTGCAACGGGCGAGCCCTGCATCTTCTAATATTAGTAATCCCTAACAAATGTTAGGGCGAAGCGAAGGCAGACGGCGCATTATAGATCCTTGCCCCGCTCATCCCGAAACTCGGGGTAAGGCCCGGCCTGCGAAATGTGCCCCCAAAATCAGTACGACAGGCCGGGCTCCGGGGCCCGTCAGTCTCGACACATCTTCAGCGCCACATCACGCGCCGCGCGGGCCAGATCTGAAAAGCCTCGTCACCCTCTGAGCTTCCTGGCCTCGCGCTCCAGCGTCTTGCGGTCGTTGCCATGCGCGCCGATCAGTTCCCGAACCTGCTCGGGCGTGATGCGGTGCTGCTTGGCGAAATAGCGGACCTCATAGTCCTCATCCGCCGACACGCGGTCGCGGTCGCGGAAGTCGCGCTTCATCCTGTCGTCAGCCATGTTTGTTCCTCCTTGGCAGAACCAACAGCCACGACGTGGGAATTGTTCCAAGCCGCCACGCTCGCCGCGATGAAACGGCTTCGGGCGACGCGCTTCAGGTCCTTGATCTCGGGCCACCTCGCTGTCCCGGCACCGCTGCACAGTTCCGGGCATATGCGTAAAATCTACTGGAAGGCGTATTTGTAGACGATGCCGTTCGCGGCGTCGGTGACCCTGACCCAAAGCACCTCGTCGCGCCGAATGCGGACGGCGCGGCCGGTTGCCCGGGCTGCTGCGGCGGCCGCCGTGTGCGCCTCCACCAACTGCGATGAGGTCACGACGTCACCGGACATGATTTCAACGATGTAGCTCTTCATCCGACATGGTTAGGCCCCAGCGCTGCGGCCGGGAATTAACTATGATGGATGCGTGAAAATTCTTGCGTCGCCGCCCTGCCCCTGAAGCGCGTCGCGCTGAAAACGACATGCATCAGACTGCGCCACGGTTCAGGCCGCTGCAGCATCTCATGGAGGCGCGCGCCCGGCCCTCACGTCGCCTTGTCGATGAGCGGCGTCTTGCGGGCCGGCGGCTTGTAGGCTGTCACCAGGCGAACCGTATCCCCGTTCACCGTCACCGGGACACCCAGATTGATCGTCAGCCACTCGCCGTCGACATGCGTGACGTCGCCGATGAGTTCCATCAGCTGGCCCTTCTTGACCTTCGACGTCCGGTCGACGAGCGAGTGTGGAAATCCGTAGGACGGGATGGTGACGCTGATCCTGTCTTCCGTCACGCGTCGGCGCACAGTCGCGGTAATGGCGACCTCGTCGCCGATCTTGATGCCCCGAGCCATGACATGAGTCTGGAGCACGCACGGACGTCGTCAAGCGGCTGCTAATATGGCGTTTCGGGAAGTTCGGCCCAGCCGCCATGCAGCAGCGCCACCGGCCCTACGACCAACCGATCGTCGATGCTGGGACCAATGCGTTCGAACGTCAGACTTCAGTCGCCCCGGGTCAATTAACTTTTGTTGCAGCGCGGCCCGGAATCAAGCCGCACAGTGGGGCTACGGGTGGGGCTCTGCCCCGGTTGTTGGGGAACGTCCGGTTTGCTGCCAATGTGTCCACCGACAAGGCAAGCCGGACAGACTAGGCCCGTTGCTGGAGCACAGACACGGCAACGGGCCTAGTTCTCCGATGCTGCCGCCGCTGCTATGCTTCGGCGCTATGCCGCGCCGCGAAACCCAGCTGGAAATGGCACAGCGCCACGTCCGTGAAGGCGAAGAGCGCATTGCTCGCCAGCGGGATCTGATCGAGCGGCTGGCCGAACATGGCCACCCTACCGACGAGGCGGTGAAGATGCTGCAGGAGTTCCAGGCGATCCAACTCGAACACATCACCCATCTGGAACGGCTGCGGAATTCAGAGTGAGCGGCTAAGTGTTCATGCATGTCGTTTTCGCAAAACCGCTGCAGAGTTTTGCGCGACATGCTGTAACGCTTGTTATGGCGAGATGGCGGCCGGCGGCGCAATGTTGTTTTGCCTCTGCCCGCCCCCCGGCATGGGGTAGTGCCCGGCCCGCTGATCCTGAGCCCAAGCTCGATCGAGCGGGCCGGGTCTTTCCAAAGGCCTTCAGGGCGCGTTCCCCGCAGCGCCGACGCTAGCCGACCAGCAGTCCGACAGCGAAAAAGACGACGCTGAAGCCAAGTATCGGCGCGAGTATCCAGCGCGCCTGGTAGACGCTGCGATCCATCAGAGCCTCCTCAATTGCACGAGTTGGGAACGGACCGCCGGAAACTTGGTTCCGGGCGCAAAAGTCCTCAGGCGATGGTCCCGCCGGGCATCGGCCAGGAGCCTGGAAAGGCCGGCTGCGCCAAATGGCGGCCGCCCCACAGACGCAAATTCGAAGGTTCTGCTTCTTCGGACGGCAGGCGGCTTGCTGAAGCGCGCGCTTGCCATTTGGCGGCCTACGACGTAAGTCCTACGTCAATGGGCCGCACACATTGGCATTGTTCCCAACTTGCGGTCGTGCCTGAAAGGTGCAAGGCTCAAACCGGGTAGAGACACGGGCGGACATTGCCGGCATCAACGCCGGGAGTGTTCGATGGGCATATGTATTTTCCGCAATTTCTTGTGGGAATGACGGCGACACTTCTCGCGATCCTGGGCTGGACATTGGTGAGCACCGGATCGGTCTGGGCAGCTTTGGGCTGGACATTCCTCGCGGCCGTCGTGCTGCAGGCAGGCTACTTCACGGCCGTGCTGTGGCTGGTGCATGGCGAGAGCCGGTCGGCCGACGAGTCGAAGTCCGACGCCACCGCGGGGCCGGCCAAGCTGCCGGGCCCGTTCGAGCGCGACGGCATCATCCATGCCCTGATTGCGCGGCTGTTCCCGAGGCAGATGCCTTAACGGGACTTCCAGTAACCGAAAGTCATATCCGTGCAGCGACGCGCGTGATCTCCCCCCTTGAGGGGGAGATGGCCGGCAGGCCAGAGGGGGTCGGTTCGACCGGACTCGGCCTGTTTCTCGCGGCAGATGAAGGTTGGCGCTCCACGCGCGGCGACCCCCTCTGTCGCCTTCGGCGACATCTCCCCCTCGAGGGGGGAGATCACGCGCTCCGTCGCCCCGTCAGCGCGCAGTGGCGGGCGTGGCCGAACGCACCGGGACCGAGGACGAGAACACCACGAAGGCAAAGACCAGCACGGCGGCGGCGACGATCAGCGAGCCGACCGCCACGACCGGCTCGACCTCGGGATGACCGGCCGCCAGCATCCAATAGAGCGCCGGCAGCATGATGACGATGCCGACCGTGTAAAGGCCGTAATGGATCATGGCGACGCGGCGCTCGGCCTTGGCCGGGTTGAGCGCGTAATAGCCGCCGAAGATCGCGCTGGTGACCCAGCCGAGAAGGTTGATGTGGGCGTGCGCCGGGAAGGCGCCGTGATCGCCCGAAATCGCCATCTGCAGCCCGGCCGCTATGCCCAGGACGAGAAACACGATGGCCGTCTTGAAGAAGAGTTCCGAAACCCGTGGCATGATTGTCCTCCCAATGCCCAGTCAAACCCGACTCTGCCAAGTCTACACGTCGCAATGCATATTAGCCAATGCGCGGTTGTGGCGGCGGCGGCTTTTGCGCAGCGTTGTCGAAGCCAGGGCTGCTTCGACGGACCTGCACCAAGCGAGGGTTCAGCCCCGGGGCTCGGGTAGCCGAAGAGGGATGGCGCGGCCTTCAAAGGCGCGGCTAGCTGGCGCTTATCATCGCCTCGAGTTGCTTGCGCTCCTCGTCGGACCATTGACCGGGATCTTCGCCATGAGCCGATTTGGCGTGAAGCTCGACATGCTTCATCACCTCTTCCGCGCTTTGCGCCGTGAAGCTTCCCGGACAGGCTTCCATCCCCGGATAGTCTCTGCACCGATACGTATATGGCATTGCCGGCTCCGCACATTAGAGAGTGCTTAAATGAGCGAGCGGAGTCGGGCTTTTGTCAATGGCTTTCCTGACGAAAGCCGGAGCGAGATCTGAGACGCCGGCGGGACAGCGCCTCCCTCTGCCCTGCCGGGCATCTCCCCCAGGAGGGAAGAGATCGGCAGCTTCATTGCTGCCGTTTCTTTGCTGCCACGAAAAATGCCGCCGGGGGGAACGGCGGCATCAATTATTACCCTCTGGTCGGTAGCACCCGACTTACGGCTACCCTCTGGTCGGTGGTAGCGCCCGACTTACGGCGTCGTAGACGTCGCCGCGGCGGCCTCGTCGATCTTCTGCGACAGCACGTCCTTGGCCCAGTCCGTGACCTCCTGGTCGACCGGCTTGTTGGCCATGTCCTGGAGGGCCTCGTCGAGCGATTGATCGTCGGGAGCTGGCGTGTTGGCAGCCGCGGTCTCGGCATCGGTGAGTGCCTGGTTGGCATCATCCACCGCGGTCTGCTGATCCGCGATCTGTGCTTCGACATCCGCGATCTGGTCGGCCAGTGCCGCCTTCTCGTCGTCCGTCATCTGGGACTGGTCGATGTTATTGAGGTCTGTCAGCTGCTGGTTGAGCGCGTCGAGCTTGGCCTGTTCGTCGTCTACGGCCTGCTGCGCGGTCTCAACCGCGGCCTGCGCGTTCTTGGCTGCCGCAGCCTGCGTCACATAGGCCTGGACGGCGGCGAACTTCGGGCTCTTGGAGTTCAGGTAGGCGTTGATGTTGCGCTGCAATGAATTCAGCCGGCCCAGCTTGGCATGGAGGTTCTTCTCCTTCGGCGTCGCCGTGTCATCGGTGTCGTCGTCCACCTGCGATTTCGCGAGCTGGCCCTTGGCTGACGCCGACTTGCCGTGCGTGGCGCTGCCGCCGCTCTTGCCGCTGCTCTTGCCGCCGCCGCCATTGCCACCGGCATGGCCGTGACCGCCACCATTGCCGCCGCCATTGCCGCCACCATGACCGCCGCCATTGCCATTGCCGCCGGCCATCGCCGGAGCCGCCGCGAGCGCCAGAACGGCAAGCGATGTGAAAAGGATTTTTCGGATTTTCATAATACCTCCTGCGGGTCTACTGAAATCGCCACCTCACCCGACCGCTACGGCGTGTCGTATGAGAATTCCCTAACTGAATGCAGTAAACTTTAGACAGTTGCGGTAGCGATGTGCGAGCAAGCTGCCCCGCAGGCCTGCAGAGCGTCGCAGAATGCCCCTTATGTCCTTGAAATTGCTGATTAAATCAAAGGCCTTAGGCGCGCTCGGCCGTTTGCAACAATGAGTGCCCATGTCCTCCCCGACCATGGTCCCAAGGAGCGGGTTTTCCGGCTCGCGAACGGCGTGAACGAACAGGTGAAAGGTGCTGAAATCAATGGCTTGTGACGCTCAAGCAGCAGATCGCGGCGGCACAAACTGGCCCGCTCGTGCTTACGTTGGTGTGGCCGGCCTGCAAGGTAGGCAAGGCGCAAGGACGCATGCGAAGTTTCGCATTGCCGGTTCGGCGTCAACTGCGTTTCAGGTCGGGCAAGCTCCCGCCACGCTGCTGAGTTTCGGCACCGAGACCGTGGTCGAATAGTTGATCGGGAACTGGTCGAAATAGGGGAAATCGATGACGTAGGCGTAGCTGGCGGTCAGGTGCGCCATGCAGAAGCCGCCGCTTGCCGGATCGGTGACAATCGTCACGCTCACGTTCTTGAGGCCAAGCGCTGTCAGCTTCTGCGTCGCGATCGCCTGGATCTGCGACTGGGTCATCGTGTTGTTGAGCTGCAGCGAGCGCGCGGAGGCCTCCAGCGTGTAGCGAACGCTGGAGTTGGAATTCATCGACCAGCCGAAGGCGAAAATCCCAAACAACAGCATGATGAGGACAGGCGCGATCAGCGCGAACTCGATGGCGCCGCCGCCCGAAACATTGCCGGCAAACGCCTTTGGATTCAGCCGCTTGCAGCGAGACGCAATTGGGGTCAGAAAACCGCTGCGCATTTTTCCCGGGCTTCGCCTAGCGGACACGGACCACCTGTTGATGGTCCATCGCCGTGTCCTCCGGGAACGGGCCGAAACTGAAGGGCGGCGTCCAGGTGCCCGACGCCTGGATCTCGACGTAGATCGTGGGCACTTTCGATCCCGCGCACATGGTCGACGCCGACGCCACCACAATCGTCCCGCATTTATAGACGCGGTTCACCGTGACGGCCGCGTCCGTAGGCTTTTTCTCCCAACTCGCCAGCGCGGCCGCTTGCGTGGCGTTGTCGTCGCTGGAGCCCGCCAGCACCAAATTCGCCGCCGTCTTCACGCCGGCGCGCATCGAGAGCGAGTGGGTGACGTAGGACCAGCCATCGACGGTGCCCAGCAGGGCGACGCACAGCACCGGCAGCACAAGCGCGAACTCGACCGCGGCGGCGCCGGATCGGTCTCTGCGGAAACGGGTCGCCGGTGGTTGCATGGCGCCTACTCGACGAGCTTTATCGACGACGCGGCCGTGATGCCGCTCATCCCAAGGCTCGAGCAGTCCTGATTGATGGTGGAGTTGCCGGACCATTTGATGGTGTCGGCGACGACTTGCGTGCAGCCGTTCTGGCCGGAGAAATTACCGAGATAGTTGACCTGCTGCTTGGGGAAGTAGATGGCGCCGGTCAGCGAGGAGGTCGCGGTGCCGTTGAAGGTGCTCTGTGCCGCAGTCCCGGTCCGGTCGCCGTAAAAAAGCACGCCGGAATAGGTTCCGGAAGTCGGGGCGCTGAGCGTCACCGTGGCGTTGCCGTTGATGCTGACGGTGTTGCTGCCCGACATGTAGATGGTCACGCCGTTGGTGCAGGGTGAGGCGCAGGTGATGACCGCGCCGGCATTGATCTTCAAATTGCCCTGCACGATATAAGTGCCGGAAGTAAGCGCGACATTGCCATTGAGGTTCATGCCACTGCAGTATGTACCGGCCTGCAGTGTTTGCGTTGTCTTGCTGCCGTTAACGTTCTTGCAACCGCCACTGGGTGTTGGCGCCGGCAGGTTCGCGAACGGATCGGACGCCGGCAGCGCCTGAGTGATCTTCGAGGCGCATTTCGTGGTCACTGGGTTGTTCAGCACCATGCCGCCGACCGAAATCAGGCAGTCGGCCGCCAAACCCGCCGATCCCTGCACGGTGATGGCATCACTGGCGGTCGAATCCGACATGACGGAGCAGCCGTTGAGCTTGACGGTGGTGTTGCCGGAGAAGAGCGCCGCCTGCGCGGCCGAGTTGCTGAGCGCCAGCACGCAAGCGTAGGAGGCGTCGGTGATCAGCGCCACTGCCCTGGCCTGCTCGGGCACCTTGCTCGATGAGAAGATCGAGGTGAACATCCGGTCGAGGTTCTGGTTGAGGATTACCTCGACCGCCTTCTTTGCCGTATAAGCCCCCGACGTCGGCGGCGTGTGGACGGTGATGGTGCCCGTGCCCAGCCCGTTTTCGGTCGCCGATGCCGTGGCGGCCGCGGTGATGGTCGCAGTGTCGGAGCCCCAGGACTTCTCCACGGCGCCGGCATAGGCGGCCGCGTCCGCCGTCGACTGAAGCCTCAGGCTCGAATAGTACCAGTAGGACGTCTCGACCCCGAGCCCGGCCCCGCCGACGACAATCGGCAGGGTCAGCGCGAAGATGGTGGCGACATTGCCGCCCTCCCCCCTCCGCAAGCCGCGAGAGAGGAATTTTTTGATGATCCGACCGAGTTGTGTCATGGCCGAGCGCGCCCAAGCTATCCCGGCGACCACGTCATCACCCGTGGATAAAGGAATGCCTAATTTTTTCGCTCGACTTGCGAAGGTCAGACTGCAGAGGCCAGTCTCACCGACTTGTGGCGCAAACAGTAAGACTTTAGACCCATCGCCGCTAGGACTTAAGGCTCAAACCACGGAAAACATTTATATTTTAGACTTTTTGCATTTTAACTTTTTCGGAAATCGCTCGTAGAGGCCGCTGACGTATCACTCTGCCATATCCGGCGAGGGGTGCTTTCCATGCTTGCGCAATTCTGGGCTTCGAAGCGCGGCAACTTCGCGGTGGCGACCGCTGTCGCCGCGGTGCCGCTGATGCTTGCCGTGGCCGGCGCCGTCAACCTGGTGGGCACCAGCGACGACGCCGCGCAATTGCAGAACTCGCTCGATGCGGCCGGCCTCGCCATCGGCACGAAATACATGGCCAGCATGTCGGCGAGCGACGTGCAGCAGCTCGGCCAGACCTTCTTCGCGGCGAATATGAGCGTCGCCGACGCCGGGGAGTATGCGGGCAGCGTCTCGGCCTTCCAGGCGACGGCGAGCGGCAGTCCGAGCGGCTACACCATCGCGCTGTCGTCCAGCATCAGCCGCCCGTCCTTTATCAGCAGCGCGTCCGACTGGCAGGCGACGCGCTCCGCCTCGGTCAAGATCAAACCAGGGGCAGAAGCGTGCGTGCTGGCGCTCAATGAGCATGCCGACGATGCCGTCAACTTTCAGGGCACGACCAGCGTCGCCATGAATGGCTGCGTGATCGCCGCCAACTCCGACGCCTCGGACGCCGTCAACCGCGGCGGCTCGGCCG
This sequence comes from Mesorhizobium sp. M3A.F.Ca.ET.175.01.1.1, assembly GCF_004791945.1. Lineage (NCBI taxonomy): Bacteria > Pseudomonadati > Pseudomonadota > Alphaproteobacteria > Hyphomicrobiales > Phyllobacteriaceae > Mesorhizobium > Mesorhizobium sp. M3A.F.Ca.ET.175.01.1.1. Next base: position 663,937 of record NZ_SRTP01000003.1, on the reverse strand, counting down.
TCGTCAGCGCCGCCTGCGTCTCGACGGTCGGCGAGACCGAAGGCATGACACCGCCCAGCGCCACGCTCACCTGCGGCACGCCGCTGGAGAACCAGTACGCGTCCTTCGACCCACTGGCCGACGTCGTCCCTCCCGCGCTCGGGACTTGCAAATCGATGCCCAACGGCAAGATGGTGACGCTGTCGCCGGGCACCTATTGCGACAAGAGCTGGACCGGGAAGATCACTCTCAACCCGGGCGTCTACATCCTGCGCGGAGTGAGCGTGAAGCCCGGCGGCAATGGCACGCTGACCGGCGCGGGCGTGACGCTCTTCCTGATGGAAGGCTCGCAGATCTACATCAACGCCAACGAGCAGGTAAACCTGTCGCCGATGACAACCGGCCCCTATGCCGGCATCACCATCTACCAGCCCCACGGCAACACGTCGGCGCTGACGCTGAACGGCGGAGCCGGCTCGGTCATCAGCGGTTTCATCTACGCCCCCGACGCCACGATCACCTATGCCGGCAACTCCGACATGAATTCGCAAGGCAGCTGCCTGCGGCTGGTCGGCGACACGGTGCAGATCACGGGAAACTCGGCGTTCAAGTCGGACTGCGCGGCCGAACTCGGCAGCCGGGAGATGTATGCCAGCCGGATGATCACGCTGGCCAAGTGATCGCTGATCTCCCTCTCGAGCGAGATGGCCGCGAAGCGGCCAGAGCGGATCGTCTCACATAGATCGCCGGCGTGGTCTGTTGTGTCACGCCACGATATCCGCGCCCGGCTGTTCGTCGAACAGCACCGCGCAGCCGCGCTGCAAGGCCACTTGGCTCAGGGCGTTCACGGCCGCCTCGTCCGAGGAGACGAAATCGCCGGTCAGCACGCGCAGTTCCTCGACTGCCTTGGACATCGAGACGAGGCGCCCGGCCGAGCGATCGCTGGCGCAGGCGTCGACGACGCAGAGAAGATCGATGAGTTCGAAGTTGTCCATGGCGGCCTCCGCCCACAACATCCCTTCCGCGAATCAACGGCGCGATGGGCGAAGCGGTTCCCGCGCGTCGCGGTCACGGAAATGCGCAGCGGTTCCGGGCGACGTGCATCACTGCATGTCGCGCGAAAGTGTGCAGCGGTTTTGCGAAAACGACATGCATAAAAACAAAGACCCAAAGCGTATCGCCTGGATCCGTGTCAGCGCGAGGCGCTTTTAGCGCTGCGGCCGCGCCGGCGCATGGCTGAGATCGAAGTGGAACGGCAGGCACGGTTCCATGCAGGACTGGCGCATGGAGCCGGTCGTCGACGGATCGACGGGAAGCAGGACCACCATCTGCGCGCCGGGCTCCGGCCAGAGCGGCCTGCCGAAGGCGAGAAAGATGCCGGCGATCAATCCCGCCAGCAGGAGAACGGCGAAGGCGTTCGCGATCATTTCGCCCGGTTGCATGGAGCGCTCCTGACGCAGGATGCCTCAAATCGACATCGGCATCCGGCTCTAACCATCTGTTTTAGCCGCATTTCCGCGACACGAAGCGACTGCGCCCGGCCGCAAATGCTGTGAGGAGATGCCCGCCATATCGCAGGAAATGGCGGGCACCTCGTGGTCAACCGCCGATGAAGGGACTGTGCTCGACGGTCTGCGGCCCAATGATTTGCCGCGTAGGTTGTTTCAACAAATCCGGCATTTCGGGCCTCTGCGTCGCAGGGTGAGACTTCAGTCCCAGGGGCGCCATGGACCGTGGCCCGAGCGCCGGAACAATCATCCTTTGGCTCCGTTGGCCAGCATCGAAATCGGCAAAAGGAGAGGAAGTCATGGCCGACGGACCTACAGTTGTGAACAGCGGGAGCGGCGGCACTGCCATCGCGGTCGTGCTCGCCATCGTCGCGATCCTGGTGCTGCTGTTCTTCACCGGCGTCATCAATATCGGCGGTGGCGGCGGCGGCTCGACAGACGTCAATGTCAAGCTCGACACGCCGAAGGTCGAGGCGCCCAAGGTGGAGACGCCTTCCGCGCCGACGACCACCCCGGCGCCAGCCCCGGCCGCGCCTGCACCGGCGCCGGCACCAGCACCGGCCAACGGCGGCTGATAGCGGCGCAACCAATCGTGCCGGGTTGCGTTGATATACCGGCTACTCAAACTCGGCCCGCGCCTCGAGCGCGGGCCCTTTTTTCGCAACAGAAACGTCCGGGCAGCCTTCCCGCACTCGGCCCGATCAGTCCTCCAATTGCATGGGTTGATGGCCGGGCTGCTGATGCCAGACCACCTGGCGGAAATCGGTCAGTTCGACCACCTGGCTGCAGGTGGGGCAAATGTAGTTGTCGCAGCACTGGCGCAGCGCCGGCGGAGCCCGCCGGGCAGCAATGACCGGCGGACGGGCATCCGTTTTCGGAGCCTCATGAAGCATCGGTTTCCTCCCAGGTTGTTCGTTGATTATCCTGCGCCCAATGGTCTTTTCCCCCGCCCGGCTACGTCTCGCCCGGCCTGACGCGCGGCGCGCGCCCGACCAAGTTCGGGATCGTCCTGATCGGGGATTGCGTGGGCTGCGACGGTGTCGCCCAGACTGTTCGTCGAGGGTGCATCGAATCCTCCCTTTCGGGCGGGAACGGATGGTCCCTCAACCATCGTCGTGCCAGCGCGAGGGCCAGGAAAGCATCGAACAATCCGATTGCGCATTAACTTCGGATAAGATGCAATCAAAAAATTGAGAGGAGCCGTGACGCTCCCCAACTATATTAGCAATTTCTCATGAGCGGGCGTATGAGTCGGGCAGCGGTCGCCGGCGATCGCTGCGTCAGGCGCCGCTTTTGCTAGGGGAGAGAGTGCCATGGCCGAAACCGCAATGACCGTCAGCAAATTGGAGTCCAAGTCGCACGACAATCCCGACGAGGTCCGCTCGCCCGCCAAGACGCGTGTCGAGATCGTGCGGTTGCCGGGCTACTCCCTGGCACGAATGAATATGCAGCCCGGCTGGAGCTGGTCCGAATGCGTGAAGCCGGTGGTCAAGACCGAGAGCTGCCAGGTCTCGCATGTCGGCTATGTCGTATCCGGAAAGATCACCATCCGCATGACCGACGGAACGCAAAAGACCTTCGAGGCCGGCTCGTCCTACACCATCCCGCCCGGCCACGACGCCTGGGTGGAAGGCAACCAGCCTTTCCAATGCATCGAGGTCCTGAGCGCCGAGCAATACGCCAAGCCGGCATAGCGCGCCGGTTATCTCCCGCTCGAGGGGGAGATGGCCGCGAAGCGGCCAGAAGGGGTCGGTGCGACTGGGCTCGGCCTATTGCGGGGGCGAAGGAGGTCGGCGCTTGACGCGCGACGACCCCCTCTGTCGCCTTCGGCGACATCTCCCCCGCAAGGGGAAGACGGCTGGCGCCACACGGCAACTTGACAAGCAGACCGGTTTTGTTCTCATTATGTTCTGGTAAATATCCCTCTTGCAACAGTCGCTACTAATGCTGCGATGCGGTGCGGCGATGGAGCCGGGAGCGCGGGATGCCTGCCACGAACGCCACCGCCGGCGCCGCCACCATCCTGCATGCCGACCTCGACGCCTTCTATGCCTCGGTCGAGCAACTGCTCGACCCGTCGCTCAGAGGCAAGCCGATCGCCGTCGGCGGCGGCGTAGTGCTCGCCGCCTCCTACGAGGCGAAGATTTTCGGCGTGCGCGGCGGCATGCCCGGCCGCAAGGCGCGCGAGCTTTGTCCGCAGTTGATCTTCGTCGGCGGCCGCTTCAGCGAGTATCAGCGCCTCGGCGACGCGGCCATCAAGGTGCTCGACGACTTTACGCCCCTGGTCGAGCGCATCTCGATCGACGAGGCGTTCGCCGACGTCGCCGGCTGCACGCATCTGTTCGGGCCGCCGGAGGAGATCGCCAGGACCATCCGCCGCCGCGTCAAGGCCGAGCTCGGCCTGCCGATCTCGATCGGCGTGGCCCGCACCAAGCATCTCGCCAAGATCGCCTCGCAGGTGGCCAAACCGGACGGGCTGGTGGTGGTCGAGCCCGGCACCGAGATCGAGTTCCTGCACGATTTGCCGGTGTCGCTGATGTGGGGCGTCGGACCGGCGACCAGGGCAAGGTTGGCCGAGATCGGCGTCGAGACGATCGGGCAGCTGGCGCGCACGCATAGCGGCGCGCTGGAGCGGCTGATCGGCCACGCCGCCGGGCAGAAGCTGGCAGCACTTGCCTGGAACCGCGACCCGCGCCGGCTGGAGACGCACCGGCGCGCAATTTCGGCCGGTGCGCAGTCGGCGCTCGGCCGCAAGCCGGCGCTGCCCAGCGTCTTCGTGCCGACGCTGCTGCATCTGGCCGACCGCGTCGCCAGCCGCTTGCGCGCCAAGAACCGGCCCGGACGCACGGTGACGGTGCGCGTGCGCTTCGCCGACATGCGCGCGGTCACCCGCTCGGTAACGCTGGAGCAGCCGATAGCGGCAACCAACATGCTGGCCGAAATCGCCGAGGAGCTGGTGCGCGGCGTGCTGGCCGCCAACGCGCGAGAAAAGGAGATCTCGCTGCTGGCGATCTCGGTCTCGCATCTGGAGGAGACGCCGGAGCTGCAGCTCGAACTGCCGCTCGGGCTGGCCGACGAGAAGCTTAAGCCCGGCAGCCGCAGCGGGCTCGCCCGCTTCGGCGCCGACCGCGCCGTCGACAAGATCCGCCTGCGCTTCGGCCGCCAGGCCGTCGGCTACGGCACGGCGGCGCTGGAGGCGGCGCGCTCGGTGCCGGACGAATTCAGGGAACTGGCCGAGAAGGAGCTGTGAGCGCTTGATCTCCCCTCTCGAGGGGGAGATGACCGCGAAGCGGTCAGAGGGGGTCCTCGCGCGTGGAACGCCGACCTCCAATCAGGCCGAGTCCGGTCGGGCCGCTCTGGCCTGCCCGGCATCTCCCCCTCGAGCGGGGAGATCACGCGCTCCGCCGCTTTCGCCTGGCAGTACACTCAAAAAATTCCGCCCCCATGTCGGTCTTGCCAAGCCTCGCTCGTCCTTGGAGCATAGACCGGCAATCAACAGGAGAAACGATATGCCAAGCACTGTCTGCCTGCACCGCGTCCTGGCAACAAGGCCCGAGAAAGTCTACCGCGCCTTCATCGAGGCGGACGCGCTGGCGAAATGGCTGCCGCCGAACGGTTTCACCTGCACGGTGCATCACCTGGAGGCCAAGGTCGGCGGCACGTTCAGGATGTCCTTCCGCAACTTCACCACGGGCGACGGCCATTCGTTCGGCGGCGACTATGTCGAGCTCGTTCCGGGCGAGCTCGTGCGCTACACCGACAAGTTCGACGACCCCAACCTGCCCGGCGAGATGCAGGTGACCGTGGAGCTGAAGAAGGTCTCGGTCGGCACCGAGCTGAACATCACCCAGGCCGGCATTCCCGACGCCATTCCGGCCGAGGCCTGCTATCTCGGCTGGCAGGAATCGCTGAAGAACCTGGCGCGGCTGGTCGAGCCCGAGATCAATCAGTAGAGGGTCGCGATGGCGGGACGCCGATCTCCCCCCTCGAGGGGGAGATGTCGCCGAAGGCGACAGAGGGGGTCGGTCCGACTGGGCTCGGCCTCGTTGCGCAATGGAGGTTGGCGTTCCATGCGCGGCGACCCCCTCTGGCCTGCCGGCCATCTCCCCCTCGAGGGGGGAGATTAAGCGCTTCGCCGCTGCTTCAACCCGCCCCGACCGGCCAAGTCGGCGAGCCAGGAGCTCACCGCCGCGACCGGAGCCGGATGGCGTGGCTTGCGCGGCGAGACCACGTAGAAATCCGAACCGGGGGCGAGCACGGCGGGGATCGGCCGAACCAGCCGGCCCGATGCGATGTCGTCCTCGACGAAGAAGAGGCTGGCGAGTGCCAGGCCCTGGCCGGCGATGGCGGCCTCGATGGCGAGCGAGGTCTGGTTGAAGCGGATGTTCTTGGCCGCGGTCGGCACGTGGCCGGGGAAAGCCAGCTCCAGGTAGCGCGGCCAGAAACCATGCGAATCGTGCAGCAGCGGATAGCGGGTAAGCCTTTCCGCGGCGTCGGGGACGCCGAGCTTCTCGACGAGCAGCGGGCTCGCCACCGCGACGATTTCCTGCTCGAACAGAAGATCGGCGCTGAGGCCAGGCCCGAAGGGCGGCCGCCCGAGCCGCACCGCAAGATCGACCGCGTCGGTCTGGAAATTGGCCATGCGGTCGCTGGCGACGATGCGCAGATCGATGTCGGCATGGGCGGCAGTGAAGTCGGGCAGGCGCGGGATCAGCCATTTCGAGGCAAAGGTCGGCGTGACGCTGATGGTGATATGTTGCGGCTCCGGGCGCAGCGCCTCGGTCGCTTCGGCGATCAGCTCGAAGGCGCGCCGCACATTGGCGACATAGCCGCGCCCGGCCTCGGTCAGCGCCAGCGTTCGCGGCTGGCGCTCGAACAGCTTCAGGCCGAGCTCGGCCTCGAGCCCCCTCACCTGCTGCGCGACCGCGCCCTGGGTGACGCGCAGTTCCTCGGCGGCAAGCCGGAAATTGAGATGGCGCGTCGCCACCTCGAAGGCGCGGAGCGCGTTGAGCGAAGGGAGCCTTCCGATACCATCCGCCATGCGAGTAGTTTTTCTACTGGATAAAAAAAGCGAAACTGGTTCGCGCGATCGATCCGCTCATGATAACAGAGCAGGAACTTCAGCGCAAAGGCGGCTTCTTCGCCTTTGACAGGCAGGAATCGATAGCGACATGGCGATAGAAAAAGTGGCTCTTGTGACGGCGGGCGGCAGCGGCATGGGGGCGGCGGCGGCGAAGCGGCTGGCGGCCGACGGCTTCAAGGTCGGCGTGCTTTCCTCCTCCGGCAAGGGCGAGGCGCTGGGCAAGGAGCTCGGCGGCTTCGGCGTCACCGGCTCCAACCAGTCGAACGAAGACCTCAAGCGCCTGACCGACGGCGCGCTGGAGCGCTGGGGCCGCATCGACGTGCTGGTCAACAGCGCCGGCCATGGGCCGCGGGCGCAGATCATCGAGATCAGCGACGAGGACTGGCACAAGGGCATCGACACCTATTTCCTCAACGCCGTGCGTCCGACCCGGCTGGTGACGCCGGTGATGCAGAAACAAAAGTCGGGCGTTATCATCAACATCTCGACTGCCTGGGCGTTCGAGCCGAGCGCCGCCTTCCCGACCTCGGCCGTGGCGCGCGCCGGGCTCGCCGCCTACACTAGGATCTTTGCCGACACCTATGCCGGCGACAACATCCGCATGAACAACGTGCTGCCGGGCTGGATCGACAGCCTCCCGGAGACCGAAGCGCGACGCGACAGTGTGCCGATGAAGCGCTACGGCACCTCGGAAGAGATCGCCGCGACGATCGCTTTCCTCGCCTCGGATGGCGCCGCCTACATCACCGGCCAGAACATCCGCGTCGACGGCGGAATAACGAGGGCGGTGTGAGGTAGAGCGGGCGCCGGCTCAGGTCATCCGGGTCTGCGGGAATTGAGCGCCCACAGAACCCCTAAAAAGACCACTGAGGCCACCAGGACGATCGAATTGCCGACCACGATGTTCCAAAAGCGTGTCGGATCGTCGGCGAGCGCGACCCAATTCAACCTGCCCCGGACTTCGCCCGTCTTGATGCCGCAGGCGATGTTGTAGATCGCCAGCGCAGCAAGCGCCGCCATCAGCACAAAGAGGTCGTTGTTCTTGTTGCGATCCATGAGAGCGGTTTCTAATAGCGCTTGGTGAAATTTTGCTTACCTTGGGTAAGGCAGCGGCCGTGGCACCGGCCGCGCGCTTTCGCTGTCAAATTGTTTGCCCGACGGCTACCGTGCGGCGCTGCAACGGAGGCAAGGATGAGCACATCTTTCAAGCTGGGCATCGTGGGCGGCGCGGGCTGGCTGGGCGGCGCCATTGCGGGCGCGGCGCTGGCAGCCGGAGTCGTGCGCGCGGAAGGTCTCGCCCTCTCCTACCGGAGCGCGAAGCCGGAGCGTTTCCCGGGCGCGTTCTGGACCGACGACAACCAGGCGCTCGCCGACCGTTGCGATGTGATCATGCTTTCGGTGCGGCCGCAGGACTGGCCGCCGCTTGGGCTGGATGCCAAAGGCAAGCTGGTGATTTCGGTGATGGCCGGGATCAGGCTGGCCGAGATCGGCGACAGGCACGGCACGCGCCGGGTCGTGCGCACGCTGCCCAACGCTGCGGCCGAGGTCTCAAAATCCTACACGCCGTGGATCGCGAGCAGCGAGGCCACCGAACAGGACCGCGCCATCGTGCGGGCAATCTTCGATGCCTGCGGTCTGCAGGACGAGGTGGCGAGCGAGCGCGACATCGATTACCTCACCGGCCTGACGGGCTCGGGTCCCGCCTTCCCGGCCCTGCTGGCGAACGCGATGATGGTGCACGCGATCGGCTTCGGCCTGTCGCCGGAAGTCGCGCGCCGCGCCGTCAACACGGTGCTGACGGGGACCGGGCGGCTGCTCGAGCTCAACGACGCCTCTCCCCCCGACACGGTCGAAGCCTTCCTCGGCTATCGCGGCACGACAGCCGCCGCGATCGAGACGATGCGGCAAGCGGGGTTCGACGAGGCGGTCGCCAAAGGGCTGGCGGCGGCATTCGAAAAGTCGATCGCGATGGGCAAGGCGTGAGCGGGCAGGCCGAGGCAGAAATCCTGGCTGAAAGTCGGCAAGGGCCGGTCGGGCGTGACCCCTGCAATGTCTCGAGTGCAGATCTTTTCGCCGGCCACAGCACCAAGCCAATTTGGGTCCGCTCGCCAATGCCAACACATGCAGAGGCCCAATGGGCATCAACGTAGCCGTTCTCGCCAGTGAGCCGGAGATCTGTCGCATACGTGTGGCGCCTTTGCTCGACGCGCTGACACGCGCCGGGGCGATAGCGGACTACGTGCTGCTGGACCGCGACCTGGCTCCCATCGGACGACGCGGCTTCGACGCCTTCAACGCCGTGATCGTGCAGCGGAACGTCAGCAGGGCGCAGCTCCGTTTTCTGGCGCGTCAGCGTCTGCGTTTCGTCTATGACATCGACGATCTGCTGCCGCGGCTGCCGGCGCACCAGCATCGCAAGAAGCAGGAGACCAGCCGCAGGATCGCCTGGTGCCTCGCGCATGCGGACGCCGTATCGACCCCTAACCAGAAGCTTGCAATCGAGCTCGAAGAGGCCACCGGCGTAAGTCTTCAAGGCCGCGGCATCGTCGTCCCGAACGGTCTGGAACCCGTCGCGGTCGACGAGAGCGGATGGGCCGTCCCGGCCAGGCAATTGCTTTGGGTGTCCAGCGACCTTCCGATGATCGAGACCGAGGCGCCGGGCCTGGCCGAGGCGATTGCCACCGCCGCGAACGAACTCGGCCTGAAGGCGATCCTGATCGGCCGCTTCCCGGATCGCATCAAGTCGCTGTTCGACCGGATCGACTATATCCCGAGACTTGGCTTCGCGGACTATCGGAGGTTTCTGGCCTCGCTTCGCCGGACGATTGCCGTCGCGCCCTTGCCCTTCCATTCGGAAAGCCACCAGGCCTTCATCGATTCGAAATCCGACATCAAGGCAGTCGATTTCCTTGGCCACGGCATTCCCGCGGTCTACTCGGCGGCATGGCCATACCGGAACAGCGATCTCGACCTCGCGCCGCTGGTGGCCAACGAGCCGCATCGCTGGCGCGAGGCGATCGCGGACGTTGCCGGGCATCCCGCCGGGCACATCGATGGCCCGAAAGTGCAGGCCGTTCACCGCCAGCGATCATACGCGACCGTCGCGACCATGCTGGGCGACCAGCTTGCCCGATCCGCCATGCCCTATCGGCCGCTGCCGCGCCCCTCGATCAACTCCGTCCTGCGCGGATGGGAGCAACGCATACGGCAATGGCGGCGGTCCCGACGCAAAAGCGCGTCGCGCTGAATCGGATTCAGGCGACGCGCTTTAAGTCTTCGCTCTTATGCATGTCGTTGCCCCAGAACCGCTGCACACTTCTGGGCGACATGCATTAGAGCAATTGACCGTTACACGGAAAGGAACTGGCTCAGGCAGCGGACATCCGGCTCGCGACCTCTTCGATTCTCGTGGCGGCGAGCTCGATCCCGGTGGTCATTTCGGTTGTCGCGACATAGTCGTGCGCCAGCTTGCTGAGGCTCGCCCGCTTGCTCTTCACGACACGCGCGGCCTCGGCGATCGCCGACGGCGAGGCATCGGGTGAAAGCACGAGGCCGGCACCCGAGGCGCTGACATGCGCGGCATAGCCGCAGTTCTGCGTCGTGACGACCGGCACGCCCGCCGCAAGCGCCTCGACGATGACCGTGCCGGTCACATCCAGGCGGGCAGGATGAACGAGCAGGTCGCAGGCGCCGAAAAGCCTGTCGAGCATGGCGTGGTCGGCCGCGCCGACGGCGACAATGCGATCACGGCAGCCTCGCCTGTCGGCCTCCTCGAACATCCGGCGCGCGCGTTTGTGCGCGGGATCGACGCCGGCGACCAGCAGCAGTGCGTCCGGCGCCAGGGAAAGCGCGGCGACAGCGCGGTCCAGGCCTTTGGTTCGTGGCTGCACGCCGATCCATAGCCACGCGTTCTGTCGCTCCTCGATGCCGAGGGAGCGGCGCAATTCCTGCCGCTCGGGGTCGGGCAGCGAGGGAAGAATGCGGCGGGGGGCGAGCGTGGGCGGCAGAACCGTGATACGTTCGGGCCGGATCGACCATGCGCGCCGGTAGGCATCGGCCTGGGGCTGGCTGAGCATGAGCAGGGCCGTGTTCGAGCGCGGGCCGCAACAGGCCTCCTCCAGCTGCCGCATGACGCGGTAGCGCGGCAACAGCTGCGATCGCCGCCGCTCGGCGAAGCACCAATCGCCACAATAGAGCACATCGAGCCCGGTCAGCTTCTGAAATCCGACGACCAGCTGCCTGCGGCGATCGACAGCGCCCTGAAGATCGCTCGCGAAGGCGGCCATCCGGCCATGATTGGTCAGACCCCGCGCCGGCAGTATGGTGATTGGAATGCCGGCCGCGAGTGGCCCCGCCGACGTGCTGTAGAGTCTCACGCGGTGTCCTCGATCGATCAGCACCCGCGCCACTCGCGCGGCATCCCGCTCAACCCCGCCCGCCCTGACGAGATCCGCGACTGCGATCGCAATCTCCATGCCGCTCCATCCTGCCATGTAGGAGCCTCGACTGCTCCCTACTCCAATTGCTCACCCGAACCGAAACCGCGAGGCCTCCCGCGGTCCGCAATGCTCCCAGCAGCAGGGGCGCTAACACACGCACGGATGTCTGTTAAGGCACAATACAGTGAGCCCCACAAGACAGCGTCACGGGTATACTGGTCCCCCGATCGGAACTATTCGCAGCACGCTAAAAAAGCATCTGCTTCAAGGTCGGAAAACGAACCGGCTCCTTCACCGGCGCGGCTTGTATTTTTGTGCCCATGCCCACGTCGCCGCGCAACAGGTTCGCTATCGGCGTTCCACGGTCAGCACCACGGGCATTCCCCAAGGCACGCCGAGCGGCGCTTGAAGAAGCGAGACCTTGCCGACCACGACCTGCGCTTCCCGCCGTGCGTAATGCTTCAGCCTGTAGTTTCCGGAGCGGACGCTCAGGCCGGCGATCGGCCGCCGCCTGGGCGATCGGCCGCCTGGGCGATCGGCGACGAGGCATGGCAGGCGACGATTCGCTCCGGTGAGAAGGCTGCGCGAAAACAAATGCGCGGTCTCGCGACAACCTGCCCAATCTTTTGGCAGGACATTTTCAGAAACAAACAATATTGAGTAAAATTGACCAGAATTCGCGCAATTAAGTGTATTAGGACTTCCTTATTATATTCATCTGCAAGAATTGATAGATGAAATGAAATTTTTCCCTGTACTCCATGGTGATTCCTTGGAACGATAGCGTGAGTTGCAAGTTGGTCCGCAAGCGGCCGGTGGAACCCCGCATCCGCCGATCGCGCGGGCCAGCATCACGAGGAAGGATCGACCGATGACCACCGTCGTCAACGCCAAGGGCGTCCCTCTTCCCTATAGCGGCGCTTCCACCCATTGGTTCTCGGCCACCGGCGCCGGGCCGGAAATGCACGGCACCTCCGGCAACGATTCCTTCTGGGGCGACACCAGCGTCAACGTCACCATGTATGGCGGCCCGGGCGACGACTACTACCACCTCTATTCGACGATCAACCGGGCGGTCGAGCTGCCCGGCGAGGGCGTCGACACCATCGACACCTGGATGAGCTACAAGCTTCCCAGCAATTTCGAGAACCTCGTCGTCACCGGCAACAACCACTTCGCGTTCGGCAACTCGATCGACAACATCATCAAGGGCGGCTCCGGCAGCCAGACCTTTGACGGCGGCCTTGGCAACGATGTGCTGATCGGCGGCGGCGGGGCCGACACTTTCATCATCACCAAAGACCATGGCAGCGATCTGATCACCGATTTCGGGGCCGACGATACGGTGCGCCTCAATGGCTATGACTTCACGTCCTTCGCCGACGTCAAGGCGCATATGATCCAGGCGGGCACGAATCTTCTGCTCGACCTCGGGTCGAACGAGGTGCTGGTGTTCAACAACACGACCGCCGACAAGATGCAGGCCAGCCAGTTCGAGCTGCCGATCGACAAGTCCGGAATGACGCTCGCCTTCTCCGACGACTTCAACACGCTGAGCCTTTCGGACGGGCACACCGGCACCTGGGATACCAACTTCTGGTGGGGGGCGCCGAACGGCAGCACCTTGACCGGCAACAACGAGCTGCAGTGGTATATCGACGCCAATTACGGGCCGACGAGCTCGGTCCACCCGTTCAACGTCGACAACGGCGTCCTCACCATCACCGCGGCGCAGGCACCAGCGGACATCAAGCCCTACATCAACAATTACGAATACACCTCGGGCCTGCTGACCACCCACGACTCCTTCTCGCAGACCTATGGCTATTTCGAAATGCGGGCCGACCTGCCCGAAAACGCCGGCGCCTGGCCGGCCTTCTGGCTGCTGCCGGAAGACGGCTCGTGGCCGCCGGAGCTGGACGTCGTGGAAATGTACGGCCAGAACCCGAACCAACTCCTGATGACCGCGCACACCAACGAGACGGGAACGCATACCAAGATCGGGTCGACGGTGAACGTCTCCGACACCGACGGCTTTCACACCTATGGCCTCTTGTGGACGCCGGACAAGCTCGTCTGGACCTATGACGGCGTGCAGGTCGCGGAAGCGGCGACGCCCTCCGACATGCACAAGCCGATGTACATGCTGGTCGATCTTGCGATCGGCGGCCAGGCCGGCGTGCCGCCCGATCATCTGGCCACGCCGGCGCAGATGAAGATCGACTATATCCACGCCTACACGCTGGACGATCTGCAGCAGGCCCATGTCAGCATAGCGGGCGAACCCACGGCCTAGGCAGCGGCGCAATGGACCAGCGCTGCCAAGAGCTTGCGGGACTGTCGAGGCCGCCCGGCCTGCGGCCGGTGTTCCGGCGCGCCGTCGCCGATCTCGGCCTGTTCTCGCTGCTGATCAACATCCTGCTGTTGGTGATCCCGCTCTACCTGCTGCAGGTCTATGACCGCGTCCTGCCCTCCTCCAGCCTCGAGACGCTGATCTACCTGTCGGCGATCGCGGTTGCAGCGCTCGCCTTTCTCGGGCTGCTGGACGCGGTTCGCGCCATCTACGCGCAGCGCGTCGCGGCCACCGTCGACCGGAGACTGGGCGCGACGACATTCGCCGCCTCGCTCGGCGCCAGACATGCCGGCGGCCTGTCGCCGCTGCGCGACCTGGCCTCGGTCTGCGCCTTCATCAGGTCGCGCGGGGTGGCGGTGCTGTTCGACCTCCCCTTCGGACCCGTCTTCCTCGCCTTGCTCTATCTCATCCACCCGGTGCTGTTCTGGCTGACGCTGGCGGGTGCGGTGCTCCTGCTGCTCCTGGTCGTGGCCAACCAGCTTGCCATCGGCAGGAACGACGCCTTGGCCCTGGAGCGCTCGGCCGTCGCCAGCCAGGCGGAGCAGGCCTTTGCCCGCAATGCCGAGACGCTGCGCGCCATGGGCATGGTCGAGAATGCCGCGCGGGTCTGGGGACGGCAGGTGGCGGAAGCGCTCGCCCTGCACGACCGCTCCGCCGGCGCCAACGCTGTCTTCAGCGGCGCATCGCGGGCACTGCGCATGGTGCTGCAGCTGGCGATCCTCGGCGCCGGCGCCTGGCTGGTGCTGGAAGGGCAGATGACGGCGGGCATGATCTTCGCGTCCTCGCTGGTGTCGTCGCGCGCGCTGCAGCCGCTCGACCAGCTGATCGGGTCCTGGCGGCAGATCGTCGATGCCAGGCGGGCGTGGACGCGGCTGCAGGCCGCGCTGGCGGCGCAACCGGCGGAAGCGCGCAAGCTCGCTCTCCCCGACCCGAGCGGCGCAATTGCGGTGCAGGACCTGTTCTTCCTCGCGCCGAATGCGGGTTTCGGCACCGAGCCCATCCTCAAGCGCCTGAACTTCGCCATTCGCGCAGGCGAAGCGGTGGCGATCGTCGGTCCGAGCGGCGCCGGCAAATCGACGCTGGCGCGGCTGCTGGTCGGCGCGCTGCAGCCGAGCGGCGGCTCGGTCAGCATCGACGGCGCCGAGCTTAGAACCTGGGACGAAAACCAGCTTGGCCGGCAGATCGGCTATCTGGCGCAGGAGGTGGAGCTCTTTCCCGGATCGATCGCGGAAAACGTCGCCCGCTTCGACCCAGCAGCGCAGGACGGCGCGATCGTCGAGGCGGCAAAGCGGGCAGAGGCGCACGAGCTGATCCTGGCGCTGCGCGACGGCTACCAGACCATGATCGGCGCGTCAGGCGCGCTGTCGGGCGGCGAGCGCCAGCGCATCGGGCTGGCGCGCGCCCTCTACGGCAATCCGCGCATCCTGGTGCTCGACGAGCCCAGCACGCATCTCGACGGCAGCGGCGAGGCGGCGCTGGAAGCGGTGCTTGCCGCGGCGCGCGCCGCCGGGGTGACGACCATCGTCATCACGCACCGCCCCGCGATTGCAGCCGCCTGCGACCGCGTGATGCTGCTGCGCGGCGGCGTGATCGAAGCCTTCGGCGCCAGCGCCGAGGTGCTGCGGCAGCCGGCAGCGGCCAAGCCGAACACGGTGGTGACGGGATCGTTCGCGCCGACCATCCGGGCGCACAGCATCCGCTTCGGGTCTTAGGCGATGGAACAGAGCCTCGCCTGGGACCGCCAGCCGCGCACCGACTTCCGCCGCGTGGCATTGACCGGATATGCGGCGATAGCGCTGCTGGCCGGCGGCTTCGGCTACTGGGCGGCCCTCGCGCCGCTCTCGGGCGCGGTGATCACGCAAGGCACGATCGCGGCGACGGGCGGCAACATCCTGATCCAGCATCGCGAGGGCGGGATCATCCAGCAACTGCTGGTGCATGAGGGCGACCGCGTGCGGCAGGGCCAGCCGCTGGTCCTGCTCGACCGGACGGCGGCCGAGGCGGACCTCAACCGGCTGACCAGACAGTCGATCGCGCTCACGGCAAGCGCGGCGCGGCTGGAGGCGGAGCGCGACGGGCTGGACAGGCTGGCGCCGATCAGCCAGGCCGCGCCGGCGCCCTTCCAGCAGGAATTCCAGGCCCTCATCCGCGAACAGCAGAAGGAGTTCGACGCCAGGCTCGCCCGCTTCCGCTCCGAACAGTCGATCCTGGCGCAGCGGGTCGCCATGCATCGCGAGTCGGTGCAGGGCCTGAACGCCCAGAAGCTCGCCATCCAGCAGCAATCGGACGTCGTCAAGAAGGAGCTCGGCATCAAGACCAGCCTGCTCGACAAGGGCCTGACCAACCGCACCGAATATTCGCAGCTCCTGCGCTCAGAGGCCGACCTCGTCGGCCAGGCCGGCGCGCTGGAGGCAAATCTTGCCGCGGCCAACACGCAGATCATCGAGGCCGAGCAGCAGACCGAGCGGCTGACCACGCAGCGCGTCGAGGAAGCGCTGACCAAGCTCGACGAGGTCCGCACCAACCTCGCCGACATCGAGGAGCAGAGGCGGGCCGCTCAGGCCGTGCTTGCCCGCACCACGATCACGGCGCCGGCGGCCGGCATCGTGGTGTCGTCGACCTACAATTCGGCGGGCAGCGTGATCGGCGCGGGCGAAAAGATCATGGAGATCCTGCCCACGGCAGCGGGGCTGGTCGTCGATGCCAAGCTGCGGCCGAAGGATGTCGACCAGGTGCGCGTCGGCCAGCCGGCCAAACTCAGGCTGTCGGCGCTCAACATGCGGCTGACGCCGGAGATGTCGGCCACGGTGACGCAGATCTCCGCCGACCGGCTGGTCGACCAGACCACGCACGAGCCCTATTTCCGCGCCAGGCTGAAGATCGCGGACCGGCTGCCGGCAGGCGTGAAGGCCGAGCAGCTTTATCCGGGAACGCCGGTGGAGGCTTTCATCAGCACCGGCGAGCGGACTTTCTTCGAGTATCTGGCGCGGCCGATGCTCGATTCCTTCGCGCGGGCGTTCACCGAAAGATGAGCGGCAACAACGCTCGCGCAGCCGAAGACAAACCGGCTGCGCCCTGCTAACAATCCGCCAGATTCGACAGAGCCAACCCGACGCAGCTGGCAACAATGAGCATCAACGTAGCTGTTCTCGCCAGCGATCCCGACATCGGGCAGATACGTCTGGCGCCTTTGCTTGATTCACTGGTCAAGAGCGGAGTCATTGCAGACTACGTCCTGCTCGACAACGACATGGCGCCAATGGGCCAGCGCAGGTTCGACCATTTCAACGCGGCCATTGCGCAGAGAAACATCAGCGGGACGCAATTGGATTTTCTGGCGCGCCGCCGCCTGCCGTTCATTTACGACATTGACGACCTGCTTCCGCGGCGGCCGTTCCAGCAACGCAAGCTGGAGCAGACCAGCCGCCGGATCGCCTGGTGCCTGGCGCATGCGGAGGCCGTGTCGACGCCCAACCAGAAGCTCGCAAGCGAGCTCGCGGAAGCCACCGGCGTCGATTTTCAGGATCGCAGCATCGTCGTTCCGAACGGCCTCGAGCCGGTCGCCGTCGATGCGAGCCGATGGGCCGTGCCGGCCAAGCGGCTGCTCTGGGTTTCAGGCGATGTTCCGCTGATCGAGACCGAGACGCCGGGCCTTACCGAGGCGATTGCGGCGGCGGCGAACGAGCTCGGCCTGAAGGCGATCCTGGTCGGCCGCTTCGCCGACAGCATCCGGTCGCTGTTTCGCCAGCTCGAGCACATACCGGGGCTGGCTTTCGCCGAGTATCGGCGGTTTCTCGCCGCGGCCGAGGCGACGATGGCGGTCGCGCCGCTGCCGGTGCATTCGGAGCGTCACCAGGCCTTCATCGATTCAAAATCCGACATCAAGGCGGTCGATTTCCTCGGCCACGGCATCCCGGCGGTCTATTCGGCGGCCTGGCCATACCGAAACAGCGATCTTGCGCCGGGACCGCTGCTGGCCAACCTGCCCGGCTGGCGCGAGACGATCGCCAGCGTCGCCGCGCATCCGGCCCGCCACATCGACCTTGCAAGCGTCGGCGCCGTGCATCGGCTGCGGTCCTATGCGACCGTCGCCGCGGTGCTCGGCGAGCGGCTGGTCGCCTCGTCCATGCCGTCGCGGCCGTTGCCGCGGCCCTCGGTCAACGCTGCCTTGCGGCGCTGGGAGCGACGCTTCCGGCAATGGCGGCGAACCGCATTGCAGGGACGCGGCTGAAGCGGCCAGCCCGACGAGGTTTGCGCCGGCGAATGTCGTTCCCCTGGCCTCTGCCCCAAGGCATATGAATATTCGGAAGCGTTGGCGCGGCACCAGGGGTGGGGTCAATCCTCGTAAGAATCTTCATTTTAGGGCGGGCTCAACCTTCGTAAGAATCCATATGAGCAAAGCCCTGGCCCCCTGCCCGGCCCCCTCTGGGACAGGATTCGCCGGCTCTGGCCCAACCCGCACATGCAAAAGCGGGATGGCCATTATGAGCAGAGGCTTTATAACGGTGCCGAGATTTCCGATAATCATGGGGAGACGATGCGCTACATACGTCCGCATTCAATAGAAGATGCCGCCGGCCTTTTGGCCGGATCAACCGGCACGGCAGCCATTCTGGCCGGAGGCAGCGACCTCTTGGTGAGGATGAAGGGTGGCTTCATCGAGCCCGAGCTGATCGTCGACATCAAGGCGATCGAGGGCCTGAGCGAAATCAAGCAGACGGCAGACGGCTTCAGCATCGGCGCCGCGGTGCCCTGCGCGGCGCTGGGCGAGAACAAGGCGCTCAAGGCGGCCTGGCCGGGCGTGGTCGAGGCGGCCAATTTGATCGGCTCCAAGCAGGTGCAGGGACGCTGCACCATCGTCGGCAATCTGTGCAACGCCTCGCCGGCCGCCGACAGCGTGCCGGCGCTGGTGGCGGCGGGTGCGAAGGCCGTGGTCGTCGGGCCGTCTGGCAGGCGCACCATCGCGGTCGAGGCCGTGCCGACCGGACCGGGCCGGACCTCGCTCGCCAAGGGCGAGATCGTCGAGGCGATCCTGCTCGACAAGCGGCCGCCAAATGCGGGCGACGCCTATCTGCGCTTCATTCCGCGCACCGAGATGGACATCGCCGTGGTCAGCGCCGGGGTGAACCTGACGCTCGACGATGCGGGCGTGGTGAAATCGGCCCGCGTGGCGCTGGGCGCCGCCGCGCCGACGGTGCTTCTGGTCGAAGAGGCGGCCGAGATCCTGGTCGGCTCGAAGCTCGACCAGGCGACGCTGGAGCGGCTGGCCAAGGTCTGCTCGGGCGCCTGCCGCCCGATCGACGACAAGCGCGGCACCATCCATTTCAGACGAAAAGTTGCGGGTGTGCTGGCCACGCGTGCCGCCACCACCGCCTATAAGCGTGCAGGAGGCAAGTGATGGCCGGCGTAGCGGTTTCAACGACAATCAACGGCGACCACGTCGAGTATCTGTGCCAGCCCGACGAGACGCTGCTCGACGTGCTGCGCGACCGGTTGGGCCTCACCGGCGCCAAGGAAGGCTGCGGCACCGGCGACTGCGGCGCCTGCAGCATCATCCTCGACGACCGGCTGGTGTGCTCCTGCCTGGTGCTCGGCGCGGAGGCGGAAGGCCGTCAGATCGAGACCATCGAGGGCATGGCTCAGGGCGACCAGTTGCACCCGCTGCAGCAGAAGTTCCTCGAGCATGCAGCGCTGCAATGCGGCATCTGCACGCCCGGCTTCCTGATCGCGGCCAAGGACCTCTTGGCCAAGAACCCCGACCCGACCGAGGAGGAGATCCGCTTCGGGCTGGCGGGAAATCTCTGCCGCTGCACCGGCTATGACAAGATCGTGCGCGCCGTTCAGGACGCGGCCGCCGTGATGAAGGGTTGATGACGATGAACTTCGATCCGCGATACTCGGGACGCAATTTCACCTCCGTCGGCACGCGCCCGATCCGCCCCGACGGCGTCGACAAGGTGACGGGACGCGCCCGCTACGGCGCCGACTTCAACATGGCCGGCCAGCTGGTCGGCCGGATCTTGAGAAGCCCGCACGCCCATGCGGTGATCAGGAACATCGACACCTCGAAGGCGGAGAAGCTCGCCGGCGTGAAGGCGGTGATCACGGCGAAGGACCTGCCCGACCTCACAGATGGCGATGCCGCCATGTACGACATCCTCGACAACTGCATGGCGCGCAAGAAGGCGCTCTATGACGGCCATGCGGTGGCCGCGGTCGCGGCGGTAGACGCCCGCATAGCCCGCCAGGCGCTGAAGCTGATCGAGGTCGACTACGAGGTGCTGCCGCATGTCACCGATGTCGACGAGGCGATGAAGCACACCGCACCGGTGATCAACGACACGGTCTTCACCGAGGGTGCCGAGGAAAAGCCCGCCAAGGCCTCCAACGTCACCAAGCGCAGCCAGTTCGGCCATGGCGACACCCATGCCGGCTTCGCCCAGGCCGATTTCGTCGTCGAGCGCTCGTTCAAGACCGAGCAGACGCATCAGGGCTATATCGAGCCGCATGCCTGCGTCGGCAGCGTCAACCCGGACGGCACCGCGGATCTGTGGGTCTGCACCCAGGGCCATTTCGTCTACCGCCAGCACTGCGCCCAGCTGCTCGGCATCGAGGTCTCCAAGCTGCGCGTCACCTCTTCCGAGATCGGCGGCGGCTTTGGGGGCAAGACCCATGTCTGGGCCGAGCCGGTGGCGCTCGCGCTGTCGCGCAAAGCCGGCCGCCCGGTGAAGCTGGTGATGACCCGCGACGAGGTGTTCCGCGCCTCCGGCCCGACCAGCGCCACCTCGATCGACGTTCGGATCGGCGCCAGGAAGGACGGCACGATCACCGCGGCGGAAGCGACGCTGCGCTACAGCTGCGGCCCCTATGCCGGCATGTGGGCCGAGATCGGCGCCATGACGGCGTTCGCCTGCTACAAGCTCGAGAACGTCAAGACCGTCGGCTACGAGGTGCTGGTCAACCGGCCGAAGACCGCGGCCTATCGCGCGCCGTCGGCGCCGATGGCGGCCTTCGCGGTGGAGAGCGCGATCGACGAGCTCGCCAAGGAGATCGGCATGGATGCGGTCGAGTTCCGCATCAAGAACGCCGCCCAGGAAGGCACACGCTCCTCCTATGGCCCGGTCTACGGCCCGATCGGCATCGGGCCGACGCTCGAGGCGGTGAAGCAGCATCCGCACATGAAGGCGCCGCTGAAGGCAAACCAGGGGCGCGGCATGGCCTGCGGCTTCTGGTTCAACTTCGGCGGCCAGACCTGCACCGACCTGAACATCGGCATGGACGGCTCGGTCTCGCTCGCCGTCGGCACGGTCGACGTCGGCGGCTCGCGCGCGTCGCTGTCGCTGGTGGCGGCGGAGGAGCTCGGCATCGACTATGCCCAGGTCAAGGCGGTGGTCGCCGACACGTCCTCCCTCGGTTACAACGACATGACCGACGGCAGCCGCGGCACCTTCTCCTCCTCGATGGCGACCATCTCGGCCGCCCGCAATGCGATTAAGACGCTGCGCGAGCGCGCAGCGCAGATGTGGGAGATTCCGGTCGACGACGTCGCCTGGGAACAGGGCCACGCTGTGGCTAAAGGCGAAAAACACGGCAATCTCGGCAAGCTGTCGCTGAAGGAGATCGCAGCCGCCGCGGCCAAGACCGGCGGGCCGATCGCCGGCCATAGCGAGCTCGTCGCCGACGGCGCCGGCGTCTCCTTCGCCACCCATATCTGCGACATCGAGGTGGACCCCGAGACCGGCTTCACAAAAGTGCTGCGCTACACGGTGGTGCAGGATGCCGGCAAAGCGGTGCACCCGACCTATGTCGAGGGCCAGTACCAGGGCGGTGCGGCGCAAGGCATCGGCTGGGCGCTCAACGAGGAGTATATCTACGGCCAAGACGGGCGGCTGCAGAACCCCGGCTTCCTCGACTACCGCATCCCGGTCTGCTCCGACCTGCCGATGATCGACACCCAGATCCTGGAAATCCCCAACCCCAACCACCCCTATGGGGTGCGCGGCGTCGGCGAGACCTCGATCGTGCCGCCGCTGGCGGCGATCGCCAACGCGGTGTCGAACGCGGTCGGCGTGCGCATGACCCACATCCCGATGTCGCCGCCGCGGATTCTCGCGGCGCTGGAGGCGGAGCGGGAAGGCTGAAGCCATTCCAGCGGTCTTCCGTCCGGAATTGCGTCAAAACAAAGGGATGGAGCATGATGCCGAAAAGGTCGGACATGCTCCATCCCCAATGAGGGTCTAGGTCCGATGGTCGCCGTCACGCTCTGGGGTTCGCTCAGCGCCGCCGCCGGAGGCAAGGACAAGCTCGACATCGAGGCCAAGGACATCAGGGAGCTGTTCCGCAAGCTTTCGGAACAATATCCCGGCATCGAGCCCTGGATCGACCGGGGGATTGCGGTGTCGATCGACGGGGTAATTTATAGGGATACGTGGGGGAAGGAGCTGCCGCCGGGGGCGGAGATTTTTCTGCTGCCGCGGTTGGCTGGGGGGTGAATGGGGGCCTGCCTCAACCTATCGATGATCTCGATCTTGGCCAACCACCGCGCGCAAAAGCTCAAATAACTCGACTCTCCCGAGGTTCGCCGAAGCCGACCGCAGCAGGTAGTCAAACTTCACCAAAAGTGCCGCATTTCTTCTTGGATTCAACAGTAAGCATTCCGACCAAATATCCGCTTCATTGTCGATTGCTGCTGAATACTTCAGAATCCAGTACATTAATATTTGCCTAAAATCCCCAGATACAAAATTTCTATCGGTGTGCTTCACTTCAACAAGCATCCCTCCGATGGCAAAGTCCCCTGCTCCAGACGCAATCCAGCCCAACCCTGGGATCACGGGGCTTCTTTCCAGTTGCGCCTCGGGCCTCTGACGTCCAACCCTCTGCAACATAGCGACTAAATTGCGCGCGGCATGGCTTGCTATATACACATCCCATTGATCGAGTTTTTCTGGGATCTTCGCATCATAGTGCTTTGCTTGACGCTCCGTTGCGATCCGGAGGCAATCTTCCCAACTTGGTGCACTGTGTCCACTGAGAATACCCTCTGCTCGAACTATTGCGAGCTCAAATAGCATCGCTTTCTGGAGCTTACTATGCTCAACGAGCGTATCCGATATTGGCTTTATACCTGAGAACGAGAACATTTTTCTGTTTAGCGAACTCACCAGCCCGCCGGACAGACGGGGAAAAAGCACATCTAGTACCCCCGGTATATCCCGCGCTACAGTCCTCGGATCACGAAGAGGGAGCCGTTCAAGCGACATCTTTCGCCCAATCTTCGTAGCAAGATGCAAAGGTAGCGCCACCGGCCGACTCAAACCCGAGCCGCCAAACCTGACCTAACGACCTCCGCAACTGACTCCTAGCGTGAGCGCCGTCGTCGCCAAAATTCCCTGCTGCCAGCCAGAGCATCCGCTGCTCATCAGCCCCTAAGTTCTGCCACTGATTTCTCAAACGGGTGAAGCTCGCACGTTCGCGCCAGTACCTCCAGCAGTCGATACAGGCACGCTTTACCGACTGCGAAGAGGTATGATCGTAGACACCCCGAATAAACGCGCCACGCACCTCCGTCCTTTTAAATCGTATTGCACGTAAGAAGTGGAGAATATTTGCCTCAGGCAATAGAAGGTGCGATGCTGTCGACAACACGTCATCAAGCAATTGGTCAATATGATCGAACACAGCCTTAAACTCATCATTTGATCTTACTGAATATACCCCTCTCAAGATCTTCGACCAAGAAGCCCTAAACGAATCAAGATTCTTAGGATCCAGCAATGTAGCGCACAATTGAGCAGCCACCGCCGGCTCTTGGAACTTCAGGGCACGACCTATTTGTGCTAGCACGAAACTGTCTGGTTGTGACTTTTCTTTTTCGAGGTCAAGCAAAAACTGGATGTCAATCTCATCGAAAGATTTCTTCAGTTGCTCGTATTCGCCCCGAGCCATGTCGGAATACGGATCAAAATGCAGATCAAGCTCTCTCAGGGCAACACTTGCGTCTTCGCCGCCACTAAGTTGAGCAGCAATGTAATCAATATAGTGCTTTGCACTCAGTATAGTAGTTTTGCTTCGATTCAGCGACAGGCCGTAATCTGCAAGAGAATGCGAGAGCACCGAGAGCGCCTTATAAGCGTCCTGTTGAGAGCTGCAAATCAAGGTGAAGTCATCGACGTAGCGGTGCCAAACGATGCCTGCATCAGAAAGCGAGAGGTCAATTGGCGTCATCATCACCTCCGCAAGAATCCGGGCGCACTGTCCTCCCACAGGCAACCCAAACGAACGACCTGCAGCCAATTTACTCAGTATGCGATTGACCTGCAGCGCCACGGTGGAGTCTTTGCTCTCAAGGTCTTTGACAACATTTTCCAGTCGATGGTGATATATATGCTCGTAGAAACTTGAGATATCCGTCTGAACAACGACACATCCCTCCTGTTGGAGCGCCTTTTCCTCAAGGGTAACCTCCTTGTACGCTCGCCATGATCTCGCTCTATCGAAGAACTCAGGGTTCTGGCCTCCAAGACGGTATGAGTGCACCCGAGGGCTCCGATTTCCTTCGTTTGCTTGGGCGATGGCAAGCCCAAGCCCGTTCAAGTACAGATTCCAAAACGGGTGGATTTTTGTGGTAATGCGAAATCCATGAGATCTCGAAGGGGCTAGCAATCGTTCAGAGCCGACCGTAAGCTCGTTCATGAATGCAACGGCTTCTTTCTCGGGCTTGTCGTC
This sequence comes from Mesorhizobium sp. M3A.F.Ca.ET.175.01.1.1, assembly GCF_004791945.1. Classification (NCBI taxonomy): domain Bacteria; kingdom Pseudomonadati; phylum Pseudomonadota; class Alphaproteobacteria; order Hyphomicrobiales; family Phyllobacteriaceae; genus Mesorhizobium; species Mesorhizobium sp. M3A.F.Ca.ET.175.01.1.1. Next base: position 639,847 of record NZ_SRTP01000003.1, on the reverse strand, counting down.
AACGAACTTGAATAAAGTGAAACAAATTTCGGACAACTCTTTCGACTTATCTTTGATAAACGCTGCATCTACATCATATGACAGCGTATCATTCTCGCCAGCCTGACCGATCTCTAAAGCCGCCTGTAAGAAATGCTCTCGTTTTACTTCCATCTTTACCCCCATTCTGCCCATCAGCCGCCGCAAATCAGGCTGGGAGCCCATCACGCAGTCGGCATGAGGCTGCGACGTCTCGTGAGATTCGTCCCAGTCGGCCCGCCGAGTAAGTTTGCGACGCAAGTCCCCAAGGGCTGACATTAGGTATAGCGAATTGCGACTACAACCAAGAGGTCTCGGCTGCTCAACGGCGATCACATAGAAATTGTGCGGCCGCACGACTGTTTCGTTAGCGCTTGCTGAAAAGCAGTATGGAACATTTCATAGAGGCCGCCGTTGAGCGCAACGCAGGCGCGAAGGCACATAGAGCAAACTATGACCAAGCTGTCCCGTATTCCGCCTCTTAGCAAAACGGGAAAGAAGCACGGCGGTGATCCGACCGATGATCAGGGCCGCTTCTACCTGTGCCCGATCTGTGGGCAGCAGGTCGATAAGCGAGATCTACGACAGGTCATCTGGCACGAGAAGCAAGGGCACGAACCGCTCGAATTGGACATGTAAGCGCAGGCGACCAGCCCGCGACGATTCAGTTTGCACCTCGTGCTCGAAACGCATTCTGCTAGAGCAGGTCTGCCTTATCCCCCGCTGTCTTCACTCTCGTCCGAGAGGGCGTCCATTGACACCAAGAGCTCCCGCGCACTGACCTTCCGCACGGGACCCGCAACGTCAAACTGGTGCTCTATCAGTATCGGGGTCGGAATCTCATTGGCCAAGATGCGAGCCCGAAGAAGATAGCTCCCCGGGCTCGTGGGCAGGAGTGCCAAATCCTCTTCAGCGCGAACCGTCTGGCCTGGCCGTATCGTTCCTATGGTTATATGAGCCACCGGCTCGCAACCGCGATCATCGACAACCATGAGCTGGTTAGCACGCTCCAGCTTGAGCTGGGCTAAGTAGGAGGTGCCTGGCACCTCGGGCATGCAGTCGGCCCGAAGCATCGACATCGCCTCTCCTTCCGGGCAATTGCAAGTCACTTCGAGATGTGTATCTCCGAGGGAGAACTCAGAATTGTTGGACAACAATAACCTAACCTGTATCACCCGCCTCCAACTTGAGTAATAGTAAGCACCGTCTCTCCAATAGTTCTTGTTCGAAAGAGGTCTTGGGAAGGCGAACATTTCGTTCCGATTTTCGGCGAAATCAGGCAATTTTTCTGGGAAGGTCAGGAACTCCCTTTCGAAGCTACTCGGCAAAGGCTGGTTCTCGGGGCCATGGAATGACAGCAAAACCCGAGCTTCGCTCCGCGCCACGTTGGCTGCTCCCATCATCGCGATCTCTCGAGGTGACGCAATCGCGGTGGCACTCCCTCGGCGGATATACACTGCGTCCTTGGTCAACTTGCCGTAGGCCCTCTTGAGGTAGAAGGGCCGTTGCTGCTTCGGTATGGAAATCACGGCTATGTGCTGGCCTTCGAACAGTCCTTCCTCGTAACGGAAGTTCAGCTTGCTCTCGAGCTTTCCATTTACGAATTCTTGGAGGCGAGAGTCATCGATGGCGCCTTCTGAGGACAATCCAACCACTTCCGCCGGATGGGGAGGGTTTTCCCTAAACCCCACTAGTATGTAACCGGTACCGTCCCGGTGCGCGTTGGCCAGCGCTAGGATGTCCTTTAGAATTTCCGACTTCTCTTCATCGCTGGCGCTGGCAAATGGATAGCGCTCCGCCTTATAGTCCAAGTCGGCCCCCTCGCCCCTGCAGCGCAACTCCTCCAGCAATGCGTTGGTTAGCATCTGATAGGCATCCCCTCACCGATGCGACGTCGCAAGCTTCAGCGCCAGGCCCACGAACACCAGTCCGGCGATCTTGTTCAGCCACAGCTGCCCCCGGTCGGACTGGCGCAGCCAGCGGCTGAGCGTTCCGGCCAGCATCGAGATCAGCGTGAACGACAAGAAGGCGCAGAGGATGAAGATGGCGCCGAGCAGCAGCATCTGGGCGACGATGCTGCCGCGCTCCGGATGGGTGAACTGCGGCAGGAAGGCGAGGAAGAAGATCGCCACCTTCGGGTTGGTCACGTTCATGACGATGCCGCGCAGATACATCTGCCGCATCGGCTTGGCTTTGCCGGCGGCGCTTGCCAGCGCCTCGGGCCTGGCGCGAAAGGCCTTGTAGGCGAGATAGATCAGATAGGCCGCGCCGATGATCTTCAGCGCGTCGAAGGCGGCTTGCGAGGTCTGGAAGATGGCCGCCACGCCGATGGCGACCGCAACGGTGTGGACGATCAGCCCGGTGCAGAGGCCGAGGGTGACGAACACGCCCACCATGCGGCCATAAAGCGCCGATTGGATGAGCACGAACAGATTGTCGGGCCCAGGCACAAAGGCCAGCAGCGTCGCGGCCGCGGCAAAGGCAACGATCGTGTCGAGTGGCAGCATCGCCGTGGCTTCCCGTTTCGGATGCGGTCTTGTGCACCATCGGCACGGCTTATGCAAAGGTCGCGGCGGTGCGCTGGACGGATGCAGCGATCCTATGTTCGACACCCCAAGGGCCAGGAACCAAGGCCCTGCTGTCAGTCGGCCATGATCCTTCAAGATTTTCCAGCGTCGTGGGAGCCCTCAGTGCGATCGGCATCCTCGCCTACCGGTGCCTCGTCGCGGTTGTCAGTGTCGGTGGTTTCAGCGTTGCCGGCAGTGACCTGCTACCGGGCCGATCCGGAAAGCCGCAAGGGCCGCCGCAGGAACGGGCCGAAGGACCAGGGCTTTCAGCTCACGCTTTATTGAGAGATCGGCAATCAAGCGCGCTTGTCATCGTCGTGATGACTGGCTGCGCAGCCCTTGTCGAGGGCGACGCCGCCTATGTCCGTCGGCGCAGGCCGCACAGGCCAGTGCTGCAGTGTCGCTTCACCGGCGCGAGGAGCCAGGCAAATTGCGGCCGTCGGCGAAGCGCGCTCTTCGCTTGCTCGCGACCTGCATCGCCGGCGTCCAGCCAAGGCCGCGGCATGCGATCCAAAGCAGAACGGCCTGACCGGCCAAGCCGACGACAATCGACGTAACGGCAATGCCCGAGATGATATCGGCATCCATGTTCGAGAGCCCCCGCCCCGCCTAAAACGCGCCGCGCTGAACCGGGTTCAGGCGGCGCGCTTCAGGTCTTCGTGTCGATGCACGTCGTTGCCCCAGTACCGCCCACACATCCGAGCGACATGCATTAACTTATGGCGTGAAGAATTGATCCCAATCGCGTCTGAGTCGAGGGCCGCCGCCTACTGCAATAAATGGACTTAGCCAAAAGGCGTATAGTGTGAGCGGCGCCGCATTTTTAAGCAAATTCAGCAAACGCAGCGGTTTTTCCTCTGGCGCCGTGCCTTTCGTCATCCCAGGGCGGAGCAAGCAGCGAAGCGACGCGCGCAGACCCTGGGACCCATACCGTTACCTGCGTGCGTTGCGACGATGCGGAATTTCTGCCCCGCCGCGTTCCACGGCGAGCGTCACGGCATGGATCCTCGGGTCAAGCCCGAGGATGACGAAGCGTCGGCGGCGCCGCCCCTACGCCTCCAGCGTCGGCTGGGTGTTGACCTCCAGCGCCTCTTCCGCCTCGTCCTCGTCGCCGAGAACCTCGCCCTTCACCGCCAGCGGGCGGCCGATCCAGATCGGGTCGAGCGTATGGTCACGCTTGGGGTTGGTGGTGTTGGGGTGGATGAGAATGCTCAGGCCGCCGTGGTTCAGCATCAGCCACGGCACGATCGAAGCGAAAATCTCGTTGGCGAAGGAGACCTGGTACATGGCCTGCTGGTGCGGGCCGACCGGCTCGTCGCGCCAATCGCCCAGCCGCACGCGGAAGCTTTCGCCGATGCGCTGGCGCAGCCATTCGGCATGCCGCCGCTCGGCCTGCCCGTCATAGTAGATATGGGCGTGATAGCTGGCGATCTCGGCGAGCCGGCGCGGACTGTGCGACTTCGAACCCGCGGCGTCTTCGTTCATCTCAATTCTCCCCTTCGACGATGGCCGCCCGGCGGAATTCCCCCCGCAGGGCCGCGCTGCGGGCCCTGCCCGCAGGCGGATGCCGGCTCATGGGTGGCGTTGGCGCTCCAGGCCGCATGGCCGGCCGATGTGAGCTGTTCGGAAGCGTCGTTCATGTTCTCTCCCGGGTCGCGCCACGCCTGTCGCCATGTGACGGCGGGAACAAGATATCGCTTGCCCGGCATCGTCAACAGCCATCCGAACGGCCGAAGCGACGAGCTGCTGTCTCAGTCCCTGCCCCGGCTCCCCCGACTCCCCGGATTCCGGCCGCCTGCCGGGAACCAAATGGCGGGCAAGACTGTTCAGCTTTCACTTTGATCCGACGCCGACCTGCCCGGCCGGGCACGCGGCGATGTCGAGGAGTCCCCATCATGAAGATTTCGTCCAGGTTCCGTTCCATCGCGTTTGCCGCCATCGCCGCCGGCAGCGTCGGCCTTGCCGGCGCCGCACATGCCGACACCGGCACGATCCGCTTCGCCGTCTACAAGGCGGCCTTCTTCGTCGGCGGCTCGGGTGGCGAGGGCACGCTGACCTTCCACGGCCGCCGCTATCCGATCACGATCGGCGGCATCTCGGGCGGCCTCGCCTTCGGGGCGTCCAAGACCTACTTCAAGGGCAAGGTGCGCAACATTCGCCGCGCCCGCGACGTCACGGGCGTCTATGGTGCTGCCGGCGGCGGCGGCGCGCTGGGCAAAGGCGCGCAGGTCATCGTCATGACCAACGACAAGGGCGCCGAGCTCGAACTCACAGGCCGGCAGGTGGGCCTGCAGGTCAATGCCGACCTCAGCGGCATGAGCATCACGGTGAAATAGCCGGCACCAGAATGCGGAGCGCCGCCTCCTGGCGAGGCGGCGCGGTTTCTCACTTGTTGGCGTGGGCCGACGGCGCCGTCTTGCCTTCAGTGGCCGACGGCATGCTCCTGATCGAGGCGCCCGTCTGGGTATCGGTGGCCGGCACGGTGGCGTCTTCGCCGGACAGCGGGCTACCCTGTCCGACCACATCCTCGCCGGTGGGAGCCTTGTTGTTGATGCCGTTCTGGAACGGCTGGCTGTCGGTGGTCAGGCCGCCAGCCTCGGTGGCGGTCAAGAGGTGATCGGCTGCCGACGCGGGGCCGGCAAGCAGCGTGAACGCTGCAAGGATGACGAAGGTTCGCATGAGGGGTCTCCAATGGGAGTTCAACGTCCCATGCGGCGCCCGACCTTGGGCTGTGCGGAAGGCCGAAAGCGGCAGGGACGGCCGTCCCTTCATGGCTTCAACGCCGCGCTTCAGCGCCCTGTTCCCGAAAAACGTCCGTGCGGCGCGCGTCGAGGCCGCGGTCTCGCCCTGCCCGGCGCCGGCGGTTGAGCCTGGCCCGGCGTCATATCACCGCGGTGACCCTGCCCGCCGCGTCGAGGCGGCAGCCGACTTTGGCCTGCCGGATTTCGATGCCGCCTTGCCTTGCGTAGTCTATGCGCACCTCGATGGGGGCATTGAGTCCGCCTCCGCGCCGGCGCAAAAGGCCGGCGCTTGCCACGTAGACACGCATGGCGCCGAGCGGCCTGGCGGCGGTCATGATCGCCGCGCGGCAGGTGCGCACCACGGCGGCCGGCGTGCCGGGGATCGCTTTCAACGGCGACAGCGGCGCGACGGGATAGCCCTTGGTGGCCCGCTGCAAATCGCCCTCGCCGGCCTTGGAGGGCCTCAGCGCGCGCGGCAGGGCGATGGGCTTTCCGGCGCCCTTGGCCGAGGGAGCGGCCGTCGTGACCGCGTCGGGACTGGCAGCCGATGCGCTTGCGGCGGCTGATGGATTGGCGCTGACGCCTGCCGACACGCCAGCGCTTGCGGCGGCTGATGGATCGGCGCTGACGCCTGCCGAGACGCCAGCGCTTGCGCTGCCCAGATTGGCGCCGGCGCTGACGCCCGTGCCGCCGGTGCCGGTCGATGCACCGACATTCGCACCGCCGACGCCGTCGGCGCTCGCGCCGACCCCGACGGAGGCGCCTTGCGAACCGGCGCTCACGCCAGCGTTCGCCCCGACGCCGCCGACGCTGGCGCCCACGCCCGCTTCAAGAGCCAAGGCCGGCCCGGTCGAGATTCCGATCGCCAGCGCGGCCGCAAGATAGTTTTTCATGGCCATCCTCCTGCTGCGGCATGCATCTCGCCTCACCATTCATCACCGGCGAGGTCGAACCTCGGCGGTCGCGTCGGAAGCAAGGCGGGCGGAAGCGTTATGGTCGCCACCAGATCGGCTTGCGGCTTGCGAAGCTGTTTGCGCGCAGGCACGGGACGCTCCGACACAGCTGCAAGCCGATGGGCCGGATTGCGGGCTTTCGGCGCGCGCGTCAGGCCCACCGCGCGGCCGCGCGCCTTGGCGACGTCATTGGGCTGCCGCGCGGCACCGAGGCTGCGGGCCAGGCCGTTTGCCCTTTCACGCTCTTCCTGCAAGGCCGCGCCGAGGCCTTCCGCGGCCTGCCGTGCCGCGTCGCGCTCCTTGCGCACAGCGTCGAGATCGTGTGCAGCGGCATCTGCCCGTTGGCGCGCCAGCTCCAGCGCCTCGCCGGCCTGCTTCAGCTCCGCCTCGGCCGCCTGCCGGTCCCTCACGGCGCCGGCCTGCTCGGCCGCGGCGCGATCCGCGCCGGTCTGGAGGGCGACGATGGTCTGGCGGGAGGTGGCGAGTTCCTGTTCCAGGCGCCCGACCCTTTGCCGCTCCACAGCCAGCGCCTGCTCGACCGCAGCCTGCGAGGCCTGCGTCGCGTGCTGCGCTCCAAGCATCGCGGCCTTCTCGTTGTCCCAGACGATGGCCTTGGCCTTGAAGCCCTCGATCGTGCGCCGCGCCGCCTCAAGGTCGCGCGCCAGCGCTTCGGCCGTCCGCCGTTGCTCCTCGAGGGCTTGTCCTTGCCTGGCCGCCGCATCAGTCCCTGCGCGTGCCTGGGCGCTCAAGTCGCGGGTGTTGCGCTGCATGAGGTCCACGGCCGCGCGCGCCGCCGCCAGTTCGCGGCGTAAGCCGGTCTCCTCATGCCCGCCAAGCAAGGCTTGCGCGCCTTGCCTGAGCGCCTGCGCCGCCTTGAACGCCAGTTCCGCGGAGAGTTGCGGCTCGGGGGCGCCCGCAGGCGCCGTGCCAGGTTCCTTCTCGATGTTGCCGCCCTGCGGAGCCGGCGAGTTGGCGGTGGCTGCGGCAACCGCCGGCGGTTCGGGCGCCGGCTTGTCGCCTGCGGCCGCCAGGGAGGCTGTCGTTTCCATGGCTGGCTGGGCTATGCGTTTGACCGTCGTCTCCGGCCGCTCGGCCTGGCCGCTTCTGGCTTGCAGGCAATCGGCGATCAGCTTTGCCAGCTCGTCGGTTTGCAGGCCCGCGGCTTCGAGCCTGCCGATGTTCGGCAGCTCGAGCCCGCCGGTCGCGTCGATGCTGAAATTCTGGTTGAGCTGCAAGCCTTCCACGGCACCGTCGCGCAGGGTCGTCCAGCGCCAGACGCGCAGTTCGATCCTGTCTCCCGGCGCCAGCTTGTCGTCGGCCGCCGCCTGGCTGCTTGCCGCAGATCCCAGCAGCAGAACGAGCCAGAGCGAGATGAGGCACAGCATGGGGCTGGGCGCTCTGCCGCGCCGCCCATGAAGCAAACTCAAATACCGCCGTTTGGTGGAGGTGGAGTCACGGTGGAGGTATGTCGACTGGCTACCCATCACTGAACCCTCCGGCTGCGCGACCCTTGCCGCTGTCTTCTCCGTGAACCCGCATCGCGCGGCTGCATGCCGCACCGAACGACGAATGATAGAAAAGCTCCCGGCCACGCCAAGCACCGCAAAAGGCTTAGGGACTGTCTCCTTTCAACTTAGCCGCTATCCATCCGTCGTGGGTGGTGGTGCGAGCGTTGAAATTCGCTCCCAGTCCTCTTAACGGGTGGCTCGAAAATTAGTTTCCGCTAATAAACACGACGGGCCGCGCCACGGTCGTGGCGCCTCATTGCGCCTCGCGCCGTCCGCCATCGCGCCCGCCGCTGCCCCACAAGGCGCGCGCGAACACGTTGCGCCTGCCCTTGCGCGGGACGAGGTTGATGTCGCTGACCATGATCGCGCCGCCCTTGCGGCGCTCCAGCGTGATCTTGCGGCTGTGGAAGGCCTCGAGCTCGGCCCGGTGCGCGACGCTGATGATGGTGACCTTGGGCAATTCGTGGATGATGGTCTGCATCATCTGGTCCTGGCTCTTCTCGTCCAGCGCCGAGGTCGCCTCGTCCAGCACGATGATGTCGGGGCTGTGCAGCAACAGACGCGCGAAGGCCAGCCGCTGCTTTTCGCCGCCCGACAGCGTCTGGTCCCAGGGCGCCTCCTCCTCGATGCGGTCCTTCAGATAGTCGAGGCCGACCTTGTCGAGCGCGGCGCTGATCTCTTCGAGCGTCCAGTTGTCGGCCGCGCCCGGATAGGCGACGGCGCGGCGCAGCGTGCCCGAGGGCACGTAAGGGCGCTGCGGCAGCATGAACAGGCGCCGGTCGGGGTGGAAGTTGACGCTGCCGCCGCCCCAGGGCCACAGGCCGGCGACGGCCCGCACCAGCGTCGACTTGCCGGAACCGGATTCGCCGGCCACCAGCACCCTCTCGCCCGGCTCGATCGCGACCTCGGTCTCCTTGACCACGGCGGTGCCGTCGTCGAGCGAGACGGAGAGATTGTCGAGCGAAAGCATCGCCTCGCCGTCGGTCTCGCCGCGCTGGATGCGGCCCAGCTTGTCGCTCTGTTCGGCGCGCTCCAGCCCGTCGAGCGACATCATCAGCGAGGCGATGCGCCGGGCCGAGGCGTTCCAGTCGGCCAGGCGCGGATAGTTGTCGACCAGCCAGCCGAAGGCGCCCTGCACGATGCCGAAGGCGGATGCCGCCTGCATGACCTGTCCGAGGCTCATGTCGCCGGCGAGGAATTTCGGCGCGCAGAGCAGCACCGGCACAACCGGGGCGAACAGGATCGACCCTTGAGACACCAGCGCGGTGCGCATGTGCTGACCGGTCAGCAGCGCCCATTGCTTGAGCACATGGGCGAAGTCCTTGTCGATGCCGCTGCGCTCCTCCTCCTCGCCGCCGAGCAGGGCGATGCTCTCGCCGTTCTCGCGCACGCGCGTCAGCGTGTAGCGCATTTCGGCCTCGGCCTGGTTCTTGCGCTCGGAGAGATGGATGAAGTTGCGGCCGATCACCACCATCGAGGTCGAGGTGATGCCGGCATAGATCACCGCGGTGATGACCAGGAAGCCGGGGATGGTGACGCTCTCACCGCCGATCGGCAAGGTCAGCGCGCCGCCGATGGTCCACAGCACGACGATGAAGGTCGAGGCGGCCAGGAAGGCGTTCAGCACGCCGGAGATGAAATCGACGGGCGACTCGGTGGCGATGCGCAGGTCCTCGGTTATGCGGGCCTCGGGGTTCTGGTGGTCGCCGCCGACCAGGTTCAGCTGGTAGTAGCGGCCGTTGGCGAGCCAGCGCGCGATGACGGCGGTGGTCAGCCAGGAGCGCCAGCGGCGCTGGATGGTCATGCGCAGATAGACCTGCGCCACGACAAGGCTGCCGCTGCAAAGCACCAGCGGCACGAACACGGCGCTGAGGAAATAGACGCTGCGGGCGTTGCGCTGCTCGAGCGCGTCGAAGATCGAGCGGTTCCAAACGTTGATGCCGTACTGGAAGCCGACATTGATGCAGATCATCACCAGGACGCCGATGGTGAACGGCCAGGCGAGCCTGTCGCCGCGGCGGCTCCAGTAGCCGCGCGCGCTGATCCAGAAGCGCCTCAGCAGATATTTCCTCCGCGCCCGGTCGGCCTGCTCCGGCGTCAGCTCCGGACCGGGCTCGACCGCATCGGGCGGCGGCGGCCCCGGCTCGCCGACGACCCCCGACGCGACCTCGACAGGCGAGACCTTGTCCTCGGGGGGCTTGTGCGAAGGCGACCTTTCTTCGCGCGCTGTCCTGGCGCGCGGTTTCCCGTCATGCGGCTTGCCGCGCGGCTTCCTTGGGCGCGCTTTCCCATCGCCCGATTTCGCTGAGCGCAATTTCTGTGGACGCGATTTCTCTGGGCGCGATTTCTCTGGGCGCGATTCCGCTGAGCGCGATTTTTCGTCGCGCAGTTGCTCTGCCCGCAGCTTTCCCGGCCGCGACAGCCTATCCTCCCCCGATTTGGCCCCATCGGCCGCTTTTGGCCTGGCGTCTATCTCCGACATCAGCCGACAACGGCTCAAAAATCAGAAGGTTTCATGCCTCCGGGATGCCAGGCCGGGGCTTCTGGTGTTCCAGGTCCCGGCGACGGCCGCGCCGATGCGGCTCAGGGCAGCGGAGCCGGCGCGTCGGCGAGCGTTCTGAGATAGGCGATTGCTGCGACCGCACCGGCCTTATCAATCGAATCAATGGGGAACCAGAACCGAGACGCTGAGGGCGTTAGACACAGCAGATGTGACCATTGGCAAAGATGACTGACTCCACTTTGCTTGACGTGCGGTGGAAACCGGCGCCGGGCTTGGGTGCTCGGCGTCACACGTCCTGCTTCTTCACGAGGATCTCCGCACCACGCCCCCACTTCCGGGGATGTGGAGCATCCCCGGTTCCAACCCGATCTCACTTCTTGTTCGAAGCATGCCCGAATCGCCACATGTTAAAAGGCCGCCAGATACGTTAGAGCCTTCTCATATAATGTGAGGGACGGAGGAAAATGCAGGTCGTTGCGGTCGAGTTGGTGGCGAGACTTCGTGATGCGATCGAGGCGATTGGAAACCACCTCTCGGATATGGATAGCGGGTAGTGTCTCAGTTTGAAATTTGGGCGCAAGGCAAAAGCGCCTTGCCGCGTTTGCTCCCCTAGGCCGAACCGCCTATATGCTTGGTGGTATGGAGAACGAACAAGAAAATCAGCCGGACGTTTTTGAGCTGCTACGCGATACCGAGCGATCGCGCGTTCGGCTGGCAAAGTCCATCCTGGCAGCCTACAAAGCAAACGCAATGCCTCTCCCCGCCACACCGGAAGACATCACGTATTGGGAAAAGGAATTGTCAGACGCCGAGTTGGAATTGTCGAGGCTGCACGATGCCCACCGGACCTAAAGGCCAGAAGCGACCAGCCGACGTGATCGGCAACGCCGTCCGCGTCATGCGCATTGCTACGGGCGAGGAAGCCGACGATACGCCAGATGACGGTAAGAACCCAGCTGCCAAAGAGCTTGGGTCGAAAGGCGGAAAGAAACGCGCCGCCAACATGTCACCGGAGCGGCGCGCGGAGATCGCGAAGAAGGCGGCTGCGAAGCGGTGGGCTAAATAGCTAGCCGAGAAGATGGACGCCGTTGCGCCGAAGCCGGGAAAGCGCGGCCCCTACAAAAGCGCGTGGCCGAAAATTCAAATTGAGACACTACCGGATAGCGCGAAGCTGCAGGCGCTTGAGAAACGGTTGCCAAGGAATGCTCGGCCGGGAAGCGCCGAGGCGACAATGCTCTTGCTCGTTTATCAGGAAATGGAAAAACGCAAACGCTAGCCCAGATCACATCTGGTGGGTCTGCGCGATTGAACTTGTGCCCCTTGGCGCGAAGAAACACGTCCACCTGACTCTCTGATAAGTCTCGAACTTCATGTGTGGAATGATCGTCCGATAGAGCGTCACTAGCCGCTCACAGATGTGATATCGATCATCGGGCGCTGCCTGTACACGCTCTCTTGGGATGAACCACTCCGCTTGTTGTAGGTCATTCATGTGAGTCGGGCGGGACAGCCTGACATAGTAACCGTCTTTCGTCGCCCTGACGTCATTGGGATCGATTGGGTGGCAATCTTTGTTGCCGCAGCAAGCATAATGAAGAACCGGGTCAGTTTTGGCAGTGTACCAATCGTGAGCATTCGCACTGCTGGCTAAGGCAAGCCATATCAATGCAATAGGCCTTTTCAACTGCACCATGGAAGTAGCCCCTCGCATTTGCATAGCATATTAGTATATGCTAATCTAGGAGCTGAACTCGCATCGCTCAGCGAAAAAATCCACCGGGCCCCTTGTTTCAAGGTTCGACAGCCGGAGCAGATAAGCGATCGATTCATCGCGGATTAGCTATGGGCGGCGAGCCGAATTCGTTGCGAAGCCTGCGATCGTCGATGCTGGCTCTCGCTCGCTTTGACAGAAATCGAACGAACTCTCGTGGGGGGGGGCGCCCGCATGCAGCGCAATGAACGACTTGCCAAGCTCCCGACGCTCCGACGCCGGTAGGTTATTTGCAACTCGGTACTTAGCTGGTCACTTGCTGGAGGAGCACATGGCGAAACTCACCGTTGATCAATATATGGCGGGGGCAGCCGCGCGACTTGGCCATCTGACGCAGACATATGCGATCATTTTTTTCGCCAATATCGGGACTATGTTCGCGATACTGGCGTACGGACCATCAGCGGGACTAGCCGCAAGGCTCGCGCTCGCGACGATTGTGGTCGCAATTACGGTTTATGGTGTTCTGGCTACTAGGTCCGCCATGGATGAGCTAAAGGCAATGCTGGATGATGCCGTCGACGACTTCTCGGGCAGCCGCTTCGGCGCTCATCTGAAGCAGATACCTGTGGCGCTGTTCATCGGAGCAAGCGTGATCCTCGTTCTTGCGATGGGCTTGACGCAGCTGTGGGCGATCGCTTCGGCCTGACTGGGACTGATCTTGACTGTGGACTGCGGCTGCACTTCAGGCTCGTTTAGCCGACGCGCCAGTTCTCATGGCAGGGGAACCGGCGTGTCGGCCAGCGTCCTGAGATAGGCGATCACGTTCAGCCGGTCGGTCTCGTCGGGCACGCCGCGGAAGTCCATGTTGACGCCGGGCGTCGTCAGCGTCGGACCGGCGAGGAAGATATTGAGGTCCTCATAGGTCCAGGCACCGTCCCAGGCGAGCAGGGTCTTGGAGTAGCGCTCGAATGTCGTCGAGGCCTTGTCGCGTCCGACGACGTTCCACAGGTTCGGCCCGATGGTGGAATTGTCCTTCGGCCGCACGACGTGGCAGGGGGCACAGGTGGTGGCAAACAGGGCTTGGCCCTTGGCCGGGTCGCCCTTCGCCAGACTGGCGGAAATCGGCGGCGGCTTCAGGATGACGACGCCATGCGCCAAAAGATAGGCGGCGATGTCGGCATGGTCGTCGTGCCTGGCAAGGTGATAGGGCGTGATGATGCCCGGCAGCTCGGTGGGGTCGCCCTGGATCCAGACGGCGTTGACGTCGGCGCCGGCCTCGACCAACACCTTGACGCAGTCGAGGCAGCCATTGGCGACGGCCAGCGTCAGCATCGGCTCGCCCCGCGTCGTGCCGTTGGCGTCGGCGCCATGCGCCAGAAGCAGCTGGATCATGTCGGCGGCGTTCTTCAGCACGGCAACGGTCATCGGCAGTCCGAGCTTCGACTCCTTGTTGACGTCGGCGCCGCGCTTGATCAGCAGTTCGGCCGCCTCCACATGGCCGCTGCGCACCGCCAAGAAGAGCGGCGTGGCGCCCTTCTCCTGCGCCTCGATGTCGGCGCCGGCATCGAGCGCCGCAGTGATGGCGCCGAGGTCGCCGCTCTTGGCCGCGTCGTGGAGCGGACCGGCGCGGGCGGCTGCGAGAGCACCCAGGAAAATCAGCAAGCTTGCGATGAGACCACGCATCCGGCCGTCCCTCCCGCCGATACGGATCGAAGAAGGTACACCCGATCAGGGTTCGCGAACAGTGCAGAGCGGGCCGTCGCGCGGCTTTCTAGGCGGCGCGGGCGGGAACCGGCTTCGGCTTCAGCACCGTCGCAAGCACGATGCCGGCAACGATGAAGACGGCGCCCAAGAGATCGTAGTCGTGCAGGCTCTCGCCGAGCAAGAGATAAGCGAGAATGGCGACGAACATGGTCTGCAGATAGAGCAGCATGCTCGCCCGGCTGGCGCCCAGCGTCTCGACGCTGCGGTTGTAGAGATAGTACATCAGCGCGCCGCCGGGCCCGGCCAGATAAGCGAGCGCCAGCAGGCCGTTGGCGTTCATGGTGGAGCGTTCGTCGTTGGCCAGTTCCCACAGATGGAAAGGCAGCGCGACCAGCGCCCCGGCCCCCAGCAGCAGCACGACCAGCGGCAAGAGCTCGATGCCGAATTTGGCGCGGCGCACGAGCACGGTGTAGAGCGCCCAGCACAGCGCGCTGCCGACGATCCACAACTCGCCGAGATTGAAGCGCAGCTGCAGCAGCGCCGTCAGGTCGCCATGCGCGACGATGACCAGCATGCCGACGAGCGCGATCGCCGCGCCCACCGACTGCCAGAGCCCGAGCGGCTCGCCGAGCACGAAACGGGCAAGCACCATGGTCATGACCGGCGACAGCGCCATGATGATGCCGGCCGTGGTCGCGTCGGTGTCGGCGAGGCCGTGATAGATCATGCCCTGGCAGATGGTGAGGCCGATAGCGCCGACGGCGACGATCTCCAGCGCCCGGGTCTTGAGCAGCGCAATCATCGCGCCGTGATGGCGGTGCACGATCGGCAGCAGGATGGCGCAGGCCAGCGCCAGCCGCCAGAAGCACAGTCCCCAGGGCGGCATTTCCGGCGCCACCCATTTGGCCGCGATATAGACGCCGGCCGAAAGCAGCCAGCACAGCACGGCGGCCGGATAACCGCTCAGGGAGGACATGGCCGCGACGGCGGAGCGCTCGCCATGATGGGCTATCGGCATTGCCTGCATGTCATACCCCCTGCTCGATGAATGCCCGCGTGCGCGGCGGGCACTATAGCTCAATCTGCGCGTGTTACATAACTTCGCCTGGACCGAGGGGCGGAGGTGCCATGGCAAATGACGCGAGCAGGTCGAGCCGAGGACTACATGAATTCGCGGACAAACTGGCCCGCGCTCTGCAAGGCACGGCGGCCGGCGCTCAGTTCCGCATTCCAGACCGGCCAGGCATGGATCATATGCGGCCAGACCTCGAGGCGGACCTTGACGTCTGCCGCGCCGGCGGCTTCCGCGAGCCGCGCTGCATCCGAGAGCAGCGTCTCGGCGGAGCCAACCTGGATCAGCATCGGCGGAAACGCTTTGAGATCGGCAAACAGCGGCGAGATCAGCGGATCGCGCCGGTCGATCCCATCCGGAACATAGGCTGCCGCCAGTTCCTCCAGATAGGCCCGGTGGATGATCGGGTCGGTCCCATCCTTGCTCGACAGCGTCGCGCCGGACATCGACAGGTCCGTCCAGGGAGAAACCAGCCACAGGCAGCGCGGCAAGCGCTCGCCCGCCGCGCGCAACCTGCCGGCCAAAGAGAGGCTGAGATTGCC
Source organism: Mesorhizobium sp. M3A.F.Ca.ET.175.01.1.1 (assembly GCF_004791945.1). Taxonomy (NCBI): domain Bacteria; kingdom Pseudomonadati; phylum Pseudomonadota; class Alphaproteobacteria; order Hyphomicrobiales; family Phyllobacteriaceae; genus Mesorhizobium; species Mesorhizobium sp. M3A.F.Ca.ET.175.01.1.1. Next base: position 624,525 of record NZ_SRTP01000003.1, on the reverse strand, counting down.
GCCGGCGCTGTCGCCGCCAACGACGATGCGATCCGGCGCGATGCCCTGCCCGGCAAGGAAGCGCCATGCGGCCAGCGCGTCTTCGTGCTGCGCCGGGAACGGATGTTCGGGCGCGCGTCGATAGTCGATGGCGAGCGTGCGCACCCCCATCGCGCGGCCGGCCTCGGTCACCATTCGGCGATGACTCTTGATCGAGCCGGAGCAGTAGCCGCCGCCGTGGAAGAAGAGCAGGACCTTGTCCTTGTCGGAGCCAGGCGCCAGCGACCACTCCGCCGCGAGGCCGTCGATGACCACCGCCTCGCATCGGATGTCCTGCGCAACCGGCCAGCCCGAACCGACCTCGTCGAGCCGCGCCCGGCGCTCGTCCCAGCCCACCGGTCGCGGCCTTGACGCCAGCAAGGCGCGGATGGCGGCGATCTCGGCCAGATCGCGGTGTTCGCCCCCGTCGTCCATTCTCCCTCCTCCGCTCAGTACCAGTTTAGCGACAGATCCGACGCGAAAGAAAATGGTGAAAGCTGTCGGAAACGGCGCCGGCCGGTCGTCCTTTGGGCAGAACCCAAGAACCAAACCATAAGACGATCGTTGAGATCATGCACGCCGTCATACAACCCGGAGCCTTCCGATGACCCCCACCATCACAGCCTTCGAACGTTCGCCCGACCGCGGCCGGGGACAGGCGCGAGACATGCGCGTTCGCTGGGCGCTCGAGGAGGTCGGCCAGGCTTATCACGTTGCCTGGTCTCGTTCCGCGAGATGAGAGAGCCGGCGCATCGCGCGCTGCAGCCTTTCGGGCAAATCCCGACCTATGAGGAAGGCGGCCTCGCTTTGTTCGAGACGGGCGCGATCGTGCTGCATATCGCCGAGCGCCATGCCGGGCTGCTGCCTCAGGATGCGCATGGCCGGGCGCGCGCGGTCACCTGGATGTTCGCCGCGCTCAGCACGCTGGAGCCGCCGATCCTCGATCGCGAAACTGCAAAGCTGGTGGAGCGCGACCAGCCCTGGCACGAGCAGCGCCTGCCGCTGGTCGAGGATCGCATCCGCAAGCGGCTGGGCGAATTGTCCGCCCGCCTCGGCGATGCCGACTGGCTCGATGGCGGCTTCAGCGCCGGCGACCTGATGATGGTGATGGTGTTGCGGCGGCTGAACGGATCGGGCCTGCTGGAGGAGTACCCGAACCTTGCCGCCTATGTCGCGCGCGGCGAAGCACGGCCTGCGTTCAAGCGGGCTTTTGAGGCGCAACTGGCGGTCTTTACCGGCGCCACGAACGGCTGACGGGGGCTCCTCGCCGAGGAATCCGATGCTAATTGCCGGCCGCGGGCGGTTGGCTGGCGCCATCCGCCTCGCATGTCTTCGTGTGGAACAGTCTGGCGAGTTCCGCGCGAACGCTGAGTGAAACCGGCTATGTGGATGAAACGGCAGTCCGATTTTGGCCAAGAACAACACGCCTGAACAGCCACAGGATGACCGGGCAAACCAGCAGCATCACGGCACCAAAGTCGAGAGCTGCGCTCGCGGTGCCAATTGACGTGGAGAGCCTTCCTCCAATTGTCGTTCCTACCGGCATCCCGGCATAGAAAACCGTAAAGAAAATTCCCATTCCGATCGACCGCGTCTTTCGCTCGAGCACACGCGCAGGAAGGCTCATGATCGCACCGGCCGGCAGGCCGCAAACGATCCCCAGCGCAATTACGGTAGGGAGCACTGGCCCGCTTTGCGACAGGATCAACGTTAGCATCGCAAAGGCTATACTGCCCGTAACAACGATTGCTTCGCCGCGTTTGGTCTGATCAGCAAGGACGCCCCCGAGGGGCACGGAAATCACAGCGAGCCAGAGCACGATACTGATAGCTGATCCAGCTGCGGCAATGGACCAGTGTCGCTCACCGAGCATCGACGGTCCAAAGCTAAAGATCATTGAAAAACCGATATTGTAGAGACACCAGATTCCACCGGCCGCGACCAAGGCATAAATCGTTTCTGGGGTCAGACTGCCGCGCTCGCTTTCAACGAAGGCGGCCGTCTCCGGCGCGCGATAGACAACCGCCATGACGCCCAGTGCGATCAAGATCCACATTTCGACAGCAAGGTGGACAAGGTGAAGCCCGAATGTCAGTCCGATCCATGGCAACAGCATGAGCGAGATTGCAATGCCTACCGGCCACGAGTTGACGAAGATGGCCATCGCGGTGGCGATTTCGCGACCCGCGAACCAATCTGCGACCATCTTGGTCATGAGAACGCTCAAGAGAATACCGCCGGTCCCGGCAATCAACCTGCCCGCGATTTGCAAGCCCCATGAGGTCGACGACGCCATTAGCAATTCGCCTGCGAGCATCGCCAGAAGCCCAGCGAGCACGGTCGCCTTGTCGCCATAACGGCGGCCGATCGTGCCACCGGGAAGCGCAAGCAGGACGCCCGGCGCGAAATAGAGCCCAATAAGGATACCGATATCGGCCAGGCTCACGCCGAGACCTTGACTGAGCTGCGGCGCGACGGCCCCCACGCTTCCAAACTGGAAGGCGAAGGCAGCACGTGCGACAAACAAAACAGCAAGAATGGTCCAGCGGCTTCGCACTTGGATCCTCCCGACCGCCGATGGTGCGCGGCCTGTTTTTATATTAGCAATATCATATATGCTTTCGCCAGCCATGTTCACACAAAGGGGTTGGCGCCGCGCAGGATAGTGGGCTCGCCCGACCCCTATGTCCGGCAATTCGCCGATGGACTATCTGAATCGACCGACATGGCACGGCGCCAGCAAAACCCTATTGTGTTTGTGTGAAGCTGGAAGCCAAGCGGGAGCCGTACCCATGACCCTGACCAATCGCGACATCGTCGAGCTGACGGAATGGCGCCGCAAGCTGCACCGGCAGCCGGAAATCTCCAACGAGGAGGAGAAGACGGCAAAAGAGGTCGTCGCCTTCCTGGCCGATACCGGGCCGGACAGGGTGTTGACCGGACTGGGCGGGCATGGCGTCGCGGCGGTCTATGACAGCGGGCAGGCCGGGCCCACCGTGCTGTTCCGCTCGGAGCTCGACGCGCTGCCGATCGAGGAGCTTTCGGGCGTCGCGCATGCATCCCAGGTGCCGGGCAAGTCGCATATGTGCGGCCATGACGGGCACACAGCGATCCTGGCCGCGCTCGGCCGGCTGTTCGGCCGTGAGAGGCCGGCGCGCGGGCGCGTGGTGCTGATGTTCCAGCCGGCGGAGGAGACCGGCAATGGGGCCGCCGGCGTCGTCGCCGACCCGCGCTTTTCCGAAATCGCGCCGGACTTCGCCTTCTCGCTGCACAATCTGCCGGGCGTGCCGTTCGGCGAAGTGCGCGTCAAGCCCGGCGTGGTCAACTGCGCCTCGCGCGGCATGCGCATCATGCTCGACGGCAAGACCGCGCATTCCTCCATGCCGGAGACCGGCACCTCGCCGATGCCGGCGGTGAGCCAGCTGATGCCGCAGCTGCCCGGTCTCGGGCGCGGCACCTTCGCCGACGATGATTTCGGCATGGTCACCGTCACTCACTGCGCGATGGGCGAAGCGGTGTTCGGAATCGCGCCCGGCTACGCCGAGGTCTGGGCGACGCTGCGCACCCGGCGCGACGAGCGCATGGCGGAGCTGGTCGCGGCCGCGGAAGCGCTTGCCGCAAAGGTCGCCGCCGCGCATGGCCTGTCCGTGCGCTGCGACTATCACGAGATATTCGTCGCCAGCGTCAACGCGCCCGATGCCGTTGAGCATCTCAACCGGGCGCTGGACGAGGAAGGTGTCACGCGCGGCGAGGAAGCCCTGCCGATGCGCGCCTCCGAAGATTTCGGCATCTTCGGCCACAATGCCAGGTCGGCGATGTTCTTCCTCGGCGCCGGCGAGCGCCATCCTTCGCTGCACAACCCGGACTACGATTTTCCCGACGATCTGATCCCGATCGGCTCGAGGATCTTCATGCGCACGGCGCGCAATCTTTTGGGGTGAGCGGCTCGACCATGCCGGGTCGCCTGCGGTCAGCCATCACTCCTCCGGCAAGCCCGCAAATCGCATCTGTTCGATCCAGCGGTCGAGACTTCCGGGAGCGGTCCATATCTTCTCCCACTCCCTGCGTTCTTTACTGATGGATTCGTCGGGAGTGCTCTGGAGGAAAACCGCAAGCGCTTGCCTTGCCTCTCGCTTGTTTCCCAGACAAGCGTGGATGCCGGCAAGCATGCGGTGAGCGCCGCTCGGGATTCTGGACATTCTTCGCATCGCCGCCAGTGCGGCCGCGCAATCGTTTTTTTCCCAGAGCGCCCAGCCCATCTGCCAGTTGAAGTCGTCTGGGTAGAAAGGATCGATGCCCATGGCCTGCTTGATCCGATCGATCGCTTCGTCTGTCCGGCCAATATAGAGTAGCACATCCGTGCTGCGGACCAGGAAATCCGGGTTGCTGGGGTTCAGGGCGATTGCCTGATCGTAGCGGGCAAGGGCCTGCTCGACCTCGCCGGCTTCGGTATGGATGCTGGCGCGGATATTATGCGCTTCAGCATCATCGGGAGCGAGCAGGATGGCCTTGTCGGCGTATTCGGCCGCGCGCTTCAACGCCTCGTCACGGTTCGATTCCTGATCGTTCCAGCCGAACATCGCATCGTTGCGATAGGACCAGGCCAGCCCGATATAGCCGAACTGCGAGTTCGGATCCTCTTCGATCGCCTTGAGGTTCAGTTGCCGAAACAGCTTGTTCCTCGCGGCCGAGAAGTCCTCCCGGATCTCGGCAATCCCCATCAGATGATAGTGCAGCGCGCTGACCCTGGCGGCACCGCTCTGCGGCAAGGGGCGTTCGATCCTGCGCCCGACCCTTTCCGCGAGCGTGCGGATGATTTCCTCCTGGACGACGAAAAGATCGCCGATCTCGCGGTTGTAGCTGTTGGCCCAGACATGCGATCCATCATGCGCCTTCAGCAGTTGGGCCGTCACTTTCAGCCGGTTTCCGATCTTCTGCTGGCTGCCCTCAAGCAGGTAGTCGACGCCGAGTTCATCTGCGATCTGCTTGGTGTCGGTGGGCTTACCGCGGTACCTGAAACTCGAGTTCCGGGCGATGACGGCATAAGTCTTGCTTCGTGCCAGCTCGGTGATGATCCCCTCGGCAACGGCATCGCTGAGATATCCCTTATCCGCGCCGGCACTCATGTCGTCGAAGGGAAGGATCGCAATCCTGGGCATGTCGCTCGAAGAAACCGCAGCGGCTCGCCATGTTTCCGCGCCGTAGTATGCGCCGATCGCTGCCGCAACGAGAACGAGCGCAGCAAGAATCAAACTGTGTCGCGAGACCCACGTCCTGGCACGTTGCGTGCCGGCTGCGGCATTTGGGTGCGCCGCGGCCGATGGATCGGCATTCAGCCGATAGCCTCGCTTGGGGAAGGTTTCCACGATCACATGCTCGTCGTCGCCCAACGCACGGCGAATATCGGCGATGCATTGCGTAAGGCTGTCTTCGGTAACGAAGGTGTTGGGCCAGACCGCCCGCATCAAAGCATCCTTGGACACGATCTGGCCCGGCCGTGCCGCCAGTGTCGAGAGCACCTCTACGGACTGGCTGCGAAGCTCGATCGCCTTGCCTTCAGCGGTCCGCAGTTCCCTGCTTTTCGTCAGGAAGACAAAACCGCGAAACGTGATCGTTTCAGCAGGTTTCAGGTCAATTTCAGGAGCCTTTCGGGACATTTCACCCTCCTGGCGCGCTTCCTAGCTTAGCCAATTCGACCGTCGCTTCCAAGCAATCACAGCAGCACGGGATTGGAAGGAGGAAGACATGAAGCAACAGGCTCATCATCGCGCTCGCTCTTCTTTTGGCAGCGCAAATGGCTGCAAAAGCGGATTCCCGCATCGCGAAACTCCGCGGCCCCGACCATGTCAGGGAGATTAGGGGATAGCGATGGATCAGTTCCTTTTAATTACCCTTCTGTTAAATCTTGACGGCACTGTAGTAGCCGGCAATCGTGAAAACGGCTTTCCTCCCAAGGTGTTGAGTTCAGAATCCGAATGCAAATATCTGAAACGTCAATATGAATTTATCGGACCTCCTGTTGGCCTTAAGTATCTCTCAACCGCTTACATCTGCGAAAGGAAACAAACAACTATCGCTTCTGGCGACAATGCTCAGACGACATCCATCACAACCCCGGCGTTGCGGCGGTATCGCTAACCCTCATTCGGCGTTGGGAGGCAGCTACTCGATCCGCTCCAGCAGCCTTTCAACCGCGCCGACCACCTGGCGCGGTTGCACCGGTTTTTCCAGCCGCTCGATGTGACTGAACGCCTGCGGTATGACGTCCTGGTCGTAGCCGGTGATGAAGACGAAGGGGATGCCCTGCTCGCTCAAGGTCTCGGGCAGGTTGAACGAGGCGCCCTGGCCGAGATTGATGTCGATTATGGCTGCGTCCGGTCGCCGCTCGCGCAATTCGGCCTGCGCGTCGTCTTCGGTCGGGCACGGGCCGATGATTTCGGCGCCGGCCCCCTGAAGTGCGCGCGCAGTGTCGGTCGCAAGATAGTACTCGTCCTCGACCACCAGAATGGTGCGGCCGCTCAGATTCTGTTCGCCGGTCATGTCGAGCGCTCCTCCGAACACGGTTGCTGGCTGGGGGCTCCGGTCTCCAGGATGCTGGCGCCGTTCTTGAGCGGAAACTCCAGATGGCACCGAGCGCCATCGGCTCCGATCGTCAGCTTGCCTTTGCCGTTCAACTCATAAGGTGTGCGGCCCTCGATCGGTTCCGTGCCGAAGCCGTGCCGGCGGGGCCTGTCGGCCGGCTGCTGGGGGGCGCCCGTCTCGATCCAGTCGAACGAGAGCCAGTTGCCCGCTCTGGCGGCGCTCGAAGTCGGGATTCACCTCACGGCAGACAAGGTCGGGCTCGTCGCCGGCGTCGACAAGTCCGGTAATCGCCACACCTTGTTCAAGGCAGGAGAAGTGCCGTAGTCAAGCACGGAACGGGCGAAATGCGAAGCGCGAACGCAATCTGCGGTCCCGCTGTCCTGGCGGGATCGCCGTCGCGATGCGGGGTTGCCAGATCAGCTCCTGCGACCGTCGCGGCACATTGATTGGCGCGCGCAATCCGCGGCCTGGCCCCGCCGGGTCAGAGTTGGTTTCGGCAAACTGCAATCAAGGCGCGCGCCCGCCCGCAGCCGCCGGCTTGCGGCCGCCGGCTCGCACCGCGACGTGCGGGCGCCACCCTTCAGGTCTTGATGTCGGCGACCACCGTGCCCGAGACGGGATCGGTGACGCCGAGCCCGCCGCCGAGATCCTCCAGCATGTCGCGGAACGTGTCGAGCAGGCCGATCATCTGCGGCCGGGCCGCCACGATGTTGTCCATGTCGTTCCATTCACCGACGAAGCAGAAGGTCCGCTCGCCGGTCTTGATGAGAGCGCCCTTGCGGAAGCCGGCGGCGTCGAGGGCAACCTTCTCGTGGGCATCGATGAATGCCTGCTCCTTGCCCGGCTTGGTGCGGAACCGGACGACGTTGTAAGCGGTCATGCCTTCCTCCCATCAATTTGCCAAATGCCGCTTGGCCTACCTACGGACGGGCCTCGAGGACCATGTTGAACTGCGTCTCGGCGGCGCGGCGGAAGCGGGTGAAACCGCCGCTGGCCACGACCTTGCGCAGCCTCGCCTCGCCGGCCTGGGCGCCGAGCCCCAGTCCTACGTCCTGGGAAAGCGAGGCCGGCGTACAGACGAAGGTCGAGGCGGCGTAGTAGATGCGGCCGACCGGATTGAGATTAGCCGAAAGCTGGTCATGGGCAAAGGGCTCGAGGTGCCGTCCGGCTTGAGCGCCTGAGGCACGTGTTTGGCCGCACCAGCCGGATCGCCCATGTCATGCAGGCAATCGAAGAAGGCGACGAGATCGTACTTGCCCGGGAAAGCCTTGGCTGGCGCCACCTCGAAGCGCGTGTTGGCGGCGACGCCCGCCTGCTTCATCGCCGAATTCTCGGCCAGCCAGCCCGGCGTCTGCCACCGGCTCGTCGTCGACCCCGAGATCGTGCGCGAGGTGTCGCTGGTGCCGGTCGCCGACCGGCTGCCCTCCCCCGCCATCTCGGCCTTCGCCAAGGCGGTGATGGAAAATGACTGGCAGATGGCGCTGGACGCCGCGAACCGGGCGGCGCTCTAGCCCCCGGCCGCGCCGCCCTGGCCGGGCCAAGCTGTCAGGTAGGCAGGACACGGGCAATCACATCTTCGTGTCCATGTAACGGACCGGAATGCGCCCCGAAGTCCCGAATGGGGCAACCATGCCCCTTCAAAAATGGGAGTATGCGGAATGCATTCGATCAAGCTAGTTGTCATCGCCGGCGCCGTCGGCCTTTGCGCCTCGCAGGCATTCGCCGAGGACACGATGGGCACGATGACGATGATGAAGGGCGGGCAAGTGACGGCGATCATGCCCGACGGGCACATGGGCACCATGATGCCGGACGCCAAAACCAGCGCCGAAATGATGAAAACGGCCAAGCCGATCAAGCATTGCATGATGATGATGACCGACGCCAAAGGCAAAGCCTACATGATCGACACGTCGACCAAGAAGGCGCAGGCCGAATGTGAAAAAATGGCGATGTGAAACGTCCTCGACGTCGGAGCGAAGCCTTCCCGCCGGCGCCTCCCGCCGGCGGGATGTCCGACCTGCCCCCGCTTTCGAGGCTTGGATCGGCGTTCCTTCCCCTCTGGGCCTGACTGCGCGGCGACTGCGCGGGGTTGATCGGCTGCAAGAGTGTGCTAGGCCGGGCCGATCATCACGGAACCCGACATGGCAGGCTTATCGCGCAAACACCCAATGCTGCGGCGCTCGCGGGCGATGTGGGCCTCACGGCGCGTCTGGCAGCCGCGGCTGGTGTTCTGGGCGGGCGCGATCTCGATCGGTCTGATCAGCGTGCTGTTCGCGATTCTGGCCGACTGGGCACAGGCGCTGTTCCACGCGCTCGTCGGGGCGCATGACGGCTGGCGCTTCTACCTGCCGCTTGTCATGACGCCGCTCGGCTTCGTGCTCTGCGCCTGGCTCGCCTACGCATTCTTTCCCGGATCGCAGGGCAGCGGCATTCCGCAGGCGATTGCCGCGCGCCATCTGCGCGACGAGGAGGACCGCAGCCACATACTTTCGCTGCGTCTGGTGGTGGGCAAGATCGCGCTCACCGTCATCGGCCTCTTCAGCGGCGCCTCGATCGGCCGCGAGGGGCCGACCGTGCAGGTCGGCGCCTCGCTGATGCTGCAGGCGGCGCGCTGGGGCGGCATCGCGCAGGCGCGCGGCCTGATCCTTGCAGGTTCGGCGGCCGGCATAGCGGCCGCCTTCAACACGCCGCTTGCCGGCATCGTGTTCGCCATCGAGGAGATGGGCCGAGCCTATGAGGCGCGCACCAACGGGCTGGTGCTGACGGCGGTGATCCTCGCCGGGCTCGCCTCGATGGGGCTGCTCGGCAACTACACCTATTTCGGCGTCGCCAGAGACACTGTGGCCTTCGGCAGCGAATGGCCGCTGGTGCTGGCCTGCGGCATCATCGGCGGCGGCGTCGGCGCGTTGTTCTCGCTGCTGGCGCTGAAGGCGACGCGGCGCATACGGCGCTGGAACGCGCTGCAGCCGCTGTGGCGAACGCTGGTCGTTGCGGGTATTTGCGGCCTGGCGGTGGCCATGGTCGGTCTCGCGTCGGGGGGCCTCACCTTCGGCACCGGCTATGCGCAGGCGCGCGGCGCCATCGAGGGCGCGCCGCTGCCGCCATTCTTCTTCATCGCGAAATTCGCCGCCGGCCTGCTCTCCATGGTCTCGGGCATCCCGGGCGGGATCTTCGCGCCGTCGCTCGCCGTCGGCGCGGGCCTCGGCAGCACGCTCGGGCTGATGCTCGGCGCCGCCACCGGCACCGCCGCCCTGCTCGGCATGGCCGGCTATTTCGCCGGCGTCGTGCAGGCGCCGACGACGGCCTTCGTGATCATCCTGGAAATGACCGGCAACCACGACAACGTCATCGCACTGATGTGCGCGGCGGTGCTTGGCTACGGCACGGCGCGGCTGATCTCCAACGAGCCGCTCTACCATGCGCTGTCGCGAGTGTTCGTCGCCGAAGGGATCCGGCGGCGGAGATCGCGGGGCGTCGAGGCGTAGCGGAGAAGCTGCCGCTGCCGGCTGCCGGGCTGCAGACCCCGGCTGGACCGGCACCTGCGAGACTTCCTATGCCAGCAGAGCCCGTTCCGGCTTGAGCATCATCAGCGCGCCCACGAGCGCGAACAGCGCAATGACGGCAACGCGGCCGACGAGCGCTCGGCGGTCGCCGGCGAGCGCGCCGAGATCGCTGCGGGAGGCGTCGGCGATGGCGGCCTGGACCTTCTTTTGCCAGGGCCGCACGAAGCGGCGGTTGACCACCATCATGGCGGCGATCAGCGCGAAGGAGAGCAGCAGCCAGGGCGTCAGCAGCGACCAGCCGCCGAGATAGAGAAGCGCGATGCCGGCCAGCATGCCGATCATGGCGACCACATTGGCGGAGCGGCTGGTACCGAGCGCGAAGCGCGCCATCTTCGCATCGCCGCCGGTGCCGGCGAACAGCAGCAGTTCGGCCGCCAGGAACAGCACGACGGCTGCCATCATGGCGAAGGCGTGGATATCGAGAACGCTTGTATAGAGCATGATGCTGTCTCCGATTTGCCGGCCTCGGTGACCCGTTTCGGCCAGATGCCGATGGCCGCTTGCAATGCTTGGGTGAATATGTGACGGTTTCGTCACATTTTGTATTCGCTTTTGGAGCGCGCTGCGGCGCGACTGGCTAAATGGATGTGACGCAACGCAAATTTCCGCGGCAGGAGCGTGCGAGGGCCACCGTGGAGGCGATTATCCAGGCCGCGGCTCAGCTTTTGACCGATATCGGATTCGAGGGCCTGACCACCGCCAGGGTTGCCGAGCGGGCCGGCGTCAGCGTCGGCTCGCTCTACCAGTATTTCCCCAACAAGCAGGGCTTGGCGGCGGCGCTGGTCGACCACCATGCCGAGAAATTCTCGGCGGCATTCAGCCAGACGGTGGAGGCGAGCGGGCACGGCACGCTGGCGGAAACCGTCGAGGCCATGATCGAGGTGGCGATGGCCGCCCATCCGCAAGATCCGAAGCTGTACCGGGCGCTGAACGAGCTGGCGCCGCGCTATCGCGCGGAAAAGGTCCAGGAAGTCGGCAGCCGGATCGCCGCGATCATCAAGGAGCAGCTTGCGCGCCACCGGCACGAGATTGCGCCCGACCTCGATCTCGGCGATGCGGCGGCGCTGATCGAGATCCTGCTCGAAAACGTCATTCATCGCGCCATCGAGCGCCACCCGGTCAGTGTTTCAGGCGAGCGCGCGATGGACCAGTGCCGCAGGATGATCATGGCCTATCTGACGAGCGGTCAACGCCATGCCGCCTAAGGACGGAGCGCATCGCGATTTCTTCGCGCGCGACGCCGTCGTGGTGGCGCGCGCATTGATCGGCGCGCGGCTGGGGCTTGACGGCGTCGGCGGCATCATCGTCGAAACCGAGGCCTACCGTCCCGACGATCCGGCCTCGCACAGCTATCGCGGCCGCACGCCCCGCAACGCGGCGATGTATGGCGCCCCCGGCACCGCCTATGTCTACCGCTCCTACGGAATCCACTGGTGCCTGAATGCCGTTTGCCTGCCGGGCAGCGCGGTGCTGATCCGCGCGATCCAGCCCGAATTCGGCTTGGCCGCGATGCGGGCGAACCGGGGCACCGATGACGACCGGCTGCTGTGCTCGGGTCCAGGCAAGCTCTGCCAGGCGCTCGCTGTCGACGGCTCGCATAACGGCCTGCTGCTGAGCGCGCCGCCCTTCGAATTCGCCCGCTCGGAGACCGACGCGGCGGCGATCCTCACCGGACGCAGGATCGGGATCAGCAAAGGCGTGGAGGCCGACTGGCGCTTCGGCATCGGCGGCTCGCCCTATCTCAGCCGCAAGCTCTAAGCGGCCTGCCCGCCGATTGCCGCGAGGCCACGGCGCGACCGGGGCCAGGACCGCGATCATACATCCGACAAATCCGGGCGCGCTTTCCGCCGCTTGGAGATGGCCCGCCACAAGGCAGCTTCGTTTGTCGTGCCGTCATCGAAAGCGCGGATGACTTCGCCAGCCAATTGTTCGCGCTGTTCCCGGTCCTTTCGCGCCAGCCGGCGTTCCTCGCACAGCCGATTGAACACACGTTGGAGCAAAGCCAGATCGGCCGGCTCGTACACACCACCGTAGCGCGACAATGACATTGCCGCCGCCCTCAAACGCGGCTTTCGAATTATCGCACATCATGGGCTTGACGCGAAGAAGATCATACTGCCAGGGCGGCAGCGAGTTCGAAGCCCTCGATGAGATGCTCTATGTCCTGCGCCCTCTCGAATTCGATGCCGCTTTGCAAATGCTCTATCGGCGAAAAGCCGGGGTCGGTTCTGCGAATGTGCATCACACATTCCCGCGCGCCGGCCCTGTCGCCCGAGCGCGCCAGCGCGGCCGCAAGCATCGACCACCGCCGCGGCCCGTAAGGCAGGCGCTGTACCGTTGCTGCGGCGCCGGCATAGTCGTGGGCGGCATAGAGCGCGATGCCCCGATCGCAGTGGTACCAATCGGCATGGAGAGGATTTGCGGCAATCGCCCTGTCCATCAACTCCAGCCCCTCGCGCGGCCGCCCTCGCAGGCACAGGACATGGCCGAGCTGCATCATCGTGTCGGCATCGTTGGGATTGATGTCGAGCGCGCGCCGCATGTGGTGCTCGGCCGCCTCGTGGTCGCGCGCGGCAAGCCGCGCTTGCGCCAGGATGCGGTGGCAGCGGGGCTCGTCCGGCGCCAGCGTCACGGCGAGCGCTGCACGGTCGACGCAGCTTGCGATGACATGCGCCGGCGCGCTTCCGTAGTCGGCTATCGCCAGCTCCACCAGTGCCATATAGGCATGGGCGAGCCCATAGTCGGGGTCGCGTGAAACCGCCGCCTTGAGCAGCTTCAGGGCCTCGGCATTGTCGTCGGGACGATAGCCGCGGAACCGCACGATTGCTCGGGTCACCAGTTCGTAGGCCGCAAGGTCCTGCGTCGGCTTGCCGGCGCTGCGCCGCAAGGCGGCCGCCTCCAGGTTCGACACCAGCCGGTTCACGACACGGTGGGCGATGTCATCCTGGACGGCGAACAGGTCGGGCCCCGCCGCCGTGTAGCTCTCGCCCCAGATCAGCGTTCCGGCCTGCGCGTCGACAAGCTTGGCGCTGATCCTGAGCTGTCCGCCATCCCTGATGACGGTCCCGCGCACGAAAAAGTCCGGCCGCAGCGCGATGGCCGGACCGCTGCCCTGCGCCTGCCGGAACGCCGCGAGAGCCGTTTCCCGGTTGAGGATCGTCAGCGTGTGGAAGCGGGCGAGCCTGTCCGCGACGTCCTCCGCGAAGGCGCTGCTGAGGGCATCCGACGTCTCGCCGGGCGCGCGGCCGTCCTCGAACGGCACCACCGCCACGACCGGCTGTGAGCAGTGCTGCTTGTGGCTGGGAGCCGAAAGCAGGTAGCCGCGCTTGGGCACGGCCTTCAGGATCGCCTGGTCGCCGTCGTCGAGCGCCTTCCTGATGTCGCGCACGGCCTGCGTGAGGGAATCCTCGGTGACGGCGATGCCGCCCCAGACCGCTGAGATCAGGTCGGACTTGGTGACGACCTTGCCGTCGTTCCGCGCCAGATAGGAAAGCAGGCTGAACGCCTTTGAACGCAGGGGAACCGCTGCCCCGTCCCTGAGCAGCAGTCCGCGCTCCAGGTCAAGCTGGCAGGCGCCAAGTTGCAAAACTCCCTGCGAAGCGGATTCCGCCATGGACCAGCGACCTGCCCTTGCGCAACATCCAGTCGCCTATTCGCCTACCATTCCACGCCGGGGTCAAGATGTCCGTTGGACTGGCCCGCTGCAGCCGGCCGCTGTCACCCTTCAGCTCCATGGCGGCGATCTCGAGCATTTCGGTCAGCACGCCGGGCGGCGCGTAGCCGGGACTGACCATTCCGCCGGCGACGAGCTCGAGGAGTTCCTGGCGTGCGCGGTAGCGGGCTTGATCGTCGAACATGGCTGCCTCCGAATATCAGAGCAGCATGCCCGACATTGCTCGCGCCGTACCGACGAAGTTCTGAAATTCTGCTGAAATCAGGAGGTTGCACGGTGCAGGTGACGCGCCCCGGCGTTCCTTTCAGCCCCGCCTCGCGCGGCGACGCATGCTGCGGCAAACTGAGCCGCCGGCTCTCCCGCCGTGGCCCTCTCCTTGTGAACAGCGGCGTTCTGTGCTCTCTCCGGCCTAAAATTAGGAGAGGCTTGCGGATGAGAATTGCAATGGTCGTCGCGCTGAGCGCGGCGGTGGCTGGATGCGCGAGTTCTCCGGTCAGTTACGAAGCCTCGCTTTCGCGGCAGGACGCGAAATGGGCGTCGCCGGAATGCCAGCAAGCCCGCATGGATGCCTCGAACTACGAGACTCGCGAGAAAGAGCACCCCGGCTGGGGTTTCGGCGTGATGCTCGGCCCCTACAGCATGGGGCTGGTAGCGGCCGTTAAAGAGCACGAGCGGCAGCAGCGAAAGCGGTTCGCCCGTGAGGTGCACCTGAAATGCTCCAGCCTGCCGCTGCCGAAGGCGTTGGAGAGCGACAGCCGGGACGAGGTGAAGCAGACGAAATATCCGTGAGTTTCACAACCCGCCCAGCTTCAGGACGAGGCTGAAGCAATTCTTGCCCTCCAGGCAAGCCGCATCGGATCGCCAGGATCATAGTCCCAGCCAGATGCTGTGGCTTTCACCGATGCTTAGCGACGAAGTCTTTGCAGTCAGGCGACAATTGGTCGACCCTGCTTTCCAGGTCGCATTTGCCTATCGGCTTCGTGGGGCAAAACCGCATGTAGTCACGACGACACGCCTTGCCTTCGAAAATCCTGAAACTTCTTACCTGCATCTGGTTGGTTGCGTTGGCCGGACTGGGTACAATTCCGGTTCCCGTATCCAGCGCGCCATCCCGGCCCGCGCCCTTGCCGCCTCCGCCACCTTTCGCGGACGCAACGCCATCAAAGGCGACGCAAATGACACTTGCACTCAGCGTGGAAAGCAATGCGCGACGTGTCATAGACATTGTTCAATCTCCTCTCCACTTTCGCGACATTTATTCGGACGAGACAGAACCGAGGTGGCGGAAACGGAAGGGCAATCTCACCTGCTTGGACGCCATTGCCGACAAGGCATGTTGTGCCGTCACTCCCGACCACATTTTCTGAACGGGGTTCGCGAACTTGGGAGCCTCCATCTGCGCGATGCATGCAGTCGTCACCTTGCGCCGAGGATTTGCCAGGAAATCGGCGGTCACCTTCGACCCGCATGGATCGGAATCTATGACGTCGTGTCCGATTCCGCGGAAAACAACCACTTGCCCGAAAGGAAGCGTTTGGGCCGCGTGATTTGCCCACACGGTTGGCGTTGCCGGATCATACTCGCCCGACAACAGAAGCGTTGGTATGTCGGTGCGGCGCGGCGGCGGCTGAGATGCTGCCCCGTGCTCAAGAGCCCAAACGGGGCACGCCCAGGAATAGTCGTCCGATTGAACCCATTTTGCCCAGTATTGATCGTTCTTGTCGCTCAGATCAGGCATATTGTTGTCGGAACAAGTGACGGAGAAATCCATTCCCTGGGAAATCTCCAGATCGTCCGGCTCGAACAATATATCGGCCAGAGGCCTGAAATCCTGTTCATATGTTCTCTCGATCAGCTCCGGCAGCGACAGGATCGCATCGCGATCATAGAGCATGCCGAAAATGATATCCAAGAACTCTGCGCCAGACACATATGTGTATTTGGCATCCTGGCCAGAACTTCGTAAAAGTAGCGGCTGCCGATCCAATTGCCTGGCGATAACCTGAACGGCCTTTGACAGGTCTTTCATACAGCTATTTTCTTTTTGGCAATCCCGCTCCAGCAATTTGAGCGAACGCTCCAGATTTGGACC
The DNA here is from genome assembly GCF_004791945.1 of Mesorhizobium sp. M3A.F.Ca.ET.175.01.1.1. Classification (NCBI taxonomy): domain Bacteria; kingdom Pseudomonadati; phylum Pseudomonadota; class Alphaproteobacteria; order Hyphomicrobiales; family Phyllobacteriaceae; genus Mesorhizobium; species Mesorhizobium sp. M3A.F.Ca.ET.175.01.1.1. The sequence continues at coordinate 608,594 of NZ_SRTP01000003.1, read as the reverse complement.
GTCCTCGCTTAGATAGTTGATGTCCAACGGAACAACTGAATCCAATATGCTCGCGGAGACGCCTTCAGGGTGCTGATTCATCACCTCAAGCGCGAGTCTGGTACCGTAAGAGATACCATACAGAACCCACTTTTCTATCCCGAGAGCGTTGCGGAGATCATTGATATCCTCGGCGTTTTCCTCAGTATTGTAGGCGTCGAGATCGATCCCCTTGGCGACCAACGCGGTCCTGCACGCGACAAGCTCTTTCTTCTGGAAGCTGCCAAAGTTGTTGTCGGCCGCGACGCTTTTCAGAATGGCGTTCCAGTGATCAGGCTCAAAATATTGCGAACAGTCCAGGGTCGGAGCCGACTTTCCAATCCCGCGCTGATCGACAACGACAACCCGGCGCCCAATCATCCAGCTTTGAGCACCGATGAATTCCCACCATCCGTCAATGTCTTCCCTGTTGCTTATGTCGGCGGGCTGACCCGGCCCCCCCGTGAGAAACACAATGGGCTCGTGGCGCTCGCGTTCCGGCTCGAAGACGATTGCCGACAGGGTGACCTGGTTGCCGGTCTTTTTCTTGCGGTTTTCAGGCACGCTGAGCACGCCGCACGTCATTGTGCGGTCCGGCGGAACCTCAAACCAACAGGGAGTGTTCTTGAACTCCCCCGCATACAATTTCCCGCCCCCCGCGCAAAGCAGAAGCGCAACCGCGGAGATCGCGAGCAATAGAAACCGGTCCAGCTTGATATACGGATGTGAAAAACAGGTCGGCATCTGGCCCTCGTCTATCAAGAGAGGCCTGCGATCATCGATCGCTTACCGAACAGGCTTAGCCACCAGCGCTGTTACGCACAGCTCGCCGCATGCCCCGAGCCGGGTGCGAAGCGGCGCAGAAATAACATCACGTCTGGTGCCAGAGCTTACCAGCGAAAGCTTTGCAGGTGCATGCCGACTGTTCGCTCATGCTCTGGAGAGCGCTTTGTCGATCAGTGCCATTTGGCACGGCCGCTTGCCATCACGGCTGCATACTGGAAGCTGTTGACGCCTTGTTCTCGCCCCTCACTTGGTGATCCCAAGATTATGAAATATTAGTGTATTCTAATGCATGTCTTGAGGCAAGTCGAATAAGCAGCAGGATTGCAGTCGCAGGTTCGATTTGAGTCGTGCAGAAGCCACAAACGTGACCCCGGTTCGAGCGGTCCCGCGAGCCCTGGCATCAGTCGAGTGCCCACGATGCTTCCTTGCGTCCTCAGCGGGCCACGGCGGCCATAGACCCGGTCCTTCTTCGGACCGCCGACATTCAGGATCGTGCGCAGCGCTTCGGCATGCTGCTGGGGCCTGGTGCATTCGTCACAGGTGCCGAGACGCGGATAGCCGCCGGCGACGGAAGATCAACTGATGAGGACAGGCCCGTGCGTCGCCGCGCAGGCATAGGTGAGGATCGCCACGCCCGTTTCGGTCGTGGCCTGGCTCGACAATCTCAACTTCGACAGAGCAGACCCGGTCTCGAAAAGGCGGAGCCCCTCGCCCAGGATCAGCGGATGCATCATCAGCACCACTTCCTCGACGAGCGCATCCCGCATCAGCGAGCGCAGCAGGCTGCCGCTGCCGAACAGGATCAGCGGCCGGTCGTGGCTCTGCTTCAGCCGGCGCACCGTCTCCACGGCTTCGCCGGCCAGCAGCGTGGAATTGTCCCAGCGAAGCTCATAGCCGGCATCGCGGGAGGCCACGAACTTCCGCACGGTGGTGAGCGCCTGCGTCATCGGGCTGGAGGGCTGCCTCACGGCCCAGCCCTCATAAAGGTCTTCATAGGTGATCCTGCCGGCAAGCAGCGACCATCCGCCGATCATGTAGCGGCCGATGACTTCCTGCATCCTCGCGTCGTTGCCGGCGTTGGACCAGCCGCCATGCGCGAAACCGTTGCGGGTATCTTCGTCGGCGCGCGCGGGAGCCTGATACACGCCGTCGAGTGTCATATGCTCGATGGCCACGATGCTGGTCATCGCTCCCGCTTCCATGCGGCAAGCAGTGGACCATCGCCGCCATAGACCGGATCCTTCGCCGGACGGCCGACTTTCGGGATCGTTCGCAGCGCCTCGGCGTGCTGCTCGGGCCTGGTGCATTCGTCATAGGTGCCGGAGCGCGGATAGGCGCCGACGACGAAAAAGTCGCCGGATGCCGAGAGCCGCTGATGCCCGGTGCCGGCCGGCAGGATCGCCACGTCGCCGGCCTTCAGCGACAGCGCCCGGCCCTTGTCGCCGCCGAAGCGCACCTTGGCGGTTCCGCGCGCGACGCCCAGCACCTCGTGGATGCGCGAATGATAATGGACATAATCGTAGATGCCGTCGCGCCAGCTGTCGCCCCAGCCATTGGCGTCGAAAAGCTCCTCGAAGACCGCCGCCGGATCGAGGCCGTCCGGCAGCTTGACGGCGCCGCGATAGACGATCAGCGGCCAGGAGGGATGATTGGGCACGAGGCCGTCATCCTTGAAGCGAAAGGCGTTCGCCTTGCGCTCGCGCAGGCAGCCGTCGAGCCGCGCCTTGCCCGGCCTTGCGATGCCGGTGACCTTCTCCGCCGCCTTCTTCATCCTCTCGACGATGCTCAAGGCCGGATCCTCCAACAGCGATGGAGCGGCCGCCCAACATCCATCGGCCGCAGATCGAATTCAACCTGCGGCGGCGCCGGTGGTTCCGAAGATGGCGTCGCGAGCAGCCATGGCGCATCGAAACTTCAGACTCCAACCCGGCAATTGGCAGGCCGAATGCTGCCCGTGACCGCGCGGGCGGCTTGCATGAGGGCGCGGTGACGAGCAAGCTGCAAGTGGCTTGAGGGCCTGCGCAGGCGTCGACTGCGGCGCCGGAAAACTTCGACGCGGGGCCTCCGAGGAGGTCGCATATGCGGGCGTTGCGCTTTTGGACGATCGGTTTCGCGACGGTGCTGCCGCCGGCCCTGGGCGTCTTCGCCATCATCGCCTCTGGCAATGCAGCCAACAGCGCGGACCTCTATCGACTGTGCCGCGAGCTGCGGAATGACGATACGATCCGGCCCTATTCGCACGAGCTTTACGACGGCACGCTCAAGGCGCTCAAAAAGCTCATGCCCGACGCCAGGACCACGCCGGACGAGTCGCAGCTGCAGACGCAGGCCAACTATCGCTGCATGGACGGCAAGGTCCTGGTCTGCGTCGTCGGCGCCAACCTGCCCTGCGCCAGGATGAACGCGGCGCGCGACAATCCCGGCGCGGACGCCTTCTGCAAGGCCAATCCGAACGACGACGTCGTGCCGGCCTTCGCGACGGGGCACGACGCCGTCTACTCCTACAAATGTCAAGGCGGCAAGGCAGTGGTGACCGGCGAGACGTGGCCGCTCGACAAGCGCGGCTTTGCCAGGACGCTGTGGGCCGTGGTTCCGGAGCGGTGAGCATCGGCTGGCGATGCAAGCCGACGCTGCAGATCTGAAATCCGCAACCATGCTGAAGGGCGGCGACAAGACGCAAGATCGAGCGAAGGCGTTCACCGCGGCGAAGCGTCGTGTATTTCCCGCAGCGCGGCGGGGCCGTCCGCCGGGCTCGGCCTGGCGCTGGCGTCGCGGCGGCTGCTGTGGTCGAGATAGAGCCCGGTCGCTTCTATTGTCTTATCGCGAGAGCAGTCGAGACATCTTGAGCCGCGGCGCGAAGAAGCAGCGCAGATATGGCTGATTGGTTATGACGTAGGTGTTCTCGCAGATATGATACTGCTCGTCCGGCGATTCCTGCACACGCTCACGCGGGATGTGGAAACCATCGGGCAGATAGTTGTAGCCGCCGTCGATCCTGGACTGCACCGAAGACTGAGGTATGGGGCGGCAATCAGTCCCGCCGCAGCACTTGAAATGCGTTATCGGATCGACCTTGTTTTCGTACCAGTCATGGGCGTTCGCGCCTGTCGCGGCGGCAATGCACATGGCCGTGAAGATGAACCTTCGCATGGCATCCCTCGAGTAGGCAGAGGCGCTGCTCGCTCGAACCATGATGTATATTAGCGTTTCTTCGGAAATGCCATTGGCCTGCGAATGGCCAACGCGGCGCGCAAGCGACGCTCAACCACCTACATGATGCAGGATGGGCTCATGCAATGCCACCCAGAGCCTGACGTGCGTCAGACCGATCCTGCATCGCCGACGACAAATTCATGTCAGCTTCACAAATCCGTTGCGGTGGTTTCGTACCATGAAGGAGGGGGCTTTGTTTTGAGGCCACTCTCTGGGAGAGGATGAAAAAATGTCCAAGACCACCGGCAAGACCGAAACGATCGAGAACGTCGAATCCGTCAGCTTCGATCCGTCCAAGGCCACCGAGCAGGTTCGCGCCGTCGCCGAACAGGGCGTCGAGCAGGCGAAGGAGGCCTTTTCCAAATTGCAATCGGACGCCGAGACCACTCAGAAGGCGCTTGAGTCGAGCTTTGAGCTGGCCAAGACAAGCCGCAACGAGGTGTCGCTGAAGACGATTGCCGCTCTGCGAGCCAATACCGAAGCCGGCTTCACACATCTCGAAGCACTGGTTGCCGCGAAATCACCCTCCGAGTTCCTGGAACTGCAGTCCGCCTTCCTCAACAAGCAGATCGAAACCTCCATCGAGCAGGCCAAAACCTTGCAGGCCTTGATGCTGAGAGCTGCCGAGGACGTGTCGAAGCCGATCAAGGATGCTTTCGAGAAGGTCTTGAGGGACCTCAAGGCGGCTTGACCGCTCAGGCCATCCGCGAGCGGAGGCCTGTATCCTCCGCTCGCCGCACCAAAAAAGACCGGCGCCGGTCTTCTTCCGTTCGGTTGGGTTTGTGATGCGAAACGTTCGGCGGCGCCGCCCTCCGGGCCGTCATCGACAAGAGGCTCGATGCGTCGGCGCTCCAATGCGTGCTTCGAGTGCTCCTGACCAAAGAGCCATGTTCTACTCCATTTGAGGTATGCCTCCGCAGGGACAGCCATGCAAGCATGTGCTAATAAGGGCGTTTCGGGAGGATGCCATGCCGTCCTTGAGGTGGGCTGCCATTGCCGCGCTTGCCGCGACTCTCAACAATGCAACACCGACGATGGCCGCCGAAGCAGTGGGCCAGGCAGTCCTGATCAAGACTTCCGTTACCGGCGCAACCGGACCGCTGGTGGTCAGCGCGCCCGTTCATCGGGACGAGCGCATCAGGACCTCCAACACCGGGCTTGGCCAATTCGTGTTCCTGGATGGCACCAAGCTGGCGGTAGGCTGGGGTTCTTCCGTCGTCATCGACAAGTACGTTTTCAACGATGAGAAGTCGGTGAAAACCCTCACCATCCGCGCTGCCAAGGGAACGTTTCGCTGGATAAGCGGAAGCTCGCCTTCATCCGCCTACCGGATCGTGACGCCTGCAGGCACGATAGGCGTGCGGGGAACCGCATTCGATGTCCACGTCGCGCCCAACGGCAAGACCGCCGTCGTGCTCCTGAAAGGGTCGGCCAAATTCTGCAGCGGCGGCGGATGCAGGGAACTGAAGCGGCGCTGCGATTGCGTGGTCGCCACGCCTTCAGGCGCAATGACCGACGTTATCAAGGTCAATCGATCTGTGCTCACCACACTCGGCACCCCGCGGGCGTTGCCGTTTCTAACCGGTACCCAGCAGCTTTCGGGAACCTTTGCCGGGATCGGCGGAAGTTGCGGGCTTGCCGCCGCCATTCAGCAGGACAAGGCGGAGCCGCACGCACCGGCGGCCAGTCCACCCAGTCCTGGCACGCCCGATCCACCAAGCCCGCCGGACCCGCCGGACCCGCCTGCGGATGACGGCAACAACGGCCATGGCAATGATCCGGGTAAGCATGATCCGAGCAATCCCGGAAAATCCGAGGGCCCTGGGAAAAAATAGGGCAAAGGCCGGCGGCGGCGACGGCAGCAGCAGCAGATCGCCGCTCCTTTCCTTGGTATGCGACGGTCAGGAACCGGAGCCGAATTGTTGCTCCGCATAGCCGGCATTCGCTTCCACCGCCGTTCCCGCCCCCTGGGCGAGAAAGTCACCCGGTCTGCGCGCTATCCGGGCATAGAAGTCCTGCAGGCCTGCCGGCAAGCCCGCGGCCTTGGCTTTGGCCGCCGCTATGATCTTTCGGCTGCCCGGAGAGCGCGAATGCAGCGCCTCGAGGAGCTTGCCGTGGACAAGCCGCAATTCCGCAAAATCCGGCGACGACGCAACATGTTCATCGCCGACGACGGCATTGATTCTGGTCCTCGCGCTTTTTCCCTTGAGCTCCAGCGATCCCGCTTCGAGCAGGGCCCAGCCTGTCAGCGATCGTGCCGTGTCGTCGGACGCGAGGATGTCGAAATTCACCGTCTTGCACGCCGTCTCGATGCGCGCCGCGGTGTTCACCGCGTCGCCAACAGCGGAATAGTTGAAGCGCGACTCCGCACCCATGTTCCCGACGCAGGCGATGCCGGTATGGATTCCGATGCCGACGCGAACCGTCTGCCCTGGCCCGAAGCCGAATGCATCGCTTTCGTTGAGGCGAGCAATCGTCTCACGCATGGCCAATGCCGCGCGAACGGCCTTGGCAGGATGATCCGCGACATCGATCGGGGCATTCCAGAAGGCCATGATCGAATCGCCGATGAACTTGTCGAGCGTGCCTTCGTTGGCGGTGACATGACGGCTGAGCGCGTCGAGAAGCGTGTTCAGAAACCGCACGACCGCGGTTGGCGGCAGTGTCTCGCTGATCTCGGTGAAGTTTCGCACATCGACGAACATAACGGTCAGTTCGCGGTCGTCTCCGCCAAGACGAAGCGCGTTGCGCGTATGTTCGATGCGGTAGAGAAGCGATGGCGACAAATATTGCCCGAAGGCCCGCCGGATCGCGCGCCGCTCCCGGTCAGTCACCAGGAAGCGGAAGGAGGTTGTCGCGAAATGCGTGATCGTGCCCATGACGATCGGCGCAAACGGGTCGAACAGCTGTCCCGCAAGCGAAAAGGCAAGCCATGATGCGACGAGCGCAAGGCCCGTGATCGCCAGGCCGCAGGCGAGCGCGATCGCGGGGCTTACGAAAATCGTGAGAGCCACCAGAAGGCTGCCCAGCGTCGCGATGGACGCGATTTCCAGCCCGTTCGCCCAGTCGGGCCGCGACAGATAGTGGCCGGACAGCACCTGCTCGACGATCTGGGCGTGGATAGAGACGCCCGGCACGTTCTCGCCGAGCGCCGTGACACGAATATCCTGCAGGCCGGCGGCGGAGGTGCCGACAAACACGATGCTGCCCTCGATCGCGGCCCTTGTTTCGGGCGAGACGCCGTCGGGTGCGAGCACGTCCTTGGCGGAAACATACCGTTCCGCCCGGTCGGGACTGACATAGAGCCAGAGTTCGCCGGCCGAGGTCACCGGGATGACGAAGTCGCCGATCTTGACGGAGGTCATTATGCCCTGCCGATCCGGCGCACCGGCAATGAGGTAGGTGGAGGCGCCCTGCGCCACCCTTATGGCTTCCAGGGCAAGATCGGGATAAAGCTGCTCGCCATCACTCAGGAAGAGTGGGGCTGCCCTGACCACGGCGGTCGATCTGCCCGGATTGAGGCTGATATGTCCGATGCCGGCGGCATTGGCCTCAAGCTGCGGCCGCAGCGGTGTGGCTGCCCTGATATGGGGAGGAGCATCGACCGGGCTCTCGCCGGTAAAGGCAATGCCGGCCTTCACTTGCGGCCGATAGTTCCCTTCGTTGGAGATGCCGTAGCCCAGGATAACCGGCTTGCCGGCGATCGAGCGGGCGAAGATTTCGTCGTTGTCGGGCAGGCGCTCGAGCAAGGCCGGATCGATGCCTGGCACGTCGCGCACAACGCGGCGAGGCGACAGACGGTCGGGCTCGGCGAACAGGATGTCGAATGCGATGGCCGCCGCACCGAGCTCGGTCAGTTTCTCGACCAGGGCCGCCATGCGATCCCTGGGCCACGGCCACTGCCCGAACTTCTGCAACGACGCCTCGTCGACGTCGACCACACGGACGGGCATCGACTCGAAGCTGCGAGGTGCCAGCCTCTGATACTGGTCGAACGTCGCTTCGCGGGCGAGTCTCAACGGCTGCGGGTCGCGCGCCCGGACAATGGTAAGCGCCGCGACCAGCGACAAACCCAGGATGACGCCGGCAAACTGGGCGCGTGTCACAAGCACCAGTAGCCGTGCCGCGTATCCTTCCTGCATGGCCCCGCTCCGGGAGGCAGCTTTTCGAGCCCCCAAGGCTAGGCTGCATCGTTCCCGGCAAATGTGCAATCGCCAACCTTACCGCCCAACGCAGCAGCGCCGTCCAGCGCTGGCGATTTGCGCCGCCAAAAACCGGCTCGACATGGTCGACAGCCGAGGGCGAAGGAACATGATTCCAGACTTCACCGCGCATCTGGACGCGCGTCCGTCGATGAATAGCGACCGCCTCGAGGCGCAAGGCTGCCGTGTCACTTTCGGGGGCTGGGAATGGCTGGCATGTACGTCATCATGCTCCCAGCTTGTCGAGCAAGGTCTTGGCCTCTTTCAAATCGAGCGTGTCGAAGCCCTCGGTGAACCAGCCGTAGGTCGGCGCGAGCAGGTCATGCGCCTCGGCGCGCTTGCCTTGTTCGGCCAAAAGGCGCGCAAGCGATGTGGCGGCGCGGAGCTCCCAGGATTTGGCGCCTTGCTGACGTGACCGTTGAATTGCTTGGCGGAACGAGATTTCAGCCTCGTGCCAGTCGCTTGGTTCCGCGGCAGCGCATATCGCCCCTCGGAGCCGCAGCAATTCGGCATCGCACCACTGCTCGCCGGTCCGGTTCACCTGGTCGAGAGCCCGATCGATCAGGCGCACGCCGTCAGACGCGCGATTGACACTCCCGAGCACCTCCCCCAGCAATCCCATCGTGTAAGCCTGCGTCACTTGCGTTCCGACGGCTTGCATCCGGGCCAGGCCGTCCTCGATTTGGGCGATCGCCCGCTCCTTATGGCCCTGCTTCGCCGAGAGCCATCCCTTCTGCTGGGCGGCCATGGCAACCCAGAAGGGATACGCCTGCTCGGTCGCGAAGGTGAGCCCACGCTCGTTCTGCTCCTCGGCTTCGGCCACCTCGCGTCGGAATATTCGTAACCACGCTGCCCATACCAGCACGTAAGCGCGGCTGAAGGGGTGCGCCAATCGCTCGGCCAAGACAAGGGCGTCCTCCATCCGGGTCAGCGCCTGGTCGGGGTAGCCGAGGTGCCAAAGCACTGCTGACCCACGACATAGGCAAATCGGTCCGGGATCCTGGCCGTAGAGGGCGAGATGAGCCCGGTGTCGCTGTGGGCGATAAGCTTCGGAGCCCAGTTCCAGATGTTTGCGTGCCTCCCTGAAGTCGCCGCGCCAAGAAGAGCTGACCCCCCGAGCATAATGGGCTTCGACCACCCACACGGGATCGTTACTCTGCAGAGCAAGGTCGAGAAGCCGTCCGCTCAGCTCGTGCGCCGACGTGAGTTTGGCGCCCGTGGCCGAGTAGATGGCCAGGCCGAGCAGAACCGGGAAGACAGCCGCATCTTCCGGCATCAGCTCGCAAAGGCGGCGCGCGCGAGAATAGACCCGCTCGACCTCGGCATTTGCGTAGCCATTCTTGGCGGTGAGCACGCGGCCCAGCACCGTTAGCGCTGCGAGTTCGCGCCGCTGGCGCTCGGGGCCTGCAGGGAGCGTTTCGATCAAGTTCAGCGCTTTCTGCAGATGGTTTTGGGCCTCATCGTTGGCCGAACGGTCGTTGGCGCTCTCTCCCGCGCGCTGCCAATAGCCGATAGCCTGAAGTGAGAGGCCCGCAGCCGTGTAGTGCTGAGCCACGATCTCGGGCTCGTGTTCGACGACCTCGCCGAAATGCTGCTCGAGCGCGTGGGCGATCCGGGTGTGCAACTGCTGGCGGCGACTGCGCAGCAAGGTGGCATAGGCGGCATCTCCCACCAATGCGTGCTTGAACATGCATGTCGCGTGCGGCGGCCGACCGCGCGCGATCACGAGTTCGGCGCCGATCAGTTGGTCGAGGGCGTCCTGTAGTTCCCGTTCCTCGCGCTGCGCCACCGCCGCCAGCAAATCATAAGAGAATTCGCGGCCGATGGCGGCGCCAATCTGCGCGACCTCCCGCGCCGGCGTCATCAGCCGATCGAGCCGCGCCACCAGAGAATCCTGCAGGGTTGCAGGGATCGCCAACGGTGGCAGCGGACCCGAGAGGGCGTAACGGTCGCCTTCATCGGTCAACACGCCAGATTCAATGACGGCCTTGGTCACCTCCTCGAGGAACAGGGGCACGCCGTCTGTCTTGGCCACCATCTGCTCGAGCAACCCGCCCGGCAGCGCCTTGCCCCCGGTCAACCGCCCCACCAGGGCCGCGCCCTGCCGGCGGCTCAAGCGATTCAGCGCGAGCGAGGTGACCTGCGGGTGGCCGATCCAACGCGGGTCGAATCCAGGGCGGAAACTGAAGATCGCCAATACTGCAAGGCGCGGAATCTGCGGGACCAATCGCTCGAGAAGCTCGAGCGAAGTCGGATCGATCCAGTGGATATCCTCGAAAACCATCAGCACGGGCTGGCGGGCCGCCAAACCGATAAGCTGCCGGGCCAGAGCCTCGAGAGTCAGTTCCTTGCGGCGCTGAGGACTGAGGTTCAGGGGTGCATAACGGCTGCCGGCCGGGAGCGAAAGAAGCGCCGACAACAAGGGGGCGTCGTCCGGGACGGTGTCCGCGGACCGCGCCAGGAGGCGCTCCAGCTTGTCGAGTTTTACGCTCGGCGAATCGTCTGGGTGGAAGCCAGCCGCGCGGGTTAGCTGAACAATCGACGGGCGGAGGGCGCTATTTGCGTGGAACGGCGAGCACTGGCAACGTATGCGGATGTGCGGCCGGTCCCGCAGACGCTCGCGGAGCGCCTGAACCAGGTGCGACTTGCCGATGCCGGGCTCGCCGGAGAGCAGGATCACCTGCCCCTTCCCGGAAGCGGCCTTGCTCCACAGTTCCGCGAGCAGAGCAAGCTCGTCCTCGCGCCCAACTGTGGGGGCGAGGCTACCCGTCGCGCGCGCTTCAAACCGGGTCTCGGCGGCGCTCTCGCGAAGCACGCGCCACGCGCGGATCGGGGCGTCGAACCCTTTCAGGTCGTGCAGGCCCAGGTCGTCGAACTCGAACAGCCCGCCGAGCAGTCGGCGCGTCGCAAGCGGGATCACGATCTGGCCGGGCGCCGCCAAAGCTTGGAGCCGCGCCGCCAGGTTCGGCGACTCGCCGACCACCGCTTCCTCCTGCGCCGCCCCTTCGCCGATGAGATCGCCCACCACCACCAGCCCCGTCGCGATGCCGACGCGTACCGCAAGCGCCCCTTGTGCCGGGGTCGCCAGCCTTGCGATCGCATCAACGACCGCCAGCCCCGCTCGCACGGCTCGCTCCGCGTCCTCCTCGTGCGCCTTCGGATAGCCAAAATACACCAGCACGCCGTCGCCCATGTATTTGGCCACAAACCCGCCAAAGCCACGCACGGCCTCGGCAACGCACCTCTGGTAGGCCGCAATCACCTCACGCAAATCCTCGGGGTCCATTTGCGCGGAGAGCGCTGTCGAGCCGACAAGGTCCGAGAACATGACGGTGACCTGGCGGCGCTCAGCGGTGTCCTTCGCGGCGTTGTCGACTGCCGGAGGCGCATCGGATAACAGCGGCGTTGGTGCGCTTGCTTGAGCGCGCAAGGCTGCGATGGCGTCGAGCAACTTACGACGATGTCCGACGAAACCGACGCCAAGATCCTTCAAGTCCTCGGCCGTCAATCTCGGCAGGACCGTGCCGTCGATCTTATTCTCGCGGAAGGAGGCCTCATACTGTTCGAGGCCATGCCTCCGCAGCCAACCTCCGACGTCCATGGCGGCGCCCCTGGCTACCTACCACGCATGATCCACCAGGGGAGAGAGCCTGTCTAGGACCGGGCCTTGAATGAGCGGCTTGGATCAAACGTATGCTGAGCCTCGGCTTCCGTGCCGCTGCGGTGGCGATCCAAAAAAATGAGAGGCCGTGTCGGCGTTGCAGTCGGTCGACCGTCTTCAAGCAGACGCCACTCGCTGGACTGGCATCTCGAAAGGGACGATCTATGAGCAAGAAGATTTTCGTGAGCCTGCCGGTGACCGATGTGAAGGCGTCCATGGCTTTCTATGAATCTCTCGGCTTCAAGAACAATCCCAAGTTCACCAGTGAGACAGCTGCGGGGATGGTGTGGAGCGATGAAATCCACTTCATGCTGCTCAGCCGTGAAAAATGGCAGACTATGACCACCCGGCCGATCCCGCCATCAACGTCCAGCGAGGTCATGCTGGCGCTGTCCCTGGATAGCCGCGAGGCCGTCGACGCGATGGCCGCCGCAGCTGCTGCAAACGGCGGCACTGCCGACATCAATCCAATCGAAGATCATGGGTTTATGTACACCCGCGACCTCGCTGATCCCGACGGCCATGCCGTGGGCGCGATGTGGATGGACGTTTCTCCAATGTTTTCGGAGGACAAGGCGGACTGACACGGTTGAGCCGCCAAGCATCAGGAGGCTCATCGATATGCGATGTGAAGCACGGGTCGTGATCCGTCATGGCTAGAGCTTGGATCAAATGCTATCACAGGCGGACCGAGTTCGGGGAATGGCCGATTGCGATGACGGAAGCGGGCGGTGGCGCAGAGGTGATCCGCGAAGGTGCACAAAAGGGGCGATGATCATGGAAGCGGCGCCGCGTTCACAGGTTGCTGACCACTACGCGCGAAGCAGCCTCGTTGCGGATATCCGCGATGGCCTTGCCGCGATGGGGAAGACCGAAAGCACGGTCACCGCCGAGGATCTCTCGCCGGTGGACGAGTTTCACATCGGCGGCCGCGCCGCCACGGCAGAGCTGGCAGCGCAACTTGCGCTCACCGCTGGGGATCGGGTGCTCGACATCGGCTGTGGCCTCGGCGGACCGGCCCGGCAGATCGCTGCGCAGTATGGTTGCCAGGTGACCGGCATCGACCTCACCCGCGACTACGTCGAAGCCGGCAATGTCCTCTCCGGCTGGCTGCATCTTAAGGAGCGCGTCTCGTTGCAGCAGGGCGATGCTTTGGCGCTGCCCTTCGCAGATGGCTCGTTCACTGCCGCATACATGTTGCACGTCGGAATGAACATTGCCGACAAGAGCGCACTATTTTCGGAGGTTGCGCGGGTCCTGCGCGCGGATGCGCGTCTTGGTATCTTCGACGTCATGCGCACTGGTGCCGGCGAGCTGTCTTATCCGCTGCCATGGGCGAGTACGGCGGACGCGAACGCCATCACCGCCCCAGAGCAGTACCGCGACGCGCTTTCCGCGGCAGGGTTCGAGATCTTGTCGGAGCGCCAGCGGCGTGACGTTGCGCTTGACTATTTCGCTCGGCAGCGCGCCCAGGCGGCCACAGGGCGGACGGTCCTGGGCGTCCAGACACTCATGGGAGCGCGGCGGCCCCAGATGGTTCGAAACATGAGCGAAAGCATTTCAGCCGGCCTGATTGCGCCGGTCGAGATTATTGCCCGAAGGCGGTGATGCCTGGGCTCGATTCCAGCTGGCTTGCCGGAGACCGTCTCCTTCGGGTCGGGACTTGAACTAACGCGCCCTGCCCGTGCACGTCCGCTTTTGGTGAGCAGCAGCGCTGACCTCAACGGCCGAAAAGTGGCCGGGACCCGACTGTCAACTTTCAGGATGACTGGGCAAGAAAGCCGACCCGTGTATCCAGCCTCGTGCGGACCGCTTTGCACCAGAAGCGACCTTTCCGACCACCGGGGCTAATCGATGGCCCTGCCTTTGGTGGGCCACTCGTCAGGGCGCTGCGCTGGGTGTACCATTTTAGCCCTATTGGGTCCGGGGGCCGGATGATGATCGTCCCTCCATTGAACCGGAAGCTGCTGGCGATCCTGGCGGCCGACATGGTCGGCTACTCAAGGGCGATGGAGGCCGATGAGGCCGGCACCATCGAGCGGTTGAAATCCGTTCGTGCCGAGCTGTTCGACCCCGCCATCTCCCAGCACCATGGCCGCCTCATCAAGCTGATGGGCGATGGCGCGCTTGTCGTCTTCGACAGCGTGGTCGACGCAGTCGCCTGCGCAGCGGAAATCCAAAGTGCGGCGGCCGCGCGCAACGAAGGTCTGCCGGAGCCTGAGCGCATCGTGTTCCGCATCGGGGTCAATCTGGGCGACGTTGCGTTGGTTGACGGCGATGTCTATGGCGATGGCGTCAATGTCGCCGCGCGATTGCAGCAACTCGCCGATGCTGGCGGCGTGATCGTGTCGGGCACAGCCTTTGACCATCTGCAAGGCAAGCTTGATTGGTCCCTCGATTTCGCTGGCGAGCAACAAGTAAAGAATATCAGCCGCCCGGTTCGGATGTACCGGCTGAGGCTCGACGGCAAGCGGCCGCGCCGGACCTTGCGCAAGGCGATGCCGGGCTGGGTTGGGACGGCGGCGGCCATCGTACTGTTTGCTCTGCTGGGCGGCGGCGGGACATGGTGGTTCTTTCATTCAGCTGCTCTGGGTGCCAAGCCGTCGGTCGCAGTGCTGCCCTTCAACAACTTTGGCGGCGACGACGCCACAGGGCGTCTGGCCGATGGCCTCACCGAGGACATAATCACCGATCTCGCGCAGTTTCCCGAACTCGACGTCGTGGCACGCAATTCGACGCAAGCGTACAAAGGCAAGTCGCTGGATGTCCGCCAGGTCGCAAATGCGCTCGACGTCGGCTATGTGCTGGAAGGCTCGATCCAACGCCAGGGAGGCCGGCTGCGGATCACCGCGCAGTTGATCGATGCAAAAACCGGCAATCATCTGTGGTCGGAGCGATGGGACCGGCCCGCTGAAGACGTGTTCGCCATTCAAACCGAGATCGCCGAGCAGGTCACCAACCGTCTCGGCAACGGCGTGGGGCTGATTCAGGGAGCGCGGCGGGCTGCAGCGAAGCGCAAGCGGCCGGACAGCTTGACTGTCTATGATTACTATCTGCTCGGAACCGAAAGGATTGAAAAGATTACCGTAGCGGATGAGCAGGAGGCCATTAGGCTGCTCAACCTCGCTGTCGAGTTGGATCCGGAGTTCGCACGCGCCTGGGTGGAACTTTATCATGCTCATAACATATTGGCTGGCTTCGGTATCAATCCCGAGAGCGAGGTCAAGGCGGCTGCCGATGTAGCCGAACGCGCGGTGCGGCTCGATCCGAGCGACGCTGAGGCGCACGCGGTTTTTGGCATGAGCCTCAAAGACAAGGGCGACAACGCCCGCGCCAAGGTCGAGCTGGACACGGCCCTCCGCCTCGCTCCGGGGTCGGCCGAAATCCTGACATTCTATTCCGGCTTTGCGTCAGCCTTCGACGAACCCGAACGCGGCGCTCAGTTGGTCGACCAAGTCATACGGCTCGACCCGAATTACCCGATGTGGGCAACCGCTTTCTACTCCAATGCCTATTTTATGGCTGGCCGCTATGAGGACGCCTTGAAGATGCTGGAGCGCAAGACGACCGATAACTACAGCAAATGGGAGTGGATGATGCGTAGCAGCTCCTTTGCGGCGCTCGATCGAATCGATGACGCGAATGCTTCGGTCAGGGAAACCCTCAAACGGTATCCGGACCTGACCGTCGAGGGCATGGTCAATGAATACAGCTTGAGCAAGACGGAGCGCGGTCGTTTCATCGAGACAATGCCGCTCGCCGGCTTTCCGCTTTGCGCCAAGCCCGAGGCGCTGGCAGAGCTCGCCAAACCTGTGCGGCTGCCGGAATGCGAGGCGGGGGAGGCGAAGCCTCTCGGGCAGCCATAGGACCGAAAAAGGGGCCGGAAGCAGTAGGTCCGCTTGTGGTGCAGGGAAGAACGACTGAGGTTTGTCTGCTAGGCCGAGATAGGCGCAAACCCGTCGTTCGGCAGGTGGGACGAAAACGACGGCAACGGCTCTAAAGCTGACATCCGCGGATATCAGCTCCGCGCCCAAAACAGGTCGTTGCAGGAACCTGGTCGGGATCAGTGCGAGGTGCCGTCGTGCAGAAGTCTCCAGGTCAGGCCGACGCGGCCGCTGAACTGTGATGCGAAGCGTTCGGCCGCAGCGTCCTCCAGGCCGTCATCGACAAGAGCCTCGATGCTTCGCCGCACCAAGGCGAGCCGCATCTCGCGGGCGTGCTCCATGTCGGTCTCTCTCATGATTTCGGTGACGTGGTAGGCGACGACAGGCTGGCCGAGGCAAGACAGAAGTGCGCTCGCTTCGGCTGTCACTGCTGCAACTGCGTCTTCGATCTGCATTTTGGCGCTCCTCATCGAATTCGATGCAGGCGCCTCCCCGTGTCAGGACGGCGTTCCGTCGCTTCCTTCAATCCGGCTCTCGTGCGGAGCCAAAGCGCGCTTTCTCGTTCGCGCCCCGGAGCGACTCACCATCCGAAATCAGTATCCTCCAAGATCGAATTAAAGGCGACCGCATAGTTAATTGATGGTTAATGGCGGCGATCGCATCTTAAGCGTCCGCCGACGATCCTGGCCTCGCCGAAACCTTCCTTGCTCTCGACGGTTAATCCAAACCAGGAGGGTCGATGCATGCCAAGGCGAGGTGCAGAGGAGACACGGGCGGGCCGGCCGAAGAGACCGCGTTCGCGTCCGCTGAAGGGCGAAGAGACGGAAGTGAACCATATCGTCGAGACACAGAACCTGTCGCCTGCGCAGGCGCGCGAGCTCGTGAGGCGCTACGGCAATGATTGGCGCAAGATCGAAGAGGCCGCCAAGACCTACAAGGACGACAGCTAGATTGCGGCCAATCAGCTCCCACAGACCAGCGCCAAGATGACCACGATCGCGACGTTCAACGTGAACGGCGTCAACGGGCGGTTGCCGGTCCTGCTGAAATGGCTCGGCGAAACCGCATACGACATCGTCTGCCTTCAGGAACTCAAGACATCCGACGAGAAGTTTCCGGCCGAAGCGATCAGGCAGGCTGGTTACGGCGCCATCTGGCACGGGCAGAAGTCTTACAACGGGGTGGCTATTCTCGCCCGGGGCAAACAGCCGCTGGAGCGCAGGCGCGGGCTGCCCGGCGATCCGGACGACACCCACAGCCGATACATCGAAGCCATGGTCGACGGGCTGGTGATCGGCTGCATCTACCTGCCGAACGGCAATCCGGCGCCCGGACCGAAATTCGACTACAAGCTCTGCTGGTTCCAGCGTCTGATAGGCTATGCCCAGACGCTGCTCGCACAGGACACCGTGCTTTGCGGCGACTACAATGTGGTGCCGACGCCGATCGATGCGGTTGTGCCGGCACGCTGGCTGGGCGATGCCGTCTATTTCCCGCAGAGCCGCCAGGCCTACGCCGCCATGCTGGGCATGGGCTGGACGGATGCGGTTCGGCAGATCCACCCCCAAAAAGGCGTCTACACTTACTGGAATTTCTCCTACCGGGGCGGTTACGACCGCAGTTCCGGGCTGCGGATGGATCACCTGCTGACCAGCCCGGCTCTTTCGGAGAAGCTGCAAAGCGCCGGCGTCGATGTCGCCGTGCGCGGCTGGGAGAAGCCCAGCGATCATGCCCCAGCCTGGATCGACCTTGCCTGGCCAGGCAAGGCCGGCTGACCAGGCCCTCTCAACCGGACCGGATCACCCCTGGCTCTTCCGTTTCCTCAGTCGCCTGGCCAGCAGAGGGCGCGGCGGACACCAGGTCCTGGAAGCCGATCGTGGCGACCAGGTAGCCGGCTTCGTCGTAGATCTTCGTCACCCAGGAAGTCGGATCCATGCCTTCGACAATCCCGTCGAGCATCGCCTCCTTCGCGGCCCGCCTTGCCTCCGCCTTCGCGGCCTCAAGACTTTCCATCTCGACCTGGATCGCCGGCTGGGCCGTGCTTTCGATGAACTCAAAGCGGAATTTCGGCATTCGTTTCTCCCTCGGGCGCCGTAAGGCCCTCGCCATGGTTCCCAGAGCCGGCGCCAGTCGGACCGTGCTCGGCGCGCAGGGTGTCGGCGATGTATTCCTTGAGGTCGCCGACTTCCTCGCTGATGTCCTCGGGCAGTATCCCTTCGCTTGCCGCGTCGGCGATACATCGATCGGCCAGGCTCTCGGCGGCCAGGTCGTCAGGAAGCGCAGCCGGGACCTCCGCCAGATGCTCATCGATCCATTCGCCGACGAAATGCGCGGTCTTGTTGACGAGGATATCCGGCTCCTCGGAGGTCTCCGGGCTGGCGTGAGGAAGCGCTCGATCGGTGTCCATGGCTAAACCCACCCTGGTTGATCCATCTTCAACGCCGATTGCGCGCGAAGGATGCAGCGGTTCGTCGATCGTGCCGCTGCTTCTCGAATTCGACGGGTGAAAGGTCGGGCGCCCGGGCGTGTCCATGCATCTCACGCGACGCCGGGAACCTGCATCAGGATCGAAAGTTCTTGCTGTTGGCAAATCACCGGACTTAACCGCAGGGCGAGCAACGTGCGGCCTCGAGGCTTTGGAGCTTTATCGGCAATCAGGAAATCGATCGGACGAAGGCTCGGCCGCGGGCTCGATATCCTCAAATATGTCGCCGTTGCGATTGCCGCCAGCCTGGTCACGCTGGCCGTCATCAACCTGATGCCGGAGCCGCGGGTTCTGCGCAGCATCGTGCCGCACCGTTTCGATGCCGCCGATGCGCAATTCGCCAAGAGCATGACCAACTATTCGCAAGGACAGATGTTCGATGCGAACGCCGTGCAAACCCTGGTCAATGGCGACGAGATCTTTCCGGCGATGCTGCGCGCGATCCATGCGGCGCGCTCCACCATCGACATGGAAACCTACATCTATTGGTCGGGATCTGTCGGCTACGAATTCGCCACCTCGTTGGCTGCGAAGGCGCGGGAGGGCGTCGAGGTGCGCGTGCTTGTCGACTGGGTCGGCAGCCTGCCCTTCGATGAAGACCTGATCCACATCATGACGAGCGCGGGCGTGCGGTTCCAGCGCTATCGGCCTGTCTACTGGTACACGCTCGACCGGGTGAACAACCGCACGCATCGCAAGCTGCTCATCACCGACGGCAAGGTCGCCTTCACCGGCGGGGTCGGCATCGCCGACAATTGGCTGGGAGATGCGCGCAATCCGGATGAGTGGCGCGACACGCACTACCAGATCGAAGGACCGGCCGTGGCCGCCTTCCAGGCCGCGTTCGCCGAAAACTGGCTGGAAACCGTGGGCGAGACTTTGCAGGGCGAGAAATTCTACCCGCCGCCCGAAGCGGTGGGGTCACTCAGCGCCCAGCTTATCCTCGCCTCGCAGCCGAACGGCTCCGAAAACATGGAGCTGATGATGCTGGCCGCGATGGCTGCCGCCAAGGATCACATCAGGATCGGGATGGCCTATTTCGTCCCGGACGACATCGCCCTGCAGCAGATATTGGACGCCAGGAAGAGAGGCGTGGCGGTCGACGTCATCGTCCCCAATGCGCTGACGGATGTGCCCATCGTCCGAAAGGGCTCGCGCTACTTCTGGGGCGAACTGCTCGAGGCCGGCGTGCGGATCTACGAGTTCCAGCCGACGATGTATCATCCCAAACTGCTGATCGTGGACGATGTCTGGGCGACCTTCGGCTCCGCCAATCTGGACGAGCGGTCGCTGCGGCTCAACGACGAGGTCAACCTGAACGTCTACGGCAAGGCGTTCGCGCAGACGCAGATCGACCTGTTCAACCGGGATCTTGGGCAGTCGAGACAGATCAGCCTCGAGGAATGGCAAGCGCGTCCCTTCACCGAAAAGGTGACGGACTGGCTGGCCAGCAGGCTGCACACGCAGCTTTGATGTCACGCCGCCTTGCGGGCAGCCGCCCTGAATGGATGGTCCATGGCGAAGGCGTCCGGCCGGATGCCGCGCTCGACCTGCGTCCAGGCGACAGGGTGCGCGATCGGGAAGCCGGGCCGCGCCCGCGGCGAGAAGGCGCCGACTGCCGTGTTGCCGCGTCCGTTGCGCAGATAATCGATGAAGATCCTGCCTTTTCGGGCTGCCGGATCGGCCGACAGCAGGTAACGCTCGGGATCGGCATCGACGAGACATTGCGCCAGCGATCTTGCCATGTGCCGGGCGCGGTCGTGGGTCATTTTCGTGCCGAGCGGCGCCATCAGGTGAATGCCCTTGCCGCCGGTCAGCTTGGGCCAGCTCTCCAGGCCGGCCGCCGCCATGATGTCGCGCAGCGCCAGCGCGGCCTCGATCACTTCATCCCATCCGACGCCCTCGCCGGGATCGAGGTCGAGAACGATCCGATCCGCATGCTCGATATCGTCCACGGTGGCGTTCCAGGGGTGGAGTTCGACGGCATCCATCTCGATGAGGCCGAGCAGGCCGGCAAGGTCGTCGACCCAGACCCGCACGCCCTCCCCGCCTTCGCGCTTCTGCACGCGCAGCTGGTGCACCGCGGCGGGAATGCTGGGCAGCGTCCCCTTGTGATAGAAGATGGCGCCGAAGGCATGGCGGACAAGTTTCAGCGGCCGCCGGGCAAGATGGACCAGCGCCTGGTCGGCAACCCGCTCCCAGTAGCGCGCGAGATCTTCCCTGGAAGGCGCGACCGCGTCGGGGAGCAACTGCAGGATGTTCTCGCGCGGGACGCCGTGCTCGTGGCCCGCCCGCCGCCTGGAGGGCGCCGGCGGCTTCGGCGGGATGGACACCAAGTCTTCGCGCAATCCCTTGAACACCGCTTCGCGCAGAATGCCGCGATCGGTCACGCCGCTGAACTGCACCTCGGCCAGCACGTCCGGCCTGACCCAGGTCGCCTTCGGCTTGATGATCGGCTCGGTCAGCGGCGACTCGCCGACGATCAGCGGATCGAGGCGTTCGCGCACGCGCCGCGCCACTTCAAGCGTATAGCCGCTCTTGGCCTTGCCGGCATAAAGCAGGCGATCGCCGTCGCGCCTGCCGATGTAGAGCGACGCGATGCGGCGCGGCTTGGCGCCGAGCTTCTCGACGAAAGCCACGATCGGAAAGGTGTCGCTCTTGATGCATTTGACCTTGACCCAGCTCGGCTGGACGCCGGAGCGATAGGCGGCATCCGCGCGCTTGGAGACGATCCCCTCCAGGCCCATCCGGCAGGCATGCTCGAACATGTCCTTGCCGCTCACCGCCAGATGCTCGGCATAGGTCAGCGTCGGCGCCGTGTCCGAGAGCAGCTTCTCCAATGCGGCCTTGCGCTCGACCAGCGGCTGCTGGCGAAGGTCGCGGCCATCGAGGTGCATGAGGTCGAAGGCGTAGAAGATCAGCCGCGGCGAGTTCGGGTTGCCCAGTTCCCGCTCCAGCGCCTGGTAGTCGGGCAGGCCGGTGTCGCCCAAGACGACGGCTTCGCCGTCGATGATCGCCGACTCCGCCTTCAACTGCGCCGCCGCCTCGACGATCCTCCTGTAGCGATGCGACCAGTCGTAGCCGCGGCGCGTGAAGGCACGCGCCGAACCGCCCTCGACGATGAGCTGGGTGCGGTAACCGTCATATTTGATCTCGTGCAGCCATTCGCCGTCTTCGGGAGCTTTCTCCACCAGGGTGGGCGACTGGAACTCGATGAACGAAAGCCGGCTTTTGCCGCTACTCATACGCGCGACTCCAGGAATCGCTAATCAAGCCCCGCGCCAGCTGTCGGTTCCGGGCATTTTAGCGAAATTGTATGTTTTGGCGGACACTTGGCTCAGGAACAACATTGGCCGTGCCGCGTCTTAGAGACAGGTTCTTGTTGCAGTTTTTGTCTCGGGATCGACAGCGATGGTCAGGCTCATTCTCACGCTTATGGTGACGCTGGTGCTCGCGTGCGGCGCAAGCCAGGCCGCCAGGCTGGACTTGGACACGGTCAACCAGGCGCAATTCAGCGACGGCGAGCCGAAGGGCGTCGATCCGATGCTGCTGAAGGCGCAGATCCTCCTCGACCGCGCCCGCTTCTCACCGGGCCTGATCGACGGCCGGCTTTCCGACAATTTTGCCAAGGCCGTCTCGGCCTTCCAGGCGGCGAACGGCCTGCCTTCGGACGGCAAGCTCACCAGGGAGACCTGGGACAAGCTGACGGCGGGCTCAACCGAGCCGGTTCTGGTGACCTATGAGGTCACGGCCAAGGATGTGCGCGGGCCTTTCACCCGGCGCATTCCCACGCGCCTGGAGCGCATGGCCCGCCTCAAGCGGCTCGGCTATCGCAACGCCCGCGAGCGGCTGGCCGAGCGTTTCCATGTCAGCGAACAATTGCTGCGCATGCTCAATCCCCGCGCCGGCTTCAGGAAGGCCGACGCGAGCCTGGTCGTGCCTGACGTCGGGCGCGGCGACCCACCGGCGGAGATTGCGACCGTCGAGGTCGACAAGGCATCCCGGCTGGTGCGCGTGCTCGACGTGTCAGGCAAAGCGGTCGCGGTTTATCCCGCCTCGATCGGCAGCGAGGAGAAACCGGCGCCGAGCGGCGGCGCTGAGATCAAGCGGGTGGTGCATAACCCGACCTATCATTACAATCCGAAATTCGCCTTCAAGGGCGTCAAGAGCAAGGAGCCTTTCACCATCGCCAAGGGACCGAACAATCCGGTGGGCTCGGTCTGGATCGATCTCTCCATCGACAGCTACGGCATCCACGGCACGCCCGAACCCGGCAAGATCGGCACCAGCTTCTCGCATGGCTGCATCCGGCTGACCAACTGGGACGCTGAGGACCTCGCGGCCATGGTGAAGCCGGGCACGAAGGTCGAGTTCAAGGACGAGACGGCGCAGGATGTGTCCGCGCAGTGAGCGCTGGCGGGGCGCGATGCGGGAACACTGCATAAGCCCAGTTTATCATCACCCCTAGTTTTTCAGAACGTTACAGGTTCATTCGTCGCCTGTAGCTTCGGCGGCGCTTTTTTGGAAACGATCTGGACTTGGTGGCTCGATGCAAGCACATGCGAGAGTGGTGATTGTCGGCGGCGGGTGTGTCGGCGCGGGTATCCTCTATGGACTGGCCAAGCGCGGCTGGACCGACGTGGCGCTGCTCGAGCGCACCCAGCTGACCGCGGGCTCGACCTGGCATGCGGCGGGCCTCGTCCCGTCCTACTCGCGCAATATCAATGTCGGCCGGATGGTAAGGAAGACCATCGAGATCTACGAAAGGCTCGAGGCGGAGACGGGACAGCCCGTCGGATGGCATAAATGCGGCCAGTTGCGCATCGCCAATTCCAGGGACCGGTTCGACGAATTCAAGAGCTACATGAGCGTGGCCGACGTCCAGGGCGCGCGGGCGCAGTTGCTGACACCCGCGGAAGCCAGGGAGTTGTGCCCGCTGCTCAACAACGACCATATGCTCGGCGCCCTTTATCACCCCGATGACGGCCACATCGCGCCGGCCGACGTGACGCATGCCATGGCCAAGGGCGCGCGCGACCTCGGCAGCAAGATCTATCTCAACACCGAAGTCACCGGCTTCAAGCGGACGCCGAGCGGCGAGTGGCTGGTGCAGACCAACCAGGGCGACATCACCTGCGAGCACGTGATCTGCGCGACCGGCAATTACGCGCGCCAGACCGGCGCGCTGCTGGGGCTTGAAATTCCGGCGATCCCGATCCTGCACCAGTACTGGATCACCGAAGCGGTGCCGGAGGTGGTGGAGCGCAAGCGGCAGGGGCGTCCCGAAATGCCCATCCTGCGCGACGAGGGTTTCGAGGGCTACCTGCGCGAAGAAGGCGACGGCCTGATGTTCGGGCCATATGAGCGCACCGAAAACCTCAAGCTGTTCGCCGAGAACGGTGTTCCCGCCTGGTTCGGCGCCGATCTGGTCGAAGAGGATTTCGAGGCGGTGTCGTGGAATTGGGAACAGGCGCTGGAGCTGATCCCGGCGCTGGGCCGCGTGGGCCTCAAGGCCAATGTCCGCGGGCCGTTCCAGATGACGCCGGACGAGCTTCCCTTGATGGGACCGGCCTGGGGCCTGACCAATGTCTGGCTGGCCGAGGGCGTGCCCGGCGGCATCCTGTGGGGCGGCGCGATCGGCTATTACCTGTCGGAGCGGATCGTCGAAGGCGGCAACAGCCTCGACACCTCCGACCTCGATCCCCGCCGCTTCGGCGACTATGCCAACAAGGCCTGGACGCGCGAGAAGGTGCGCGAGGCCTGGGGCACGCATGCGGAGCAGAAATATCCGGGACAGGACATGCCCGCCTGCCGCCCGCAGAAGACCGCGCCCTCCTATGCCAGGCTGACCGAGCTTGGCGCCGTCTGGGGCGTGCTCAACGGCTGGGAGATGCCCAACTGGTTCGCGCGCGACGGCGTCGAGGCCAAGGACCAGTACAGCTGGCGCTGGACGCCGAAGGGGAACCTTGTCGCCGAGGAAGTGCTGGCGGTGCGCAACGCCGTCGGCCTGGTCGAGATGACGCCGATGACCAAGTTCGAGGTGTCGGGGCCGAGCGCGGCCTCATGGCTCGACGGGATCCTGGCCAACCGCCTGCCCGCGATCGGCCGGGCGACGCTGGCGCACCATTTGACGGCCGGCGGCGGCGTGCAGGCGGAATACATGGTGGCGCGGCTGAGCGAAGACAGCTTCTACCTCATCTCGACGCCAAGGGCGGAGCGCTGGAATTTCGACGATCTCTCGAAGCTGCTTCCCGCCGACGGCAGCGTGTCCTTGAAGAATGTCACCAACGACCGCGGCTGCTTCACGGTCGTGGGGCCCAAGGCGCGCGAAGTGCTGCAACCCCTCACGGAGATCGACCTTTCGAACGCGAACTTCCCCTGGTTCGGCGTCAAGACCGGAAATGTGGCTCTGGCCAGCGACGTGCGGCTGCTGCGCGTGAACTATGAAGGCGAGCTCGGCTGGGAGCTCTACCACCCGATGGCGTACCAGCGGCAATTGCTGGACGCGATCCTGGCGGAGGGCGAGAAGCACGGCATGCGGCTTGTCGGGCTGCATGCGCTGGAATCGCTCAGGCTGGAGAAGTCGTACCGCGCCATGTACCGCGACATGAACCCGGAGCTCAACGCGCTGGAGAGCGGGCTGGAACGCTTCATCCGCCTGGACAAGGGCGATTTCGTCGGGCGCGAGGCGGTGTTGAAATACAAGGACAGGAACGACCAGCGCCGTTCGGTCACGCTCAAGATCGAAACCGACGGCGCGAGCACGCTTGCCTCCGAGGGTCTCTACATCGGCGGCGAGCTGGTCGGGCGCATAACCTCGGGCGGCTACGCCTACGCGCTCGGGTACGATGTGGCGCTGGCCGTGCTGCCCGAGCGTTTCTCCAACCCCGGAACGAAGCTCGACGTCGCGGTGCTGGGAGAGTGGAAGGTCGCCGAGGTCATTGCCGATTCGCCTTACGACCCCACCTCGGCCCGGGCACGCATGTAAGCTCCTCAAATCCTCCAAGCAGCCGATCGCCGTGTGCAATGGCACGGATCGTTCCGCCTCGCCCTGCGTTGATGGACAACGCAAGGAGGACAAGGCCATGGAAGACGATCGGACCGAGAAGATCAGGCAGCGCGCCTATGAGATCTGGCAGCGCGAGGGCAGCATCCTTGGCGACCACGAGCGGCACTGGCATCAGGCCGAGGCGGAGATCGACCGCGAGGCGGCTTTGCCGCTCACCGCGGGCGATGCGCTGCCCGAGACCGGCGAGCTGTCGAGCTCGGACATCCTGACCGTGGAGGCGCTTGCCATGCACACCGGGATCAGCAGCGAGGAAGCGCAGGAGCTGCTCGACCGGCTCGGCAACGACCGCGCCGCGATCGAGCAGGCGGCGCGTAACCTCAGGGCCCGGAAGAGGCTATAGCGTCGCAACCGCGGTTCGCTCCCAGGCGAAGGGAACAGCATTGAGCGCGCGGGAACCCTCGGCGCCGTGGGAGGTTCCTCCTGTCTAACCCACAGGAGACCACCATGGACCACACCAACCACGTCAGGCTGACCAATGCCGAACTCACCCCCGACATCCTCGAGGGCGCCACCATCTATGGCCCCGACGACGAAAAGATCGGCTCCGTCGACCACCTGCATGGCAGCCGGGTCGTCATCGATGTCGGCGGCTTTCTCGGCATCGGCGCCAAGCCCGTCGCCGTCAGCGCCAGCCAGCTGGATTTCATGCGCGACGAGGACGGCGACGTCCACGCCGTCACCAGTTGGACGAAGGACCAGCTGAAGGCCATGCCGGAGCACCGCGACTGAAACGAAAGAGTGCATCGCGACTGACGCGAAAGAGAGCATCGCGACTGAGCTGGAGGCGAGCATTCCGATTTGAGGCTCGCGACGACTGATTGCGCGCGTCAGCTCTTGATCGAATTGCTGAAGACCTGCACGCCGACGCGCTCGTTGCGGCGCCAGCGCACCACGGCGCGATAGGCGGCGTCGTCGTCAGGGACGATCAGCGTGAAGCGATCCGGCAGTTCCACCTGAGGGCCGACGCGCAGTTCGGCGCCGTGTTCGTGCTGGTTGCGGATGGAGCACCTGATCCTGGCCTCGCCGGTGACGATCGTGGCCTCCTTCATCACGAATTCACGCGAGTGAAGACGGCGCTCGATACGGGGAAAGGTGGTCATGTCGCACGCATCCCGGAACTCTTCGGCGGGCTCAGCATCTCAGCCCGACATGACACGATAGCAGCGAGGCGTTTCCGTTCCGTTAGCGATTGCCCGTCGCGGCCGGCTGCCCGATCCCGTTTCTGCACACAGAGGAACAAACTCCTGCCTGGCGCGTATTGGAGCGGCGATATCGCTCGAAGCAGGAGTCCTCATGCCGGTGCGCAGGAAACGTCACGTCCGAAACGCAGCCTCGCTCTACAGCGACCTTATGCTGGCCCCGGCCGTAGTGATGATGCGCCTGCCGATGATTGCCCTGGATGCCGGCAGCAGCGCCCCCAATGGCGTGGAAGCGGCGGGCGCCATCAGCGAGAAAGCGCTCGCATGCGCTGAGGGACTATACGCCGCGCAGGTAACCCTTTTCCGTTCCGCATTGCGGTTCTGGCCGGAAATTTTTTCTGGCCGCAGCCCGTCCCTGCTCAACGGCGCCGCCGGCAAGGCAGCCTTGGTTGCGGCAGTCAGACCTGCAAGCCGACGGGTCAGAGCGAATTTCCACCGGCTGACGAAACTGGACTGAGTGAATCGATCCATTCAGGCCGGCTGTTCGCGGACGTGCCTGCTGGTGATCGCCGACAGGGTCGCCTAAGCCCGATTGGACTCTTGCGGCGCGTCGCGCTACAAGGAGGCCCTCAACCTAAGGCATCGCGCTGTGGCCGCGCGCAATCCATGATCACCGTGAAAAAGATCTTTCGGGACGAAGAGCTGTACTTCGTCTGGGCCGATGGAAAGTGCTTTGCGTTTTTCTATCTGCTCAGTTCTTCCGGCGAGAAGCCGGTCTGGGCCGTGAGCGGCGAATACAAGCCTCTCGCCGCCAATAT
Organism: Mesorhizobium sp. M3A.F.Ca.ET.175.01.1.1; assembly: GCF_004791945.1. Lineage (NCBI taxonomy): Bacteria > Pseudomonadati > Pseudomonadota > Alphaproteobacteria > Hyphomicrobiales > Phyllobacteriaceae > Mesorhizobium > Mesorhizobium sp. M3A.F.Ca.ET.175.01.1.1. The sequence continues at coordinate 581,319 of NZ_SRTP01000003.1, read as the reverse complement.
CGACGACTTCAACAGCTACGACGACGCTTTGAAGTTCATCATGGCCCACGCGCCGGTCCAGTAAGCCCTCTGCAACGGACCAGCCGGATACGACGGGCAGCCCCAAACAGCGCCTCAATCATCCATGCTGATGCTCGTGGTGATGGCCGTGCGGCTCGGACATGGCGAACGGCAGGTCCTCGCTGTCGCCGCCGGCGGCAAGCTGCAGCCTGGCGCTGAACGCGTGCGGCTCGGCCGGGGCGACGAGGCTCTGCAGATGGTGGTGGTCGCCGCCGACCGGCGACAGCGGCAGGCGCTCCACCGCGCCGCCCGGCCGCTCGATCGCGACCTTCGCCTGCAGGCCCTCGGCATGGCGCGACAGGCGCAGCCGCATGCGCTCGCCCTGCGGCGTGTCGATGATCTCCAACAGCCCGCTGGCGAGCTTGCCCGAGACCAGGAACGGGTCCGGCGCGTGATGATGGCCACCTTCGGGCTGGGGCTCGACGAAGCGGACCGTGGCCACGGCGAGCCCGGGAATGTGGGCAAAGAGCTCGACCTTCAACGACGCGGCGATGTTGTTGGCGGCGGCCAGCAGCAGCCCGTCGTTGACGGCAATCGTCACATCTATATGCAGCCTGTGGCCGAGCCATCGGGCCTTCGCCTCGACAACCCTGTCGATCCCCGCGACATGTTCGGCGGCGTGGTGGATCTCGCCGACAAGTCCGGGTTCCACGCCGTCCAGCATGCGGGTGAGCACCGAGCGCGCCGATTGCCAGACGATGCCGAAGATGGCGATGGTGATCAGCAGGCCGATGATCGGGTCCGAAAGCGGGACGCCGAGCCAGACGCCGATCGCGCCAATGACGACGGCGAGGCTGGTCAGGCCGTCGGTGCGGGCGTGATAGCCTTCGGCGACCAGCGCGGCGCTGTTGATCTGGCGGCCGACGCGGATGCGCAGCACCGCCACCGCCTCGTTGCCGAGAAAGCCGATGAAGCCGGCCGCGGCGAGCCAGCCGAGAAAACGCACCGGCCGCGGGTCGAGCAGGCGGTCGATCGCCTCGTATCCGGCAACAATCGCGCTGACCAGGATGATCAGCACAATGACGATGCCGGCCAGATCCTCGACGCGGCCGAGACCGTAGGTGAAGGTGCTGGTCGGCCTGCGGCGCGCCAGCACGAAGGCGACCCAAAGCGGTATGGCGGTGGTCGCGTCGGCGATGTTGTGGATGGTGTCGGCGAGCAGCGCCACGCTGCCCGACGCCACGACGACCGCGACCTGCAGCCCGGCGGTGACCGCCAGGATGACAAAGGACCATTTGATCGCCCAGATGCCGCGATCGGTCGTCGCGATGGTGGCGTCGATGACGCCGTGGGTGTGGCCATGCGGACCACGATGGCCATCGCCGTGGCTGCCGTGGCTGTGTGGGCCGTGGTCGTGGCCGTGCGGGCCGAAGCCGAGCCAGTCCAGAAGCTTTTTCGGCATGGCAGCCTCACAAATATTTGGTGAGCTGCTTCAGCTCCTTGAGCGTTTCCCTGGTCGGCTCGCCGCCGTCGACCAGGCAGTGCTCCATGTGGTCATGGATCAGTTCACGCTTGGCATTGCTCACCGCGCTCTCGACGGCGTGAAGCTGCTGCGCGAGATCGAGGCAGGATCGGCCCTGCTCGAACATGGTGAGCACCGCCGCAAGATGGCCGTGCGCGCGCTTGAGCCGGGCGATGATATCGGGATGGGAGCTGTGTATCGTCATGACTTCATCCTATCCCCCAGGGCAGGATCTCGCAAGAGCCTGCCGCCCAACCCTGCGGCGCTGCCCGACGCATGGACCGGACCCGCAGCGCCACGCCCAGGCAACAGGCCGCAACCAAGCGGCGGCTTCGCCGTTAATTGAACGGCGCCGACCTATCCCCTCGCGGCGCGGAGACGTGGAGCGTACGCCCGATGGCACGGCCGGTGGAGATTGGCGACAGGGTGGCGGTGATCGCCACGGTGACGGAGCGCGTCGAGGACCGCGTGACGGTCGCCATTCCGACCGACTGCCACACCTATTCGATCGTCGAGCCCAATGCCAAGCCAGGCGACAAGCTGCAGTTCGAAGGCGAAGTGGTTCACGTCGACGAGGATCTCGGCCGCACCACGATCCAGGTGCTCGGACGGATCACCGTCGACACGAGGAGCGTCAAGATGATGCGCAAATACCGCCAGCGGAGACTGCCGCCGGCGAATTCCTCCGACCAGCATCGGCCAGATGCTGGAACCGCCCCGCGGCCTCGCCGTTCGGCCTGATGGCCAGGAATCGTATCCGGGAAGCGCTGACCGAGATCGGCACGATGACGTCGAGGCCTTCGGCGTTCCTGATCCTCGGCGCATTCACGCTAGGCTGGCTGGTGTTCGAGCCGGAGACGCTGGACTGGCACGGCATTGCCACACTGGTGACGTGGGCGATGACGCTGCTCATCCAAAGGGCCGAGCACCGCGACACCCAGGCCTTGCAGGCCAAGCTCGACGAGTTGATCCGGGCGACCGGCAACGCGCGCAACGACATCGCGCAAATCGACAGCAAGGAGCCCGAGGAAATCGAAAAGGAAAGGGCCTCCGAGGCTGCCGGTCTCTCGGGCTAGAGCTTCTTCAACATCGTCTGGAGTAGCGACGCGCAGCGGAGCGAAGACCCGGGGATCCCCGTCGGGACCTTTGCCGAGGGATTGAGCGGAGCAGAATTCTGCACTGCAGCAGCGCGTCGAAGTCACGAGAGGGGGTCTGTGCGCGTCGCTTCGATCCTTGCTTCGCCCGCAGGATGACGACGGCGCGAAAGGCTTCGGCCAATTGCGAACGTTTGCGATGGTTCACCGAAACGACCGGTGAAATCCCCATTGCGGTCGTCGTGCCGGGAAACTAGTGGCGCTTGAAGTACTGCACCTCGCGCTCATGCTTCTCGGCCGCTTCGCGCGACTTGAACGTGCCGAGATTCCTGCGTTTCCCGGTCCTCGGATCGACCTTGCGCGAATAGAGACGGTATTCGCCGGACTTCAGCTTGCGGATCATGGCAACCTCCTTTGCAATCAGTGACGTCAACCCCCTTGCCGTTGCTCCGGTTCCGCTTCCGAGCATGTCGGCACCACCCCAATCGGCCGCCGCTGGCACAAGAACTCTCGCCCGACAGTGATCCATTTCACGGACGCAAGCGCCCGAATGTCGGAATCGAGACGCCAGCGACCACAATTCGGTCGGATTATTTGTACTCAAATGACATTTGCGACGTTATCTTTCACGTCGCGAGCATGCCGGGACTGAGGAGGGTGAGATGGTGACGGCGAAGCTTCACGGGGTTGAACTCGTCAAGGGCCAGAAGTGGACGGTGCGCGTCACCGCTTACGGCACCACGGTGATTTTCCCGTTCGAGGCCGAGCAATATGCGCGCTCCTACGCCGACGGACAGGCCTTCCGCCTCGGCGTCGAAGTGGTCGAACTGAGGGAGTGCGCCTGAGCAGCCGGGCGGAAAGCGCCCAGCGCCGGTTCCGCTCAGCCTGATCTCTCGCGCGGCACCCCTCAGACCGACTTCCTTTCCTGGAGCTTCTCGCCGTCTTCCTTCACGAACTCGCGCACCGGATTGTCGAGGAGCGGCAGCACCGCCTCCGAAGGCCGGCATAGCCTTGCGCCCTTTGGGGTCTCGACGATCGGCCGGTTGATCAGGATGGGGTGGGCGAGCATGAAATCGATCAGCTCGTCGTCGCTCCATTTGGGGTCGGCGAGGCCAAGCTCGGCATAAGGCGTCCCCTTCTCTCGCAGCAGCTCGCGCGGCGCCATGCCCAGCGCCGAGAGCAGCGCGACCAGCCGCTCGCGGCTCGGCGGCGTCTTCAGATATTCGATCACCACCGGATCCTCACCGCTGGCGCGGATCATGGCGAGCGTGTTGCGCGAGGTGCCGCAGGCGGGATTGTGATAGATCGTGACCGTCATGACTGTGCCTTCCGTGGCTGGGATTGCGGAATGATCCCCGGCCGCAGCAGCCAGCCCATCAGCGCCAGCGCGATCAAGGCCCCAAGCAGCTCGGCGACGATGAAGCCCGGGAGATCCATGGGCCGGATGCCGGAGAAGGTGTCGGTCAGCGAACGCGCCAACGCCACGGCCGGATTGGCGAAGGATGTCGAGGCGGTGAACCAGTAGGCGGCGGTGATGTAGAGCCCGACCAGCCATGGCACGGCTCGCTGCTCGAACCGGGCTCCGGAGAGAATGACCGCGACGAGGCCGAATGCGGCCACCATTTCGGAGAACCATTGCGCCGGCCCGGCGCGCAGCTTGGTCGCGATCTCCAGAACCGGCAGGGCGAACATGAGGTGCGCGACGATCGTGCCGGCGATGCCGCCCAGGAGTTGCGCGACCAGATAGGCCGGCAGATCGCGGGCCGGCAGCGTGCGGCTCAAGCAGAACACGAGTGAGACGGCCGGATTGAAATGCGCGCCCGAGATCGGGCCGAGGATGGTGATCAACACCACCAGCATGGCGCCGGTGGCCAACGTATTGCCGAGCAGCGCCAACGCCGCGTCATGCGTCAGCGTCTCGGCCATGATCCCGGAACCGACCACGGTTGCGACCAGCAAGCCTGTGCCCAGAGCTTCGGCAACAAATCGGCGCGGCAGATTGAAGGGTGTCGTTTTCATGCTGCCTATGGCCGGATCGTTCGCGTCGATCGGCTCGATGATCATTGCCGGGTCCCTTTGCCGGGCTGACAGCAAGGTGCAGCCAGCGCGGGCGCGCAGATTTCCGGACGACCCGAGCAGCAATCCTCCATCAGGAACCGGACCAACCCGGACATCGCTTCATATTCGGCGCTGTAGATGATCGAGCGCGCGTCGCGCCGCTGCGTGACCAGGCCGGCGCGCTCCAGTTCCTTGAGATGGAAGCTGACGTTGGAGGGCGAAACCTCGGTCTGTTCGGCGAGCGAACCGGCCGCGATGCCATCCGGCCCGGCAACCACCAGCAGTCGCAGAAGGCGCAGGCGCGTCTCCTGCGCCAACGCTCCAAAGGCGATCAGGGCTTGACGTTCATCCACGTTTCAATAATCCTTGAAATATTGAAATGGAGGAAATAGCCGACATGCTCTCTCCTGACAACCGCAAAATCACCCCTGCCCTTCCGGCGGATCCCTCCGACCTGACTATCGGCGATCTGCTGAACGCGCTGGCGGACGTCAAGGACAGCCCGCTGGTGTTCCACTATGATGGCCGGCCAGTGAAGCCTGGCTATCATGTGACCGAAGTCAAGGCTGGACAGTTCTCGGCACTGGATTGCGGCGCCAACCCGGAGTCCTGGTCGGAAATCTTCGTCCAGCTATGGGACGTGGACGAAGGCGGGCCTGTCCACATGCAGGCCGGCAAGTTCGCCGCGATCATCCGTAAGGTGTCCGATCACGTCGCCCTCGACCAGTCCGCCAAGCTCACCTTCGAAGTCAGCGACGGTGTCCGACCGATGGAATTGTACCGGGCAGGTCAGCCGATGTTGGTCGGGAACGCCGTCGAAGTCGAACTGTCGCCGCGACCGGCGAGCTGCAAGCCGCGCGACCGCTGGCTGGAAGAACAGAAGGCGAGCAGATCATGTTGCTCGGCCGCGAGCGAGGCTTGCTGCAGCTGACGGATTGCCGGCGGAATGTCAGAGCCACCCGGGCCACGGATTGTCCTGCGACAGTTGGCCTGACGGCTTGCGCATCCGTATATAGACGACATGTCGGCTCTCGATACAGCGAAGCGATGGGCGCGCGGGGTCAAGCGCGACGTCGTGGCGCTGTGGATTGCCGCGCGCGACCCGCGCGTGCCCTGGTATGCAAAGGCCACCGCCGGCGCCGTCGCGGCCTATGCGCTGAGCCCCGTCGATCTCATTCCTGATTTCATCCCGGTCATCGGCTATCTGGACGACCTAGTGATCGTGCCGCTCGGCATCATGCTCGCCGTCAAGCTCGTCCCGGGAGACCTTATGCAGGAATTCCGCGACCAGGCCGCGCGCCGCGACAAGCCGGTCAGCAAGGCCGGCCTGGCTTTCATGGTTGCGGTCTGGGTGCTGGCGGCGCTGGCGCTGCTTTGGCTGTTCTGGCCGAAGGCAGCTTGAGTGCCCTCTCGCTTCCGCGTGCCCGATAGTTGTGAACCCCACCCCCGCTCCGATGGCGACAATCAAGACAAGAGCGTCCAGAGCGCTTGGAAGACATAGCCGATGACCAATGATCCGGAAACCGCGAGCGCCACGAACAACGCAATCGTTGACGGCCTGAGGACCAGTGCGACAGCCATGACACCCCAGATGCTAACCGCGCCGCCTGAAACGAGGAGCGCCATTGCAGCACCAGGTGACATGCCGAGATCAAGCAAACCTTGGACTAGAGGCAGTGCGGCAAGGCCATCGAGATACATCGGCGCGCCGACCAGCACCGCAAGCGGGATGGCATAGCTGGAGTTTACGCCGACATAAGCGGCAAGAGCATCAGACGGCAGAAAGTCTCTCAGCAGAAACTCAGCTGAAAAGGCAAACGTCAAACAAAGAACGACAGTTCTTGTTGTAGAGACAAGATTTGTTCCAAATGCACGCATACGCGCCCGGTCTCGCCAAATCCTGAAAGAGAGGCCCGCCGGCGTGCAGGTGTCACACAGTCCACTCATGCTTTTTTGTGACCGTAGCGGATGTTGCACCATCTGCGTACGGGCAAGGAGAGCTGTTATCGCGCCCGAAAAGACTCCAAGCGCGAAAGCCGCAACCAACTTTCCAATGGCGAACCCAGGGCCTAGCAGCGCCCAGGTCACGGCGAGCATGGTGGGACCTGTAATTGGAGAGGAAACCCAAAATGCCATGATGGGTGCAAGCGGAACGCCGGATGCAAGAAGGCCAGTCGTGAGCGGCAGCACCGTTACGCCGCACACGGGTATTACGCTACCAATTCCCGACGCCATCAAGATCGTCGCGACAGGGCGTCCCTTGAACCATCGTGCCGTAACTGTCGCCGCTCCGCTAGCCGCGGCCCACGCCGAGATGACCAGCCCCAAGGCGATCAACAATGCGACGTCCATGAAACTCTGCACGACAAAATGCAGCGTCGCAGTGACCTTTTGCGGCCACATCAGAGCGACAGCAGAAGTCAGAATAGGGACTGTCGCCCAGAAGAGGTGCTTTCTTTGAAGCGGCGGAACCGCAACCGTCATGGCATCACCTTTTGTGCCACAACTACCAGTCCGGCTTCCATAAATGAAACGAATAGCATAAATATCAGCTATGAGCGCACGCGATAGCAACCGTACCCAACTGGACAGCGAATTGCTGCGCACGTTCTTGTCTGTGGCCAAGGCGGGGAGCCTCAGTGGCGCCGCGGCGCGGCTGTACCGAACGCAGTCCGCAGTCAGCCTCCAGGTGCAAAAGCTGGAGGCTGCCCTCGGACAGCGGGTGTTCGAAAGGCATGGCCGGGGAGTTGCGATGACTGCCGCCGGCGAGCGGCTGCTACCCGTCGCCCGCGACGTTGTCGAAATGCTGAATCAGGTGGCAACCGATCTGCGCGAAGCGCCAGACGAGCAAGAGATCCGCCTTGGCATTCCCGAGGAATATGGCGACACGATTCTTCCGTCTATCCTGGCCACCTTCACCGAAGCGGAGCCCACAGCTCGCATTTTCGTGCGCTGCAGTTCAAGCATGGAATTCCCACGTGCACTGGCTGCCGGCGAACTGGATCTCGCCCTGCACTCGCCCGAGCGCGTCTCCAAAAACGACGTCATTGTTCATAGCGAACGCGCCGTGTGGACCGGCTCCGCCTTCCACAATGTGGAGAACCGTCGGCCTCTGCCGGTGGCGCTGTTCGATAAGACTTGCTGGTGGAGGGAACGCTGTCTCGACCTGCTTCGGAAATCCGGACTGGAGTATCAGGTCGTTTGCACCAGCCAGAGCATTTCAGGTGTTCGAGCGGCAATCGCCGCCGGCGTCGCTATCGGCGTATTGCCGGAAAGCACGCTGACAGATCACATCAGGGCGTTGGCGAGCGCGAAGCTGCCGCAGTTGGGTGAAACGCATCTGGCGCTCACCGGCTCACCGAAGCGGCCTCGGCGGCTAGCCGAAAAACTGTCGGCGATCATCTCACGAACGTTTCAGGGAAAGTGACGTGTAAGCAGCGAACACTGCCTGCAGATGCACGGCTGTGTCCCTCGTGCAGTAAATGGCTGCTTCCGGCCTGCCCCTTGACCGTCTCCTTACTTGGAGCGAGCGTGAACGCTCTTTCAGACGGGAGCCCCGATGGATTCGAGAGAGCTTTTGATCCGCATGATCCGCGCCGGCGCCGGAGAGGTTCCCGCCGATGTGGTGATCCGCGACGTGCGGCTGCTCGACATCGTCAGCGGCGCGGTGACCGAAACCGACATCGCCATCGTCGCCGACCGCATCGTCGGCACCCATGCGCGCTACGAGGCGGAGCGGGTGATCGACGGCCGCGGCCGCTTCGCGGTGCCGGGCTTCATCGACACGCATCTCCACATCGAATCCTCACTGGTCAGCCCACTCGAGTTCGACCGCTGCGTGCTGCCGCACGGCGTCACCACCGTGCTTTGCGATCCGCACGAGATCGCCAATGTGCTGGGTGCGGAAGGCATCCGCTATTTCCTCGACTGCGCCGAGCAGACCATCATGGATGTGCGGGTCAACCTGTCGTCCTGCGTGCCGTCGACCGCATTCGAGACCTCGGGCGCCAGGCTGGAAGCGGAGGACCTCCTGCCCTTCCGCACCCATGCCAAGGTGGTCGGCCTGGCCGAGGTGATGAATTTTCCGGGCGTGCTGGCCGGCGACGCCGGCATGATCGCCAAGCTGGACGCCTTCGCCGACGGCCATATCGATGGCCACGCGCCTTTGCTCAGGGGCCAACGGCTCAACGGCTATCTCGCCGCCCGTATCCGCACCGACCACGAGACCACCACCGCCGCCGAGGCGCGCGAGAAGCTTGCCAAGGGCATGGCCATCCTGATCCGAGAGGGCTCGGCCTCGAAGGACCTCGAGGCGCTGGCCGAGATCCTCGACGCCGACACCTCTAGCTTCGTGGCGCTGTGCACCGACGACCGCAACCCGCTCGACATCGCGGAGGAAGGCCACCTCGATTCCTCGATCCGCCGCCTCATCGCCACGGGCTGCCCGGTGCATCATGTCTACCGCGCCGCCAGCCATTCGGCGGCGCGCATCTTCGGGCTCGCCGACCGCGGCCTGGTGGCGCCCGGCTGGCGCGCCGACATCGCGCTGCTCGAGCATCTGGAGGACTGCCGGGTGAGCGACGTGATCGCGGCGGGGCGGCTGGTGACGCCGGAATTGTTCAAGACGCGAAAAGCCGTCAACCCGGTCGGCCTGTCATCGGTGAAGGCCAGGCCGGTGACGCCGGAGGCCTTCCGCATCGAGGCAACGAGCGGCCGCAACCAGACGCCGGTGATCGTCATCAAGCCCGGACTTCTCATCAGCTTCCGCGAGGACGCCGCCCTGCCCATCGCCGAAAACTCCCTGCAGCCGGACATCGGGGCCGACATCCTCAAGGCGGCGGTGGTCGAGCGTCACGGCAGGAACGGCAATATCGGTAAAGGCTTCGTCAAAGGCATCGGATTGAAGCGCGGCGCCATCGCCTCCTCGATCGGCCATGACTGCCACAACATCACCGTGGTCGGCGCCTCCGACGCCGACATGGCGGTTGCGGTCAACCGGCTGATCGAGATGGGCGGCGGCATGGCGGTGGCCGACGGCGGCCGCGTCACGGCGCAACTCGCGCTGCCGCTGGCAGGGCTGATGAGCCTGAAGCCCTTCGAGACGGTGACGCAGGCGATGCACGAATTGCGCGAGGCCACTCAGAAGATCGGCTGCACCATCCCAGAGCCCTTCCTGCAGGTGGCGTTCCTGGCGCTGCCGGTGATCCCGCATCTCAAGCTCACCGACATGGGCCTGTTCGATGTCGACAGGTTCGGTTTCGTGGCGTGAGACGGCGTCAGGTCTCAGCCACCCCCCGCTCGTGTTTCAGGGGCCGGCGCTGCCTTACCGCAGGCCCAGAAAACTCAGGATGGCGATGACGATGACGATGGCGCCGACAATCCAGATGATGTTGTTCATGGTGCTCTCCACTGATGGCCGGCCGGAGACCCGCGCCTAGGCGTGGCCGGCCTCTACCGGATCTGTGAGGGTGTGCGCGGAAACGCTTCCTGTTCACCCTCGCAGAAACGTCAACCCTTAGAATCTGCTAATGTTCCATCGATGCTAAGCGCTTGAGGCTGCCTGGCGCTTGCGGGCGAGCGAAGCATGGCGGCGCTCGCCCACGGCTTCGACGAAGCTGTCTGGCCTAGCAGCCTTCGGTCGTCTTCTTCACCTGGCCGGGGGCGGCCTGTTTCGCGGTTGTGTCGTCCTGCTGGCCAGGGGCGGCCTGCTTCGCGCTGCCGGTCTCCTGGCCCGGCGCACAGTCCTTGGCGGAGTTCGTCGAGTTGGTTGTGGTCGTGTCCGTGTCCTGGGTGGTTGGCATCGTCGTGGTGGTCGAGGTGGATCCGCTCGACGAGGTTCCGCTCGATTGGGCAAATGCAAGACCGCCGGACAGGGCCAGCAGCGCCGTGGCAACTAGAAGACGTTTCATCAATATCGCTCCTATGCGGGAAGCGTCCCTTCCATCGCATAACAGGCAAGCGACGGGTCGGTTCCGTAGAGCATCCCCCTGGCAGAACCGCCCTTGCGCCGGCGAGCAGACCAGCCCGGCGCAACGGCGGATTGGCGAGCGCCGTTAACCGTCCGCCAGCGACCGGACCAAGGTCTGTGTCGCAATCGCCGCAATGGCCCTATACTCTCCGCGCCGCGGAAGAATCTGACGGCGTGGATGCCTGGGGTGGATTTGAGGAAACTCTTCGATCAGTTGAGCCGGCTGTCATTGGCGGTTCAGTTCCTCATCGTAGGCGGCATCGGGCTCCTGGCGGTGATGCTCGTGGTCGGCCTGTGGGTGACCGCGCAGATCCGCGCAGGCGTCATGCACAACTCCGCCACGACCACGGCCCTTTACGTCGACAGCGTGATCGCGCCGCTGCTGCCGGACCTGCGCAAGAGCCGGGAACTGGATGACACCGTCAAGCGCGCGCTGGACGAGACGCTCGGCCAGGGCGCGCTGGGAAAGAGGCTGGTCTCGTTCAAGCTGTGGCGGCGCGACGGCTTGGTGCTCTACTCCGACGACTCGGCGCTGATCGGCAGGACCTTCCCGCCCAACCCCAATCTCGTCTCCGCTTTCGCCGGCAATGTCGTGGCCGAATACAACGACCTCAGAGACGACCCCGAGGCGACCGAGGAGAAGGCGGTGAAGGCGCCGCTGTTCGAGATCTACAATCCGGTGCGCGAGCCGTGGTCGGGCGAAGTGGTGGCGGTGTCGGAATTCTACGAAGTCGCCGACGATTTCCAGGAAACGCTGAACTCCGCGCTGTGGTGGACGTGGCTGGTGGTGGCCGCCGCCACCCTGACGGCGCTGGCGCTGCTGTCCGGCATCGTCTTCCGCGGCAGCCGCACCATCGCCACGCAGCGGACGGCCCTGGAGGCCAAGGTTGCCGAGCTGCAGTCGGCACTGGCGCAGAATTCTTCGCTGCGCCAGCGCGTGCAGCGCGCCTCGCGCCGCGCCACCGCCCTCAACGAGCGCTATCTGAGGCGGATCGGCGCCGACCTGCATGACGGCCCGGCGCAGCTGGTGGCGCTCGCCGCGCTCAGGATGGACAGCCCGGTGCTGGTCGATCCGGCCACGCCGAAACCGCAGCGCGAGGCCGAGATCGCCGGCATCCACAAGACGCTCGGCGAGGCGATGCGCGAGATACGCGGCATCTGCAACGGGCTGGTGCTGCCGCAGATCGAGGCCCAGGCGGTGACCGACATATTGCGGCTGGCGGTGGCCGAGCATGAGCGGCGCACCGACACCAAAGTGTTGCTAACCCTGCCCGAGCGCTTGCCCGAACTCGGAACCTCGGAGAAGATCAGCATCTATCGCTTCGTGCAGGAAGGGCTGAACAACGCCTATCGCCACGGCAAGGGCAAGGGTCAGCAGGTGCGAGCCACCACAAAGGGCGGCAAGCTGGTGGTCGAGGTGATGGACACCGGTCCTGGTTTCGATCCAGGCCGGAGCGAGGGCCTGGGACTCGCGGGTCTCAGGGAACGCATCGAGAGCATCGGCGGGCAGTTCGAAACGCTGTCGGGCTCGGGGGGAACGAGACTCGTAATCACATTGTCTGTCGAGGAGCAGCCGTGACCGCACCGATCCGTATTGCCATTGTCGACGATCATCCGCTGTTTCGCGAGGGCGTGGCGCGCAGCCTCGGCGAGATCGGCGGCTTCGAACTTGTGGGCGAAGGCGCCAGCGCCGAGGACGCCGAAAAGCTGGCGCGCGGCAGCACGCCCGACATATTGCTGCTCGACATCAGCATGCCGGGCGGCGGTCTCAATGCGCTGGCCAGCATCCTTGCGGCGATGCCCGAGCAGAAGATCGTCATGCTGACGGTGTCGGAGACCAATGGCGACGTCGCCCAGGCGCTGAAGGCCGGCGCGCGCGGCTATGTGCTGAAGGGCGTCGGCTCCAAATCGCTGGCCGAGATCCTGCGCGACGTCGCCAACGGCCAGAGCTACGTCTCGCCGACGCTGTCGGCGCGGCTCCTTTCGGACCTGTTGCAGCCCTCCGGCCGCAAGCCGGACCCGCTCAGCCAGCTCACCGGCCGCGAGGCCGAGATCCTGAGGCTGGTGGCGGAAGGCCTCAGCAACAAGGAGGTCGCGTCGCGGCTGTCGCTGCAGGAAAAGACGGTCAAGCACCACATGACCAGGGTGCTGGCCAAGCTCAACGTGCGCAACCGCACGGAAGCGGCGCTGCTGATGCATGAGGCGAAGGAGAGGAATTAGGGAATGGTGAATGGTGAATGGTGAATAGTGAGTAGTGAGTAGTGAGTAGTGAGTAGTGAATAGTGAATGATCTAGCTCATAGCCAAAGGCCTCACCCCTAAAATCTTTCACTATTCACTATTCACTATTCACTATTCACTATTAACCATTCACCACTCCCTTCACTATTCCCTCTCCCCAAAACAATCACCCCCGCCTCCGGAGACGGGGGTGACAAGTGAAGACCGGGAAAAGGGGGTAACTTCTCTTCGATCTTCACAAGTTCAGCAGACGTTTCAGATCCTGCTGTGTTGCCTTGCGCTCGACGATTGTGCGGCCGAGCGCGTCGGTCATCTCAAAGCGGCCGTTGTCGACCTCCTCCTTCATGCCGTTGCGGTGGATGACCGTTATTTTGTTGCCGACAATCTCGACCACGTCGCCTGTCGCGGCGTTGACGTGGCTCGCCTTGCCGCCAGGATTGGTGTTGCCCTTGCCGCTGTTGTTGCCGGGGCCGGCATTGGCGTTGCTGCCTCCGTTGCCATTGTTTCCGCCGTTGCCGTTGCCATTGCCGCCGCCGTTGCCGCCGCCATTGCCATTGTTGCCGGCAAAGGCCGTCGCCACGACGAGCTTGGTCGCGCCGTCAGGCAGGACCGGCGCGACGGCAAGCGCCAGCGCCGCTGCGGCAAGCAGCGTTGACCAGGCAAGCCGAGTGAATGCCGGTTGGCGCATCTGTCCTTCTCATGCCGATCCGCCTCGGCCGTGCCGGAGTTCCGCTCCCAGCCCGGCCAAGGCGCAACCGGGGTCTCGACCCGGAAAGGATTCACGCTTTGGTAAGGTTACGAAAGCGGCCCACGACCCTTGCCATAGGGGGTCGGACCTTTTTGGCCACCGTTTGGGGACCTATGTCGCAGCTGCGCAGCTTGGCACCGGCAGGCGCCCGGCTTAACGCCGCGTTAGCCAAACCGCTTGAAATCAGCCGGCAATTCATTATCACTGACAGTGCGAGAACTGCGCGGTCGCAGCAATGAACCGCGGCACGGTAACGGCGCACGCATCCACTCGGACGCGAAGAAAACGCCGTAGCACTTTGATTGCGCAGATGGATTTCTCCCCGGTTGGGGCCTGCGCCAAGGTCCGCCCCCGATCATCATTCAAGGGCCCAAAAAAGTACCCCCGCCAAAAGGCGGGGGCAAGGTGAGCAGCGGGAGTTCTGTCGTAAGACGATCAGGACCAAAGAGACGAAGCAAAAGGTGGCAACCTGATTTTGCAGCGCTGGCTTTTGGTCCCTTAAGATCTAAATCCAGATAGAACCTCGCTCTCACAAACTCTTCAGGCGATCGAGATCCGCCACGGTGGCCCTGCGCTCGACGATGGTGCGTCCGAACTTGTCCTCCATCCTGAAGCGGCCGTTCTCGATCGTCTCCTTCATTCCGTTTCGATGCGTGACCTCGATGCTGTTGGCGCTGACCTCGACCTTGTCGCCGGTCGCGGCGGTCACATGATCTTCGACATCGGCGGTGCTGCTGCTCGTGCTTTTGGCGCTGCTGTTGCCGCTGGTGTTGCCGTTGCCGTTGTTGCTGTTTCCGTTGGATCCGCCGTTGCCGTTTCCGTTCCCGTTGTTTCCGCCGCCGTTACCGTTTCCGTTGCCGCCGCCATTGCCATTGCCATTGCCGCCTTTGTCGGCATAGGCCTTGGTCACCGCGGGGCCGTCGAGGGAGAGATGAAATGGGGCAATAGCGAACGCAAGCGCGGCCAGCGCGCGCAGAACGAATCTGCAGCCCATGCGCGGTATGCGCATCCCATTCTCCCCATGCCAGCCTTCCGGCCCCTCGGCCGAACTACCCCACTGGCACTGCCGCGACATAAGCATCCCCAATTGACGCGTCGCGGGGAAGTGGCCCACGACCCTTGTCTTGTTTGATCAGACTAAATTTGGATCGGTATCAGACCTTAGTCCTAATTCAACCATCGGATGTGGTCTGTCGCGATCGCGCGTCCGCCCCTTCCAGCGCGCGCAGCACTGAAACGGATCAGGCAACGCGCTTCAAGTCCCTGTTTCGATGAAAGTCGCCCTGGCGAGAACCGCAAGCGCTTTTTGGGCGTCAACCAGGCGGCACAACCTGCCTGTGGTGAGGGCCGCACCGAAGGCGACGGCCATGCCCCCTGCAATGGCGGCCGGCAAGCGTCGCTCAGCTTGAGTCGCGGCGTCCGTGGCAAACCCCGCGGCTCTGCCGCATCGCACAACAGCTTGAAATTCAGCTCTGTGAGATTCTCGCGATAAATCCAGAGCGACAAGAAGAATTGCCGATTGTTACCGACCTGCCCGGCAAAGTTGTGCAGGCTTCCGACGGCGCCTCGTGCATGCACCTATTTGCAAGATCGGGGCTCTCCCCTCTCACATTTGCTTGAGGATTGATGCGCTTCCGCCGAAAGAGGCGAAACAATGGCGATATCCGGTTCTTTTTCTGGCCATGCTTCACAGTTCTATTTCAACGCGGCAAACATTTTGTGTTGCGGCGCAGCATTTCTCGTTCCAATCCTTTAGCAATTGCGAATATGCGGTGGAGGAGTTGACCAGCTTGGGGCTTCCGCTGAGCGGCACCGATTTCGAGCCTGGGATCGGCGAGGCGAGCGTGTGATGGGCGAAAGGCGCGATACCCAGTTGGACGCGTTGCGGGCCGTGGCCGTGTCGCTGGTGCTCTATGCCCATTTCCTTGCACCCGGCGGCACCTCCTTCCTCGGCCATCTCGGCGTGCGGTTGTTTTTCGTGCTCTCCGGCTTCCTGATCACGCGCCTCTTGCTGGAGGCGCGCGACGCGGCCGCATTCGAAGCCGGACCGGCGCTGCGCTCGTTCTATGTCAGGCGCGCGATCCGGATATTCCCGCCCTATTTCGCGGTGCTGGGGCTCGTCTGGTTCACCGATCTCGAGCAGTCAAGATCCTCGCTGACCTGGCATGCGCTCTACCTCTCGAACTTCTGGTACGCGCTGCGCAACGACTGGACGCCATGGGTGCTCTGCCATCTCTGGAGCCTCAGCATCGAGGAACAGTTCTATGTCGCTTGGCCGGTGATCATGCTGCTGGCGCCGCGCAAACGCATCGAGGCGATCACCATCGGGGCCATAGCCTTCTCGCTTGCCTACCGCTTCTACTGGCCGATCACCGCCGTTCCGGCACTCGCGCGCGACCTGTTGCCGCCGGCCTCGATGGACGCGCTCGCCTGTGGCGGCCTGCTTGCCGTGCGCCGCGCCCGGGGCGCCGACGTGCCGCGATGGATGCGGCGCGGCTGGCCGGCCTTCGCGGCAGCGTTCCTCGCCGTGGTCTGGTCCGATCCGGGGCCGGCGAGCTCGGCATGGGAATGGCCGCGCTGGCTGCTGGTCCAGGTGCTGCCGCTGGTGCCGATGATGGCGATTGTGGCGATGTGCTCGCACGGCCTGCGCGGCACGCTCGGCTGGCTGGCCGAACGGCGGCCGCTGCTGTTTGTCGGCCGCATCAGCTACGGCATTTACCTCTATCACCCGATCCTCCTGGCATACGCCGTCAAGGCGCAGCCGTGGATCCCGCTCAATGTTTCGGAACAGGGACCGGGCCGGTTGCTGGTCGCGGGCACCGCCACGCTGGTAGCCGCCTCGCTCTCCTGGTTTCTCGCCGAGAGGCCGCTCAACAGCCTCAAGCGCTATTTCCCCTATGTGGCGCGGCCGAGCACGCGCGGCGGGCACGAAAGCAAATGGATTGGCACGGCTGGCGGCAGCGCGCTCGACCTGCAGCGAACGGAGGCGAGACGCTGATGGCGAGCGCCGCGCTGCCCCTGATCTCCGTGCTGCTGCCGGTCTACAATGCCGAGCCTTACATCGCCGCCGCGATCCAGTCGATCCTGCGGCAGGATTACGGGCGGCTCGAGGTCATCGCCATCGATGACGGATCGACCGACAGATCGCTGGAGATCCTCGAGCGCTGCCGCAAGGCCGATGGCCGCGTCTCCATCATCTCCCGCGAGAACCGGGGCCTCGTCGCCACGCTGAACGAAGGGCTGGCGGTCGCGCGCGGCGAACTGGTCGCGCGCATGGATGCCGACGACTTCGCCTATCCCTGGCGCCTGTCGCGCCAGGCGACGCTGTTTGCGGCGCGGCCCGAACTCGGCTTCTGCGGCGCGGTCGTCGACATTCTGCAGCACGGCCGCATCGCCCGCGGCCGGCTCGATCCGGTGTTCCGATTCGGTCTCCCGGTTCTGTCGAAGTTCTTCACGATCTTCATCCATCCGACCGTGGTTTACAGCCGCAAGGTCATCGCAGAGGCCGACCTCCGTTACGACGGCAGCTACCGCCACGCCGAGGATTTCGACCTCTTCCGGCGGCTCGCCGACCGTTACCCGACGGCGATGATGGCGGAGAGCCTGCTGGTCTACCGCGTTCACACCGGCAGCGTGACCAGCCGGCACCTGCGCGAGATGCGGCGCACCCACCTCAGGATCGTCGCCGAGAATCTGGAGCGCGAAGGTCTTGCCGAGGACGCCCGCGACCTGCGCGCCATCGGAGGCGAGGTCTCCTTCGACACCGTGCGCCGGGCGGCGGATTTCATCCGGACGCTGGAACAGCGGATCGCTGCCCTGCCCGATGCGTCGCGGCCAAGCTTCGAGGCGGGCGCGCTGAACCTGTTCTATTTCCTCTACCAACTCGTCAACGACGAGGGCCGGCCGGCGCTGACCCATGAACTTTTGACGCGGACCGCGAAATGGAACGCCATCCGCCGCCGCGAGAAATACGCGCTCAGCCCCGGCGCCTGGGCGCCCTGGCTCAGCCAGGCCTCGATGTGGGTCGGCAAGCAGGCGGATTGGCTGGCTTATTGCGCCAAGGCCAGGCCGGCGGCCTCCGTGCTCGCGCCCTATAAGGTAGAGGCGGCATGAGGGTGATGCGCGAGGCACCCCCCTCTGCCCTGCCGGGCATCTCCCCCTCAAGGGGGGAGATCGGCAGCTTTTGCGGGTGCGCCTACTTACCGATGCCGGCGATTGGCGAAAGCCGGCGCGACAGCCAATCTTGCCACTTGAGGGGGAGATGTCCGGCAGGACAGAGGGGGGTGCTGTCCCGCCGACCTGTCAAATTTTGGTCGCACGACAATCGTGATTTGGAACACGCCAATCCCGAGGGCTGGCGTTCCTTCGCGCCCCCCTCTGGCCTGCCGGCCATCTCCCCCACGAGGGGGGAGATCGGCAGCTTCGGCGCGGAGCTCTCGACATGAACGCCGCGCACCATCCGCTGTCGCGCGCCCGCGCGCCTGCAGCCGCCCCGCCGAAGCAGCGGCCCCAGGTCTCCTTCATCGTCTGCACGCGCGACCGCGTCGGCGTGCTGGAGGCCTGCATCGACTCGATCCGCGCCGCCTGCCGGGCGCATCCAGGCTTCGCTGCCGAGCTGGTGGTGGTCGACAACGGCTCGCGCGACGGCACGGCCCAATATCTTTCGCGAATCGCAGCGATCGGCGACATCCCGCTGACCGCGATGTTCGAGACCCGCCCGGGGCTGGCGGCGGCGCGCAATGCCGGGCTGGCCCGCGCCCGCGGGCGCGTGCTGGTCTTCGTCGACGACGACTGCCGGCTCGACCGCAACTATCTCGTCGACCTGGAAAGGCATTATGCGAGCGGCGAGAAATGGCTGATCCGCGGCGGCCGCGTCCAGCTCGGCGACGCCGCCGACCTGCCCTTCACCATCAAGCGCTGCGACAAGCGCGAGCGGCTGACGCCCGCCGTCCATCCGGGCGGTTTCGTGCTCGGCTGCAACATGACCATGCACCGCGAGGTCGCCGCCAGCATCGGTCCCTTCGACGAGCGCTTCGGCGCCGGCGGGGCGCTGCGCTCGGCCGAGGACACGGATTATCTTGTGCGGGCGATGCTTGCCGGCATGCCGGTCGAATACGTGCCCGACATGACGATCTTCCACCACCATGGACGGCGCGACCGCAAGGCGATCGACCGGCTGCACCGCGACTATCATTTCGGCAACGGCGCGCTGTGCCTGAAGCATCTCTGGCGGGCGCCATGGCTGCTGCGCCATTTCTACTGGGCGGCGCGGGCGGCGCTGCGCGAAATCATGGGCGGCCCGCGCTTCGACCCGGAGCTCAGGCTGTCGCACTGGCCGATCGTGCTGATGAATCTGGCGGGCGCGGCGAAGTTCGCTCTTCTGGTGCTTGCCGGACGGCCGCGACGGCAACAGCGCCCGAACCCGACGGCCGCCGATACCGAGGCCGAGGCCGGCGCGCGATGACCGGACGCAACACCCCGACCCTGTCGATGCTCCGACGCGCCCTCGGCCGCCGTCAGCTCGCCCTGCTGCCCGCCGTCGTCGTGCTCGGCTTGGCGAGCGCGGCGCTCGAAGGTTTCGGCATCGGGCTGATCATCCCGCTGCTCGGCATCATCATGGGGCATGGCGAGGCGACCGGCATGGCCGGGCTTTCAGCCCTGCTGCAGAAGGTCGGCGCCGGGCTCGGCGAGCGCGAGCGGCTGATCGCCATCTCGGCCGCGATCCTCGGCTCGATCCTCTTGAAGAACCTGCTCGCCTTCGCCAATTCGGTGCTGACCGCTCATATCTACGGCAAGGCCAGCCAGTCGATCCGCGGCGCGCTGGCCGAGCGCCTGCTCAGCGTCGGATATCCGTTCTTCCTCAGGCAGAGCCCTGGGCGGCTGCTCAACATCATCGCCAACGAATCCTGGCGCGCGTCGGACGCCATCCAGGGGATGCTCGGCGCGATCGTCAGCGCCTCGGCGGCGCTGATCCTGCTCGGCTTCCTGCTGCTCTTGTCTTGGCAGATGACGCTGCTGGTGATGCTCGGGCTCGCGCTGGTGCAGGCGGCGCATATGGCGCTTTCGGCGCATCTGAGGGCGCCGAGCCGCAGCGTTTCGGCGCGCAACAGCGCTTTGGCCTCGCAGATGCTGCATCTGGTGCATGCCGGCCGGCTGATCCGCATCTTCGGCCAGGAAGCGCGCGAGAAGGCGGCGTTCGAGAAGGCCTCCGACGGCGTGCGCCGGGCGGCCTTCCTGCTCTCCAGCCGCCAGGGCGCGCTGGCGCCGCTGACGGAGGTGCTGCACGCCATGCTGTTCCTGGCGGTGGTGATCGGCGCCTGGCTGGCTGGCCTGAGCTTTCCGCTGGTCGCGGCCTTCCTCATCCTGCTCTACCGGCTGCAGCCGCATGTCAGGGCGCTGCAGATGACGTGGAGCCAGTTGCAGGGGCTTTCCGGCTCGCTGGAGGAGGTGAGCTGGCTGCTCGATCCGCATGGCAAGCCGGCGCCGCCGGAGGGCAGCCGACCGTTCGCAGGCCTGAGCGAAAGAATCGCCTTCGAGGGCGTGAGCTTCAGCTATGCCAATGAGGAGCAGCGCGCCGCGGTGCTGCATGCGGCGAGCTTCGATATCAGAAGCGGCCGCTCGACGGCGCTGATCGGCCGCTCCGGCGCCGGCAAGACGACGATCGTCAACCTGCTCTGCCGCTTCGTCGAGCCGGACGCGGGCCAGATCCTCGTCGACGGCGCCCCGCTTTGCGAGATCGATCCTACCGACTGGCGCCGCCACATCGCCTTGGCCAGCCAGGAGCTGGAACTGGTCGACGGCACGATCCTCGACAACATCACCTACGGCAAGGACAGCGCCAGCGCGGAAGAGGCGCGCCGCGCGGCGGAACTCGCCGAGGCGCACGGCTTCATCGAAACCCTGCCGCAGGGCTACCAGACCGTCGTTGGCTATCGCGGCGTCAACCTGTCGGCCGGGCAGCGACAGCGCATCGCGCTGGCGCGGGCGCTGCTGCGCGACCCCGACATATTGATCCTCGACGAGGCCACCAATGCCGTCGACGGGCTGTCGGAAGCGGCGATCGTCGAGACGCTGAAATCACGCGCCGGCCGCCGCACCACCATCGTCATCAGCCACCACCACTCGACCATCTCGTTCTGCGACGACCTGGTGATCCTGGAGCATGGCAGGGTGAAGAAGCAGGCGCCCTTCGCCGAGATGGCGGCGCTCAGCATGGACGAGTTGTATCGGCCGGAGTGATGGCTTTCTTTGCAAGGGAAGTGGCCAAGGTTGGCGCGAAACACCCCCCTCTGCCCTGCCGGGCATCTCCCCCGCAAGGGGGGAGATTGGCAGCCTCAGCGCCGTGCCATTCCTGCAACGTTGGCGATTGGCGAAAGCGGCGACGACATCTGATCTCCCCCCTTGTGGGGGAGATGTCCGGCAGGACAGAGGGGGGCGCCGTAGAGCGCTACCTCGATCGGGTCCAGATGGACTTCAACTAAGAATCCTCGCGAGGGGTATCGAGAAAATACGGCAACGCTGGCGGGACAGCGCCCCCCTCTGCCCTGCCGGGCATCTCCCCCACAAGGGGGGAGATCGGCAGCTTCACCCAGCCATCGCCAGGGGCACGGCGCTTTTGTTGGGGATCTGGATGTCGATTTCCAGCGTCGACATGGTCGCGCCGCGCTCCATCGAGACCTGGAGATAGTCCTGGTCGATCTGCACATGCTTGGCGATGACGGCCATGATCTCCTCGCGCAGGACGGAGACGAGGTCGGGCTGGCCGCGGCTCTGGCGCTCGTAGGCGAGAAGCAGCTGCAGCCGCTCGCGCGCGACGGGAGCGCTGGTGCGCCGCTTGAAGAGGTCGAGGATGCTCATGCCGCCCTCCTTCCGAGAAGCCTTTCGAGGAAACCCTTGCGCTCGAAGGGGACGACCACCGGCAGGTCCTCGCCTTCCAGCCGCCGTGCCGCTTCGATATAGGCCTTTGCGGCGCCGTTGAGCGGTTCCGACAGCGTGACCGGCGCGCCGAGGTTGGAGGCCCTCAGCACATCCTGGCTTTCCGGGATGATGCCGAGCAGCGGCGTCGACAGGATCTCCAATACGTCGTCGATCGACAGCATCTCGCCGCGCGAGGCGCGGGCCGCGTCGAAGCGGGTGACCAGCACGTGCTTCTTGACCAGTTCGCCCTGCTCGGCCTTCATGGTGCGGGCGTCGAGCAGCCCGATGATGCGGTCGGAGTCGCGCACCGAGCTCACTTCCGGGTTGGTGACGATGACCGCCTCGTCGGCGAAGCGCATCGCAAGCTGGGCGCCGCGCTCGATGCCGGCCGGGCTGTCGCAGAAGACATAGTCGAAGACCGAGCGCAGGCGAGCGATGACCTCGGCGACGCCCTCTTCCGTCAGCGCGTCCTTGTCGCGAGTCTGCGAGGCCGGCAGCAGGTAGAGCGTCTCCAGCCGCTTGTCGCGGATCAGCGCCTGCGACAGTTTTGCAGTGCCCTGGATGACGTTGACGAGGTCGAATACCACGCGGCGCTCGGCACCCATGATGAGGTCGAGATTGCGCAGGCCGACGTCGAAATCGACCAGAGCCACCTTCTTGCCGGTCTTGGCCACGGCTGCGCCGAGCGCGGCCGTCGAGGTCGTCTTTCCGACGCCCCCCTTGCCCGAAGTGACCACGACTACCTTGCCCATATATCCAGCCTCCATTGGCGATTTTTATTTACTGGCCGTGCCGGGCACGGCGGGACCCGTAATTCTTGTTTGGTGCATGTCGTTCACCCAAAACCGCTGCATACTTTTGGGCGACATGCACACTTTGCCACGCGAAACCGGTCTGAAGATTGCGCGTCAGCCGAGCGGCACCACGCACAGCGCATCGTTGTCGAGGAAGGCCTGCACCGCCTTGCCGCGCGAGACGCCTTCCATCTCCTCGGCTGTGGTGTACCAGCCGTCGACGGCGAGCAGTTCGGCCTCGTTCTTGCGACAGAAGATGCGCGCCGAGACGTTGCCTTCCGAGCCGGCGATGGCCCGTCCGCGCAGCGTGCCATAGACATGGATCGAGCCGCCGGCGACGATTTCGGAGCCGGAGGCGACCGAGCCCAGCACGATGACGTCGCCATGCGGGTGGAAGACCGACTGTCCGGAGCGGATCGGCGCCTTGATCATCAGCGTGCCGGCGGCAGGCTCGTGCCGCACCGGCTCGGCGCCCTGCCCCGGCATCGCCGGTTCGGGCCTTGCGGGTTCGGCACTGACCGCTTCAAGCCTGGCCAGTTCGGCGTCGACCAGTTCCTCCTGCGGCGCCCTCACCTGGGCGGCCACCTCCTCGACGGTGGCGGTCTCGACCGTGATCTCTTCCGCTTTCGCCTTGCGCGCCGCCCGGCCGAGCAGCCCCTCGGCGGTCGCCTCCTTGGCGCCGGCGAGCAGCGGCGGCAATTCGGGGCCGAGCTCGGCACCTTCGAGCTCGATGGCATAGACGCGGATGCCGCGCGAGCCGAGCACGCCGACAAGGGCGGCGATTTCCTCCGGCCCCGGTTTTAGCAGGTTCAGATCAAGCACCACCGGGCGGCCGGCGAAATAGCCCGGCGAGTTGGCGATCCAGTGATCGAGCCCCTGCAGCCACTCGTCGATCGGCGCCTCCGGCGTCAACGTGAAGGCGACGAACGAGCGGGCGCGGAAGCGGATGGATTTGTTGTGCAAAGGGGCGGCGAAGGTCACGGCCAGACGAATCCTTACTCAATGGTTAAAGGGTGCCGGCGCAATGGTTAACAAATGGTTAATTTTGCGGGTCGGGAGCGTTAAGGAAGTGGCGCGGCTAAGTTTTGTGGCGGGCGGTGACAGTGCCTGCCGATGCCGCTATCGTCCA
The DNA here is from genome assembly GCF_004791945.1 of Mesorhizobium sp. M3A.F.Ca.ET.175.01.1.1. Classification (NCBI taxonomy): domain Bacteria; kingdom Pseudomonadati; phylum Pseudomonadota; class Alphaproteobacteria; order Hyphomicrobiales; family Phyllobacteriaceae; genus Mesorhizobium; species Mesorhizobium sp. M3A.F.Ca.ET.175.01.1.1. The sequence goes on along the minus strand of NZ_SRTP01000003.1, from coordinate 557,849 downwards.
ACCGCAGGCCTGGCGGAGAGCAAGGGAGATCTTGTCATGGCGGTCAGCAAAGCCGAAGATGTCGCGACTGCCTTTGCCGATGCCTGGAACAGGCATGACATGGACGACTTCGCAGCTTTGTTCTGCGAGGATGCGCATTTCGTCAATGTCGTGGGCATGTGGTGGAAGAACCGCGCCGAGATCGAGGAGGCGCACCGCGCAACTCATAAAACGATGTTTCGCGACAGCCGGCTGGAGGGTGTCGTCTCGTCGGTCGTGGAACTGTTTCCAGGCCTCGCATCGCTGCACTATGCATGGACCTTGACCGGTGCATCCGCCCCGGACGGCTCACCCGCCGGAACACGAAAAGGCATTCTGCTTCTGGTTGTGAAGGAAGAACAAGCGGGCTGGCGGATCAAGGTGGCGCAAAACACCGACATTGTTCCAGGTGCGATTGCTCCCCCTGCAAGGAGGTAGGCTCCCTGCAAAGTCGTGCCGCAGCATCAGCAAGCGAGCATCAAGGGCAAGCGCGGCAATCGGCGCGCTGTTGCTGCTTGGAGATGCATGACGCACGCCATGAATCGCCCGACGATCGACAAGGACGACTGGCTGGCGGCGGCCAACGCCGACGCGGTGAGCCCGAAATTCACTGGAGCGCGCCACCACTGGGAAGCCGGCGACCCGGCCTACCTCGGCAGCAAAGAAGTGGGAGCCAACAGGGTTGGGCTTAGGCGAGGTTTGCGAAGTTCGAGCGGGATGCGGCGACGGCCGGCGGCTCTCGGCCGAGCACGGCGTCGGGCTGGAGAAGCGCGAGGCCTATGAGCGCTATGCCGATCCGGTGAAGCGGGATTTGGCGCGGATGGTGAAGGGGCTGATCGATCCGGGGAATTTGATGAATCCGGGGAAGGTTGTGGGCTGAGGCCTGAGACGTCGGTGCGAGGCACCCCCCTCTGGTCTGCCGACCATCTCCCCCTCAAGGGCCCTCAAGGGGGGAGATCGGATGTCGGCTAGGGCTTCGCCAATCTCCAACGTTGAAAGGGAGAGCCGGCGCTGAAGCTGCCAATCTCCGCCCTTGGGGGGAGATGTCCGGCAGGACAGAGAGGGGCGCGAAGGAACGCGGCGTCTATCCTCTTTTCTAGCCGTCTTGTCCCCGGCCAAGTGCCTGGAAAATGCCAGGAAGGGGATTTCGCAGGGCGCTGGCATCTCTTAGTCAAAGGCGGCGCTTTTCCCCTCACTTGCGATTTCTAACGGCTAAGGTGTTGAAATCGCTTTCTCTCCCGCAAGGGGAGAGATAGAGGCGCTGGCTTCAAGCCGCCAGTTCGACCTCGCGCGCGGCCGCGATCATGACGCCGGAGAGCAGGCCGTAGGCCGCTTCCCAGGCTTCGCGCACCTCCGGCGTGAAGGCATTGCCGAGGCCGGTGGCCAGAGTGTCGATCAGCGCCTCGCCGACAACCGGATAGTGGCGCTCCTCGACGCCGTAACCGACATGGCGCCGGGCGAGATCGCGCACGGTGGGCAGGATGGTCTCGGCGCGCTCCAGCCCCTGCACGACGAAACCCATGGCCGCCATCAGCTTGGCGCCCTGGCCGGTCATGTCGGTTGCCGGAAACAGATTGCGCAGGCTGTCGTCGATCGCGAAGAGGCGGTCATAGAACAACGCGGCGGCGGCCACGCGGATCGGGAGGACCTGCCGGAACGTATCCTGCACAAGCCTGATCTGGTCGGGGGTCATAAACATACTTCTCCTGAATTCTGACATGCGCGACCATGCAGGTTGAGCGTTTCGCAGCTATGGCGGGCGAGATGGCGACGTGTTTCAGGATGGTGTCTGCCGGGTAACGGGTTGTGGTGGTTGTGGTGGTGGTGGCCATGCGAAGCCAACTGGAATGGTACGGCGCGAGGCGCCCCCCTCTGTCCTGCCGGACATCTCCCCCCCAGGGGGGGAGATTGGCAGTGGCGGCTACGGCGCCTGCGTTCCTGCGCCGATAATTGGCGAAAGCCGACGTGACATCTGATCTCCCCCCTTGAGGGGGAGATGTCCGGCAGGACAGAGGGGGGCGCCTCGCGCCGGCCTTTCGTGGCGGCGCTACTCGCACTGCCGGCGCGGGCCGCCGTCGTAGGGTTGATAGCTGTTGTCTTCGGGCCGGTAGGAGCGGTAGCGGCTGAAGCAGTAGTCGACGTGGTCGGCCGAGGCCTGCGGGTCCGCACTCAAAACCTGCTCCTCTTCGGGCGGATCGCCATAGGTGGTCGCGAAACCGTCGCTCGAAGTGGCGTAGCCTTCCGTTTCGGCCTGGTCGTCGCTCACCTCGTCCTGATTGTCCTGACGCCCGCCGATCGAGGGGGTGCGGCCGGGGTCGAGATAGGGCGAGATGCAAGGGCGCAGCTCGCCGCTGTAGGAACGGTAGCTGTTTTCTTGCGGACGGTAGCTGCGATAGCGGTTGGCGCACCATTCGAGATGGGCGGCCGGCAGGTCGGCGGCGGTTTGCTGCTGGGCAGCCGAAGCGGCGTCGGGCTGAGAGGCGTCCGGCGCCACCGCTGTCTGCGTCTGGGCTTGTGTCTGGGTTTGGGGCTGCGGCGCGGCTTGCGCCGGCGCCACGACGGCCGCAGTCTGCGTCCCCGTCTTCGCCGCGGTCCCGGCGGCCGGCACGCCGGCGGCCTGCTGCGCGGGAAGGCGCTCGAGGTTCTGCTTGGCCGGATCGACCGGCTTGGCGTCCCTGGTCCAGAGTTCGGAAACGCCGATCGCCGGCGTCGCCACACGCACCGGCTTGGCGGCCAGCAGCCAGGTGGCGAAGGCGAGCCCGCTGGCAAACACCGCCAAGGTCAGCACGAAGCCGCCGACAATTCCCAACAAAGCCTTCACGCCGCGCTCCTTCAACCCCCGCCCATAGAATGCGGGGCGATGAGGCTGGTTCCCAAGAAGCGCCACGCAGCCGGCCGCCGCGCGGATCGCCGAATGCCGCTCTCGGAATAATTCGGGCAAGGGCTTCGTTGACCTTGCAGACGATGCCGACAAGGCAAAGTGCACTATGTTCCAAACATTCACTTCATCGACGCCGCCAGACAGGCCGCGGCTTGCTCTGGCGCTACGCGAAGGAAACCAGAGATGAAAACGGCTGTTTCAATAGCTTTGACAAGACGAAACGTCGTCGCCGGGCTGGCGGTGGCCGCCGCATCGACGGCGCTATTGCCCACCGACAATGCGCTGGCGCAGACCAAGCCCGAAAAAAGCCTCTATGAGCGGCTGGGGGGCGTGTTCGCCATCGCGGCGGTGGTGGACCATTTCAGCGACGCCCTGGTGAAGAACCCGATCGTCGGCAAGAAGTCCAAGAACCCGCAGCTGCGGAAATGGCACACCAAGAACCTAGAACGGCTCCCCGGCCTCAAGTTCATGCGCACGCTGTGGGTCTGCGACGTTTCGGGCGGTCCCCTCAAATTCGTCGCCACCAAGCCCGGCGCGACGCCGCTCGGCCTCGAAGAAGCTCACCGCGACCTGCACATCTCTCCCGCGGAATTCGATGAGGTCGCGGCCGAACTCGGACGGACGCTCGACCATTTCAAGATTCCGAAGCCCGAGAAGAAGGAGGTGCTGGAGGCCTTCGCCGCGCACAAGGACGAGGTTACCGCCGGCTTCAAAAAGGCCTGACGCGCGTTACGTGCGATCGTCCTGACGCCCGTCACGGCGATCGGTAGACAGTGCAGGTTTTTGATACAGCGTGGCGATCGCTCCGATCGCGGCGCAGCGCGAGCGGCGCAGTGCCATCCGCCGTGGACTGCCGACACGGCTCCCCTACTCGCCCAGCACCTCGGTATATCTCCTCACCTTCCCGTCCTGACCGCGAATGCGCCATTGCCGGCCTTCGCAGCCCTCGACGTGGCTCGCCGCCAGCGGCACCTTGCCGCCGCCGTCGGGCAGGTCGATGACATAGGTCGGGTTGCAGATGCCGGAGAGCCGGGCGCGCAGTTCCGCGACCAGAGCCTGACCCCGCGCGATTGTGGTGCGGCGATGCGCCATGCCGGGCGCGAGGTCGCCATGGTGGAGGTAATAAGGCTTGACGCCCAGCCGATACATCAGCTCGCGGCAGAGTTCCTCCAGCACCTCGACATCATCGTTGACGCCTTTGAGCAGGACGCTCTGGTTGAGCAGCACGAAACCCGCCTGCCGCATCGTCCGGCAAGCCGCCTCGGTCTCCCGGGTGATCTCGCGGGGGTGGTTGAAGTGGGTGACCACGGTCACCATCAGCCGGCCCTGCAGCGCCTCGACGAGGCCGGGCGTGATGCGCGACGGCAGCGCCACCGGCACGCGGGTGTGGATGCGCAAGAGCCGCACATGCGGCATCGCCTCGATGCGGGCGCGGATCTCTTCCAGCGCCTTGTCGGGCAGCGACAGCGGATCGCCGCCGGTCAGGATCACCTCGCGGATCTCTGGGTGCCCGGCGATATAGGCCAGCGCCGGTTCCAGGGCTTCGCGCGTATAGCCGCGGCCGATCGCGGTCAGCGATTCCTTCCTGAAGCAGAAGCGGCAATAGACCGCGCATTGATAAGTCGGGAACAAGAGCACGCGGTCGGCATGGCGGTGGGTCAGCCGCGGCACCGGGCTGAAGGCGTGGTCGCCGATCGGGTCGTCGAGTTCGCCCTCGGTGGCCACCAGTTCCTGGCGTGCAGGGATCACCTGGGCGCGGATCGGGTCGTCCGGGTCGCTCCAGTCGATCAGGTCGAGATAAGGTTTCGGGATGCGCACCTTATGGTTGGCGGCCGCTTCCTGCGCCGCGGCGCGCTCGGCCGGCGACAGCGGCAGGGAGGCGAGGTCGCGCACGTGGCGCACGCCGGCACGGACATCGTCCTGCCAGGCGGTGTCGGGATGGCGGGCGGCGATGGTGGCTGGTTGTTTGAGGTTGGCGTCTGAGGTCATGGCAGTTCTCGGAAGGTATTTCGCGGACGTATCGGCTGGATGGGCGATGGGGTCAATGGCGAGCCTCGTCGTGGCAGTCGCAGTTTGGTCGACGTCGAGTTCCCGCCCACCCCCCTCTGTCCTGCCGGACATCTCCCCCGCAAGGGGGGAGATCGGATGTCGCGCAGGCTTCGCCAATCTCCGACGCTGCAGGACGCGCGGGGCGCAGAAGCCGCTAATCTCCCCCCTTGCGGGGGAGATGGCCGGCAGGCCAGAGGGGGGTGTGACTGAGCGCCAGCCATGGCTCCTCAAGCCATAGGTGTTTGACCGAAATGCGATTACTCTGCCTCGTCCGGGGCTTCGGGGAGACAACATGAATTTCAACACTGGTCATGGCTACCTGCTCATCGGCGGGCTCATCCTGGTCGGCGGGGGGCTGCTGATCCTGTCGCTGATTGTCAATCTGCGCGTCGCCCACAGCGTGCGCGACGACGTGCGCCACCGCGAAAAGCTGCTCGAATATTACCGCAACATCTTCTCGCAGCTGGGCGTGATCCTGATCGGCATCGGCGTTTCGCTGTTCATCTTCTTCTTCCAGCAGAACTACCAGGACCAGCGCAAGCGCGATGCCGAGCTGCAGCAGGTGATGGCCAAGCTCGCCGCCCGCATTGCCCGCGGCACGCCGGTCATCCAGTCGCTCGGTGAATTCGACGAGTTGCTGGATGAAGGCGGGCCGTATATCAGCCCCGATCTCGGCGGCAAGAATACCGCCGTCAGTCTGCATGGGGCAGAGCTCGGCAAGCAGGTCGACAAGATCCGTCTGGTCGAGCGCGACATCGACGTCGGCGAGTTCGATGTGCTGAACCTGTCGCGCGATTTCGAATCCTCCTTCGTCGTCAACGAGCTCGATCCGACGCTGTGGTTCGACATCGTGCGCGACGAGAGCGAGATCAAATACGCCACCACCCAGCTCGCGCTCGACTACAAGGACCTGCAGGACGCGATCGGCGGCGAGCCGGTGGCGACAGCGGTCGCCGATCCCGAAAAAGAGCGCAAGATCAAGCAGGAGGTGCTCGACATCTTCTACGATGCCGATCTCTTGCGTCAGCGCGCCCGGCGGCATCTCGGCCGCGCCTGCTGGCTGTTCAGCCATGGCCGCGGCTTCGTCAAAGCCGCCCCGGTCGACGCCATCGAAGCCGACGCCAAAACGCACCAGGAATGGCTAGACCGGGCGAAGCCGGCGCTGGCGCAAGCGAAGTCGGGCAGCGGCGACTGCTTCAAGCTGCTTCAGTATGGAGGAATTACCCAATAATCCTAAGTGCGCAGCCCAGGTCACATCAGTAAGGTTGAGAAATGCGAAACGCGACGGTGGCTGCACTCATATACGAGTTTCTTTTCGACGTTTACCAGCTAATCGACGCCGAGCGAGAACATAACTTGTGGCTGCCAGACGAAGATGGCGTGCTGCGCGAGGCCTTCGATCACAGATACATGAGCTGCTGGGAGTGGAGTACCTCCGTGCTGGAGGAGGTCGGCGCCACCAAACCCCTCTATCTGCCCACTATGTCCAAGGCCATAAGGCGAGACACGAATGGCATTACTCAGGGTCCATACAGCTACCCCGCAATGACCTTGGATGAATGTGACGTCGCGGACTTCTCAGAGTTCGAGACCTTCGACAATTATTGCTACGCAATGTTCACCTTTTACCAATTGATCGGTCAAACTTCGGGGCTGAGTGGCGAAGTCAACCTTGCCGCTCAGTCTCTTCAATTCCTGGAGGATGTTGCATCCAAGGACGATACCTTCCTGATCGAGGGCACGGATTGCGTTAAATTCAAAATCGATCGCTTCGAGGAAAAGGTGATGACACGTTGGCACGAGATGGATCTTCGCGTGTTTCGGCGTAAGGACAGAGTCTAAGGCTGCCAGTAATTCGCCATCAGTCGCCGACGCGCTGCAGCGTGCCAAGATGATTGTCGTCGAGGAAATCGACGGTCATCGCCGTGGCCTTGCCGTCGGGGCCGATGGCGAAGCTGACGCCGGCGGGCCTGTCCGGCGTCTCGGCGTCGGGGAAGGTGACGAAGCGATCGCCGTCGAAATGCGCCAGCGAATAGGACCGCGCGCCTGACGGCCCGAGCTTGAGCAGCAGGCCGTCGCCGGCGCCCGACACCACCGCATCGCCGATGAAGTCGCTGGCATAGCGGCCGGCATAGGCGTCGGCCGGCCGAGCCGGCCTTGCCGGCGACGGCGGCGCGGCATAGGCGGCCTTGGCGGCCTCGACCGCCGGGCCGAAAAGGCCGCCATAGATCCCGTTCCAGGCCGCGATCCAATCCCCCTCGACTTTGCCGTCGAACACGAGATCGGCCAAACAGTCGGACAGCCCCTCCGGCACGCCGGTCGGAAAGGCGTTGGTGAGGATGACGATGCCAAGCTTTTCGTGCGGAAATATCGTCACCAGGGTTCGCGCGCCGACGCTGAAGGCGCCGGCATGGCCCCAGCTCAGACCGTGGCGGCCGAATTCGATATTCCACCCGAGGCCATAGAAGGATTCGCCACCGGAGACGGGGTTCTTGCCCCGCGTCATCAGCGGCACATGGGTCTGGGCGAGCGCGTCGGCGGCAATCAGCGGCTTGCCGTCATGGACGCCGTCGCTCAGCACCAGGCGCACCCATTGCGCAAGGTCGCGCGCGGTGGAGCTGACGCCGCCGGCGGGCGCCTGGGCATCCGGATTGCGCTTGATCTTCGCGGTCCAGACGCCATCGAGCCTGACGTGGAGCGCTGCGCGGTCGGCGTGCTTGAGGAAATCGGCATAACGGGAGCTGGTCGAGGCCATTCCCAGTGGCCGATAGAGCTTCTCCTCGGCGACCTCCTCCCAGGACTTGCCGGTCGCCCTGGCAGCGGCGATGGCGCCCTCGGTCAGTCCGAAATTGGAGTAGGAATAGCCGGCGCGAAAGCTCGACGACGGCGGCACGAAGCGCAGGCGACCAAGGATCGTGGCGCGGTCGTAGCCGATGTCCTCGAGGTCGTCTCCCGCCGTACCAGGAAGCCCGCTGCGATGCGCGAACAGGTCGCGGATGGTGAGTTCGGCGGTCGGATAGGGATCGGCCAGCCGGAAGGCCGGATCGAGATCGGCCACCTTCGAGTCCCACGATAAAACCCCCTCGCCGACCAGCGCCGCAACGACGGTTGCGGAGACCGGCTTGGACAGCGAGGCGATCTGGAACACCGTGTCGGCGTCGACAAGCTCCGGCTTGCCGGCTTCGCGATGCCCGAAACTCTTCAGGAACACCACTTTGTCGTCATGCACGACCGCGATGGCGAGCCCGGGCACGGCACCGTTGGCGACAGCGCCTTCGGCCAGCGCTTCGAGTTTGGAGAGGGCGGTGCTGATGCGCTCGGGGGTGATGGGAGCGGCCGATACCGCAGGCGGCCAAAGCGCCATGACGGCGAGGAAGCCCCAAACCCTCCAATGACAGAGAACCCGATCAAGCCGCATCCGCGCCCTCCTGCATTCACCCTATGATTGTACAGGCCGGCGCTGGCGGGGCCAAGCCCGCCGTCGCCAGCGGTGCCATGCGTTCAGATGCTGATTCCGGAACTGGCGCTAATGTCCTGATCGGAAAGGCTTTGTTGCAACGGACCTGAGAGCGACAAGCTGGCGATCCTTCACACCCCCCTCTGTCCTGGCAGGACAGAGGGGGGTGTGACAGAACGCCAACAGAGCTCGCCTGCCATCGCTTCCCTCGACTTTCGCCGCAATCGACCACGGCCATCTTTTCATGCAATCTCCCCCGATGGCGCGCTATGGGAGATATCCGCCGCCAAAGGGAGGATTGCCATGGCCAAAGCGCCCACGCTGCCGCGCTATGAGGATGCCGTCCAGCGCTTCCGCATCGAGGACGAGCTCGCGCGGCTTCACGGCGATCCGGCACGCGGCATCAATGCCTATGTCGAATGCTGCGGCCGCTACACGGGCGGGAACCGGCTGGCGCTGCGGGCGATCTCGGCCACTGGCGAGTTGCGCGAGTTCAGCTTCGATGATCTCGCCGACCTGTCGGGCCGCGCCGGCAACATGCTGAAGGATCTCGGCGTCGGCCCCGGCGACGTTGTGGCCGGCATGCTGCCGCGCATTCTGGAGCTGGTGGCGCTGATCCTCGGCGCCTGGCGCATCGGCGCGGTCTACCAGCCGCTGTTCACCGCCTTCGGCCCGAAGGCGATCGAGCATCGCCTGGGCTACAGCAAGGCGAAGCTTGTCGTCACCAATACCGCCAATCGCGGCAAGCTCGACGAGGTCGAAAAACGTCCGCGCATCGCCACCATCCTCGCTCCCGGCGAGACTTTGCCTGCCGGCGACATCGATTTCCGCGCAGCAATTGCCGCTGCCTCCCCCGACTGTGAGCCCGTGATGCGCAAGGGCTCGGACCTGTTCATGATGATGTCGACCTCCGGCACGACAGGGCACCCGAAGGGCGTGCCGGTGCCGCTCAACGCCCTGCTCGCCTTCGGCGCCTATATGCGCGACGCGATCGGGCTTCGCCCCGACGACGTGTTCTGGAACATCGCCGATCCCGGCTGGGCCTACGGGCTCTACTACGCCATCACCGGCCCGCTGCAACTCGGCATCGCCACGACTTTCTACGAAGGCGCCTTCAATTCCAGAAGCACCTATGACATCGTCGAGCGGCTCGGCGTCACCAGCCTTGCCGGCTCGCCCACCGCCTATCGCCTGCTGATGGCGGAAGGCGCCGAAGCCGCCGCGCGCATCAAAGGCAAGTTGCGCGTGGTGAGCAGCGCCGGCGAGCCGCTCAACCCGGAGGTGATCCGCTGGTTCGAGGCCCACCTCGCCGCGCCGATCCACGACCATTACGGCCAGACCGAGAACGGCATGATGGTCAACAACCATCATGGGCTGGCGCACCCGGTTCGCGCCGGTTCGGCCGGCTTTACCATGCCCGGCTTTCGCATGGTGGTGCTGGACGAGGCGGGCCGCGAGCTCGGCCCCAACCAGCCCGGCGTGCTTGCCGTCGATATCGCCCGCTCGCCGCTGCGCTGGTTCGAGGGCTACCACCAGGCGGAAACGCCGGCGATCGCGGGCGGCTATTACCGCACCGGCGACACGGTGGAATATGAGCCGGACGGCTCGGTCTCCTTCATCGGCCGCGCCGACGACGTCATCACCTCGGCCGGCTATCGCATCGGCCCGTTCGATGTCGAAAGCGCGCTGATCGAGCATCCGGCGGTCAACGAGGCGGCAGTGGTCGGCGTGCCGGACCCGCAGCGCACGGAGATCGTCAAGGCCTTCGTGGTGCTGGCGCCGGCTTTTCAGGGCAGCGAGGCGCTCGGCGAGGAACTCGCCCAGCATGTGAAAAAGCGGCTCTCGGCGCATTCCTATCCGCGCGAGGTCGAGTTCGTCACCGAACTGCCGAAGACGCCGAGCGGCAAGATCCAGCGCTTCTTGTTGAGGAAAGCGGAGGTGGAGAAGCGGAAGGGGTGAATCTCCCCCCTTGAGGAGGAGATGTCGCCGAAGGCGACAGAGGGGTCGTCTCGCGTGTGGCGCCAACGTAGATCGCCGAGCCCAGTCGAACCGACCCCCTCTGGCCGCTTCGCGGCCATCTCCCCCACGAGGGGGGAGATTAGCTGCGCCAAGTCTTTTTTTAGCCCAATCTTGGCTTCAAATGGGTTGGCGTTGTCTTCTGATAAACCGAAGGTGGGGAGCTATTTCATGCGGCTTATCTGGACGCTTCTCTTCACCCTCGCGAGCGGTCTGGCTTTCGCAGCCTCGCCGGAGGACGACTATATCGCCGCGCGCGACAAGGCGATCGCCGAGATCGCGGCGCAGGAAAGCGCGAATGCTGCGGTGGAAACGATCGATGCGACGAACACCAAGGCGCTTGCCGATCTGCAGGGGCGCCTTTCCGCGCTGCTTGGCCCGCTGGCGGTCGAGGATTTTCCCGCCAACGGAACCATCAATCTGGAAAGCCTCAGCGATTCCGATGTCGGGTTCGGCATGCTCGATGGGCTGAGATACGCCAAGAGCGATGAGGGTCCGAGCATATCGACGAGGCGCTGAAGCTCGATGCCTTCTACACCCAGGCGATCGGCGCCGACGCCGCTTTCGTCAAGACGCTCGACTTTGCGCTGAAGAAGCCCGAAGGCGCTGACATGGCGATCGCAAGGCTCGGCGGCTGGACACAGGATGTCGGGCCGATCTACGCCCAGCAGGTCGTGGTTGCGGTGGTCAAGGGCGATCGCGTGCTGATCGCGGAGGCACCCGCGGCACCCGCCGTCCCGAAGATCGCCGCCTGCGAGGCCGTGTGGACTGCGGCCGACGCCACCGCGCAGACATTCCAGCAGGCCTATCAGAACTCCGACCTCAAGGACCAGCAGGCCTATGATTCCGCCAATGCCGCCTGGGAAAAAGGCGACGGCGACTATCGCGCCTGCATGGGCCAGCGCCTGCCGGGCGACCCGGTGTTTCCGGCGCTGCTTGCCCAGGCGCAGGAGCTTGCCGACCATATGGCGGGCAAGTAGCCGGCTCCAGGAAGACCGCTACGCAATTTTCCTGGAATTGCTCTAGCCGGCGTTGAGCCGCAGGTTGCGCCGGGGCGTGCGGCGGGCGGTCGGGCGCACCACTTCCGCGATGATGCCGTTGGCCGGGGGCGCAACGTCGTTGCGCGACCTCGCATCCGTCACCCTGTGCAGCCGTTCGTAGGGAAGCAGCTCCTTGATGCGGGCGTTGAGCGTCACGATCTCGGCGCGCAGATCCTCGCACTCCTGCTTCTGGATATCGAGCTGGATCTGATCGGATGCCTGCTGCAGCGTAAGCTGCGAAAGGCTGGTGCTGGCCACCGACAGGTTCTTCTTGTCGATCTCGCTCTCGTTCCTGAGAACGGCCAGCCTTTCCTCCGCGATCTGGCGCTCGGTCATGGCATCGTTCAACTGCGCCCTGAGCCTGGTTAGCTCCGACAATGCCTCGCTCTGTTCGTTCGAAGCCTGCTCCAGTCGCGCCTGCAGCTCCTGGATCTCGGAACGCAGGCCGCGCATCTCGGCATGATTGCGGGCCAGTTCGGCCGCGCTATCGGCTTCCGCAATGCGGGCTGCCTCGGCGGCTTCGGCAAGCTTGGTCTGCGCCGTCTCGAGGGACTTCTGCAGGCGGGCCTCTTCCTTTTCGTGCCTGCCGAGCTGAGCCATCAGGTCGGCAACGCGCGCCGTCTCGCTGGCATGGGTTGCCGCGAACTCGTCGAACTTGTGGCGCGCCTCCGCCTCGCGCTTCTGCGCCTGCTCGAGGTCGACGGAAAGGCCGACCTGCTTTTCGCGCAGCAGCTTGTTCTCGGCAGCGCGCCTGTCGGACTCGACGGTCTTGGCCGCCAGGGACTTGACGACCTCGCCGAACTCCGCCTTGCGCCTGGCGTTCTCATTGCCCATCTCGACCAGTTCGAGCCGCACCGCAGCAAGGGCATCGCGCAGCGACTCCCGGTCCTGGACCAGGCTCGCCTCGCGCTGCTGCCAGGCCTCGGCCGCGCCGTCGCGCTCGCGCTGCTTCCTGGCGGCGTCGAGCAGTTGCTCCGACAGGATCTTGTGTTCCGCGGTCAAGGCCGCGTTGGTCAGTTCCATCTCGTTGGCGCGCAGAACGTCGCCATGCAGGACGTTCAAAACATCGCGCGTCATCTGATGCGCGGTGGTGATTTCGGCCAGTTTTGCCTCGATCTCCTCCAGATAGCCCTGCCCGTCGCGGAAAAGCTCGGCGACGGCCTCCAAGGCTGCCAGCCGCGTCTGGGTGTGCGCGGTAAGCCGCGATGCCGGGGCTTCGGACTGGGCTTCAGCGGGCTCGTCCCCGTCGCTCGCCGCCAGGTCGGCGGCCGCCTCGTCCTCCAGGGACGTCTCCTCGTCAGCCGCAAGACATTCCTCGAAAGCCTCCGCCAAATCCGACTGAAGTTCTTGAAATTCCTTATCTACGTCCTCGGCCCGCTTGATCAGAGACCTAAAATTCATAACCACATACCCCTTACGCTTACACCGGCGAGTACTTAACGAATTCCTAATCTAGCTCTTTACGTTCCGTACGGGAAGCCTCCCCGAAAGAAGGATAAATTAAGGTTATCGTAGCTTTCCAGACGCTTGCCCGGCGTTCCGCCAGCGCCACCTCTGCCGCTGGCGCTAAGTGCCTTTTCGATCTCGCCGGCGGCAGGATGCGCGTCGCGCCAGGCGCGCTAAGTTATTGTTTTGACGCATGTCGTTGGCCCGAAACCGCGGCACAGGCTCAGGCAGCATGCTTCAGTTGGCCCCGCCCCTTGTTGCCTTCGCGCGCCATCACGATATTGTCAGGCCGAAGGCGGTCTCGGCCGGGCCGGGCTGCCGGCACAATTGAAATGATCTTAACGATGATGTCCCGAACGCGCTTCCGCGCGCCGAGGCAGAAGGAAGACTTGGGAAGTTTCTGAATGACGACGGATACCAAACAGGCTGAAACCAGGACATTCGAGGCGGACGTCTCGCGGCTGCTGCACATGATGGTGCATTCGGTCTATTCCGACCGGGACGTGTTCCTGCGCGAGCTGATCTCCAACGGCGCCGACGCCAGCGAGAAGCTGCGCTTCGAGGCGATCAGCCGCCCGGAACTGCTGGGCGACGACCCAAAGCCGCGCATCACCATTTCCGCCGATCCGGACAACAAGCAGCTCGCCGTCGAGGACAACGGCATCGGCATGGCTCGCGACGAAATGGCGGAGGCGCTGGGAACCATCGCCCGCTCCGGCACGCGCGCCTTCATCGAGCGCATCGAGGCCGGCAAGGCGAGCGAGGACTCGCAGCTCATCGGCCAGTTCGGCGTCGGCTTCTACTCCGTCTTCATGGTCGCCGACCATGTTGACGTCATCAGCCGCCAGGCCGGCAGCGAGGAGGCCTGGCGCTGGTCCTCCGACGGCAAGGGCACCTACGAGATCGCTCCGGTGCCGCTCACTGCTGCGCCGAAGCGCGGCACGCGCGTCGTGCTGCACCTGATGGAGGACGCGACCTCCTACACCACGCCTTACCGGCTGGAAGGCCTGGCGAAGTCGCAGTCGGGCCATGTGCCGGTGCCGATCGCGCTGGTCGAGAAGCCTGGCGCCGAGGCGCGCGACATCGCAGACGGCACGGCGCTGTGGGTGAGGCAAAAGAGCGAGATCAAACCGGAAGAGTATACCGACTTCTACCGCAGCATCGCCGGCCAGTATGACGAGCCGGCGACCACCATCCATTTCCGCGCCGAGGGCCGGCAGGAATACAGCGTGCTGGCCTTCGTGCCGGGCTCGCGCCCGTTCGACCTTTTCGACCAGGACCGCAAGGGGCGCATGAAGCTCTATGTGCGGCGCGTCTTCATCACCGACGACGCCGACGTGGTGCCGCGCTATCTGCGCTTCGTGCGCGGGCTGGTCGATTCCGCCGACCTGCCGCTCAATGTCTCGCGTGAGATGATCCAGGAAAGCCCGCTGCTCGCCTCGATCCGCAAGGGTGTGACCAACCGCGTGCTCGGCGACCTCGCCAAGCTGGCCGACAACGACGCCGAGGCCTATGCCAAGGTCTGGGAGAACTTCGGCGTCGTGCTCAAGGAAGGTCTCTACGAAGACTACGAGCGGCGCGAGCAGCTCATGAAGCTCGCCCGCTTCCGCTCGACGGCTTCCAGCGATGCCTTGCGCAGTCTCGCCGATTATGTCGCGGCGATGAAGGAAGGCCAGAAGGCGATCTTCTTCATGGCCGGCGACGATCGCGCCCGGTTGGAGGCCTCGCCGCAGCTCGAAGGGTTCAGGGCGCGCGGCATCGAGGTGCTGCTGTTGACCGACCCCGTCGACAGTTTCTGGGTGACGATGGCGCCCGAGTTCGACGGCAAGCCGTTGAAGTCGGTCACGCAGGGCGCGGCCGAACTGACCGATATTCCCCTGCTCGACGCGTCGGCGAAACCCGCGGCCGAGACGACGCCTGAGATCGACGGCTTCCTCACGTTCGTCAAGTCGACGCTCGGCGACGAAGTCGCGGACGTGAAGGCCTCCGACCGGCTGACCGAAAGCGCGGTGTGCCTGGTGGCGCCCGAGCACGGCCCGGACCGGCAGTTCGAGCGGCTGCTCAACGCCGCCGGCCGGCTCGACAAGGCCGCCAAGCCGATCCTCGAGATCAACCCGCGCCACGAGCGCGTCGCCGCACTGGCCAGGCTCGGCGACGACGAGCGCGGTTTCAAGGAAGACGCCGCGCACCTCCTCTATGACGAGGCGCGCGTGCTCGACGGCGACAAGCCGGCCGATGCCAGGGCCTTCTCGGCGCGCCTGGCGCGGCTGATCGAGCGCGGGTTGGCGAAGGGGTGAGAGAAGGGATCGGTCGCGATCCTTCTCGCCCCCCTCTGTCCTGCCGGACATCTCCCCCACTTGGGGGGAGATTGGCAGCTTCGGCGCGTCGCTCATGCCTGCAATGTTGCCGATTGGCGAAAGCCGCGGCGACATCCGATCTCCCCCCAAGTGGGGGAGATGTCCGGCAGGACAGAGGGGGGCGCTGTCCCGCCGGCGTTTTCAATGCCACCGCCGCAACGCCAACAGGTCGCGGCAGGTGTCTTCGAGTCTCGCGCGGCTTCGCCCTGCCTTCCCCTACCCCCTCAAGCCCGGCGCTTCCTGGCCGGTGCGGGCAACATACTCCGTGTAGCCGCCGCCATAGGTGTGGATGCCATCCGGCGTGAGCTCCAGCACGCGGTTGGAAAGCGCGGCCAGGAAATGGCGGTCGTGCGAGACGAAGAGCATGGTGCCTTCATATTGCGCAAGCGCCTCGATCAGCATCTGCTTGGTCGCCATGTCGAGGTGGTTGGTCGGCTCGTCGAGCACCAGCAGGTTCGGCGGATCGAACAGCATCAGCGCCATCACCAGCCGTGCCTTCTCGCCGCCAGAGAGGACGCGGCATTTCTTCTCGATCTCGTCGCCGGAAAAGCCGAAGCAGCCGGCAAGGGCCCGCAGCGGCGCCTGGCCGGCCTGCGGGAAACTGTCCTCCAGCGTCTGAAAGACGGTGCGCTCGCCGTCGAGCAACTCCATGGCGTGCTGGGCGAAATAGCCCATCTTGACGCTCGGGCTCCGGGCCACCGAGCCCTCATCCGGCTCGGAGGCGCCGGCGACAAGCTTCAGCAGCGTCGACTTGCCGGCGCCGTTGACGCCCATCACGCACCAGCGCTCGCGGCGGCGGATCTGGAAGTCGAGGCCGGCATAGATCGAGCGGCTGCCGTAGCTTTTGTGGATGTTCTTCAGCGTCGCCACGTCCTCGCCGCAGCGCGGCGCCGGCTGGAACTCGAAGGCCACCGTCTGGCGGCGCTTCGGCGGCTCGACGCGGTCGATCTTGTCCAGCTTCTTCACCCGGCTCTGCACCTGCGCGGCATGCGAGGCGCGCGCCTTGAAGCGCTCGATGAAGGCGATCTCCTTGGCGAGCATCGCCTGCTGGCGCTCGAACTGCGCCTGCAGTTGCTTGTCGGCCAGCGCGCGCTGCTCCTGGTAGAACTCGAAATTGCCGGAGTATGAGGTCAGCGCGCCGGCGTCGATCTCGATCACCTTTGAGACGATACGGTTCATGAACTCGCGGTCATGCGAGGTCATCAGCAGCGCGCCGTCATAATCCTTCAGGAATTTCTCCAGCCAGATCAGGCTTTCGAGGTCGAGGTGGTTGCTCGGCTCGTCGAGCAGCATGACGTCCGGCCGCATCAAGAGGATGCGGGCGAGCGCGACGCGCATCTTCCAGCCGCCGGAGAGTTTTGCGACGTCGCCGTCCATCATCTCCTGGCTGAAGCCGAGACCGTCCAGCACCTCGCGGGCGCGGCCGTCGAGCGCATAACCGTCGAGTTCCTCGAAGCGATGCTGCAATTCGCCGTAGCGTTCTATGATCTGATCCATCTCGTCGGCGCGGTCGGGGTCGCCCATGGCGTGTTCGAGCTCGCGCATCTCGGCCGCCACCGCGCTCACCGGGCCGGCACCCTCCATCACCTCGGCGACGGCGCTTAGTCCCTCCATGTCGCCGACATCCTGGCTGAAATAGCCGATGGTGACGCCGCGCTCGACCGAGACCTGGCCCTCGTCCGGCTGCTCCTGGCCGATGATCATGCGAAACAGCGTCGTCTTGCCGGCGCCGTTCGGGCCGACGAGGCCGATCTTCTCGCCCTTCTGCAGAGCGGCCGAGGCTTCGATGAAGACGATCTGACGGCCGTTCTGCTTGCCGATGTTTTCGAGACGGATCATGGGCTCGTAGGGGAGTAGGGGAGTAGGGGAGTAGGGGAGTAGGGGAGTAGGGCCAATAAGGGAATGCGCGGGATAAGGGAACCCCTTATCCGCCGCTTTCAGCGGTCACACTCTACTGACTAGCTCCCCTACTCTCACTTCGCATCGTGGAAGATGATCCCCACCGTATGCCGGCGCCCCGACCGCAGGCGGCTGACGCCGTGGCGCAGGTTCACTCGATAGAATCCCTTGGTGCCCTGTACCGGCCTGTTATGCACGGCGAAGATCACCGCGTCGCCTTTTCTTAGCGGCACCACTTCGGCGCGGCTCTGCATGCGCGGGCGCTGCTCGGTGAGCACGAACTCGCCACCGGTGAAATCCTCGCCGGGTTCGCAGAGCAAGATTGCCACCTGCAGCGGAAAGGCGAGCGCGCCGTAGAGATCCTGATGCAGGCAGTTGAAGTCGCCGGGGCCGTATTGGAGCAGCAGCGGCGTCGGCTTGTTCTGGCCCTCGTCATGGCAGCGCTTGAGGAAGGAAGCGTGATCGGAAGGATAGCGCAAGGCTGCGCCCATCTTGTCGTTCCAGTCGTTCGCGATGCCGGCAAGGCGCGGATAGAGCGCGGTGCGCAGGCCCTGGATCAGGTCGGGCAGCGGATATTTGAAATACCGGTACTCGCCCCTGCCGAAACCATGGCGCGCCATCACCACATGGCTGCGGAAATGTTCTTCGTGCGGATAGAGGGCGGCGATCTCGGCGCATTCCTCGGCCGACAGCAGGCCCGGCAGGACAGCGCAGCCATAGGCGTTGAGGTCGGAGACGACGCCGCGCCAGTCCAGCGCGGCGACGCGGGGCTCGGCGGAACGGGTTGCTCGCTTCGTGTCCAGGATGGTCATGAGCGCCTCCTTCGGTCGGTATCAAAGTGGGGCGGCGGCCATGCTGCGGCCACCCGATTCCTGCGGAGATGCGGAATCGGATTGTTGCAAATGCTGGCGGGACAGCGCCCCCCTCTGTCCTGCCGGACATCTCCCCCACCGATGGGGAGATTGGCAGCGTCGCCCTTTCTGCAACGTTGGCGATTGGCGAAACCCGCACGGCATCCAATCTCCCCCCTCGTGGGGGAGATCTCCGGCAGGACAGAGGGGGGCGCGAAGGATCGCGACCTCAGTTTCCTTGTGCCTCTTCGCAACCCTCGCTGCGAACCCGCCACCACCATACCCTGCGGCGGAATGCCTGCTGCGGGCGCGCCGCCTCGCGGCCCGCCTCGATGGTGCGCTCGACCTGCTCCGCGACATCATCGGGCGCCTGGAGCACGTCATGGCTGAGGCGGTGGCGCGCGTGCCGCCAACCGAGAAGGCAGCGCACCGCCTTGGTCTCAAGCCTTCCGGCGATATGCCTCCAGCTCCGGATCGAGGTCCACCTTCACCGCGTTGGTGAACACGCAGGTCGCTACCATGATGCCGGCAAACGCGACGAGGTTGACGAGCAGCGCCTCGTCGTAGCGCGCATTGAGCGCGGCCCAGGTGGCGTCCGGCAGGGCATTGGCGTCGGCGGCGACCGCCTTGGCGAAATCGATCAGCAGCGCCTCGTCGGCGGTCGGAACGATCGTGTCGGGATCGAGGCCATTATCGATCAGCGCGCGGCGGAAGAAGGCGACCGGGACTTCGGCGCGAAGCGTCTCGGATATCGCCTTCGAGAACAGCCATATGGCGCGGTCGTCGAGCCTGGGCCGCAAGAGATCGCGCAGCGTGAACCATTCGGCATAGATGCGATGTGCCGCCGGCGAGTGCAGCAGGATGCGCTTCATGTTGGTCATGTGGCCGCGCAATGCGAGTTCCCGATCGTGCTCGGCACGGATTTCCGCCGTGGCGGTCGCGTAGTCGATGGGGGAAAGACGCGCCATCGCCCTCACCCCAACATCGCACGCAGCACCGGCGCGCCGCGCAGCGTGTTGGAAACGGTGCAGATATTTTCCGCATCCTCCACGATCTGCTGCTTGGTGGCCGCGTCGAGATCGCCGCCGATGTCCAGCCTGATGTTGAATGTCTCGACGCGTGACGGCTCGTCCTTCGCCTTCTCGCCGCTGACCTCAGCCCTCACCTCGCCGAGCCGGTCGGCGACCCCGAGCCGGCTCGCGGCGATGCGGGCGCTGAGCACCATACAGGCGGCCAAGGACGCGTAGAGCAGGTCGAGCGGGTTGAAGCCGGGCGCGCTCACCGAGGTCACCACATCGACAGCGCCGCCGGTCGGCGTCGTCACCGAAGGCAGTCCGCCCGGCGGCAGGACGGCAGAAGCGCCGGTAGCGCGGGTTCTTATTTTGAGCTCGCCCATCGAATGTCCTTCGTCCGATCTGACATCCATAGATAAGGGATAGGCATTGGCGAGGACAACCGCCAAGGGTCGGCGCGGCGATGACCAATTGGCATCGGCGCCCCACCAGCTGCGCTTGCTGCGATCGGTACTCCCTTCGTCATACACAGCGCCATCGGGCCGGCCAATCGGCGGCTTGCCGCAGGCGGCCAAGCGATCTTATCGTAGCCGCGGATCTGGATGGCAGCAGCGGTGTGATGACGACGAAACGATGGAAAAGCCAGGCGATCGCCGTTGCGGCAGTCACGATCTTCGGCGTGGCTCTGCCGGCAAACACGGCACCGGCGGGCAGCGTAAAACCCGGCCCGATGTCGCGCGCCGAGGCCTTCGCGCGCGCCGAGGCGCTGACGGCGCTAGGGCGAAGAATGTTCTTCGATCCGTCGTTGTCGGCGTCGGGCAAGCAAGCCTGCTCGTCCTGCCACGATCCGAACCATGCTTTCGGTCCGGCCTCTGCCGCGCCGGTCGAGATGGGCGGGCCGAACCTCGACCAGCCGGGCCAGCGGGCGGTTCCGTCGCTGCGCTACCTGCAGGCGGCGCCCGCCTTCACCGAGCATTTCTACGATTCCGAGGATGAAGGCGACGAAAGCGTCGACAACGGCCCGACCGGCGGGCTGACCTGGGACGGTCGCGCCGACCATGGCAAGGACCAGGCGAGGATCCCGCTCCTGTCGCCCTTCGAGATGGGCAACAAGGACGAGGCCCAAGTGGTCGCGGCACTCGGCAAGGCGCCCTACGCCGAAGCCTTCAAGGCGGCGTTCGGCGCCGACGTGTTCGAGCACCCGCAGGAGGCCTTCGACGCGGCGATCGAAGCGCTCGGCACGTTCGAGCAGAGCAGCGCCGATTTCTATCCCTATTCCAGCCGCTACGACGCGTTCCTCGCCGGCAAGGCGACCCTGACCGCGCAGGAGCTGCGCGGCCGCGCGCTGTTCGAGGACGAGAGCAAGGGCAATTGCGCGAGCTGCCACTTGAGCGAACCCGCCAATAACGGCGAGCCGCCGCAATTCACCGATTTCGGCCTGATCGCCATCGGCATGCCGCGCAACCCGGCGATTGCCGCCAATGCCGATCCCAACCATTTCGACCTCGGCCTCTGCGGGCCGCTGCGCACCGACTTCAAGGGCCGCAGCGAATATTGCGGCCTGTTCAAGACGCCGACGCTGCGCAACGTGGCGCTGCGCAAGAGCTTCTTCCACAACGGCCATATTCATACGCTGCGCGAGGCAGTGGCCTTCTACGCCAGCCGCGACAGCGACCCCGGCCGCTGGTATCCGAAAAACGCCGACGGCACGGTCAACAAATTCGACGATCTGCCAAAGGCCTACTGGGGGAACCTCAACACTGACCTGCCCTTCGATGGCAGGAAGCCGGGCGACAAACCGGCGCTGACCGACGCCGAAATCGACGACATCGTCGCCTTCCTCGGCACGCTGACCGATGCCGACCAGGCGGGGCAGTGAGGAGCCGCAGCACGTAGAACGAACGCCTGTCTGCCGGCATCGAGCGATCCGCGCAAAGCGGCCCAATGTGGGCTCGGTCACAGCAGCGGCGGGCAGCGGCTGCCATACTTCTCGCGATTGGCGATGGGGTATCCAATGAGGTTCGTGGCGGTGCTGGACCCGGCCGACAACTGGGCTGTGGTTGATACGACCAATGACGTACCCGCCGAATATGCGGGCCGCGTGCTCATCGGCCTGACCGTGCAGGAAGTTCGCTGGTTCACGGTCGCGGCCAATGAGGAAATTGGGCGCCGGGGAGCCAAGGCGCCCAGGCTGCGTCAAGGTTCGTGCAGCGAACACCGACAGCCAGGAAAAAACGCAGGCGAACAAAGCGATTGGGACGGCGCGCTGCCGCATTGATTCAAGCGGCGCGTGCTTGCGCCAAAGCCAAGGATTTCGCCGCGGCCATTTCCGGTTCCCCTGCCCTGCGCTAGACTCCCGCCAGCCGCAACAGGATTGCCTCGCCATGATCGTCCAGGCCTGCATCAACGGGGCACGCCCCGCCGATTTCCACCCTGCCCTGCCGCTCGACGCGCATGCCATGGCGCAGGAAGGCGCAGCTTCGGTCGCGGCGGGCGCCGCCGAGCTGCATGTCCATGCGCGCGGCGCCGACCGACAGGAAAGCCTGCAGCCGGAAGCGATGGACAGGACGGTGGCGGCGCTGCGCCATGCCTGCCCAGGCACGCTGATCGGCGTTTCGACCGGGGCCTGGATCGAAAAGGACGACCGGCGCACGCTGGCCGCCATCGCCGGCTGGCAGGAATTGCCCGACTACGCTTCGGTCAACCTCGGCGAAGCCGCGGCACCTGAAGTGATGGAAGCCTTGCGCGGCCGCGGCATCGGCATCGAGGCCGGGCTTGCCTCGATCGGCGATGCCTTGCGGCTGGCCAGCCTCGACCATGGCGGGCGGGTGCTGCGCGTGCTGATCGAGATTTCCGAGCAGCCGGCGGAGGACGCCTTTGCGGTCGCCGACAGCATCCAAAAGGTGCTGGAGCGCGCCGGCATCCACCGCTCGATCCTGCTGCATGGCGAGAACGCGACGGTGTGGCCCTTCGTCGAGCGGGCGGCGTCGCGCAAGTTTTCGACGCGGGTCGGGCTGGAGGACGGCAAGGAGCTGCCGGACGGCAGTGTTGCCGACGGCAATGCTGCGCTGGTGGCGGCGGCGGTGGGGATTTATCGCTCTCGGTGAAAATGGCCAGGCTGGCGGGACAGCGCCCCCCTCTAGCCTGCCGGCCATCTCCACTTGGGGCCCACTTAGGGGGGAGATTGGCACTTCACGGACGGCGCCCTTCCTTGAAGTGTTGGTGATTGGCGAAAGCGGGCGCGACATCGATCTCCCCCCTCGTGGGAGAGATGTCCGGCAGGACAGAGGGGGGCCGTAGAGTGCCAACCTTACTCAAAAATGATTGAAGGGGAGCGCCGACCCCCTCTCCGTCCCATTCGCGGGGCAGGAACCAAAGCTGGCAGTCACCCGAACTTCGCCAGCGGCTCGGCGTTTATCTCGACCCACTGGCAGCGCCGGCTGTCGTGGTAGAAGGACTGGAAGGGCGGCGGAAAGACGGATCCGCAAAGGCGCCGACCGGGATGGCGGTAAGCCCGGGCTGTGTGTCGATGCGATAGTGGACGGTGGTCCCGCAATCCGGGCAGAAGCTGTAGGTGACATGGCCGCCCTGCTCGCCGACGCGGATGAACTGCAAGGCACGGCCCTCGATCGCCACGTCGGTCTCGGCAAAGCGCACATTGTAGCTGAAGGCGCTGCCGGTGCGACGCTTGCAGTCGAGGCAATGGCACACCGAGATGCGGACCGGCTCACCCGTGCAGGTGGCTGACAGCTGGCCGCAGCAACATTCGGCGCGACGCGTGACCATGCTGGCTCCTTTCGCTTCCTGCTTCCTGCACGAGAGGTACGGATCCAGCACCTTATGCAGTTCGGCGGTGTGGCGGAAGGATGCCAGCCGTCCAATTCCGCAATCACCGGGGTGGGCGAGTTTCCGATACAATCTCGTCGGTGTTCTCAATTGGGAAGTAGCCGATAGGCCGGCGGGACAGCGCCCCCCTCTGCCCTGCCGGGCATCTCCCCCACTTGGGGGGAGATTGGCAGCTCCGCGGACGGCGCCCTTCTTCGAACTTGGTGGTTGGCGAACGCCGGCGCGACATCGATCTTCCCCCTCGTGGGCCCCTCGTGGGGGAGATGTCCGGCAGGACAGAGGGGGGCGCCGTGGAGTGCCAACCTCTCCCTCCGAAACTCACTGCGTATCCGCCTTGGCCCTCAGTTCTGCGCGCTTCTCATCCGACACCACGGCCAGATCCAGCACCTTCTGCAGGCCCGCCGCGTGGCGGAAGCTTGGCTCGGTCTGCACACCGCTCCTGACTGCTTCGACGAAGCGCTGGTAGTTGGTCGGCACGGTGCCGGCGTCGAGCTCCTGCCATTCGGCGTTTTCGACATTGGCGCCGACACAGGCCTTCAGCAGCGAGCCGTCGAGATTGTGCACCACCTCGATGCCACCCTTGTCGCCATAGATGCGCAGCCTGAGCTCGTTGAGATGACCGCTGGCCCAACGGCTTGCATGCACGACGCCGAAGGCGCCGTTCGAAAAATCGAGCGTCATGGCGAAGCTGTCATTGGCATCGAGCTCGTACTCGCCGATGCGGTTTTGCGGCGCCTTGTCGAAGGTGCGCAGCCGGCAGAAGACATGGTCGATGTCGAGGGCTGCGCCATAGCTGGCGAAATCGAGGATATGGATGCCGACATCGCCGAGCACGCCGTTGGAGCCATGGCCGCGCGACAGCCGCCACAGCCATTTCGGATCGGTGCGCCAGTCGCCCCAGAATTTCGACACCAGCCAGCTCTGCAGATAGGATGCCTCGACATGGCGCACGGTGCCGATCTCGCCCGCCTGCACCATCTGCCGCGCCATCTGCAAAGGCGCGACATTGCGGTAGGTGAGGTTGACCATATTGACAATGCCGGCGGCTTCCGCGGCATGCGCCATCTCGTCGGCCTTGCCGAAATTTTCGGCCAGCGGCTTCTCGCACAGCACCGGCTTGCCGGCGGCGATCAGCGCCATGGTGGTCGGGTGGTGGATGCGGTCGGGCGTGACATTGGCGACCGCGTCGAATTGGCCCCAATCGATCGCGGCCTCCAGCGAGGTGAAGCGCTTCGGGATCTTATGGCTGTCGGCGAAGTCGCCGACACGCGCCGCATCGACGTCGACCGCGCCGACGATGTCGACGCCCGCGATGGCGCTAAAGCGGCGGGCATGTTCCTGCGCCATCCAGCCGGTGCCGAGTATCAAAAGCCGCATTGTGCTCCTCCGAGCGAAGTGTCCGGTTCAAATCAGTGGGGCGGAAAATCGGGTTAGCGGAAGCCCGCCTCGCCCGGCGCGTGCAGCTTGCCGCCGCGCTCGACGATCGGCTCCAGCGCCTTGTCCACCGGCACGTTCGGCGCGGCGAGGATGGCGGGCTTGGCCCCTTGCGGGTTGTGCGCCCACTTCACCGCATTGCGCAGCACCTTCTGCACGGTCGGATCGTGGTAGGTCGGATAAGTCTCGTGGCCAGGCCGGAAATAGAAGACATTGCCGGCGCCACGCCGGTAGGTGAGCCCGGAGCGGAACACCTCGCCGCCCTGGAACCAGGAGATGAACACCGTCTCCAGCGGCTCCGGCACGGCGAACTGCTCGCCATACATCTCCTCGTATTCGAGCTCGAAAAACTCGCCGATACCTTCGGCGATCGGATGGCTGGGGCTGGTCACCCATAGCCGCTCGCGCTCGCCGGCCTCGCGCCATTTCAGCGTGCAGGGCGTGCCCATCAGCCGCTTGAAGATTTTCGAGAAGTGACCGGAATGGAGAACAATCAGCCCCATGCCTTCGAAGACCCGGCGCGCCACGCGCTCGACCACCTCGTCGGCGACCGCACCATGGTCCTTGTGGCCCCACCAGACGAGCACGTCGGTTTCGGCGAGGCGGGATTCCGACAAGCCGTGCTCGGGCTGCTCCAGCGTCGCGGTCGAGGCGGAGATCGCGGTCTCGGCGTTCAACGCCTTGGCGATGGTGGCGTGCATACCTTCCGGATAGATACCGGCGACCAGCTCATTGGTCCGCTCATGGATGTTCTCGCCCCAGACGACAGCGCGAATTGTCATGGATAGCCTCGTGAATGCTGGTGGGGTTTGAGCCGCCCGCGGCCATAGATAAAGCGTTCGGCCGACATTGAAAGGGCTTTCAAGGCCAGCGGCTCTGTCAGGCAGATGCGAAGGGTCCGCGTGACAGCGTGACAGAACGGCATGCCAGCCTGAAAGGGTCCTTACCGAACAACAACATACACCCTTATGCTGCCGCTTTGATTCAACCTCGGCCGGGCCGATTGGCAAGCGCCCTTTCCCGTGCACAATACCGGCCATGGGAGAGGTGCTGATCGGATTGGCGATCTTTGCTTGTCTGGCCGGCGCGGCGCTGGTCAGCCTGATGATCTATGAGCATTTTCCCACTCATCATCGCCAGGACGACACCAGCGCCGTGGTGCGCCTTGCCGCCAACCTGTTCGTGGTGCTGTCCTCGCTGGTGCTCGGCCTGATGATCAACTCGGCCAAGAACACGTTCGAGGCCATCAATGGCAACGTTCACACCTTCGCCACCGATCTCATCCTGCTTGACCGTTCGATACGACAGTACGGAGCGGAGGCGGAAGGCGCCCGCCAATCGCTAATCGCCTATGCCCAGCGCGTCGTCGATACCTCTGCCAACGACCGCGACACGACCGTCGTCCCGAACAGGCTGTCGGAACTGCTGCTCAACCAGGTCGGCGACAGGCTGGCCAACCTGACGCCGCCGGACGCCAAGCACGTCGCCGCGCAGCAGATGGCGATACAGCAGCTGCAGAAGCTGATCGAGCAGCGCTGGATACTGGCCGAACAATCGGAGGGCGCCATCCCCGCCCCGCTGATCGCACTGCTGGTCGCGTGGCTGGTGCTGATCTTCGCCAGTTTCGGGTTCCGGGCGCCGCGCAACGCCACCATCGTCGGCACCGTCGTCGTCTCCGGGGCGCTGGCGGCGGCGGCCATCTACCTGATCATCGACATGGACGCACCCTTCACCGGCCCGATCCAGGTTTCGCCGGCGCCCCTGCAACGGGCGCTGGCGGAACTGACGCAACAGTGAAAGCACGGAAGCAGCCGGCGACATGATCGTCGCCCGGCCTTGCCGCCCAGGTCGCCGGCGCTTCCCAATCCGTCGCTGGCGATAAACTGGCAACCCGTCGGCCGTGCCACAAGCGCTGACATGACGAGAACAATCTCCACCCTGATCGGCTTCATCGCCATTTTGACCTGGTCGTTCCTGGCACTGCTTTCGACGGCAGCCGGTCCGATCCCGCCATTCCAGCTCGCGGCCATGACCTTTTTCCTCGGCGGCATGGTCGGCGTCGCCAGCTGGATATTCCGGCCGCAGGCGATCAGATCGCTGCGCCAGCCCTGGCAGGTCTGGGCGCTCGGCGTGGCGGGGCTGTGCATCTATCACTGCGCATATTTCTTCGCCATCCAGTCGGCGCCGCCGGTCGAGGTCAGCCTGATTGCTTATCTCTGGCCGTTGCTGATCGTGGTGTTCGCCGCCTTCCTGCCCGGCGAGAGGCTGCGGTTCCACCATATCATCGGCGTGCTTCTCGGGCTGGCCGGCGCGGTCGCCATCATCAGCAAGGGCGGCAGCGTGGGGCTGGCCGGCGGCATCATGCCGGGGCACATCATCGCGCTGTTCTGCGCCTTCGTCTGGTCAGGCTATTCGGTGCTGTCGCGCCGTTTCGGCCAGGCGCCGGTCGACGTCGTCGCCGGCTATTGCCTGATCACCTCGGCGGTGGCCTTCCTGCTGCATCTGGGGCTGGAAGAGACGGTCTGGCCGGCTCCGGCGGCGCAATGGGCGGCGATCGCCACGCTCGGCACGATCCCGCTCGGCGCCGGCTTCTATGCCTGGGACTGGGGTTGCAAGCACGGCGACATCATGATCCTGGGCGCGCTGTCCTATGCCGCGCCGCTGCTTTCGGTCGTGGCCCTGCTGGTGTTCGGCTTCGGCACCTATCACTGGTCGATCGGGCTGGCCTGCGCGCTGATCGTGCTCGGCGCGCTGACGGCGGCCAAGGACATGATCCTGCCGAAGCTAAAGGAGACCGCACCAGCCGAATAGCGATCAGCCCGAGCGCCCTTCCTGGGCGAGCTGGGTGGGCGACCGGGTCAGGCGCGGCACCACCACGAGGCGCTTGATCTTGCCCTTCTTGTAGGCGGCAAGGAAGCGGTGATAGTCCCTGAAGACGACGCAGCCATTGGATTCGGCGCGGCCGCCGCGCAGCATGTAGGTGTGCGCCAGCAGCCCGTCGCGGCCATATTTGTTCTTGCCGCTGGAAGGCGTCAGCCGGATCGCCTCGACGCCGTGGAAGCGCGATTCACGCAGCGACAGATTGTAGGTGTCGGGCGGCGTCGGACCGACATTCTTGCGGTTGACGAAGCGGGGCTGGTCGACCATCGAGCCCAATCCCGAATGTGCCTCGAGCTTCGACCCGTCCGGCATGTAAACAGTCTTGGCCGAGATGTCGTAGATGGCGACGCCATTGCCCGTCGAAGGCGCATTGAACAGGTTTCTGAAGGCATTGCCCATATTGCCGCGCTCGGGCGTGTCCGGCTTGGCATAGGCGAGCATCTCGGAGGCTTGCGGCTTGGTGCGCTTGGCAGGCTCACCGCTGATCGGCTTCGATCCCTGCACACCCGGAAGCCCCTGATCGCTACTCCTCAAGGAGCGCGGCGCCTGCGGGCCGTCCGCAGTGTCGACGGCGGCCGGTTGCGGTCTGGCGGCCTGTGGTTTTGCCGGCTGTGCTGCCTGCGGCTTCGCGGGTTGCGGCTTCGCGGCGTTCTGTTCGGGCGCCTGGGGCGCGCGGTCGAGCGCCGTGCGCGGCCGAAGGCCAGGCAAGTCGATGCTGTCGGGCAGCCCGTCCTGCGGCGTCAGCGAAGCGACCTGCACCTCGCCCTGCCCGGAAGCGGCGGCGCCACCCGCGGCGGCCGCCGGACCAGGCGCATCGCTGTCGGCGAGCGCGACGGCGGCCGGCACGTCGGCGGTCGCTTCCGGCATGACATTGGCCAGCGACAGCGCCAGTTCGGAAGCCCCCTGGACGTCGATTTGAGCGGAGCCGAAACGCGCTTCGGCCGGAGCGTTGGGTAGCCCGCCGCCGAAGCGGCTCGCCATCGGCAGGCTCGCCAGCAGCACGGGCGCGCTCTCGGCGCGCGCGAAGGCGGCGGCAAGTTTCTGTGGCGAAAGCCCGGCGCGCTTGACGACGCCGTCGAAGCGATCGGCGAGCGTTGCGGCGGAGGCGACCTGCACGGATTCGCGCGCGGCGCTGATTGTTTGGTGCGCCACACTGTTGGGCGCCGCCGGCTTCAGCCGCGCCGCCTTTCCGTCACGCGCGAAGCTCGTCGCGAGGCTGAGGCAACCCCTGTCGCAGCCGCCGGTGAGCGAGCCCTGCTTGTAGGCGCCGCTCGAGGCAAGGCGCGGCGTCCAGGCGTTGGCAAGCTGACGCCGCTGGTCGCCAAGCGTGATCTTGCCCGGCGCAAGCAGGCCCTGCGGCAATCCGTTGGAGGCGGCGGTGAGCGAGGTGCTCACCGAATAAAGGCCGGCCATTGTCGCCATGGACCACAGGGCGAGCGCGGCGCCGACAGCAGGCACCACAACCCAACGACCACCAGATTTCTTCGAAGTTACCCCCCCTTCAGGAGTGTCACCCCGGTTCTTCAAACGCAAAAACGCCATACGACCACTCTCAATCGGCATGCCGGTTTGCGGACCTGGCACCCGTCACGATCACAGTTCGCCTGGTGCCCCCTGCACCTTCACGCGTCTGTTGCCGATTGATTCAAAAGATGGACAAAGATGGTTAACCAATCCCTCCACCGATCGCCAATGTGGCGACGGTCCATACGAAAAAAGAGCCCTCCATGATCTCCGTCACGGTAAAAATGCTCTCCCTCACCCGCTTTGCTGCCCGTTTTTCCAGCATCTGTCAAGAAAGCGTGAAGACGGGAACCGCAGCAACCCGGGCGCGTAGAGAAGGATTAGGGTTAAAATGCGACCAAGCGGCCCGGCACTGGAACAAGCCGGGCGATGATGGCAGCCGGCAAAGCCGTCGAAAAGACCTGCCGCACCTGGCTCGGCAAGAAATTTCGCCCCCAAAAATCACGCCGCGAGGAAGCGGACCAGGTTTGTACAGACACGACAATTGCGATGCTGTCGACAAAAGCCAGATACAGTTGGTGCGGGCTGTGGCCTGGAGCGGTTCAGCTTTGCGCCAGGCGCCGATCGGTCAAACCGGGGACGGGACTCGTCTTGCCGCTGAGCCGCGCGCCCAAGGTCAGCGCCCGCGGAAAATGACGGACGACTGCTTGCATCAGGACAACGCCGCCCGGGCCAAGGGCCAGGCGGGCGATGGCCTCGGCAGCACGGACCCGCGTCGAGAACAATCTTCTCCAGGCCGCCTCATAGCGTCTGCCGGCCGCTTCCCGCTGCGCCCGCGCGCTTGCCGCCTCACCGAGTTCCCGCGCCAGAAGCCAGCCGGACTGGAGCGCCATCGATATGCCCTCGGCGATGATCGGATGCGACTCGCCGGCAGCATTGCCGACACGGAAGATGTCCGCTTCATAGCCGGCGCGGATACCCGGCCGGATCGGACCAGCGGCAAGCCACGGGCCGTCGAGGGAGGCTCCTTCCAGAGCGTCGCGGGCGCCCCGGCATGTCGCCCTGAGATGATGCTCGAGCGTTTCAGCCGCCGAGACATGGCCGCCGCGTTGGCGGGCAAGGCTGCCGCGCAGGCGGGCGAGCATGTCGCGCCTGATGCAGCAGGAGATCGACATGCGGCCATGGTCGGCCAGCACCATGCCGCCATAACCGCCAGGAAAGGTCAGCAGCGGCATCAGGTCGGGCGCAAGCGACGATCCGGTGAAATGCGCCTTGAAACCGAGGAGATCGCCGGGGCGGCTGGACTTGTCGAGCTGGCTCGGCAGCGGTCCCGGCTCCCACGAGCCGTGCGCGGCGGCGATCACCGGCGCCCGCAGGATCGTCGCCTCGTCGCGGGCGTCCATCGCCTCGATGCGTACCGCCTGGCTGTTGCCGTCGCGTTCGATGGCGACGGCGCGGCAGGGTTGGAACACGTCTGCGCCGGCCGAGCGGGCCGCGTCGAGCAGCAGCGTGTCCAATATGTCGCGGCCGAGCGCGCGGCCGAAGCCGTCTCCCGCCGCCGGGCCGGACCTCGCGCCCGGCATCGGCGCCTCGATGCTGGTCTCGGCGGAAAACAGCCCGACGCGGCGGATCTCGGGGCCGGCCTCGGCGCGCCAGGCATCGCCGATCCCGAGTTGGTCCAAAAGCGCGAGGTTGCTCGCCGAGATGTATTCGCCACATACCTTGCGGCGCGGAAACACGCTCTTTTCCACGACCGCCACGGCCCATCCACGGCGTGCGAGCGCCAGCGCCAGCGAGGAGCCCGCCGGGCCGGCGCCGATGACGATCGCGTCGTGGGTGGAGGCACGCCTCATCGGGCATCCCCGGGCGGCATCTGACCGGTGCCGACGAAGACGTGGGAGAAAAGGCCGGCGCGCCGCTCCTCCAGCGGCCGGCCGCCGGCAGCACTCCAGAGATCGGAAAGTTCCGTCCCGCGGAAGCCGGCGCGCACGCTCTGGGCGGCGTCATGCCTGGTCACGTCATTGGCGCCGATCGCCGGCAGAAGACGGGTCGCGGCCAGCGCGAAGCTGGCACGCAGCGGTTCCGTCGCCAGGATCAGCGGCGCCTTGCGCCGCAGGAGCGAGAACAGGCGCAACAGCCCATCGTCGTCGAAATGATGCAGGAACAGGTTGACCGTGATCGCGTCGAAGGTCCTGCCCTCGGTCCTCTCCGCCCAGTCG
Organism: Mesorhizobium sp. M3A.F.Ca.ET.175.01.1.1; assembly: GCF_004791945.1. Lineage (NCBI taxonomy): Bacteria > Pseudomonadati > Pseudomonadota > Alphaproteobacteria > Hyphomicrobiales > Phyllobacteriaceae > Mesorhizobium > Mesorhizobium sp. M3A.F.Ca.ET.175.01.1.1. The sequence goes on along the minus strand of NZ_SRTP01000003.1, from coordinate 526,979 downwards.
AAGACGTCGGCGGTGATGGTTTCGAGCTTCCATCCCAGGCCGGCGAAATCCGCGGCGAGGTCCGGCGAGACGAGGCCGACGCGGTCGAGCATCGTCAGTTCCACCGCGCGCCACTCTCTTGCCATGCGCCGGGCCACCTTGAGCATAAAGGTGCCATCGCCGGCACCGATCTCGAGAATGCGGCCGGGCGGCGTGACGATGAATTTCCGCAAGAGCGAGACCATGATCGGTGCCTGGAGCATCAGCGCGTTGATGCGGGCGAGATCGCGGCGCGAGCGCAGCGCGCGGGGATCCTCGGCCAAAAGGCCGTCAAGGATTTCCGGCACGAGGCTGCGTTGAGCGAGCGCGGTCACGAGACGGTCCTGAACAGCATGGTCTCGGCCGTCAGCCCGGGTCCGAACGACATGCCGCAGCCAAGGCGTCCGCCCGGCGCCTGCAGCATCTTCTCCATCACGAACATGACGGTGGGCGACGACATGTTGCCGTATTGGCGCAGCACCTCGCGCGACGGTTCGAGCGCGCTGGGCTCCAGGTCCAGCGCCCTTTCGACGGCATCGAGAATGGTGCGCCCGCCGGGATGCACGGCCCAAAGGTCGATCGCCTCCGGCGGCCGGCCGCCGAGTATGGCGTCCCTGTTGCTGCGCAACGCCTGCTGGACCGCCGCCGGCACCTGGCCGGACAGCACCATGTCGAAGCCGTGGTCGCGAATATCCCAGGTCATCAACGCCCGTTGCTCGCACGCGACGGTGCAGCGGAAGGAGTCGAGTTCGATGCCCGGCGGCTCGGCGGTGACCAGCGTCGCCGCGCAGCCATCGCCCCAAAGGCAGAAGGAGAGCAGCTTTTCCAGCTTGGTGGTTTCCCTCAGATGCAGCGTGCAGACCTCGATGTTGACCATGAGGACCCTGGCTCGGGGGTCCGAGCGCACGATGTGGCGGGCAAGCTTGAGGCCGTTGATTGCCGCGTAGCAGCCCATGAAACCGATCATCGTGCGCTCGATGCCGTCCGGCAGGCCGCAACGCGCAGCAAGGTCGAGGTCGATGCCCGGCGCGGAGAAGCCGGTGCAGGTGGTGATGATGAGATGAGTTATACGCGATGCCTCGTCGCCAAGGTGGAGTCCGTTGACGGCCTTTTGCGCAAGAACGGGTGCCGCCTGGCTGAACATCGCCATTCTGGCGGCCGTTCCGGGAAAGGCGCCGCGCCTGAAGGTTCCTGCAAGGTCGGCCGACGACCCTTCGGGATCGAGCGCGGGCGCAAAGCAGGAAAAGCGATGCTCGATGCCGGCGAGACCCGCCATGCGCTGGAATATCTTCCGGCGATCGGCGGGCAGCATGGAGGCCGCGTAGCGCAGGTAGAACTCATGGACTTCGTGCTCCGGAACCGCTGTCGCGATCCGGTTGATGTAGGCGCTGACGGGCATGTTCCTTCTCCTGGGCGTCGGGCGCGGTGCCACCGTTGCCCTGCTGCCGGAGGATCCTCGCTCAGTGCGGTGCCGCGCGCTGCTTCGTGCGCGCGGCTGATGCTGCAATACTCGACCTGGCACATGGCCTTCTCGATCGGCCATGCGGCGGTTCCGAGAACCGGGTCATGCGGTGGCGCCACGCACCAGTCGCGAACGCCGCGCCTCGAGCATTGTCTTGTCAGACAACGCTTTTGATGGCCATTTTCGTCCCACGAAATGGTTCGCAGCGATGATCGCCGCGGCGCTCACGGGCTGGCACGGCGGCCTTCAGCGCGATCCGCCCGGATCGTCGGCGACACCGACATGATGGCGGTAGACCATGCCCCAGCCCTTCCATCCGGTGAACAGGAGGATAAGGACGACGATCAGGGACAGCGTGAGGCCAACCGGAACCACGGCCGCCTCGCCGGTGGAGTATCGCGAATACCAATTGTAGAGTTCAATGAGCACGACAAGCACATTGCCGCCGGCGTGAAGCCATGCATCCCGCAGGTTGCGGACCTGGTCGTCGCCCAGCACATCGGTCAGCCCGGCAAGAGCGGCCAGGGCCGCCATGATCAGGCCCGCCCCGAGAAGCCAGAGCGTGGCGACGATCCAGCCAGGGTTGCCCGTCCGCCAGAAAATCAGGTCGCAAACGAAAGTCGCCACAAAAAAGGCGATCGGAAAAGGGATCAGCATCGGATGGATCGGGTGGCCGCCGATGCTGGCCGTGCTATGCGGATAGTGGGTCATCGCGACGTCTCCACGTTACTGGTGCGCCGACCCTGACCAGCGGACCTGGCCAGCCCGGCGACAGAGAGCCGAACCGCATATCAAACTCCGGTTGTAGAGGAATGTTCCAGCCTCCCGCGCACCGATCGGCGCAATTGCGCGGTCGGAATTGTCAGAAAATTAATCAGCGATTTCTAATATTATGGGTTAAGCGGCAACAAGTTGCGGCAACAGCCCATGACCAAGAACCTCGGCAACGCCAAGCCACATGAGCCAGGCACAGGCATAAAACCGTCGCTGCTCGGCAAAGTCGCACCCGCGCTGTTCCCGCTGGCGGTCGGGGCGCTGTGCTATCTCGTCGGCAGGCAGTTCTTCGGTTTTTAAGTTAAGCAATCCGCTGCCCGTCCAACGGAGGCCGGAAGTTCCGGTCCTCGTCTGCTGACGTCGATGAGCACCATCAGCCCGCCGCCGCCCTTCTCTTCGACATGGTTGTTCGTGGTGTGGTGCGCGATGTGGCAGTGGACCAGCCACTTGCCGGGACCCGCTGCTTCAAGGCGGCGGCCGGGGATCAACGCGCACCGAGGCGACACGTTCACGTGGGCCGCGCAGGGTCAACCGGGGGATGCGCGAGTTCCAGGGTGCCAGAAGGCGCTCGGCAACTGGCCGGGCTCGGCCATTTGCGCCCCGCCTGCTGCTTTGGTCCTAGGGCCTAGGTCGTTCTTGCCCTCACATGAGCGCAAGCGCATGTTCGCATGAGCCGGCAGGCTCGCAAACTCCGGTCAGGCCCGGCTGCCAACCCAATACCCCCCCAGGCTGCCGGGCCGCCCGGCGCGTCACGGCCACCCGTCCTTCATCAAATCTGCCCATCCGACACGGCAGTTCGGCCTTTACCGAATGTTCCGCCCAGTCTCTCATTTTGGCGCACGCTTGGCGATGACGGTGCCGGCCTCGACGTCACCAGCACGATCGGCGTGCCGGAGGCTTTCACGCTGCAGGTCGGGCTGGGGCTGCCGAGGCGAGCCGCCGTCACACCAGCCGGCCTGACGCGCGCCGCGCTGCTGTTCGGCGCGGTCCTGCACCGGGCAGGCAGCCGCCATTGGCTCTGGCGCTTTCCCGGCAAATGCGGGAAACAGTCGGCAGCCGGAGAAACGCCGCCGCATGTGCAATCTCTACAACATCACCACCAGCCAGCAGGCGATCCGCCAGTGGACACGTGCGCTGCGCGACATTTCGGGCAACCTCGAGCCTTCGCTCGACATCTATCCCAATCAGGCAGCGCCCGTGGTGCGCAATGCCGCCGACGGCAGCCGCGAGCTCGCAAGGCTGCGCTGGGGCATGCCGACGCCGGCCGATCGCGTGCGCGGCAACGCCGATTCCGGCACCACGAACATCCGCAACCCGCAATATGCCCACTGGCTGCCTTTTCTCGGCATCGAGAACCGCTGCGTGGTGCCGGTGACGAGCTTCGCCGAGCCCTCGCCGACGCCGGGCGACAAGGATCCCGAAACCGGCGTGCAGAAGAATTTCTGGTTTGCGTTGCGTGAAGACCGACCGCTGTTCTTCTTCGCCGGCCTGTGGACGCCCTGGCACGGCGTGCGCAAGGTGAAGGAGGGCCCGGGCGACCACGAGCTCTACGGCTTCCTGACGACAAAACCCAACGCGCTGATCGCGCCGATCCACGAGAAGGCGATGCCGGTAATCCTGACCACGTCGGAGGAGACTGAGTTGTGGCTGACTGCGCCATGGTCGGAGGCGAAGAAGCTGCAGCGACCGGCGCCGGACGACGCGCTGGTGATCGTGAAAAAGCCGGCGACGCAGATCAAGTTTCCGGCCGAGCCGCCGGCGCAAGGGTCGTTGTTTTAGGGAGTATGGGCAGGAAATCGTCGGGGCGATGCCCTAAGGGATTTTGGCCTCAGCTCGACTTGCCTTCCAAGGCAGTGCGGATCCTGTCGTGGATGCATTTTAAGGATGGCCGAGTGGTGATGCCTGCCCTTGATCGGCCGGCAGGCTCACTTTCAGTTTCGCCGTCATAGGCGCATCGCATGACGTAATCCAGAATTACTGCGCTAACGGCAGCAGCAGGAATGTCTTTGATGGAAAAGGTACCTGCGCGAACTGGCAGGCCGTTAACAAAGCTCAATCCGCCAACGATGCAGTCCACTACCTGAGCATCCGACATTTTCCCGAAGCTGGGGTCCACCAGCACGAAGCCTGTTTCTGTCCAGCCAAAAGAGGTGTCCTTTCCAGCCATGCAGCCGTCGGAATTTCCGGTTCTCACTATTGCGTTGGCCACCCCATTGCTGGCCATCTCTGCTGCCAGTTGCTGTTGCCTTATGATGGGTTGCTGCAGGAAGCCGGGCATGATGATGACGTGGATGCTCGAGCCAAAGCTCGGCGGCCCTGTAGGATAGTCGACAGCCTGCCTTGATTGAAACTCGATCAGGGCGCGCCAGGCCAGTTTGGAATTGCCATGGAACCGGATATCTCGGTTGTTGGTGGAGAAGAGTGTCGGCGCTGACGTCTGGGGGAGAGAGTCCACATAGGCCAGGGCTGCTGCAAGATCAGACTTTGGGTAGACGCGAGACTCCATGGCAGAGCGAGACCATTTGCTGTAGCCAAATACAGCAACGGCCAGGAGCACCATTAATCCGAACTTTGCAAATAGCCGCTTCTCGTTGTCGTTGAGCGTGACTTTGTCGGAGGTCTCCATTTCTCACCAATAGCGTCGACTATTCCGACTTTCCATATGCTCTTGGGCCACCTGCAGTGCAAGACTGCCCCTACCCCCTCGCCTTCTGCAGCACCCAGATATAGCCCTTGGGCGGGTGATCCTGGTCGACGGTAGCAGTGGCCGCATTCGACGATGAGCAGCATGTTGGCCTTAGCCGCCCGGCCGGCGAAGCCGCGCGGAAACTGGACTAGTTCACGCGCCAGAGGAAATACGACCAGTCCGGCGTGTCGAAGGGCAAGGCGGTCCAGCGCGGCGACTGCATCGCCCGGTCGCTGACCACCAGGCCGCCCGGTGCCATCAACCCATCGATCAGCGCCGCCAGCCAGCCGGCCTGGGCGGCGTCGCGGGTGCGGTCCTCGCTGCCGAAATCGGCATGGGCCAGGACCGCGGGCGCGCAGCCGGACAAGGCGGACAGCGTTTCGCGGAACTCGCCCAGCACAAGGTCGGCACTGGCCGGCGCCGCTTCGGCCGGGGCGTGCAGGTCGCGGTCGAAGGCGATGATCCGGCGGTCCGGGAACAGCTTGCGCAGATGGCTGTAGGTGCGGCCCTTGCCCAGGCCGATCTCCAGCACCGGGCCGGGCAGGCCCCGTATCTCCTCAGCCGCCCGCTCCAGCGCCCGACGCTGGGTGGTGAGGCGGGCGATCATGCGGTCGAGGCGGCTGTCCATGGGGCGGCTCCGGGCAGGCTCGAGGGTGTCGAGGGTCGCCACTGTAGGTTCGGCCGGGGACGCCGTCGATCCCGAATGCGGCAAACCAAGCCTTGAACTCTTAAAGCGCGTCGCGCTGAAACGGATCCAGGCGACGCGCTTTTTGATGCATGTTGTTTTCGCAAAACCGCGGCACAGTTTTGCGCGACTTGCTGTAGGGCTATCGGACACAGCGCCTTGTTCTTGGAGATCCTCAAAATAGCCCGCGTCTTGAGCGATCGATACGCAGTTGGAAGGCATCTTGCGATTATCCCCTCGCCTTCTGCAGCACCCAGATGTAGCCCTTGGGCGGGTGATCCTGGTCGATGAACTGGGTCTTGATCTCGGTGTCCTTGCGGCCGCAGCGCTTGCAGCGGAAGCGGATCACTTCGAGCGGCTTGTTCCAGCCGACCACCTTGGCCACGTCGTTGGCCTTGAAGCGGCCGACATGGTAGCAGTGGCGGCATTCGACGATGAGCAGCATGTTGGCCTTGGCCGCCCGGCCGACGCTGTCCATGGGTCCGGCCATTTCTCATGTCCGGTCTGAATAATCCTCGGGCAGCGGCAACAGGCCGAGCCAGGCGGCGCGGAAATCGGGTTCCTGGCCCGCCACCGCGGCCATCACCTCGTGCAGCCTGTCCACCAACCCGTTGAGACGCCAATAGATTTCGCCATTGGCCTTGAGGTGAAGCTGCGCCGCCAGCACCGTCTCGCGCAGTTCCAGCGCGTCGCGAATGATTGCCTCCGCATCCGACTGGAACAATTTGTCGAAGCGGCTTTTCCGTCTGCCCAATGCGGCTCTCCCAATCCCGAGCAACCGCCCCATCTGCTGACAAAATAGGAACGCCTTCCTCGTGGAGTCAATTCGTTCTCGACATTTTTGTTCCCTTTTTGTTCACATGACGGTGCAAGCCAAGGAAACCGCCATGGACCACATCGTCGACAGCCGCCAGGAAGCCGCGCTCCAGGCGCTCGCTGAAGCCTTCATCGCGGAGCATAAGGGCGACGCGATGAGGGCGCTGAAGGAGATGATCGTGCTCAACGGACACCTGCAGGAACGGCTCGACGCGCGCTCCAGGCGCAAGGCTATGGGCGTCCCGCATTCGGACGCTCAGGCTGAGACGCAGCAGCATTCCTCATAAGCCGGTACGGCGCACACCCCGCGCCGTCCCGGACTGGTGCTGCCGTCAGGCCGCTCGCAGGCTTTCCTTCGGACGCAGGTTCTGGTTCATGCGGAACAGGTTCTGCGGATCGTAGCGCTGCTTGATCTCGAGCAGTCGGCGATAATTGCCGCCATAGGCCGCTTCGATGCGGTCGACCTCGTCCTCCGGCATGAAGTTCACATAGGCCGTCCCGGCGGCATAGGGCTTCGAGGCTTCATAGATGCCGCGCGCCCACTCGATGCAGGCCCTGTCCATTTCCGGTTCGCGCCAGCGGGCGTGGACGTTCATCACGAAATGCGAGCTGCGCTGCGGAAACGCCGTTGCATCCGCCTTGACGCGCCTCGCCGCACCGCCGACATGGCCGAAGAATATCTCGCATTCGGGACCCGGAAGCCGCGATATCGCTTCCGTGGCGACCTCGGCCGCGCTGTCGGAAAGCTCCGTGAAGTCATGGCTCTTCCAGTAGTTGCGGGCGCCGGGCGCAAGCAGCGGATCGAAGGCCTGCTGCCAGCCGGTGAACGGATTGGGACCGACGACGTCGGCGATCGGCCGGCCGATGGTCCGAAGCCTTCGGGTCGCCGTTTCACCGGCCTCGATGTCGCCGCAATAGCACATGGCCAGCACCAGCACCTCTTTGCCGTGCCATTCGGCCGGCAGGAACGGCAGCGGCGGTGCTTGCCGCATGACCACCCAGCAGGTCAGTTCGTCGGGTGCGTCTTCGAGCGCCGCGCGATATTCGCGAAGCACGTTGCCGGCGTCGGCGAAGGGATGGACGACGAGACCGGACAATACCTGTGGTTGGAAACGGTGGAGTTGGAACTCGAACGCCGTGACGACGCCGAAATTGCCGCCGCCGCCGCGCAGCGCCCAGAACAGGTCCGCGTTCTCGCTCTCGCTGGCGCGCAGCAGCCTGCCGTCGGCAGTCACCACGTCCGCCGAAACGAGATTGTCGATGGTCAGCCCGTATTTGCGGGTGATCCAGCCGAAGCCGCCGCCCAGCGTCAGGCCGGCAATACCGGTGGTCGAGTTGATGCCGGTCGGCACCGCCAGACCGAAGGCCTGTGTTTCCCGGTCGACGTCGGCAAGCGTGGCGCCGGGTCCGACCCAGGCCCGCTGCCCCCCGACATCGACCCGCACCGACTTCATCAGCGACAGATCGATCACCATGCCGCCATCGCAGATAGCGGTGCCGGCGATGTTGTGGCCGCCGCCGCGCACGGAGACGAGCAGCCCGTTTTCGCGGGCGAAATTCACCGCTGTAACGACATCGGAGGCGCCGACGCAGCACACGATCAGACTCGGCCGCCGGTCGATCATCCCGTTCCAGATGCTGCGTGCGCCGTCATAGGCGGCATCACCTTCCCGCAGCACCGTGCCGCGTATTTGCGTCGAAAGCGTTTCCAGGGCGGCGGCAGCGACCGTCGTCTTGCCGCCGTCAAGGGCAGTGAAGCTCATGGCATTCATGATTTTCCTCCCAATTCTTGTTGATGAGCCCTCCTCCGGGAATTTTAGTGTGCGCTCATGTTAGGCGGGGCGCAAGTTTCGGCGGGCGGCGGGATCCGGCATTTCCAGCCTGGTGGCAGTTGCAGGCGGGCTTGCCGAGGTCCGCAGACGCCGGCAATTTGCCGGCGCACGACGCAATATTTCCATCCCTCAGGGGACCGAGGCTTCAGCGGGTGCTTGGAAGGCTCACCGGTGCGGAGCGCCGGGCGACGCCGCCATGACGGCGGCCAGCAACAGCAGCCGCGCGCCGTCGATTGCGTGGGCGGGCTCGACATATTCGGCTTCGTTGTGGCTCAGGCCGTCGCGGCATGGCACGAAGATCATCGCGGCCGGCGCCACCCGGGCGAGGAACAGCGCGTCATGGAAGGCACCCGAAATCATCTGCCGGTGCGGCAACTGCAGAGCGTTGGCGGCTTGCTGTATGATCTTGACCATGTCTGAGGAAAACGCGGCTCCCGGCATGTCGAAGGAACGTGCGATCCTCGTCACGCAGTGCTGCGCCTCGGCCTCGGCCGTACAGACCCGGCGCACCTCGGCCTCGATGGCATCCAGCCGCTCCGGCTCTGGATGGCGCAGGTCGACGGTGAAGACCACGTCCTGAGGTATGGCATTGATCGATCCCGGACTGGCGGCGATGCGTCCCACAGTGAGCCGCGCGCTAGTGTCGAGCGGCATGATCGTTTGCTGCAGCCTGTGCATCGCCGCGGCGGCGGCAACCATCGGATCCCGGCGATAGGCAAGGCCGGTCGTCCCGGCGTGGCCGGCGGCTCCCTCGATGGCGACTTCCAGCCAACGTGTGCCCTGGACCGCGGTGACGACACCGATCGGCAGCCCCTCCTTTTCCAGCGATGGCCCTTGTTCGATGTGGAGCTCGATATATCCCGATATCGGCATGCCGATCGGACGAAGCCTTGCCTCGGGCAAGGCGGCAATGGTCGCCTGGAGCTCCCTCGCAAGGGATGCGCCGTCACTGCCGACGATTGAATCCCAGCCCGAAACGTCGGCGCCGGCAAATGCCATGGAGCCCATGACGCCGGGCGCGAACCGGCTGCCCTCTTCATTGGCCCAGGCGACGACCTCGATCGGCATTGTGGTCTCGAGCTTCGCGTCCGCCACCGCCTCGAGCGCCTCGAATGCGGAAAGCGTGCCGAGCGCCCCATCGAAGCGCCCGCCCGTCGGCTGGCTGTCGAGATGGCTGCCGATCAGCAGCGGGGGAAGCGCGGGGTCCGAACCCTCCCGGCGGACGAAGAGATTCGCCATCCCGTCCTGAAAGACGGTGAAGCCGCGCTCGAGCGCCAGTTCGGTCAGCAGGCGCCGCGCCTTGCGGTCCTCGACGCTGAACGCCTGCCGGTTGACGCCACCGGCCGGTGTCGCTCCGATCCGGGCGAAGGCATCGAGCCGCCCGAGCAGACGCTGGCCATCGATCTCCGGCACCAAGGTCACCGCTTCAGGCCACCGATGAAGGCTATCACCCGCTGAGGATCGACCTGGTTCCACCAGACGCCGTCATGTTTCAGCGAACTGGCGACGATGACGCCGTCGACGATATCGAGGATGTCGTTGACGTTTTCGAGCGTCACGCCACTGCCGACCAGGGTCGGCAATCCGGCTGCTTCCTTGATCATGCTGATATAGCCGAGGTCGGCGGCGTGGCCGGTGCGCTGGCCGGTGGCGATCACCGCGTCGGCATCGAAGAAGGCCAGATCCTTCACCTGTTCCTCGATCGGCCGGTCACCGACTATGGCGTGCGCACCATGTTTGACATGCGCGTCGGCGAAGATGCGAATGCCGTTGGCGCGGAGCCTGGCGCGGAAGCGCATGGCGCGCGCCGCTTCCCCCTCGACAAAACCTTCATTGGCGACGTAGGCGTTGGCCCATTGGTTGACGCGAATGAAGGATGCGCCCGAGGCGCTGGCGATCGACAGCGCGGGAATGGCGGCGTTGGCGAGCACGTTGATGCCGATCGGCCGGCCGAGCTCACGGCGGATGCGATCCGAGACGACGGACATGTAGGCGGCGGTTTCCGGCCCGACGTCGTCCGGCTTGGCAAACGGCACATCGCCATGGTTCTCGACGATCACGCCGTCGCAACCGCCCTCGAGATAGGCGCGCGCGTCGTCGAGGCCGCGTTTGTAGATGGCCTCGACCGCCTCGCCATCATAGCGCGGAGCACCCGGCAATGGTGCCAGATGGACGACGCCGATCACCACCTTGCGCCGGCCGAAGATCGATTGCAGCACGTCATGCGCGGCACGGCCGACGGGCTTGGGACCAATGGGTTTGCGACCAACCGGTTGTTGTGTCATGCGTTTTGAACCTGACCCGTTTCCATGAGCATTTTCATCTCCTGCCTGGTGGGGCAGGACCCGAGCGTGCCTGGGCGCCCGACGGAGATGGCAGCGGCGCGGACGGCGATGCGCGCCGCCGCCGCCAGATCCATGCCGCATGCCAGGCAGCCGGCCAGGCAGCCGCAAAAAACGTCGCCGGCGCCGCTGGTGTCTGCGACGGCCACTTTGGGAGCCGCCAGCATCTCGATCCTCGCCTCGCCGTCAGCGACCAGGCAGCCGGATGCGCCAAGGGTCACGATCGCGCCGGCGGCACCCTTGCGGATCAATTCGCGAGCCGCCATGGCGGGATCGCTGTATCCGGTCAGCTGCGCGGCCTCGACTGTGTTGATCACAACCAGGCTGACGCTATCGAGAGGCGGCGCGTGACCGGCCGCGAGCGGGCTGGGATTGAAGATCGTCACAGCCCCGGCCCCGCGCATCGCCCGCAGGCATGCGGCTGTTGCATCCTCACCAAGATTGCCCTGCATCACCCCGATGTCGCCGGGCTCGATCGAGGACAGGAAGCCATCCTCGGCCAAGGGATCGAAAGCGGCCGCGCAGCTCGCCCCGGTGACGATGAGGTTCTCACCGCCCGGCTCGACCATGATCGTCGAACGGTCGCTGGGCAGCGGCAGCGTCGTCAGGTAGCCGATGTCGAGATAGCGGCTCAACTGCTCGCTGATCCACGCTCCGGCCGCATCGTTGCCGATGGCGGCCCGGAACCGAACATCCGCTCCACAGCGCGCGGCGGCCACCGCCTGGTTCGCGCCCTTGCCTCCCAGCCCGTCGGCATGGCTGGAGGCGTTCAGTGTCTCGCCCGGTTGCGGAAACCTGTCCAGCCGAAACGTCGTATCGATGCAGACATTGCCGACGACATGGACGCGCATGGCTAGTCCCTGGCCGTTGCCCAGCCCAGCATCTGTTCGAACAGCGTCCTGTAGCCATTCCAGGCGACGAAGCCCGGCGGCAGCCAGTGCGGGCCGACATCCGAGGTCCAGGCGACTGTGCGGCCCTTGCCGTATGTGCCGGTCACCAGCAGCGGCAGCGAGCCGTAATCCGAAGACACGGTGGCCAGCACTTCCGCGCCGTCCTTGACCTTGACCTCGTTGAAGCCGAGCAGGATCGGCCAGTCCTTGCCGAGCCCCCTGAGGATCGGATGGCTGTCGGGGCCGACGATCACCGGAGCGTAGCCCTCCGGCACCTCGACGCGGTCGTCCACCGTCAGGCAGGAGACAGGCAGGACATCCTCGACGGGCGTCTTGTGGTAGCGTGCGCCGCCATTGATGCCCTGGAAACTGTAGTAGCCGCCGAACATCAGAAGGCCGCCGCCATTGCCGACATAGTCTCGCAACAGGCGGAGCCGGTTCGGGGTCGGCCTGGAATGGACCCAGGTGTCCGGGTGGAGCAGCAGCGTGTTGGCGCCGAGGTCGGAAAGCACGACCGCGTCGTAGGCGGAAAGCGCGTCCATGGTCTGGGGGAAATTCCGTTGCGCCTCATGCGCGGGCATGAAGGTGACGTCGAACGGCCCGTCCTTCAACGCGGCCAGCAGTTCATCGGCGCCGGTGTGGTATGTCACGGTCGGGAACTGGTCGAAGCCCTTGATGTGGGTCGCGGTCGAGACCCAGGATTCGCCTGCGAGAAGAACTTTCTTTTTGGACATGTCTACTCCCTGAGTCGAACTGGTCGCGGCTCACAGGCTCGCGGCGAAAACGGTCTTCGGATTGTCGATGAGCATTCTGTCGATCGCCGGCTGCTCGACGCCATGGCGCTTCAGTCTCGGCACGAAGTGCCTGAGGATGAACCCGTAGCCGAACCCGCCGAAGCGGGTCAGCATGATCTTGAGGAAGACGTCTTGCGACAGAAGAATACGGTCGATCAGACCCATGTCGATCAGCGACCGGACCGCCTGCGCGTTCTGCTCGTCGGAGGGCGATTGCGCGTCCTGATCGGCATAATAGAAATCCATGCCGATCATGTCGTATTCCAGGAAGGCGCCACGCTCGGCGAGGCTCTTCTGGTAGGCGAGATCGTTGTGGCTCGGGTTCATGTGGCACAGCACCGTGTGCCTCAGATCGGCGCCTTCCGCCTCGATCACGTCGAGCACCTCATGCGCCAGCCGCTCCCAACCAGGCAGATGGATGGTCAGCGGCACGCCGGTGATCCTGGCGGCGCGGGCGGAAGCCCGCAGCGACTTGCGTTCCTCCTCGGTGAAATCCTTGCTGACGCCGACCTCGCCGATGATGCCGGCCATGATCTCGGGCTGCTCCGATCCTCCGCCGACATCGTTGACGAGGAATTCGGTGACATCGTCGACGTCCATGGCCTTCAGCCATTTGGGATGCGTGTGCTCAAGATAAAAGCCCGTGCCCATGACGATGCGCAATTCCGAGGCGCGCGCGATGCGCGCCAGCCTAACCGGGTCGCGGCCGATGCCGATATTGGTGGCGTCCACCACGGTGCGGCCGCCGAGCGCCCGGTATTTGGCGAGTTCCGAAAGCGCCAGGTCGCTGTCGTCGAGCGAGACGTTGTCTCGGTTCATGTATGGGTTCATCCGCAATTCGCCGATGATCTCGATACCGACCGGGTGTTCGGCGATCTTCCTCTCCTCGGGGTGGCACGGGCATTTCCACGACGTGGCGCCGTCGAGCAGGATATGCTCGTGCATCAGCGTCACGCCCATGTCGGCGACCGCAAGCGGGCCGGTGACGGTCATCACCGTGCCGGAGCGGACACCGATCGGGGCCCGTTCCCTGGGCTTGTCGTCGAACAGATGATCCATGTCAGCGGCCCCGCACGGCGCCCTTGAACAGGCGGAAATTCAGCCAGATGGCCACGAGGATGATCGTGCCGGTAACGATCGGCGTGAGGAAGGGCGACATATGCGCCAGGATCAACCCATTGCCGATCACGGCGACGGTCAAGGCGCCGAGCACGGTCCCGATGATCGTGCCGCGCCCGCCGAACAGGCTGGTGCCGCCAAGCACCACTGCGGCGATGACGTCAAGCTCGAAGCCCTGACCGGCGTTGGACGAGCCGGAGCCGAGCCGCGCCGCCAGAATGATGCCGGCCGCGGCCGCAGCCATGCCCGAGAGGATATAGACGAAGAGCGTCACGAAGCGCGTGTCGACGCCGGCGCGGCGAACCGCCTCGGCGTTGGCCCCGATACCGGTGACATAGCGGCCGAACGGCGTCTGATTGAAGGCGAGATAGGCGACGACCAGCACCACGAGGGCGAGCAGCGCCGGTACCGGCACGCCGATGAACCACGCCCTGCCGATGCTGACGAAGAAGCTGGACGGCTCGACCGGGATCGAATAGCCGCCGGTGATCAGCAAGGCCACACCGCGGATGACGGACAAACCGGCAAGCGTGACGATGAAGGCCGGTATGCGCTCATAGGCGATGAAGAAACCTTGCAGGGCACCGGTCGCCGCGCCGAGCGCCAGCATGGCGACCACCACCAGCGGCCAGGGCAGGCCTGCCTGCAGAAAGACGGCCGACAGCGTCGCCGTCAAGGCCAGCACGGAGCCGACCGAAAGATCGATGCCGCCCGTGGTGATGACGAAGGTCATGGCCGCCGCGACGATCAGCAGGGGCGCGGACTGGCGCACGATGTTGAGCAGGTTGGGCGCGGTCAGGAAAGAGCCGGTGACCAGCGAGAAGACGACACACACGACCAGGAAGAACAGCGCGATCGAGACGACGCCGCCATTGGCGATCGCCACGTCGCGCCACGTGCTCTTGTGGGCGCGTTTGGGCGGCGAGGCGCCGATATCGGCCGACTGCGAGGTGACGTTCATGGCCGCGCTTCCTCGCCACGAGTGGCGCGCGCCGAACGCGCGTTGAATTTACGGCCGACAATCAGGTTGACGACCTCCTCGATGCTGGTGTCGCCGATGTTGCGTTCGGCGACGTTGCGGCCCTCATACATGACCTGGATGCGATCGCAGACCAGGAACAGATCCTGCAGGCGATGGGTGACGAGGATGACGCTGACGCCGCGGGCGCTGACACCGCGGATCAATTCCAGCACCGCCTCGACCTCGGCCACCGCGAGCGCGGCGGTGGGTTCGTCCATGATCAGCACCGATGGGTCGAAGGAGGCGGCACGGCCGATGGCGATCGACTGGCGCTGTCCGCCGGACAGGTTCTCGACCTTGAGCCTGGTGTCGGCGATCACGATGCCGAGCCGGTCGAGCATCTGGCGCGTCTCGTCATGCATGCGTCTGCCGTCGAGAAAGGGAATGCCGAGGACGCGGCGGCGCGGCTCGCGGCCGAGGAAGAGGTTGCCGGCCACGTCCACCGTGTCGCAGAGCGACAGGTCCTGATATACCATCTCCACCCTTGCCGCGCGGGCATCGGCCGGCGAGGAAAAGGACACCGCCTTGCCGTCGATCTCGATCGTGCCGGAATCCGGAATGACCGCGCCGGACAGAACCTTGCTCAAGGTGGATTTGCCGGCGCCATTGTCGCCAACCAGGCCGAGCACCTCGCCGGGCTTCAGCGCCAGCGAGACATCATCCAGCGTCTGGATGGGGCCGTATCGTTTGGAAATGCCGGTCATCCTGACGCGGTAGGTCTCGCCATCGCTCATCACGGTTCCAGTTCAGGCCGTCGTATTCAAGTGAACGGTGGCCGGGCGGCGCAGTCAACCGTCAGGTCGATGCGCAGCCCGGCCGTCTCGGGAGAGATTACTTGAACATGTCCTTGAACTGGCCGACATTTTCCTTGGTGACGATGGTGATCGGGACATTGATGATCGGGTCGATCTTTTCCCCCTTCTTGAGCTTGACGAAGGCTTCGATCGCAGCCTTGCCCTCACCGGCCGGATCCTGCTGGACGACGGCGACCACCCAGCCCTCTTCCAGGCCCTGCACCGCCGATTTGGTCAGGTCCCAGCCGAAAAGCTTGACGTCGCCGGTGCGGCCCTGGCTGGTGACGGCGGACGCGGCGCCGAGCAGAGCCGGCTCGCCGGTGGCGTAAAGCGTCGTCATGTCGGCATTGGCGGTCATCAGGTTCTCGGCAGCCGACAACGCGACGTCCTGGACGTTCTGACCGTCGACCGTGTCGAGGAATGTGACCTTCTGGCCGCTTTCGGCAACGGCCTTCTTGAAGCCATCGAGGCGCTGGTTCTGGATGAACGAATTGAGCGCCCCGACGACGCCGATCTTGGCGCTGCCGTTCATGTTGTTCTTGACGTAGTCGGCGTAGAACTTGCCGATGTCCTCGCCGGCCTTGGTGTTGTCGACGCCGACGAAGGCGACGTTGTCACCATCGGGGATTTGCGCGTCGATGGCGATCACGGGAATGCCGGCGGCCTTGGCCGCGGTGATCGCCGGCTTCACCCCATTGACGTCGATTGCGACGAGAATGATGCCGTCGACCTTCTGGGTGATGTAGTTTTCGATCGCATCGTTCTGGGCGCTCGGCACATTGTTGGCGTTGAAGATGACGAGATCCACTCCGGCGGCCTTCGCCGCGGCCGTGGCACCGTCATTGATCTGATTGAAGAACAGTGCCTGCTGGTTGATGGTGACGAGCGCATAGGTCTCGGCCATGGCCGAAGCCGAGCCGAGGGCGAGGGTCATGACGATGGCTGCGGCGCAGCCTGAAAGAATCTTGGTAAGACGCATTCCGGTTCCCCTTGATTTCGGAAAAGGCCCTTGATCGGGCTCACCTGACGCCTGAGCGCACAGGCATCATTCAAGATGCTTGAATGCTTGTCAAGTGACTTGAATTAGCGATTCGCGAACGAAAGGGGAGAGATCAGAATGTCGCCGGCGTGTTCACCCAGAAAATGCTGGCGCGGGCGGTGCCGACGTTGCGATACCAGTGAGGCAGCTCCGAATTGAAGACGAAGGAATCCCCGGCGGACAGGCGAAATGTCCGTTCGCCGATCATGAGTTCGATCGAGCCTTCGAGCAAGTAGCCGACTTCCTCGCCGGCATGCTGGATCGGACCGGCGCTCTCGCCGCCCGCCTCGATATGGTGGATGTTGCATTGGAGAAGATGGCCGGGCGAATAGGGAATCACGCGTTCGAGCGATATGCCCTGGCCGCGGCGGAGCGGATCGAGCGTGATCAGGGGCCGCGCCCCGGCGCGGAAGACAATGCCCTCCTCGCCGTCGGATTCCTCGAACATCCAGCCAATGTTCGTGCCGAGCACCTCGACGAGCCTGTGGAGCACCGGAAGCGAGGGCGAGACCTTGCCGTTCTCGACCTTCGACAGCAGGCTTTCGGAGCAATGGGCGGCCTCGGCGAGCGCCTTCAGGGTCAGCCCGCGCGTCTGCCGCGAGAGTTTCAAGCGAGTGCCGAGCCGCAAGAGGCTGGTGGCGGTCGAGCGCTCGTCGCTGCCCTTGCTGTCGTGGGTATCGATCTTGTTCATCGGGGGGCGCGAAGATCTCCGCTGGTTGCGCTGACTCGTAAAACCGATCCCTTGCGTTGTCCATCCTCGTGAAAAATGGACAACGCCTCGGCTGGAATCACGCGCCGCCAGAATGCCGCGCCGGCCGAATGCCTGGCGACAGACGCCCTACGCCTTCACCCGCTTCAGCGCCTGCGCCATGCAGTGAATGCCGCCGCCGGTCTTGGAGATCTCGCTCATGTCTATCGCCGCGACCTCGAAGCCGCGCGCCTTGAGCTTCTCGATCAGCGTCTTGCTGGAGGTCGGCGCGATCACCCTGTCCTTGCCGAGCGCCATGAAGTTGCAGCCGAGCGCCATCGTGTCCTGGAAGGGCACGTCGATGATCTCGTGGCCCTTGCCCTTCAGCCAGTCGACGATGCCGGGCTCGGTGCAGGCGAGGCAGACGGCGGTGAGCTTTTCGGCGATGGGCACCACCATGAGGTCGATATGGACATAATATTCGTCGATGAAGGCGATGCGGGTTTCCCACCCTTCCTTGTCGAACCAGGCCTGCACCTGGCGCGCGCCCTCTTCCTGGGTGCGGGCGCCGCCGCAGCCGATCAGCACCACGCCCTCCTCGATGACGTTGAAGTCGCCGCCCTCGAAAGTGCCTGCGGTGACCATGTCGTAGATTGGGATGCCGAGCTTTTCATAGGTACGGATGGCGGCGTAGTTCTCGCCGCGCCGCCACCAGTTGGCCATCGCAGTGATGAATGCGCCATAGGGCGTCATGACGCTGGAGTCGCGCGAATAGACCTGCATCGGCAGTTCCGGCGTCGGCTCGTGCCAGTGGATGTTGACGCCGAAATGCTCGTAGGCGGCGACGAGGTCCTTGTGCTGCGCCTGGGCGATCTGGATGTTGCAGGGCGCCTCGCGCAGATGTTTGCGCGACAGCGAGCTGGTCGACAGATGGCGCAGGAAATTGGGCGAGCCGAGCAGCACGTCGGTCAGCACATCGGTCTCGTTGGCGAAGCCCCAGGCGGTCAGCGGCTTGGTGCCGCCGGCGGGGTTGCGGCGCTGCAGCGAGAACGGCTCGGCGACGATGCGGTCATGGACGGTCATGGGGTTCTCCTCGAGGTTAGGTTGTTCGTGTCATGCGGTGGAGGCGGCCGGGATCCACCAGTCGCGCCCGCGCGCGGTGGTGACATATTCCGGCCAGCGGAAATTGATCGGCGGATCATAGTCGCAGAGCGGCGCGATCCAGTTCGAGCCGCCGACGCCGCCGCCGGTTCGGGCGACGAACTCGTCCATCGCGGCATCGCGCGCGGCCTTGTCTTCGAGCAGACGCAATGCGGTGAGCGCGATCGTCTTCGCGGCGCAGGCGACCATCGGATCGATGGTGGCGGGAATGCCGCCCAGCGCGTTCATCACCCAGCCGGGCCAGGCGTGGCCTTTTGCCGAGCGCAGCGCCGGACGGGCGACATAGAAGCGTGCGGTCGGCGCATGCCAGCTCATGTCGGTGTAATCGTCGGAGGTGGAGTTCACCTGCGACGGCGGCAGTTCGCGGCGCAGAATCGCTTCCGCCTCCTGCGGCGTGATCAGTCGCTCCATTTCGTCGATGAATGGGTTCTCGGTCGCCTCGCCGCCGGCATTGACCTGGATCTCGCGGGCGATGGCGCTGGCCTCTTCGCTCCATTGCGGGGGGCCGACGGTGGAGAGCGCGTCATAGGTGATGCCGGCCATGGCGTGGTTGGCCAGCCCCGGCCGCGACTTCGACACCCAGTGGCGCTCGTAACGGCAGCCGCTCATCTCCGCCGCGGCTTGCGCATTGCGGTCGAGCACGGCGGTCACCTGCTCGGCCATGGCAATGGTCGGCACCCGGATCATGTACTGGATCTCGGCCAGTCCCGCCGGCAGATTGTCGGCGGTCGCCTGTCCGGCGGTCAGGATCGCCTCGCTGATCGACCAGCCGCCCTGATGCGGCAGCATGGAATCGCGCAGCACCTTGGAGGCCATGTACATGGTCATTAGCGCATCGTTGGCCCCGGGCGCCCTGACCGCCGAATGCGCCTGCGGGATCGGTGTGCCATCGCCCGCGCGCGCCCAGTTTTCCGGCTCGTCGCAGACAAAGCGGTAGATCATCGCGTAGGCCGCGCCGCAATGGGTGTCCCAGCGCGCCGTGTTGCAGAGCGGCAGCATGTAGAAGGGGTGGAAGGAGATCATCCCGGCAAGGCC
Organism: Mesorhizobium sp. M3A.F.Ca.ET.175.01.1.1; assembly: GCF_004791945.1. Taxonomy (NCBI): domain Bacteria; kingdom Pseudomonadati; phylum Pseudomonadota; class Alphaproteobacteria; order Hyphomicrobiales; family Phyllobacteriaceae; genus Mesorhizobium; species Mesorhizobium sp. M3A.F.Ca.ET.175.01.1.1. The sequence goes on along the minus strand of NZ_SRTP01000003.1, from coordinate 507,823 downwards.
GTCATAATAGCCCTTGGCGGCATGGATCGGCTTCGAGCCCCTCACCTTCTCGGCCGGCTCGCCGGTGAATCGCAGGGTGCCCGGGATGCCGTGCTCGAGCATCGCCGCCTTGGTGGCGAGCAGGCCGCCGAGGCTGCCGATGCCGAGGCCCGAATGCGGATCGGTGTGCCCCCCGGCTTCGACGCCCAGGCCGGCACGCGGCCGCCTCACCGTCGCCGCGTCCTGGCAATTGCCGGGCACGGCGTCATATTCGGCATACATGCCGATGGTCGGGCCGTCGCCATTGGTCCAATGGGCGCAGAAGGCGGTCGGCATGCCGCCGGACCCTTCCTCGACCGAAAACCCCTCGCGCTTCAGGCGGTCGACATACCAGGCGGCGGACTCGTATTCGCGCCAGGCGGTCTCGCCAAAGTCGAAAATGCTGCGGGTCCACACCGACAGGAGCGGCTGGATGCCGTCGATGCAAGCGAGTGCTGTTTCCTGCGCGGACGTCGCCACCGGTTCCTCCATGTGCCCAAGAAAGCAGTGAAGCGGCTCGTCAAAAAGTGATATGTTTTCCCGGCTCGTGCAAATTCGGTTCACCTGAGGCCTCTTGCGAATACCTTCCACGCAGGCGCTGCGCGCCCTCGACAGCTTCGCCCGTCATGGCAGCGTGTGGCGCGCCGCCGACGAACTCCACCTCACCCGCAGCGCCGTCTCGCACCAGCTGAGGCTGCTCGAGCGCGAACTCGGCTTCGACCTCCTGGAGCGCATCGGCAAGGGCGTGTCGCTGACCCCGCGCGGCCAACGCTATGCCGCCGATGTGCGCAAGGCGCTCACCGTGCTCGGCGATGCGGTGGCGCAAAATGCCGGCGCCGGCGTCGGCGGCTCCTTCGCGGTCTCCTGCACGCCGGGCTTCGCCTCGCTTTTCCTCTGCACGCATATAGCGGAGTTCCGGCAGATGTATCCGGACGTCGCCCTGCATATACTGACGCCGCGCCGGCTCGACGACGTCAGCAACGCGGAAGCCGACGCCTTCATCGCCTTCGGCGTCGGCAACTGGCCGAACCGCGCGGTGGAGCTGCTCTGCGATATCTCCTTCACGCCGCTCTGCAGCCCGACGCTGCTCAACAAGGTCGGCGGCTTCTCCAAGCCGGCAGATGTCTTGCGCGCCAATCTCCTGCATCTCGGCGACACCGAGGACTGGGCGCGCTGGCTGGCGCTGGCCAAGGTGGAAAATCCCGACCCCGAAGGCGGTATCTTCTTTTCCGACATGAACCTTGTCTTCTCGGCGGCAATTGCGGGTCAAGGCATCGCCTTGGGCGACGAACTGACCAGCCGCGGGGCGCTGAGCGAAGGCCGGCTGGTCAAGCCGTTCGACACCGCGATTCCCTCGCCGCGGTCGTATTATCTGGTTTCCGAGCACGCCAAGGCGGAGCATCCGGTGCTCAACGCGTTCGGAGGGTGGCTGAGGGCCAAGCTGTCGAAGGATGGGGTTGGGGTGTATTGAGGCAGCGCCTTCGAGAGCACCACCTCTCGCCTCGCCCGCTCCCCACCCGTGAATCAAATTTGCCGATCAGGCGAAAACTATTCGGTTGCGGTGAACCGCCGGCGTGCCTACGATTCATCCAACACTGAGGAAAGCCAGGATGCAGCAACCCGGCCGGGCCGCAGAGATCAAGGCGAACGGGATCGGCAAGAGCTTCGGCTCGTTCCGGGCGCTGGACAATCTGACGCTCGATATCGGCCGCGGCGAGTTCCTGACACTGCTTGGGCCCTCCGGCTCCGGCAAGACCACCTTCTTGATGATCCTGGCCGGCTTCGTGCAGCCGAGCGAAGGCAGGCTTTTCAGCGACGGCATCGACATCACCGACCGCCCGGCCGAACAGCGCGCCGCCGGCATGGTTTTCCAGGGCTATGCGCTGTTCCCGCATATGAGCGTCGAGCAGAACATCGCCTTCCCACTCAAGGTGCGCAAGAAGACGGCCGCCGAGATCAAAAGCCGTGTCGGCGAGATGATCGAGCGCGTCGGACTGAAAGGCCATGAGAAGAAGCTGCCGGCGCAGCTTTCCGGCGGCCAGCAGCAGCGCGTGGCGCTGGCGCGCGCGCTGGTGTTCGAGCCGGGCGTGCTGCTCCTCGACGAGCCGTTCTCGGCGCTGGACAAGAGCCTTCGCGGCCAGATGCAGGCGGAGATGAAGCGGCTGCACCAGGAGACCGGCACCACCTTCGTCTTCGTCACCCACGACCAGAGCGAGGCGCTGGCGCTGTCGTCGCGCGTCGCCATCTTCAACCATGGCAAATTGCTGCAGGTGGGCAGGCCGGAGGAGGTCTACGACCGGCCGGCGAACCGCTTCGTCGCCGAGTTCCTGGGCGAGATCAACATGCTGCCGGTGAAGGGCGTCAAACCCGCCGACAACGGCGCCACCGGCCTCTGCGAAGACCGCGCGGTCAGCATGCGCTGCAAGGCCGAGGCGGTGAATGGCGATGCGATCCTCGCCATCCGCCCCGAGCACATGTCGATCGCGCCGGAGGCGGCGGCCGGCCAGAACGGCATTGCCGCGACCGCTGTCGCCTCGACCTATCTCGGTGCCGCGACCAAGCTCGACCTCACGACGCGCCAGGGCGCGAAGGTGACCGTCTCGGTGCCGAACGAGGTGGCGGCGGCCGCGCTCAGCAAAGGCAATTCCGTCTGGCTGACCTGGCCGGCGGAGAAGGGTTTCCTCCTTCCGGACGGAGGACAATGAGCGCCGAAGCGGCCTGAATTCGCCGCACGGTTTCCGGATCAGACCAACGAAAACATGGGGAACTGACATGAACGACACCAAGAAGCAAACCATCCAATCGCTCGCCGAAAGGGCAAAGCGCGGCGAGATTTCGCGCCGGCAGTTCGCGCAGCTTGCGGGCCTCGTGCTTGCCGGCACGCCGATGCTTTTGCGCTCGACCGGCGCTTTCGCCGCGGCGAAGGAACTGGTGCTGGTCAACTGGGGCGGCGACGCCATAACGGCCTACGACGCGGCATATGGCCAGGCCTTCACCAAGGACACCGGCATTCCGGTCAAGATGGACGGCTCAGGCCCGACCGAAGGCGCGATTGCGGCGCAGTTCAAGAGCGGCGCGCCCACCTGGGACCTGGTCGACGTCGACCCGTTCTCGGCCATCACGCTCGGCGGCCAGGGCATGCTCGAGCCGATCGACTATTCGATCGTCGACAAGAAGAAGATGCGCGAAGGCTTCGGCTGGGAGTATGCGGCTTCCACCTACTTCTTCTCCTATGTGATCGCCTACGACTCGCAGAAATTCGGCTCCAACGCGCCGACCGGCATGGCCGACTTCTTCGACGTGAAGAAATTCCCGGGCAAGCGCTCACTCTACAAATGGGGCGTGTCGAGCTGGGAAGCCGCGTTGCTTGCCGACGGCGTCGCGCCGGCCTCGCTCTATCCGCTCGATCTCAAGCGCGCGCACGACAAGATCGCAGCCTTCAAGGAGAACGTCGTCTCCTATTGGGGCGGCGGCGCCGAGAGCCAGAGCGTGCTGCTCAACGGCGAGGCTTCGATGGCGATCGTGTGGTCGACGCGCGCTTCGCTGATCGAACAGGACTCCGGCGGCCAGATCAAGTTCATCTGGGACCAGGGCCTGATCTCGCCCGGCGCGCTCGCCGTGCTGAAGAACAATCCGGGCGGCAAGGAAGCGGCGATGAAGTTCATCGCCAGCACCCAGGACCCGCAGAAGGAATTGGTGATGTTCGACAAGCTCGGCCAAGGCCCGGCCAACCCGGCAACCGACGCGCTGATCCCGGCCGACAAGAAGCGCATCAACCCGGTAGACCCCGAAAACATGAAGAAGCAGATCGTGCTCGACATGGAGTGGTACGCCAAGAATTACGGCGCGGCGCTGGACGAATACACCAAGATCATCTCCGCCTGATCGGGCGAGGATTTCCGGCTGATGAGAGGCACCCTCTCCGACAGGATGGGCGCGGCGCTTTTGATGGCGCCGCTGCTCCTGTTTCTCGTGCTTGCCTATGCCTGGCCGTTCCTCGGTGTGGTGAAGTGGAGTTTCACCCTGCCGAGACCGGGTCTCGGTCAGTATGGCGCGCTGGTCAGCGACCCGCTGGTGCAGTCGGTGTTCGTTCGCACGCTGCGCATCGCCGCGATCGTCACGCTCGTGTCGGTCACCGCGGCCTATGCGATCACGGTGGTGTGGGTGCGCGGCAGCCCGGTGCAGCGCGTGCTCGCCGAATTCTGCATCCTGGTGCCGTTCTGGATCTCAGTGCTGACGCGCGCCTTCGGCTGGGTGGCGCTCCTGTCCAATCGGGGCCTGATCAACACCTGGCTGCAATCGATCGGCTTCATCTCCGAGCCGCTGACCCTGGTGCGCAACGAATTCGGCGTCGTCGTCGGCATGACCCATTTCCTCATTCCCTTCGCCGTGTTCCCGCTGGCCTCGGCCATGCGGAGCCTCGACGAGCGCGTGCTGCTCGCCGCGCGCGGGCTGGGCTCCAGCCGCATGCGCACCTTCTGGACGGTGTTCGTGCCGATGACGCGCTCCGGCATCATCGGCGCGGCGATGATCGTCTTCGTCTTCTCGTTGGGCTTCTTCGTCACCCCGGCCATCCTCGGCGGCGGCCGCAGCGTGATGATCGCCGAGCTCATCTATCTCAGGATTTTCCAGAGCCCCGATTGGGGACTGGGCGCAGCGATCAGCGTCGTGCTGGTGGTGTTCGTCGGCGCGCTGATGGCGCTGCTTTTCCGTTCCGTCAAACCGAAGCAGTTGGTGTAGCGGGATGCCGACCTATCGCCCCGGCCCTGTCTCGCTCGTCCTCGCTTTGCTGGTGGCGCTGTTCCTGCTCCTGCCACTGCTTGCCGTCGTCCCGGTGTCGCTGACGCCGAGCCGCATGCTGACCATGCCCAGCGGGGAACTGTCGCTTCGCCACTACCGCTCGCTGATCGAGGATCCGCGCTGGCTGGATTCCATCCTGTTGTCGATCAGGATCGGCGTCGTCAGCAGCGCGCTCTCCACGGTGCTGGCGCTCACCTTCAGCCTGGGTGTGTGGATGTTCCAGCCGCGCTTCACCGCCGCCCTCGTCGGCTTCGTGCTGTTGCCGATGGTGGTGCCGCCCGTGGTGTCGGCGGTGACGCTCTATTTCCTGCTCACCTCCGTCTCCGGCATCTCCACTTTCTTTGGCTACGACACCTGGCTCGGCGTCGCCATGGCGCATTCGGTGATGACGGTGCCTTTCGCCACGGTGCTGATCCTGGTCTCGCTCAGCCAGCTCGACCGCCGCATCGACCTCGCCGCGCGCGGCCTTGGCGCCAGCGTGTGGGAGCGCGCGACGCGGATAATCATGCCGAACATCAAGTTCGGCATCGTCACCGCCGCCCTGCTTTCCTTCGTGCTGTCCTGGGAAGAGATCGGCGTGACGCTGTTCATCACCTCGGTCAACGCCATCACCCTACCCCGGCTGATGTGGATGGGGCTGCGCGACAACATCGACCCGGCGATCGCCGCGCTATCGGTGATCCTGATCATCGTCACGGTGCTGGTGCTCGCCGTCCGCAGCGTGATCACCCGGCGGCAGACGGCGCCATGAGGCGGCCGCTGCTATCCGTCAAAAGATAGGAGGCCCGCCGCTCCCAGGAGCGGCAGGCCTCGTGAGGCGCCAAAGTGGAAGTTCGGCCCATCACGTGATCCGGGGGTGTGGATCGCGGGGAACTTAGCCAACAGCTGTCGGTCGGGCGATTTACAAATGCGTGAACTTCGATCGACCAAGACGACCGGACGCACACAGGAAGCCCAATCTTATCATGAGCTTACGGGCAGCTGCGCTCGTCTTGGCCGGCGCTCTTCAAACAAACGTGATTGACGAACGCCATTGCACAAGCGGAACAAGCGTGAGCCCGCACCAACTTCGCTGCGCGGTCGGTGCGGCCTGCATTCACGCCAGCGCCGGACGAGGCCGCCCGCCTCGCCTGCGGGTTGCCGATCAGGCGGCCTGCGGGGGCCGCATCCTCTCGACGAGAGCCTGTCGCGCCGGTCCGGCGAGCGGCTTTTCCTTGGCCAGCAAGCCGTCGAGCAGCTTCAGAAGCTCGCACGCCGCCGAAGACTTGCAGGAGTAGTAGACATTCTGGCGGTCGCGGCGGGTGTCGACCAGGCCAAACCTGCGCAGCTTGGCCAGATGCTGGGAGAGCGCGGACTGGCTGAGTTCGACCTTGTCGGCAAGCGTGCCGACCGACAATTCGCCCTCGGCCAGGTAGTTCATGATGAGCAGACGCTTCTCGTTGCCCATCACCGCAAGAAAGGCTGCCGCGCTTTCCGCGTTGTCGGTAAGTTTCTTCGTAACCATCGATTTCCCCATGTTCATGCTCTTCCGAGGCCATGGGGGCAATGGCTTCAGACTTCCAGAGCATTTCATGAGCCGTTTCCGACTGGGATCGGAACCGGCCCTGCTTCTTGTTCGACCAAGATCCCTTCGCAACCCGGTTGCCACCACGTCGGGGTCTTGGCCTCGGACAACTTGCGCCGCAATGTTGCGCGGCGCAAGTTGGCGCAGATTCGGAATAATTCCGCGCTGCTAATGAATATCAGCGGATCGCTCGCTCATCAAGGATATAACGAGGAGCAGCGGAAATCGGGTGCGCAGATGGATGCCGGACCAGCCGTCTCACCAAGCCTTCAGCATGGACGAACCGGCGCTTAAGATACGCAGGATCCTGGGTTGACGCCTTTCGCCGCCAGCGGCAATAGCTCGAATCGCAGAGTTGGCAGGGGCTCCCTCACCAAGGCTGACCCATGATAATATTAGCCGGGAACTATAAAGCGCGTCGCGCGCTGAATCGGTCTCACGCAGGGCTCTCGAGGAGGAAGCCATGTCCATTGAGCGAAACACATTCACGCCCGCCGAGACGGCCATGCTTGGCCGCGTCTTCGAGAGCGGTCGTGTCGAGGGCGAGACCGAGCAGCAGAAAGAGGCGCGCGCCTCCCGCATCATCGCGAACTACATGGCTGGGATTACCGACGAGGCGGAACTCATCGAGCTTTCACGCAGGCCGCTCGGCCGATAATCGACCCGCTGCTGCTTGCGACGCGTCTGCCCGTCGCCGAGCCCCTGTAACATTTCCACTGCTTTCAATTGCCGGCGGCAAGCACCAGCACGGTGGACGTTCCCGGACCTCGTCCGGCATCAGGGCACTGACAGGGCGCAAATGGCCGCGTCGGCTTCGCCAATTCCTTATCCACGGAAATTGCTAGAGACTTGGCCTCGGCCGCCACCACCGGGTTGACCTCCACCCACACGAATTCGGTGACGTAAGCCGACGCAAGGGCGACCTGCACAAAGATTATGGCCAGGAAGGTGCGCTTGATCATAGCGCCGCTAACGCGCCTGAATGCCGACGGGTTCCGCCGTCGCAGGCGTATTTGGCAAATTCCGCTCGCCGGCCGGATGGCGCTGCCGGTCTGGCCGACCCGCCCCGCTCCCCTGACAGCGCATTCACATCCTGTTGAAATGCTGGATGAAACCCGAAAGGCGGTCCCCGCGTTCTAGTGCGTCAAACGCATCAGGGGTTTTCGCAATGGTCCAGGGATGGTTTTCCAAGCCGGTCGAAGTCGCCGTCGGCATCGCAGGCTCGATCCGGCACATTTCCAATGCGCAGCAGGCCGTCGAGTTGCTGACGGGACAGTGGCGCGACGCCGGCAGCGCCCTGCATGGCGCGGCGGTGCGCGCCTGCCGCCGGGCAATGAGCGGCGACGTTCCGGCCGACAACGCCCGCGACGCCTTCGTAAGCGCCGCCCGCGAGGCGCATGTGCTGGTCGAGTGATCCGCCGCACCGCGCATACCGCCAGTTTGCTGGAGACGGTTTGCGCTGCACGAATTCAGGCCAAGCGCTTCAAGCCTTGTCTTGATGGATGGTTTGGCAGCACGCGTTAGCCGAATGGTGGCGATCCGGGCTCCAGTCCCCGCCCTCTCCGGGCGGATCTTTTCTTCTGCCCAGCGCGCTCAAATTCTTCGGAACATTATCTGTCGTGAATGGTTAATGCGCGGATCCGCCTATCGCCCTCGGATCCGCATCCCATCGGGCGCCGCCCGGCGCCGATTGCTTGCTCAAAAGACGACCATAAGAATGGAGAAAGTGATGAACGATGTCTGGTTTTCCGAACCAGTCGTGATCGACTTCCAGCCAAGCGGAAAACGCAAGGTTTCAACCTGTTTCGAGGCCGTCGAGTGTCTCGACCAGCGATGGCCGCGGCGAGCGCGCGACCGCACCTGGCGGGCAGCGAGCCGAGTCTGCCGCGACGCGCTCGATGGGCTGAGAAGCCCGATCGACGCCCGCAAGACGCTGCGCAAGGCGGCAAAGGCCGCCGGCCTGCTCGCCTGACCAACTGCGGGATCATGCCGTGGTGCCGCCCAACCTTGGATAACAGCCAATAGGGTCCTGCCAGCAGGCCGGCGCCGGCGCAAAAACCTCGACACATTGCCGCTGCCGGCAGATCTACTTTCCGTAATCTGCCCGACTGCGGGCTCCATACCAAGCCTAGCCCGTTTCGGCCCCCAGGCCGGAGCGGGCTTGCTTGGTAGTCACCCCCGCATTGGCGATCCGCGACCGACGTATACTGCGAACGCGTCCTCGCTTACGCGCCCGTTGGGGATACATGAAAACGTCGGCCGCTGGGCTCCAGGGCGCCTGAAGGTCCAGGCATTTGCTTTTTCGGCGAGTCGAAGGCCGGTTTTCAACGCAAGGATGGGGCCATGGTAAAGAAGCCGTTACTATCCACAGGGCGCGGCGAGAACGGGAACGCAAGTCCGGCGAGTGCGTTCACTCTGTCGGTCGAAGCCAATCTGTTTCGGAACGGCGGAATGAAGAAGACCTACGAGAAGCCCAGGCTGGTGAAGCGCGAGAAACTCACGGCGCGGACGGCGCAGATCGTCGCCTCCGGGGTCGTCCTGGGCGAATAGCGGGTCGAGGATCCCGGCCGGGGTGTCTGGATGACTGCGATGAGACCTCTGCGCAACCAAGCCGAACCTGATCTTTCGCTGCAAAAGGAGGCGGAGCGCCAGGCGCGCTTCGAGAAGAACGCCAGGCTGAGGGAACTGCGGACCCATGCATCCTGGCTGGTGCTCGATCCGCAGGCGCCATTTCACGACGAGATCGACTGCTCAGTGCTTTTTCGCAGGGACGATCGATAGAGGCATGGGTTCTTCACGACGGCGCCCGCGCGAAATTGCGGTCCCTGGGGATTGCTTCGATTTCAATTGAGAATTGCGGCTAACGAAATTGCGCGCGGCGCGAGCCCGGATTACTTACGCTCCGGCCGGAGCGGCTGCGCCGGCAAAGAGTTGCGGGGGATTATCACATGGCGATGTTCAGAAAATTGCGAACAAGGTTGGGTCTGCGGAAGCCATACCCGGGCCAGTACGTCACTATGGGCCGCAAAACCCACGGCGTTGACTGCACCAATGTTTTCAATGCCACCGCGGAAGCCCCGGTCATCCTTGGAAGCTACACAGCAGTCGCGGCCGGAGCACTTTTCATAGCCGCCGGAGAACACCCGACGTCTTCGGTCTCCACCTTTTTCGTGGATTCCGCCAATATCACAAAAGGTCCTATCACCGTCGGCAACGATGTATGGATAGGATCGCGCGCCATCGTGTTGTCCGGAGTGACGATCGGCGACGGGGCAGTTGTGGGAGCCGGCGCCGTCGTCTCGAAGGATGTGCCGCCCTTTGCGGTGGTTGTTGGCAATCCTGCAAAGATCATCCGGTATCGGTTTGGCCCGGAGGTCATAGACGGCCTGTTGGCCATCCGATGGTGGGACTGGCCCGAAGAGCAAGTAGAGGCGGCGATGACCGACATTCGCGGCCCGGCTGCAGATTTCGTCTCGAAGTATGGGGTGCTCCGCACGCCGACTTCAGAGAGCAACGGCCGGTCAAGCCCTGGCGCTGTTGCCAGTTCACCGGCGTCCGGATCATCGCAGCAGACGGCTGGGTGATCAGGCGCGGACCCGCGGACGAAACAGAACTGGTTGCGTGAGCATCGACCAGGCCTGAGGCATCTTGCCGGCGTCGATATTGCTGGCGGCAACGAACGTGCCGCCACCCGTCGACCTGGAGCAGAGAACCTTGCAGACCATCGACAACCCGTTCGGCACGAGGTTGTCACCCATGTCTTAGGGACAAGCTGTTACCTATGTCTCCGGGTCGGACAATTGAAAACTGGCGATCCCGGCAGGATTCGAACCTGCGACCATCGGCTTAGAAGGCCGGTGCTCTATCCAGCTGAGCTACGGGACCGCTGCCGGCCGGGGCCGGTGATGCTATTGCGCCAGGACGCTCGACGTCAGGGTCAGTGCGTCCAGGGCGTCCTGCGGTCATAGCGGAAATTGTCCGAATAGGAAATCTGCCGGCGCTTCGTCTCCTTCGGCTCCTCGACGCGGAAGGCCAGGCCTTCCCTCTCGGCATAGGCGACCGCCTCTTCCCGGGTGTCGAAGGTGAGCCGCACCTGGCTCAGCATGTCGCCGGACGAGGTGTAGCCCATCAGCGGGTCGATCTTCTTGCGCTGCGCGGGATCGAATTCCAGCACCCAATGACCGGTCTTGGCCTTGCCGGACTGCATCGCGGTTTTGGCTGGGCTGAAAATGCGCGCGGACATGACCACCTCGTTGACGCCCCGAAGCGGGGTATTGCTTCATCGGCGCCGCAACCGAACCCACTGCGGGCCCCAGCGCCAACTCGTCATTACTGTGCAACGGCGCCGGCGGCAAGGCCGCAGGCGAGGCAGCGCGGCTGTCGAGGGCGGAACCTCGCAACGACCGGAACATTAACCGAAGTCAGGCGGTGCTTCAGCCGTAGGGCCGCAACGCGGCCGCTCGTGCCATGAAGCAGCGCCACCCATCGCTCCAGACCGGACAGCCAGCCATGACCAGCACAGCCGAGACCCCCGTCCTGCAGCTTGCCATCCTCGTCGGCAGCCTTCGCGCCCAATCCTATAGCCGCAAGATCGCCAAGGCGCTTGCCGCACGCGCGCCGGACTCGCTCAACTGCCGCTTCATAGAGATCGGCGAACTGCCGCTCTACAACGAGGACCTGGAAGGCGAGACAACGCCCGCGACCTGGCTGAGCTTCCGCGCCGCGATCCGCGACTGCGACGCGGTGCTGTTCGTCACGCCGGAATACAACCGCTCGATTCCGGGCTGCCTGAAGAACGCCCTGGACGTCGGCTCCCGACCACATGGAGAAAGCGTCTTCAAGGGCTTGCCCGCCGGCGTCGTCAGCGTCAGCCCGGGCAAGATCGGGGCGTTCGGGTCCAACCAGGCGCTGAGGCAAACCTTCGTCTTTCTCGACATGCCGGTGATGCAGCAGCCGGAAGCCTATATCGGCAATGTCGCCGAGCTGCTCGACGACAAGGGCGCGGTGAAGAACGGCGAGACCGCCGCGTTCCTGGAAAAATTCATGGGTGCGCTGGAGAACTGGATAAGAGCGGTGCGGCCGGGCGGCTCATCCTTCGACGCCTTCATGAGGCAGCGCGAAAAGATCGCCGAAGACTATGTCAACGGCGATCCGACATCGCTGAAGTCGATCGTCACCCAGAGCGAGCCGGCGACGTTCTTTTCGCCGCGCGGCGACCACCTCGAGGGCGCCGACGCTGTCGCCGGTCGCTATGAGCGCGACGCGGCCAGCTTCCACCGGGGCGGAAGCTCCGATCTGGAAGTGCTGCAAGCCTCCTCCAGCGGCGATCTGGCCTTCTGGACCGGGCTGCAGCATGCGAAGGCACGCATGGGCAAGAACGGCCAGCCGGCCGAGATGACCTTGCGCGTAACCGAGGTCTTCCGGCTGGAGGACGGAGGCTTCAAGCTGGTGCACCGGCACGCCGACCCGGCGCACGGGTGACCTTGTCCGCGACACAATGCCGGAGTTCTGTGCAACCTCGGCCTATTCCCATCGCCCTGCCAGCGGCATATGTCGGATACACGGCCGTGTCATTTGACGGCCATGACGACGATAAAGAACAGAATGAGCATGGAAGCGGAAATCTCGCCGGGCTGGACCGGCGAGCCTGCGATCCTCGACGGTGCGCTCGTGATCGGTGCGGGTGCCGCGGGTCTGGCCGCCGCGCATGCGCTGATCGAGGCCGGCATCGCCACCCAGATCCTGGAGCGCGAGGGTCGGCTGGCCGAATCCTGGCATCGCCGCCACGAGAACCTGCATCTCAACACGCATCGCGATCTGTCGACACTGCCAGGCGTTTCGTTTCCCAAAGGCACGCCCGCCTTTCCGCATCGCAGCGCCGTGATCCGTCTGTTCAACGACTTCGCGACAACGCACCGGCTGCCGATCGCCTTCGGCATAGTCGTCGAGGGCATCGAATTCCTTGGCGACCATTGGCTGGTGAAGACCAACACCGGAGCGCGCGCGGCACGCCACGTGGTGGTCGCGACCGGTCGCGACCGGCATCCCTTCATTCCCAGTTGGAAGGGCATGGAGGATTTTTCAGGCAGGATCATCCATTCCGCCGACTTCGGCCGGGCCAGCGATCATGCCGGAAAGAAGGTTCTGGTGGTCGGCGCCGGCAATTCCGGCTTCGACGCGCTGAACCATCTTTCCACTGTCGAGACCGGCCAGATGTGGCTCGCCGCGCGCAACGGGCCCTCGCTGCTGCCGAAGCGCATCGGCAAGATCGCCGTGCACCGGTTCTCGCCCTTGATGGCAAGGCTGCCGGTCAGGCTGGCGGACGCTGCGATGGCGGCGACGCAGCGCCTGGTCTTCGGCGATCTGCGCGAATACGGCCTGCCCCCTGCCCCGTCGGGCGGCGCCAGCCGGCTCGGCGCCGACTATACGGCGATTGCCGCCGACGACGGCGCGGTCGACGCGATCAAGGCCGGCCGCATCATCGTCGTGCCGCAGGTGCTGGAGTTCCGGGCCGACAGCGTGGTTCTCGACAACGGGCAGGCGATCTCGCCGGACGTCGTGATTGCCGCCACCGGCTATCGAACGGGGCTGGAGACGATGGTGGGCAAGCTCAACGTGCTCGACGCCAAGGGCGTGCCCCTGTTCAATGGCCCACACGGCGACCCGAAGCTGCCGGGACTCTGGTTCACCGGCATGCGGCCGAGCATTCGCGGCTGCTTCGCCAATGCCCGCATCCAGGGCGCGGCGATCGCCAAGGCGGTCGCCAGGGGCTGAGCGCCGCGGCCAGGCGCTGCAAGGAACAGACAGGACTGCCGGTCGTTTGCCTTTCTCTGGCGAAAGGAAAACAGATGCCGACACCCGCTGAACTGGAAGCGAAATTCTGGAAAGCCCTGAAATCCGACATGACGATGATGATCGGCCTTGACGGCTCGAACATCATTCCCCGACCGATGACGGCACAATTGGAGGACGACCGCAACGGCCCGATCTGGTTCTTCACGGCGAAGGACACCGAACTCGTCCTCGGCCTTGCCGGTGGCGACCAGGCAACGGCGACCTTCGTCTCAAAAGGCCATGACCTTTTCGCGACCGTGCAAGGCAGGCTGCGCGTCGACAACAACAGCGTGGTCATCGACCGGCTGTGGAACCGCTATGTCGCAGCGTGGTTCGAAGGCGGAAGGGACGATCCGAAGCTGACATCGCTGCGGTTCGACCCGGATCAGGCCGAGATCTGGCTCGACGCCTCCAGCATGGTATCGGGAATCAAGCTGCTGCTCGGCTACGATCCCAAGCAGGAATACAAGGACAAGGTCGCGAAGGTCGATCTGTAGCCTGCAGGGCGACCTTGCGCGGCAGCGCGAGCGCCGTTTCTGCATGGCGATGGCGAAGGGGGTTTTCCGTTTTTCGGTTGCCTTCTCGGCGCCGGGACCCTATACGCCGCGAGCGTCGGAGTGTAGCGCAGCCTGGTAGCGCACCTGATTTGGGATCAGGGGGTCGCGTGTTCGAATCACGCCACTCCGACCATTCTTCGATCGCGCCTTGCATGGATAGGATTCCAGGATCGGCCTCCCAGACCGACCTGATTCCGTCCCGGGCCGAGAAGAACTTGTTTGTGAGTACCCGACGCAACTGGTCGAATCCGCTGATAGCGCCGCTCCTGCCTTTGGCCTCCCGGGCTGCTCCGGCAATACAAAGAACAGACACTCTTCCAGCCGCTGTGGCTTTTCAGCACCTTCTGAAAGAAATACTTGCGTCTCCCGATTGGCAGCGTTGACAACCGGCGGAGTTCGGCAGAAAGGCTACTCGCGCTCAGGTGGTACGCAGGCCCTTACGGGGGGCATTCATCCTACCTAAGCCTGGACGTCAAACCTGGAAAGGTTTGCGACGGGCGCCTCTCGCTGAAATCGGCGAGCGCCCTTCCAGCAGTGCAGTCTTTGGCAACGAAAGGGCCATCCGTTGAAACAGCTTCTTCTTACAACCGTTCTCGTCCTTGCGACCGGCACCGCCTATGCCGCAGACGCCGTGATCAATGGCGAGGAGGCACCCCTGCCGGTTGCGTCCTCCTTCGATTGGACGGGTGCTTACATCGGCGTGAACGCCGGCGGCGGCTTCGGCAACTTCAAGCATCCGCTCGATAGTGGCGGCGTCACCTCCGATTTTGCTGATATCAGTGCAAGCGGCTTTCTGGGCGGCGTTCAGGCCGGCTACAATTGGCAGTCGGGCCAGATGGTCTATGGCATCGAAGCCGACTTCCAGGCTTCCGATGTCAAAGCGACTTCCAGCATCTTTTTTGGACCCCCGCTTGAGACCAAGGTTGAGTGGTTCGGCACGGTGCGTGCTCGCATCGGCTACACGCCTGTCGATCGCTTCATGGTTTATGGCACCGGCGGCCTGGCCTATGGTAAGGTCAAGACCGAACTCCAATTTGCCGGGATCGACTCGTCCAAGACCAAAGCCGGCTGGACCGTCGGAGGAGGCGCCGAGTACGCCATCAATTCAAACTGGTCGTTGAAGTCCGAATATCTCTACACCGATCTCGGCAAATCGACTGTGTTTTCTCAACCCGGTGTTACCCTCAAGAACGACGTGGCCTTCCATACCGTTCGCATTGGCCTGAATTACAAGTTCTGATTGCTGCAAATTGCAGCATTGCAGCCCCGCTCCGGCGGGGCTTTTTCTTTGTGCCGCCCGTACAAGGTGACAAGTGCATTGATCGAGGACATCGGCGCGAGCCGGCTGATCTCGTCCATTGGCAAAGTCCATTCAGCCCGAACTGCTGTTCCATTACGATGTGAAGTGGAATCGGCAACAATTGCGGTTTCTGCGTGAAGGCTGAGCCACAGGTAAGGTCGGCCGATCTGCCTGGACCGTAAACCCGCCGGGCGAGTCCCCAACAACCTCAAGCCCGGCGAGCCTACAACCCGATCTGGAACGCGACCGGGACCGGGATCAACCGGCGTCTTCCACGCTGCAAGATGGATGCCAGGGAAACGGTCTCGAAATGGGACAGCCACGACGCATCGTCCCGCAACATCGGACCCGCTACACAGTTTGTCTGGAGTTGCTCTAGACTTCCGCAAAAGGGGGACTCTGGATGCCTGTTATCGAGGCGTTGCTGTCGCTGATTGGCCCGGCCTACCTGGCCTATTACGGCTTCACGGTTCCGGTCATGATCGTCTGGGCAATTCTGTGCGCTGCGCTGTGGGTCTGGAACAACCGGCCGAGCAAGAGGCAGGATGGCAGCGTCGCCCGGTCCCGGTCCGTCGGCGTGGTGTTCTTCGTGTTTGTCGCCGCCTGCTACGTGGCGGCGCATACCGGAATTTATCTGCTGGCTCGGCATCTGGCCGGCCTATGGGCGTAAAGAGCGCGCAGTCCCGGGGCCAGCCTTCCTCGATGTTCTAAATATCGAACTCGCCCTGGCCCTCGTCCATGGCGCTGACGGTCTCGGCGGCGAGCGCGCGAGTGATCGGCGTCTTGCGCTCCAGCGCGGCGCGGTCGAGGCGCTCGACGACGCGCATGGCGGTCGCCAGCGAGCGCTCGATGCGCCTGACCAGATATTGCACGACATGCGGCTCGACCTCGACCTGGCGATCGGCGAACAGCTTGGTGATGACGCCGGCCAGAAGCATGTCGTCCGGCTCGTGGATCTCGACTGTCGCCGCCGCCTTCAGCCGCGAGATGAGGTCTGGAAGCGTCACCCGCCAGGCGGCGGGAAAGCGCCGCGCCGTGAGCAGCAGGGTGGAACCGGCGCCGCGCACGGCATTGATCAGATGGAACAGGCCCTGTTCGTCGATCGGGTCCCTGTCGATGTCGTCGATGACCGCCGGCGTGGCGCCAAGACCGGCAATGTGCACGCCGATGCTGCGCGAATCGATGGCGACCGCGTTGGCATGGGCCTGCCAGATCGAGGCGAGATGCGTCTTGCCGGAGCCGGGGGGACCTGCCAGCACCACCACCGGCGCGGGCCAGTCCGGCCAGCGGTCGACCAGCGCCGCGGCCTCAGCATTGGTGCCGGAGACGACGAGTTCGTCGCGCGAGTAGCCCGTGCCGTGGCCAAGGTCGAGCGGCAGCTGTCGCGGCGGATCGTTGCGCTCGCCGGCCATTTCAGCGACGTGGTTGCGAGCGATGGCCGCCGTCACGATCGGCGGGCAAACGCGGCACGGGTTCGGCGACGCGGCCCCTGTAAAGCGGCGATTCGAGGTAGCGGCTGATGGCGAAGCGCACCAGCACCGCGATCGCCGCGGAAGCCGGCACCGCAATCAGCAGCCCAACAAACCCGAACAGCGCGCCGAAGGCGAAGAGCGCGAACATCAGCCAGACCGGATGCAGGCCGACACTCTTTCCGACCAGCCGCGGCTGCAGGATGTTGCCCTCGATGAACTGGCCGACGAAGAACACGCAGGCCACCAGCACCACCATCATCCAGTCCGGCCAGAACTGCACGAAGGCGACGCCGACGGCGAGCACCAGCCCGGTCAGCGAGCCGACATAGGGAATGAAGGAGATGAGCCCGGCGAAGAAGCCGATCAGGATGGCGAAGTTCAACCCGGTGAGCGTCAGCCCGGTGGCATACATGGCGCCGAGCACCAGGCAGAGCGTGCCCTGGCCGCGCACGAAGCCAGCCGTGGCGGTGTTGATGTCGCGGGCGAGCGCCCTGACCGTCTCGACATAGTCGCGCGGCACCCAGCTGTCGACGACGGCGACCATGCGGTCCCAGTCGAGCAGCATGTAGAAGGCGACGACCGGGGTGACGACGAAGAGGCTCACCACCGAGACCAGCGCCACGCCCGAACTCCAGATCGAGGTGAAGACGGCGGTCAGCACGCTGAAGCCGGAGGTGAGCAGCGAGTTCAGCCCGTCGCGCAGGCTGCCGGCGTTGACGCCGAAGCGCTGCTCCAGCCATTTCGGATCGAAACTGGTGATCAGCGACTGCAGGCGGGTGAGATATTCCGGCAGCTTGCGGGCGAAATCGGCCATCTGCGTCGCCAGCACCGGCACCAGGATGACGAAGGCCAGCACGACGACGACGATGAAGGCAATCAGGATCACCACCGTCGCCATCAGCCGCGAAAGGCCGAGCCGCTGCAGCCGGTCGGCCACCGGATCGAGGAAATAAGCCAGCACCATGCCGGCGACGAAGGGCAGCAGGATGCCCGAGAAAACATAGAGAAACAACGCCAGAAGCATGGCCGTGGCCAGCCAGAAGAAGATCTGGCGGCGAAGCGCGGCCGATTGATCATCAGCCACCGCGACCGCCGCGGCTTCACCGTCAGGTGTCCGTATCGGATTTGCCCGTCTTGGGGGCGTTGGTCTTGGGGTCGCTCGACTGGGAGCCTTCGCCATAGCCGCTCATATGCCTTAGCCAGGCCACGAGATAGGCCGCGGCCGAAGCCACGGTCAAGACCCCGGACAGCAATATCAGCACCGGCCGGAGCGGGTCGAGGCGCAGCGAAAAGGCAAGTTCCCCAAGCACCAATGCCGCCAGCACGATCTGCACGGCGGTGTTGGCCTTCGACACATATAGCGGCTTCATCTCGACGGGGTGGCTCATGATGCTGGACAACAGCACGGCGCCGATGATCAGCGCGTCGCGCGAGACCATGATCACCACCAGCCACAGCGGCAACTCGCCGGCAAAGCCCATGACCACGAAGACCGAGACCAGCAGCAGCTTGTCGGCCATCGGGTCGAGATAGGCGCCGAGTTGCGAGGATTGCCTGTAGCGGCGGGCGATGAAGCCGTCGATCCCGTCGGAAACGCCGGCGACGAGGAAGCCGGCGAAGGCCCAGTCCCAGCGCGCCTGCAGCATGGCCAACACCACGGCGGGCACCAGCAGCAGCCGCATGATCGTGATCATGTTGGGTATGGTCACGCGAGGTCCCGTCATGGCTTGTTCTGAAATAGATGAGGGAGATGGGAGGTTGGCGCAAGGGAGGGGGCGACGCAGGTCCGCGCGAGGCGCCCCCCTCTGCCCTGCCGGGCATCTCCCCCTCAAGGGGGGAGATTGACTGTATCGACGCCGGTGTTCTTGTTCCAACCATGGCGGTTGGCGAAAGCGACCGCGACATCTGATCTCCCCCCTTGAGGGGGAGATGGCCGGCAGGCCAGAGGGGGGTGCTGTCCCGCCGACATATCCGCTTTTATCGGGGGCAAAACTCCCCTACCAGCGCGTCATCCTTGCTCCCCGAAACCATTCATGCGAAGAGCCCGCAATGGAAACAGGGACGAGCCAGATATGAGCAAGGGCGATCCGGCCACGCGCAAGAACGGGCTCACCTATGCCGAGGCGGGCGTCGATATCGACGCCGGCAATTTGATGGTCGAGAAGATCAAGCCGCTGGTGCGCGCGACGCGGCGGCCGGGCGCCGACGGCGAGATCGGCGGCTTCGGCGGGCTGTTCGACCTCAAGGCGGCCGGCTTCACCGATCCGGTGCTGGTCGCGGCCAATGACGGCGTCGGCACGAAGCTCAAGATCGCCATCGATGCGGGAAAACACGACACGATCGGCATCGACCTGGTCGCCATGTGCGTGAACGACATCGTCGTGCAAGGCGCGGAGCCGCTGTTCTTCCTCGACTATTTCGCCACCGGCAAGCTCGACCCCGACCAGGGTGCGGCGATCGTCGGCGGCATTGCCGAAGGCTGCCGGCAGGCCGGCTGCGCGCTGATCGGCGGCGAGACGGCCGAGATGCCCGGCATGTATCGCGACAACGACTACGACCTCGCCGGCTTTGCCGTCGGCGCCGCGGAGCGCGGCCAGTTGCTGCCCACCGACGACATTGTCGAAGGCGACGTGCTGCTTGGCCTCGCCTCCTCGGGCCTGCACTCCAACGGCTTTTCGCTGGTGCGCCGCATCGTGGCCGCAAGCGGCCTCGGCTGGAGCGACCCGGCGCCGTTCAATGATGAAGCCAGTCTCGCCGAGGCGCTGCTCGAGCCGACGCGCATCTACGTGAAGTCGATCCTGAAGGCCATCCGCAACACGCATGGCATCAAGGCGCTCGCCCACATCACCGGGGGCGGTTTTCCCGAAAACATTCCGCGCGTTTTGCCGAAGGATTTCTCCGCCGAGCTCGACCTCGAGGCGATCGAGGTGCCGCCGGTGTTCTCGTGGCTGGCCAAGACCGGCGGCGTTGCGCCGGAAGAGATGATGCGCACCTTCAACTGCGGCATCGGCATGATCCTCGCCGTCGCCTCCGGCCAGGCGGCGCAGGTGGCGGCGGTGCTGCAGGAGGCCGGCGAGACGGTGACGCCGATCGGCCGCATCGTACCGCGGCGCGACGCCGGCGTGATCTATCGGGGCTCGATCGCCCTATGAGCAGGAAGCGCACGGTCGTCCTGATCTCGGGGCGCGGTTCCAACATGACGGCGCTGATTGCGGCGGCGAGCGATCCCTCCTATCCCGCCGAGATCGTCGGCGTCATCTCGGACCGCGCGAATGCGGCCGGCCTCGGCGTCGCGCAGGCGCGCGGCATACCGACCAAGGTCATCCAGCGCTCCGACCATGCGAGCAAGGACGCGCATGATGCGGCGATCGATGCCGCGCTCACCGGCTTCGGCGCCGAGATCGTGGCGCTGGCCGGCTATATGCGCATCCTGTCGCGCGGCTTCGTCGAGAAATGGCAAGGCCGCATGCTCAACATCCACCCTGCCCTGCTGCCCGCCTTCAAGGGGCTGGACACGCATGCGCGGGCGCTTCGCGCAGGCGTGCGCATCCATGGCTGCTCGGTGCATTTCGTCACGCCGGAAACGGATGACGGCCCGGTCATCGCCCAGGCCGCCGTCCCGGTGATGGTCGGCGACAATGAGGACACGCTCGCCGCCCGCGTGCTGAAAGCCGAGCATCGGATCTATCCGCTGGCGCTGGGGCTGGTCGCCGAGGGCAAGGCGCGCATGGAAAAGGGCCACACCGTGCTCGCCCATTTCGCCGACGACGCCGACAACGCCACATCGGTAGTGATGGCGCCGGATCCGCTGCGCGAGGAGACCGATCTCGAACAGCTGGCGCGGATCACGCCGTAGGCGCGCAGGCCGGTCTCTCCGATCGACGGGCCGACCCTTGCAGACCAATTATGATCATGCCTGTTGTTGCCCTAAGATACACTTGGCGGCGGCTGCCGATGACAGAATGGACGACGATCTGGGACCATGAATTGGCCGGATTCGGAAGGCGGCCGATCACCTTGTGGACGGAAGGGCTGGCCAGTGGTCCGTTCGCTGTTTTGGACATTGAAGATATCAAGTGCAAAGCCCGTGCCCGATTGGACAGCAATCGGGGTTCTGATCAATGCCCATGAAACAACTCCTGGTGCTGCGCCACGCCAAGTCGAGTTGGGACGATCCCAAGCTCGACGATTTCGACCGGCCACTCGGGCCACGCGGATTGAAGACAGCGCCGCTGATGGGGCGCGAGATGGCGCGGCGCGGCTGGCTGCCGGAGCTTGCGCTGGTGTCGCCGGCCCTGCGCACGCGTGACACCTGGCGGCTGGTCGCGGCTGAATTGCCGAAGCCCGTGCCGGCGGAGTTCGATGAGGAGCTTTACGAGGCTGAGGCGGCCGCCGTACTGGCACGCGTACGGCAGGCCAAGGCGACAAGCCTGATCGTGATCGGCCACAATCCTGGCCTGCAGGAACTCGTGAGGCGGCTGGCCGGCGCGGGGTCGGACGCGGATGTGGTTAAAAAGATCGAAGCAAAGTTTCCGACTGCGGCGCTGGCGCGGTTCACGGTGAAGGGGAATTGGGCGAAGCTCGATTTCGGCGCTGCCCGGCTAACGCATTGCATCAGGCCGAAGGATCTGGGGTAGCCGACGAAGCTGCCAATCTCCCCCTCGTGGGACCTCGTGGGGGAGATCAGTGCCTCATCGCCGTCTCCCTTGATCCCCTTTCGCCGCCGCCGGTTGCCTCGTTACGGCCATCGCCGCCTCGTGATGACCGATTGATCGGCATCGCGCATCAGCCGGGCTGCTGCCCACAAAAACAGAGCGGCGGGACCAGCCCGCCGCTTTGAGGTCTATCGAAGACCGAACCTTTCAATGATTGCCGAACAGGTCGCGATCGGCGCCCTGGGTCACCGGCTTCTGGACATTGGCGTCCGATCTGGTCGAAGCGGTGATCGTGCTGTCGACCGAAGCGGCCGGCGGATTGGCGTTGGCCGAACCGTAGTGGTCGGAGTTGGCAAAGGCGGCACCGGTGGCAACCAGCAGGGCGGCGGCGGTAAGAGCGATCTTGGTCATTTCAGTTGCTCCAGATTTTGGGATTGATGCTTGATTGTTCGAGGGTTGGTTCGGGTCTGAGGCCGGCTTAACGGCCCCAGATGCCCCGGCCGGACTGCGGCTGGTTCTGATCGGGCGAGATCTTGAGATCGCGCTGCTCAAACTTGCGGATCGATCCGGTGATGCCGCGGTCGATGTTGTCACCAGCCCGGGCGGACTGAGTCACGGCCGGCTGGTTGACATTGTCTGAGCCATAGTGGTCGGAACCGGCGAAGGCGCTGCCCGTGGCCACGAGAAGGGCCGCAGCGGTAAGAGCAATCTTGTTCATTTCAGGTACTCCAAATTTTCAAAGTTCTGTCCGTCCAGTGGCGTGCCTTGGGAGGAAATCGCGTCGCTTGGACAAAACCGAAATGGGTCTGCCCTGCTGCTGTTTCCAATCACGAAAACGTGCAAATCGAACCCATCGGTTCGATCTTGAAATATTCGCCAAAAGTACAATTGCCACATTATTTTCTTTTTATATCAATCGCTTACCGAAACGATGCTTGAGCGCGAGCTTCCATCGACCCGGCGGACGTTCACCGGGCCTGCACGATGCGTCAACATAAATTGAACCGAACGGTTCGGTCTTATCGCGCCGCGCACCGGTTGGTCGGCGTAACGGCGCCTGCGGCCTTCATCCCGGTGGTGTTTGCCTTGCCGACGGATCGAGACTATCGATTGTCTTCAACGTCCGTTGGGACCGCCGGCCGCGTGCGCGAAAGGCTTGGCGACGCGGATGGATGCACTGCTGAAAAGCGATGGACCATGCGGCTCTTGCTTGTCGAAGACAATCGCGAACTGGCCGATTGGCTGAGCAAGACGCTGCGCCAGGCGAGCTATGTCGTCGACGTCGTGCATGACGGCGAGGACGTCGAGCATGCGCTGGCGGCCGGCGACCATGCGCTGATCATCCTCGACCTCGCGCTGCCGCGCCTGGGCGGGATGGAGGTACTGAAGCGGTTGCGAGCGCGCGGCAACCCGGTGCCGGTGATCGTTCTCACCGCCAATGCCAGCCTCGACGGGCGGGTCAAGGGCCTCAACGAAGGCGCCGACGATTACCTGGCAAAGCCGTTCCAGATCGAGGAGCTGGAAGCGCGCATCCGCGTGCAATTGCGGCGCTCCAACGACCGGACCGCGCCCGTGATTTCCTGCGGCGATCTCGTCTTCGACACCAACACAAGGCTGTTCTCGCTGGCCGGCGAGACACTGGCGCTCACGCCGCGCGAGCACGCGGTGCTGGAGCAGCTGGTGGTCAAGGCCGGGCGCACTGTGAGCAAGGCGGCGCTGTCGGCGGCGGTCTACGATTTCGACACCGATGCGGACCCCAGCGCCATCGAGATCTACGTTCATCGCCTGCGCAAGAAGCTGGAAGGATCGCGCGTCCAGATCGCCACCCTGCGTGGCCTCGGCTATCTGCTGCGCCATGAAGATCAGGCGCGATGAGGATTAGCAGCCTGCGCCTGCAATTGCTGGCCTGGGTGGTGCTGCCTCTGGCCGCACTGGCGACCGTCAATTTGTGGACCAGCCAGCGCAACGCGCTGGCGACAGCCGACCTGGTCACCGACCGGATGCTGGTCGGGTCGGCGCGCGCGATCGCCGAGCAGGTGACGATGGCCGAGGGCGTGCTCGACGCGACCGTGCCGCCGGCCGCGATCGAGATGTTCGACACCGGCGACCGCGACAGCGTTTACTACCGCGTCGAGACCGCGGGCGGGCGGCTGCTCACGGGTTACCCCGACCTGCCCACGGCATCGGGTGATGCGAGCATCGAGGCGCCCTACCGCGATCAACTGTTGCGCCTCGCAACTTTCAGCCATGCCGTGATCGGCGCCGGACCGGATTCGCCGATCAGGGTCACCGTGGGCGTCACGCTTGCCGGTCATGATGCGATGGCGAAGCGGCTGTGGCTCAGCGCCTTCGCGCAGCAGCTGGCCCTGGTGGCGATCGCCGGCGTCTTCGTGCTGCTCGGCCTGCGCCGCGGGCTGGCGCCGCTGATCCGGCTGCGCGACGCGGTGCGCTCACCCAACCGCAGCGATCTCGACCCGGTCGAAGTGCGTGGTGCGCAAAGCGAGATCAGGCCGCTGATCGAGGCGCTCAATGCTTATATGGAGCGCGTGCGGGCGCAAATGGCGGCGCAGCGCCGCTTCATCGCCAATGCCGCGCACCAGTTGCGCACGCCGCTGGCGTTGCTGTCGACGCAGACGAGCTACGCGCTGCGCGAGACCGCCGCCGACCGGCGCCAGGAGGCGCTGGTGGCCCTGCAGGCAAGCTCCGGCCGGCTGGCGCGGCTTGCCGAGCAGTTGCTCACCCTGTCGCGGGCGGAGCCCGGCAGCCGGCGCCCGCGCGCCGACCGCATCGACCTCACCGAAGCCGCGCGGCAGGTGCTGGAAACGCAGGCGCCGACAGCAATCACCCGCAACATCGATCTCGGCCTCGAGGAAACCGGGCCTGTTGCGGTGATCGGCGACGGCACGATGCTGCGCGAGATGATCGTCAATCTCGTCGACAACGCGCTGCGCTACACACCGGCCGGCGGCAGCGTGACCGTCAAGCTGGCCGTCAGCGACCGCGAGGGTCTGCTGACGGTTACCGACACCGGCCCCGGCATTCCGGCTGAGGAACGGGAGCACGTCTTCGAGCGCTTCTACCGCGTCGCCGGATCAAGCGAGGAAGGCAGCGGGCTCGGCCTGGCAATCGTGCGCGAGGTGGTCGAGCATGCCGGCGGCAGCGTCGCGCTTGGCGATGCCGCCGCCGGAGGGCTGAAGGTCGAGGTGCGGCTGCCGCTGGCAGCGCCGGACGAGACGCCGGGCGGCGCTGTCAAGTCCCCTGCTCGTTGAACGGTGCCGGGCGCCACTTGACGACGTAGTTCTCGAAGCGGGTGATGATGAACTCCACCACCAGCGCCATCACCGCCAGGATGATCATGGCGGCAAAGACGCCATTGGCGTTGAAGGCGCCCTGCGCGGTCGAGATCAGCAGGCCCATGCCCTGCTTGGCGCCAAGGAATTCGCCGACCACGGCGCCGACCAGCGCGAAGCCGAAGCTGACGTGAAGGCTGGCGAGGATCCAGCTCATCGCCGAGGGGATGATGACCGTGGTGGTGATCTGATAGGGCGAGGCGCCGAGGATCTGGGCGTTGGCGATCATCGCCCTGTCGGCTTCGCGCACGCCCTGGAAAGCATTGGCGAAGACGACGAAGAACACCATCACCACGGCGAGCGCCACCTTGGAGGCCATGCCGAGCCCGAGCGCGATGATGAAGACCGAACCGAGCACGACGCGCGGCACGGAATTGGCGATCTTGATGTAGATGGAGAAGACGTCCGCCAGGAGCTTGTTGCGGCCGAGGATGATGCCGGCGGCGATGCCGCCGAGCGCGCCAATGACGAAGCCGAGGAAGGTTTCTTCCAGCGTCACATAGATCTGCAGCCAGAGCGGCCCCTGCGAGGTGCCCTCGGTGACCCATGACCAGATCTGTTCCCAGATGCCCGAGGGGCTGGAGAAGAAGAACGGATCGATGATGTTGTAGTCGGCGCAGAATTCCCAAAGGCCGAGGAAGATTACGAGGATTGCGAGGCGCAGCCCGATGACCAGGGCATGGCGGCGGCGCAGGCGCGCCCTGGCCCGGGCTTCGGCGGCTACGATCGAGGTCGCGCGCATTGCGGCCTGGTCGGTGGCAGAGATGGCGGTCATGACGATTTCTCCTCTCAATGACCGGTTTGCAGGCCGCGGCTCTGGCCGAGCTGCACTTCCTCGCGCAGGTCACTCCAAATCACCTTGGCGATCTCGATGAATTTCGGATCGTAGCGGATGTCGGCCATGACGCGCGGGCGCGGCAGGTCGATGTGGTAGACGCTCTTCACCGTGCCCGGTCCGGCAGTGAGCACATAGACCTTGTCGGCCAGCGCCACCGCTTCCTCGAGGTCGTGAGTGACGAAGACGACGGAGGATTTCTGTTCCGACCACAGGCCGAGCAGCTCGTCCTGCATGGCGGTGCGGGTCTGCATGTCCAGCGCGCTGAACGGCTCGTCCATCAGGAGGATCTTGGGCTGGTTGATGAAGGTCTGCGCCAGCGCCACGCGCTTGCGCATGCCGCCCGAGAGCTGATGCGGATAATGCTTCTCGAAGCGGGCAAGGCCGACGCGGGCGATCCAGTCGCGCGCCCGGTCATAGGCCTCGGCCTTCGGCGTGCCGCGATAGAGCGGGCCGGCGGCGACGTTGTCGATGACGCTGCGCCACGGAAACAGCGCGTCCGCCTGGAAGACGAAGCCGATGTCGCGGCTGATCTCGCTGACTGGATTGCCCATGACGCGGACATTGCCGGTGGTCGGCCGCAACAGGCCGGTGACGAGATTGAGCGTCGTCGACTTGCCGCAGCCGGTCGGCCCGACGACGCAGGCGAACTCGCCGCGCGCCACGGTCATGGTGAAATCGCGGATCGCCGTCATCATGTGGCCGTCCGGCGTTACGAAGCGCAGCGTCACGTCATCGATGGCGATCGCGGCGTCGGCCGGTAGCGCGGCCTGGGACAGTTTCTGGACCGCCACGGTTTGCGGTTGCATGGCACACTCCTGTCGCGAGGACGCACGGGAAGATCGCGGCCAGCCGCGGTTTCCCAAGCGCCAATGTCTGGAAGGCGCGCCGCTGCCGGATTGATTCAGGCAAGCAGCGCAAGTTGTTGTTTTTCAACGAGCGGACGGAATGGTCCGCGCTTGCCGACCGATGCTACTTGGCGGCGTCGACGAAGGCCGACGTATAGGTCTTCGACAGGTCGATCTGCTTGCCCTGCAGGCTCTTGGAGAAAGTCGACAGCACCTTCAGCACCGTCTCCGGGCCGTCGGCGGGCATGCGGCCGTCCGGCGTGAACATCGCCTTGCCACCGGCCAGCCCTTGCACATAGAGGTCCTTGTTGCCGGCGTAATAGTCCTTCGGCATCTTGTCGGCGATCTCCTCGGCCGAATGGCTGGCGATGAATTTCATCGTCTTGACGAAGGCATTGGCGAGCTTCTGCGCCTCTTCCTTGTGGCTGTCGAGCCAGGCCGACTGGACATAGAAGGACGCTGCCGGATAGTCCCCGCCCAGCGCCTGCTTGGTCTTCTCGGGAGTGCGCATGTCGACAAGGATATTGGCCTCGCCGGTCTTGAGCAGCTTGGCGATGGTCGGCTCGGTGGTCATGCCGGCCTGGATCTGGTCCTGCTTGACGGCGGCGATGAAGGTGTTGCCGGCGCCGACCGGCAGCAGCGTGTAGTCGCCGGGCTTCAGGCCGTTGCGGACGGCCAGGTACTGAGTGAGGAAATCGGTCGAGGAGCCGAGGCCGGTGACGCCCAGCGTGGCACCCTTGAAGTCGGCCGGCGACTTGATCTCCGAGTGCTTGGCCGACACCAGTTCCACCTCGCCCGGAGCCTGGCTGAACTGCACGATCGACTGGATGTATTTGCCCTTCGACTGAAGGTCGACGGTGTGGTCGTAGAAGCCGACGACACCTTGCACGGCGCCGGCAAGCAATTCGTTCTCGGCCTCGACGCCGGCACGGGAATTGACCAGCTCGACGTCGAGCCCCTCATCCTTGAAATAGCCGAGTTGCTGGGTGAGCACGGCCGGCAGGTAGATCTGCTTTTCCATGCCGCCGACGATGATGGTGATCTTGTCGGCCGCCGAGGCCGCCGTCGCGCCCGTGGCGACGATTGCCAGCGTCAGCGCCGCAGAACGCAGAATGCACTTCGAGATGAAACCGGTCACGTAACTTCCTCCAAACGGGCGGCGCGCCATCCGGGCTGCACCGCATTTCCTCCTTGCCGGCCGCTCCCGAACCGGACGCGCGGCGCCTGCCGCAGCACCCTCATGGCATGCCTAAGCTTTCAGCTGGCTTTCAGCCGTTTTGGTGACGAACGAACGGTCCGGCGGGCTCGCACCCGTCACGAAGACGTGAGGCTCAGCACATCGCGCATGTCGTATTCGCCGGGTGACCGTCCGGCGACCCAAAGGGCAGCGGCGATGGCGCCGCGCGCGAACATCGAGCGGTCGCCGGCCGAATGCGAAAGGGTGAGCACTTCGCCGTCGCCGAGGAAGCTGATGCTGTGCTCGCCGACGATGCTGCCGGCGCGCAGCACAGCAAAGCCGATCTCGCCCTGCGGGCGTGGGCCGACGACGCCATCGCGAACGCGCTTTGCCACATCGTTCAGCTCGACGCCGCGCCCTTGCGCGGCCGCCTCACCCAGCATCAGCGCCGTGCCGGACGGCGCGTCGACCTTGAAGCGGTGATGTGCCTCGAGAATCTCGATGTCGCAGTCGTCAGCGGCCAGCGCCCGGGCCGCCTGCTCGACAAGCCTGGTCAGCATGTTGAGGCCAAGTGAATAGCTGCCCGAACGCACGATGGCGACCTTCCTGGCAGCTCCGGCGATTGTGTCCAGCTCGGCGGTGCTGAAGCCGGTCGAGCCGATGACCAGCGCCGGGCCGCCGCGCGCCGCGCAGTCGCTCGCAAGTTCGGCGGATACCGCAGGCGTGGTGAAATCGACGACGACATCTGCAAGCGACAGCGCTTCATCGCGCTCGACCAGCCCTTCGCCGGCGCTGCCCGGCCGGTGGAAGCGAGCGACCAGGTCAAGTCGAGGGTCGGCTGCGACGGCCTCTGCCATTTGCCGCCCCATGCGCCCGAGCGCGCCGGCAATGGCTATTTTCAATGGCTGCGGCAAGGACACCTCGAAGAATCAGCGCACAGGTTCGGAATTGGCCGAAACCTCCCCGACTTCGTCATCCACGGGCGGAGCAGCCGCGAAGCGGCGTCGCGAAGACCCGAGGATCCATGCCGTGACTTAGGTCGGGGCACAAGCGAAGCAGAATTCTGAACCGTGGGCGGCGCTTCAGCGTGACGGCATGGATCCTCGGGTCTGCGCGCGTCGCTTCGCTCCTTGCTTCGCCCGTGGATGACGAAGCGATGGATGTTTCGGCTAATCTCCAAGCCGTGCGACCTACCAAATGCGCTCCCATCATCTATGTCAAAGTGCCCGCAGCCAGACCTTGTTGTCGTGGAAGGCGGCGCCGCCGTAAGGCGCCGGCGCGTCGGCGCCGGTCAGCACGTTGATGCCCTCGCCGCGCTCATGCGCGCTGTTCGGCCAGATGCCTTCGGCCACCACCACGCCGCGCTTCACACCGTCGAAGAAC
The DNA here is from genome assembly GCF_004791945.1 of Mesorhizobium sp. M3A.F.Ca.ET.175.01.1.1. Taxonomy (NCBI): domain Bacteria; kingdom Pseudomonadati; phylum Pseudomonadota; class Alphaproteobacteria; order Hyphomicrobiales; family Phyllobacteriaceae; genus Mesorhizobium; species Mesorhizobium sp. M3A.F.Ca.ET.175.01.1.1. The sequence goes on along the minus strand of NZ_SRTP01000003.1, from coordinate 479,030 downwards.
CTTGCGTGAATCACCACCTCGCCGCGCCGGTTGCCGATCTCGACGCGGTCGCCATCGGCGATGCCAAGCGCGGCGGCGTCCTCGGGATGGAGCAGCAGTTCCGGCCGGCCCTCCTTCGCCTTCGACACCGGCGTCTCGGCAAAAGTCGAGTTGAGGAAATTGCGCGCCGGCGACGTCGTCAGCCGGAACGGATGCTCTTCGTCCGCAACTTCGATCAGCTCGACATGGTCGGGAAACTGGGGCAGCAGATCGACCGGCCCGAACAGGCCCATGCTTTTCGGCGGCCGGTTGGGCGACGACTGTCCGGTCCAGTTGGGGCGGAAGTGAAATTTCTTGTCGGCATGGCCGAAGCCGTTGATGAAATGCGCGTCGTCGAATTCAGGCTGCAGGTCGATCCACTTTTCTTCCCTCAGGCTATCGAAGCTGCCGAGCCCGCGCTTGCCGAGAATGATGTCGATATGCTGACGCTCGGTCAGGCCGAAGCCCGGCCTGTCGGAAACGCCCAGCCGTTCGGCGAGTTCCTCGATGACATAGTGGTTGGTGCGCGGTCCTTGCGGCGGCTCGATCAGCTTGGGGCCGAGCGTGATGTGCTGGTTGCCGCCGCCCTTGTAGAGGTCGTCATGCTCCAGAAACATCGTGGCCGGCAGCACGACATCGGCGAGCTTGGCCGTGTCGGTCATGAACTGCTCGTGCACGCAGGTGAACAGGTCCTCGCGCAGGAAGCCTTGCTTCACCAGCCGCTGCTCGGGCGCGACGTTGACCGGATTGGTGTTCTGGATGAGCAGGGCCGTCACCGGCGGCCCGCCATAGAGCGCGTCCTCGGCGCCGGTCAGGACCGGGCCGATGCGCGAATGGTCGAGATAGCGCACGTTCGGGTCGCGCATCGCGGTGCCTTCGAGCAGATCCTGGTTCAGCTTGAAGATGCCGGAATTGGAATGAAAGGCGCCGCCTCCCTCATATTGCCATGCGCCGGTGACGGCGGCGATGGATGCGGCGGCATGCATGTTGATCGAGCCGTTGCGCTGGCGCGAGAAACCGTAGCCGAGGCGGAAATAGGTCTTCCTGGTCGTGCCGACGAGATGGGCGAAGGCCTCGATCTCGGCGACGCTCAAGCCGGTGACGGCGGCGGCCCATTGCGGCGTACGATCTTTGAGGTGCGCTTCCAGCCCGCGCGGGTCGTCGGTGTATTTTTCGAGATAGGCGCGGTCGGCCAGCCCGTCGCGGAACAGCACGTGCATGACCGCGCAAGCGAGCGCGCCGTCGGTGCCGGGCCTGAGCAACAGGCCGAGATCGGCCTGCTTCATGGTGGCGTTCTCATAGATGTCGATGACGACGATCTTGGCGCCGCGCTCTTTCCGCGCCCTGGTCGCATGGGTCATGACGTTGACCTGCGTGACCACCGCATTGGTGCCCCAGATCACCACGCAGTCGGACTTTGCCATCTCGCGCGGATCGGGGCCGCACAGCGCGCCCGCTCCCACCATCCAGCCGGTCCAGGCGAGATTGGTGCAGATCGAGCCGAAGAAGCCCGAATATTTCTTGGCATGCCGCAGCCGCTGGATGCCGTCGCGCTGCACCAGCCCCATCGTGCCGGCGTAATAGTAGGGCCAGACGGTTTCCGAGCCGTATTTCGCCTCGGCGGCGATGAACTTCTCGGCGACGAGGTCGAGCGCCGCTTCCCAGCTCGCTTCCTTCCAGGCGCCCTCGCCTTTGCTTCCAGCGCGCACCAAGGGCTTCAGGAGCCGGTCCGGGTGGTGGACGCGGTCGGCATAGCGGGCGACCTTGGCGCAGACGACGCCCGCCGTGTAGCTGTTGGCCTTGGCGCCATGGACGCGGCCTATGCGCTTGTCGTCGAGCAGTTCGACCTCGAGCGCGCAGGTGGACGGACAGTCATGCGGACAGGCCGAATGGCCGATCCCGAGCTTGGCGTGCTGGTTCATGCGGGAGTTTGTAGCGGGTTTTGCGGGTGGCGTGTAGAGCCAGATGACTGGCTAATCTCCCCCCTCGTGGGGGAGATGGCCGGCAGGCCAGAGGGGGTCGTCTCGCGTAAAGAGCCGACGTCCTCTTTCGTCACACCAGGCGTCGGCGCTCTACGCGCGGCTACCCCCTCTATCGCCTTTGGCGACATCTCCCCCTCAAGGGGGAAGATCACGCGCTACTCCGCGATCCCTTCCTCATACTCCGCCGACATCGTCAGCCACTTGTCCTCGTTCTGCGCCAACGTTTGCGCCAGTTGCGAGCGCTCCTTGGCCAGCCGCGTGGCGGTCGAGGGATCCTTCTCATAGACGGCCGGATTGGCGAGTTCGTCCTCGATGAGGTCGATGCGTTTGCGGATGCGGTCCATCAGCGCCTCGGTGGCGCGGATTTCCTTGGCCAGCGGCTCCAGCGCAGCGCGGCGCTGGGCCGCCTCGCGGCGGCGGTCGGCCTTGGATGTCTTGTCCGCTTCCTTCTGCTCGCGGCGATTGGAGGAAACGCCGGTGACCAACGTCTTGTAATCCTCGAGGTCGCCGTCATAAGGGTTGACCGCCCCGTCCTTGACCAGCCACAGCCGGTCGGCCGTCGCCTCGAGCAGATGCAGGTCGTGCGAGATCAGGATCACCGCGCCCGGAAAATCGTTCAGCGCATGGATCAGCGATTCACGGCTGTCGATGTCGAGATGGTTGGTCGGCTCGTCGAGGATGAAGAGGTTCGGACCTTCGAACGCGGAGAGCCCCATCAACAGACGCGCCTTCTCGCCGCCGGACAGATCCTTCGCGGCGGTGTTCATCTTCTCGGTCGACAGCCCGAACTGGGCGACGCGGGCGCGCACCTTGGCTTCCGGCGCATCCGGCATCAGCCGGCGCACATGCTCATAGGCGCTCTCCTCGGGGCGCAAATCGTCGAGCTGATGCTGAGCGAAGATCGCCACCTTCAGGCCCGGCGCGATCGTCATGCTGCCGGTCTCGCCCTTGAGGCGCCCGGCGAGCAGCTTGGCGAAGGTCGACTTGCCGTTGCCGTTGGCACCGAGCAACGCGATGCGGTCGTCGGCATCGATGCGCAGCGTCATCTTCTTCAGCACCGGCTTGCCCTCGGTATAGCCGACATTGACGCCGTTGAGCGCCACGATCGGCGAGGCCACCGTCTTCACCGGCTCGGGGAAGGAGAACGGCCGCACGGTGTCGTTCACCACCGCGGCGATCGGCTTCAGCTTTTCCAGCGCCTTCAGCCGCGACTGCGCCTGCCTGGCCTTCGAGGCCTTGGCGCGAAACCGCTCGACGAAGGATTCCATGTGCTTGCGCTGCGCCTCCTGCTTGGCGCGGCTCTTTTCCTGCAGCTCGCGCTGCTCGGTCAGCTGGCGCTCGAACTGGTCATAGCCGCCGCGCCAGAAGCTGAGCTTCTTCTGGTCGAGATGGACGATCGAGTTGACGGCGCGGTTGAGCAGATCGCGGTCATGCGAAATCAGCAACACGGTGTGCGGATATTTGGAAACGTAGTTCTCCAGCCACAGCGTGCCTTCGAGATCGAGATAGTTGGTCGGCTCGTCGAGCAGCAGAAGATCGGGCTCGGAGAAGAGCACGGCGGCGAGCGCCACGCGCATGCGCCAGCCGCCCGAGAAGGACGAGGCCGGTCGCTTCTGCGCGGCCTCGTCGAAACCGAGCCCGGCAAGGATCGTGGCGGCGCGGGACTCGGCCGAGTGCGCGTCGATGTCGGCGAGCCGCGTATGGATCTCGGCGATGCGGTGCGGATCGGTGGCGGTCTTTTCCTCTTCGATCAGCGCCTGGCGCTCGACATCGGCCTTGAGCACGATCTCGATCAGCGGCTCCTCGGTGCCGGGCGCCTCCTGCGCCACCTGGCCGATGCGGGTGTTCTTCGGCAGGCTGATCGAACCGGTTTCGGACGGAAAATCGCCGGTGATCGCCTTGAACAGCGTCGTCTTGCCGGTACCGTTGCGGCCGACGAGACCGGCCTTGGTGCCGGCAGGCAAGGTCAGCGTGGCATGGTCGAGAAGCAGGCGCCCCGCCATGCGCAGCGAGAGATCGTTGATGATGAGCATGGCCGGGCTTTTGCACTGGACGTCAGCGCTTCGCAAGAGCCAGCGCGCCGGCAAGACCGCTCCTCACCGGCCACCGGTGAGGCCGACATCCCGCCAGGCTGCCGGGATCGACGGGGACGGCCGGCCACACACCAACGCTGGGCGGCAAGCGCGAGCTTGTCACCCGGGGAGTGCAGCCGGCAACCCCACCAGCCAGGTGGGGTCGATATGCTTAGGCTTTGCCCTTGCGCTTGCCCTTGCCGGCATCGGCCGGCTTACGGCCGAGGCCGGAGGACTTGGCCAATGCCGAGCGGGTGGCCGAGTAGCTGGGCGCCACCATCGGATAGTCGGGCGCAAGGCCCCATTTGGCCCGGTATTCGTCCGGCGTCAGGCCGTGGTCGGTCGACAGATGCCGCTTCAGCGACTTGAACTTCTTGCCATCCTCGAGGCACACGATGTAGTCAGGAAAGACCGAACGCTTCGGATTGACGGCCGGCGTCAGCGGCGCGCTTTCCTTGACGGCGGCGGCGCCGGCGAGCTTGCGCACCGACGCGCTGACGCTGGCAATCAGATCAGGCAGGCCGGAAGCCGGAAGTGGATTGTTGCCGACATAAGCCGACACAATGTCGGCGGTCAGCTCGATTGCGGTCTTGTCGTCGAGATTTGACAATTTTTTCACCCTCTGCTGGCTCTGAAGTCGCCAGCTGTTCTTGGAGACTTTTCTTTAGGTATCGAATCGGACAAGCCCCCCAACGGGCCCTCCTGTGCCAGTAAAGCACACGACTCAATACCGCTAAATGTTTCCACCGAAGGTGGCTATCGCGCAAGTTAGGATTTCTAATAGCCCAAAGCGGTGCGTTACATCGCGCCAAGCCCCTGTTGGCTGACCAGATGGCGCTTTCAGCACTTCGATTGATGTATAATCCTTTATAGGTTCGAAGTTTGGCAGTTACCGCCATTTCGAGCAGCTGGAGTTTTTGCGGCCAGCCCCGACCGCCCGGCGTTGTGGGAGTGCGGCCGAAAGCCCAGCGCAATCAGAGCAGATCGCAGACCGCTCCACACGCTCATTTCGTCGTGGCGGCCTGGCGCCGGAATTCCGGCCGCTCGCTGTCGGACAGAATCTCAAGGACGCGCTTCCAGCGCGCGCAGCGGCCGAAATCCCTTTGCTCGATCGCTCCTTCGGCTTTCATGGCGGCATAGAGCGGCGCTTCGACGCCGAATTCCCTGACCAGCCAATGCGCCTCCTGTCTGGCGCGCCGTTCCTCCTCGTCAAGCATGATCTTCGGCATGATCTTTAACATGGTCCCTGGCATGATCCTCAGTCTCCGAACCTTCGATGCCGACTGCGATGCAGCTGCCGATGACCAGGACGGCGCCAGCGACGGCCGTCAACGACAGGCTTTCGCCCGACAGCGCCAAAAGCAAGGTGGACGCGATCGGCGTCAGATAGGCGACGATCGCAAGCCTGCCGCCCTGGGCGAGCCGCGCCGCGCGCGACCAGAAATAATAGCCCAGCCCCATCGGCCCGGCGCCGAGATAGAGGCCAAGCGCGAGATCCGCAGCGGCCGGGCGAGCCATCCCGTCATGAAGGCACCACAGAAAGGTCAGCACCACGCCGATGAGCGCCGAGGGCAGCAGCAGGCGATCCGGCGGCAGGGCAACACGCCCGACGGTGATCGAATAGAAGGCCATGCACAGCGCCGAACCGAGGGCGGCGAGATAGCCGCCCAGGCTGCCCGCGAACAAGGCCTGCGCGCGCCCGCCCGAAATCACCAGCGCGACGCCGACGAAGCCGACCGCCGCGGTCAGACCAAGCAGCATCGGCCGCCTGGGACGTCCGAGCACGATGATGGCTGCGGCGACCATCAGCGGCCAAGTATAGGCGACGAGATTGGCCTCGATGACCGGCATCGAGGCGAAGGCGATGTATTGCAGCACCATGGTGCCGACGAGGCCGATGAAGCCGACGGCGTATGCGGCCAGGCTCCGCGCAGGCTTGCCCTTCCCCCCTCGTGGGAGAAGGTGTCGCCGAAGATGACGGATCAGGGGTGCTCCAGCTTGGTGGCGACCGCGCTCCGGCCACCATCCCTCATCCGTCTCGGCGCGCCGCGCCGGTCCACTGCCCGGGGGCGAGCCACGGCTCTCGCCCCGCCCTTCGGACCCCGCAAGGGGAGACGGAGAGGTGCGCACCAGCCTGATCATCACAAAGACCAGGCTGGCGCCGCAGAACTGCAGGAACTGCACCAGCGACACCGGATGGCTGGCCAGCAGCGTCTTGCCGACAAGGGCGTTGGTGGCCCACAGCGCCACGGCGCCGAGAGCGAAGGCCAGCGCCGCCATCGGGGCGGCGGCGCCGCTGCGGATTTCTCGCCCTCGAGCCATGCCCGGCTGCGCGCTCAGCGACGGCTGCCGTCCGGCCGGCTCGGGACTCGCTACCATGTTTCCCTTGCCCCGCCGGCGACCGTCTCGGCGACCGGTTGTGGCATGGGGTGTTCTTCGGCATGGCGGCGATAGGCCGGAAGCTGGTTGTTCCAGACATCCTCGGCCAGCTCGTTCACCCAGGCACGGTCCTGGTCGTTGTCGGCGGCGAGGTAGAACATGCGGTTGTCGTCGACATAGGGCTTGGACACCGAGCGCTGGTTGAGCACCAGGGTGACGCGTTCGCCGAGCTGGATGGGAGCGGCGCGGTGCAGCACGCCGAGGAACTGGCCCAGCGTGGCATAATTGATCTTGTGGTCGATGCGCATGATCTTGTTGCGCGGCAGGTCGCGACCGCTTTCGAGGAGGGCACGGCCGGTCTCGGAGTCGTCGCAATAGATCTCGAGATGGCCGCCGATCAGCGGATCGGTCATCGACAGCGGAATGAGCTCCGTCACCGGAACGCCATCGCAATGCCAATCGACGGCGCCGTCCCTGGGGCTCATGAAGGTGACGGTCGAGCCGACGATCGACAGCGGATAGGGTTCGAGCCTGGTGCCCATCATGTCCGAGAGCCGCTCCAGGCGCAGCTTGTCGTTGAGAAGCTCCTTGATCTCCGGGATGTAACGGTCGGCGCCGGTGATGAAGGTAAGATCGAGATGCTTGTGCACCGCGTGCTTGTCCTTGAGCTTGCGCGCCGCCTCCTCGATCGCGGTAAGCAGATCCGGGTCGTAGCCGTGGCGATACTGGGCGACCCCGAAGCCCGACACTTTCCAAGCCGTCTCATGGCCAATGATGGCCTCGCGGCTCATCGCGCAGCGCAGTTCGGGGATTGTATGGGCGTTCATTCTACTTCTCCAAGCTGGGGGCAACACTTGGTAAACAGTCAATTAATTCCCCTACCCCTGTAAATTTAGGAATGCTGGTGCTAGCCTAAGCCCAGCTTAAGGTCCAAACCGGTGCGTCTGCTCAGTCAGGTCAACCTGAATTCACTGAAAATCGTGGAGAGTGCCGCACGGCATAAAAACTTCACGCGCGCAGGCGAAGAGCAGTTCATCACCGCTTCGGCAGTCAGCCAGCGGGTGAAGAGCCTGGAGGACCAGCTCCGCTTCAAGATTTTCCAGCGCGGCGGCAATGCGGTGTCGCTGACGCCGGAGGGCGAGGCCTATGTGGCGCAGGTACGCGAGGCTCTAGAGCGCATCGTGGCCGCCAATATGGAGGCCACCGGCCAGTCCCAGGCTCATGTTCTGAAGATCTGCGTGCTGCCGACCTTTGCCGCGCGCTGGCTGTTTCCACGGCTCTCCGCCTTCCAGCGGCAGTATCCCGAGATCGAGATGCGGGTCTCGACATCCTATGCCACGCATGAATTCGCGACCTCGGAATACGATCTGGAGATCCGGTATGGCGACGGCAGTTTCCCGGGCCTCAGTTCCGAGCTTCTGTTCCGGGAGGACCTGACCCCGGTGTGCAGCCGCAAGCTGTTCCACGAGGTGCTGGGCAACAAGCCGCTGTCGAGGGTGACGCCCGACGATTTGAGGCACTTCACCCTGCTCCACTCCGAGACCTGCACCCAGAACTGGCAGTCGTGGCTGCGCTTCGCCGGCGCGAGCTTCGTGCTCGGCGAGGCGAAGAGCATCTATTTCGATTCCTGCATGATGTCCTATGAAGCGGCCAACGCCGGGATGGGCTTTGCGGTCGCCAACCGCGCCTACATGGCAAGCGACATCCGCGCCGAGCGGCTGGTGGCGCCGTTCGCGGTGCACCATCCCAACAGCGCCGGCTGGTATTTCGTCTGCCCTGGCAAGGCGATTGGCGCCCGCAAGGTGAGCTTGTTCAAGCAGTGGATCATGGCCGAAGCGGCGCTGACGCAGCGCCAATTGGACGTCGAGATCACGAACCTGCCCGTAAGACGGGCAGCGATGGCGTAAGGCACCCGTGCAAGTTTAGACATTCAAGAACGCACAGCATACCAGGCTATGTGTTCGATCTTCTACAATGAACCGGCAGCACCAATGCCTGGGACCAGCTCAGGACATTTGTTGTAGATTTCACACAATCGCTGGAATTTCTGACCACCTTCAACAGGTCTTCCGCGGCGCGCCGCTGACCCGGCGGCAAGACTCAGCTATGGTGTTTTGTGCGGCGGGCCTGATTTTCCCGCTTGGCCGGCGCTTCCCAGCTTCCTCCCAAGCAGCGCCGGCCTTTCTCTTGCCGGCGACTTTCATTCGACTATGGCTGGCGATTGCGCGGCGTCACTGCTTCGGTGGCGTGCCGGGCTGATCGCCGCCGGTGGTCGACTGCGGCACCGGGTTCTTGTCGACCTGAGGATTCTTGTCGACGGTGTCGCTCGGCGCCTTGGTGGGTTGCACGCTGTTGTCGCAGGCGGCGAGCGCGAGCCCTGCCGCAAAGGCCAGCAGCACAGGAAGCTTCTTCATGACGACCTCCTCTCGTTCGCCCCTTTTCACTGGGCAAACGAAGCGCTGGCGGTTTGGTTGCGTGGAACGGGGAACCAACCGGCACATGCCCGGTTGAACACCGAGCCCGCTCGAAGCCAAATCAGGAGATGGTCATGATCCGCCTGTTGCTCACCGGCCTATTCGCCTATACCGCCTACCGCGTCACGATGAGGATCATCGAGGAAGTGCCCGGCGACGTCGCACCGCTGGAGATGCCTGGCGACGAGCGGCGCGCGCTGCGGCGCCAGTCGGCGGCGATGGGAGTGGAGCCGAAGCGGTAGACACAGCTGTTCTCCCCTCTTGAGGGGGAGATGGCCGACAGGCCAGAGGGGGTCGTCTCGCGTCGAGCGCGGCGCTCCTTCTCGGAAGTACGACAGCGCCGGCGCTTCACGCGCGGCGACCCCCTCTGTCGCCTTTGGCGACATCTCCCCCTCAAGGAGGGAGATCCCCGTTGCGAACAAAGCGGAAACGATGCTTGATGGGCGATGAACATCGCCGCTCGTGATTCGTCCTTCGAGGCGCCCGCCTATCTCGCGCGGCTGAATGACGAGCAGCGGCTGGCGGTGGTGCATGGCGACGGCAAGGTGGCGGCGCCGCTGCTGGTGATCGCCGGCGCCGGCTCCGGCAAGACCAATACGCTGGCACATCGCGTCGCCCATCTGATCGTCAAGGGCGCCGATCCGCGCCGCATCCTGCTGATGACGTTTTCACGCCGTGCCGCGGCCGAGATGGCCAAGCGCGTCGAGCGCATCGCCGGCGAGGTGCTTGGCCGCGACGCCGCCATCATCGCCGACGCGCTCTCCTGGGCCGGCACCTTCCACGGCATCGGCGCCAGGCTGCTGCGCGACTATGCCGAGCAGATCGGGCTCGATCCCGCCTTCACCATCCACGACCGCGAGGATTCGGCCGATCTGATGAATCTGGCCCGGCACGAACTCGGATTTTCCAAGACCGAGAGCCGCTTCCCGACCAAGGGCACGTGCCTGCAGATCTATTCGCGCGCCGTCAACGCGCAGGCGCCGCTCGGCGAGGTGCTGGGCTCCGCCTTTCCCTGGTGCGCCGGCTGGACGGACCAGCTGAAGGCCCTGTTCGCGGCCTATGTCGAGGCCAAGCAGGCGCAGAACGTGCTCGATTACGACGACCTCTTGCTCTACTGGGCGCAGATGGCGGCGGAGCCGGAGATCGCGGCGCATCTCGGCTCCCGCTTCGATCACGTGCTGGTCGATGAATACCAGGACACCAACCGGCTGCAGGCCTCTATTCTCCTGGCATTGAAGCCGGATGGCGCCGGGCTGACGGTGGTGGGCGACGACGCCCAGTCGATCTATTCCTTCCGTGCCGCCGAAGTGCGCAACATCCTGGATTTCCCAAAGCAGTTCGCGCAAGGCGCCTCGGTCGTGATGCTGGAGCGCAACTACCGCTCGACCGAGACCATCCTTGCCGCCGCCAATGCGGTGATCGGCGAAGCCACCGAGCGCTTCACCAAGAACCTGTGGACCGAGCGCAGATCGTCGCACAAGCCGCAACTGGTCAGCGTGCGCGACGAGGCCGAGCAGGCCGATTACGTCTGCCAGGCGATCCTGGCCGAGCGCGAGGCCGGCACGGCGCTGAAGGCGCAGGCCGTGCTCTTCCGCGCCTCGCATCACAGCGGGCCGCTGGAGGTCGAGCTCACGCGCCGCAATATCCCTTTCGTGAAATTCGGCGGGCTGAAATTCCTCGACGCCGCCCACGTCAAGGACATGCTGGCGATGCTGCGCTTTGCCGAGAACCCGCGCGACCGCGTCGCCGGCTTCCGCGTGCTGCAGTTGATGCCGGGCATCGGTCCGTCCGCCGCTTCGCAGATCATCGAGGCGATGGCGACGTCGCTGGACGAGACGATGGGCCTCGCCCGCTTCCGGCCGCCGCAGCGCGCGGCTGAAGATTGGCCGGTCTTTCTCGGTATCTACAGCAGTCTCAGGGCCGGCGCTAAATGGCCGGCCGACCTCGAACGGGTCCGGCTCTGGTACGAGCCGCATCTTGAACGCATTCACGAGGATGCGATCACGCGCCGCGCGGACCTGCTGCAGCTGGAGCAGATCGCGTCCGGCTATCCCTCGCGCGAACGTTTCCTGACCGAGTTGACGCTCGACCCGCCGGACGCCACCAGCGACCAGGCCGGCCCGCCGCACCGCGACGAGGATTACCTGATCCTGTCGACCATCCATTCGGCCAAGGGCCAGGAGTGGAAGAACGTCTTCCTGCTCAACACGGTCGACGGCTGCATCCCGGCCGATCTCGGCGTCGGCACCAAGGAAGACATCGAGGAGGAACGCAGGCTTCTCTATGTGGCGATGACGCGGGCCAAGGACAGCCTGCACCTTGTCGTGCCGCAGCGGTTCTACCCGCATAACCAGCCGGCGCGCGGCGACCGCCACGTCTACGCCTCGCGCACCCGCTTCATCCCGGCCTCGATGCTTGCCGCCTTCGAGCAGTCGTCCTGGGCCAGCGCGCGGATGACCAACGACCCGCGCGCCAGGCCTGCGGTCAAGGTCGATCTCGGCGCTCGCATGCGCGGCATGTGGAAATAGGCTTCCAGTTTCGGCACGGCCATGCGGCAACCAAAGGCCCGGATCGGCGTTCTTCGCCCATCAACGGAGCGCGTCGATGGAGCCGACAGCTGTAGTGGCGCTGATCCTGCTTTCTTGCAGCCCCGACATGCAGTCCTGTCACCGGGCTGAGACGCGGCCGGCCATCTATGGCGGGATGAACCAATGCGCCGCCGCCCTGCTCGCCCGGCTCGAGGGCACAAATATGATCGGCAGGTGTCGAACGGTAAAGGGCCTCGCCTCCGGCCAGGGTGTCGCCGTGGTACGCGTCACCCGCGGCAACGGCTCTCACGCGACTTCTACCGACTACCTGGTGACGCGCACCGAGAGCGCGACCGAATAGACTAATATAGACTTCCATATATCCGGTCGGGGGTGTTTTTATCGCGTATTCACTTCGCGTTCGGAAAGACGCCCGTCATCTTCGGCGCGAGCGATGGAACCTTCGATTGCGCTGTTCATTTGCGTTTGCAGGTCCTGGTACAATGGGCAGATCCGAAGACGGTTATACTCGCCATGGCGGCCGATCTTCAGGACAGGGTCTGCGGCTCGCAACGACTTGCAGGATTGCAGACCGGCAAGTTCGGCGGGGCGTGCCCAGGCTGCCGCTGGCGGAGAGGAGCGGCAGCCTGACGTAAACGAGGAGAAACGGACAATGCGTTTCATCCCTTCGGCTATGAGCTGGCGGCAGCGGCTGGCCGGTCTGGCCGGTCGGGTTTTCGTCAATACCGTTGCGGCGGTCGTCGCCGGAGTCGCCATCCTGTTCCTTCTGCTTTCGCCGCACTATCAGGGCTCCGCCTCAACCCCCGACACGACGATCGGAACAGCGCAGTAAACGTACCGCTGGTATTCTTCGGGGACGGCTTGCCTGCTCCTGCCCAGCCTCGCTCTCGCGTCCCACAAAATGGCTTCCCGGCATGGAACTTCGTCCCGCAAGGCGCGTTGTTGGGCGTCCTACCCAAGACCGGAGGATGGCGGTCCCGCCATCCTCCGCTTCCATTCGAGAGGCAAGCATGTACGACAGGATGTTCTTCACCCCGGTCGCGGTCAGTGTCGGCGCCGGCCATAAGCGCATGATCGCCTCGCTGTCCGAGATGCATGAGTTCCTGACCGAGTTCGCGCCCTCGCGCCGGCGCCTGAGCTATGGCGCCGCGGCCGAGGCCTGCGAGGCCGCGCGTGCGGGAGAAATCCCGGCCGAGGCGGCCCGCGACGCGCTGATCACCTTCGCGGTGACGGCCGGCATCCTGTGGCCTGCGGACCTGCCGCCGGTTGCGGTCACACGCGGCCATGACGGCTTTGCCGCCTGACATATTGCTGCCTTACGGCGTTACCTGAAAGACTTCAGTGAACCGTGCCGGACGTGTCGTCTGCCGCCACGCCGCGCGGGCCGGAGGCCTCGACGCTCACCTGGTCGCGGCCATTCGATTTCGCCTTGTAGAGATGCTTGTCCGCGATCTGGAACATGTCGGCATAGGTCGTGATGCCGCTGAAGGCGATGCCGCCGATGCTGACCGAAAGCGGGCACGGCCGACCTTCATGCGAGAATTCGATCTCGCGGATGCGCCGCCTGATGCCTTCGGCGACCAGCCAGGAACGCGAGGCGTCGGCGCCGGGAAGGAAGACCGCGAACTCCTCGCCGCCGATGCGGCCGACGATGTCGGCGCCGCGCAGCTGCGCCTTGATCGTGTTGGCGATGATCTTGAGCGCCTGATCGCCGCAGTCGTGGCCGAGGCGGTCGTTGATCGACTTGAAGTGATCGGCATCGACGATCAGCAGCGCGCCGGTGTCGGCGACCGCGTGGCTGCGGGCCTTCTCCAGATAGGCTTCGACCAGCATGGAGAACGCGCCGCGGTTGAAGACCGCCGTCAGGCTGTCGGTCGCCGCAACAATGGTGAGCTCCTTCTGGGTGATCGCCAGCTGGCGCATCTTCCACATCAGGAAGAACAGGAACGAACCGCCGAGGATGAGCGGCAGGAACAGATCGGTGAGCTTCGCCCACAGCAGCGCCTCCGGCGACAGCGATGGGAAATTGTAGGAATCGACGAAGAAGGCGGCGCCGATGAAGAACGCCGTGCCGGCAACCGTGACCACAATGACCCTGCCCCAACTCGTCGGGGACAAATCGATGCGCATGCCTTTCTCCTGCTGCAATGGCCTATTGTGAAGCGAGAGAACAAAAGAAGTCCTAACATACCGACACCGATGCGATGGCCAGCGGCCGGTCAGGCGTAGGCGCGACCTTCCTCGGAGCGCTGGAACAGCACGAGGTCGAGCGGCACGGACGGCCGGCCGAGCACGGTGAGGCACATATGCGCCTGGCCGCGATGGTGGGTCTGATGGTTGAAGAAGTGGCTGAGCGCCGGCGCCAGCCGCTGAGAGACGGTGCGCATGTCGGTAAGCGTCATGTAGGAGAAGCGGCCGGCGAGCGCCTTGTCGCTGATGCGGCCGAGCCAGTCGAGGATCCTTTTGTCCTCCGCCTCGCGTGCCAGCCTCAGTCCGCTCAGCGTGCGGTGGAGCATCGCCGCGGTGTCCCCTGGCGCGTCGCCCTCCCCGGTAAAGCGCTTCATCCAGACGCGGTCGACGGCGAGCAGATGGTTGAGCGTGCCCAGCATGGAGCCGAAGACGGCCCCGACATCTCGGCAGAGTTCCTCTTCCGGAAGCTCGGCCGCGGCATCATAGATGCGTCCATTGGCCCATTGATTATAGGCCGCAAACATCATGAAATGCTGTTTCATTCTTTCATCCGGCTCGCAACGAATCCCGGCTCTTCGTAAACCGCAGGAACCACCCCGCCAATGACCATTATGCTCTATGATCTCGTCGGCCACGATGCCCAACGGCCATTCAGTCCGCATTGCTGGAAGGCGAAGATGGCGCTGGCGCACAAGCGGCTGGAGGTGAACCAGTTGCCGACGCGCTTCCTGGAGGTGCCCAAGGTCGAGGGCGGCGTGTCCAAGACGGTGCCGGTGATCCGCGACGGCGAGCGGGTGGTGGCCGATTCCTTCGCCATCGCGCTCTATCTCGACGAAGCCTATCCGGAGCGGCCGACGCTGTTTGGCGGCGAGGGCGGCAAGGCGATGGCGCGTTTCATCGAGCGCTGGTCCCAGCTCACGATCCATCCCTTCATCACCAGCGTGGCGCTTCTCGACCTGCACGGCATGCAGGACGAGGCGAACGCGGCATATTTCCGCGAAAATCGCGAGCAGCGCTTCGGCAAGAGACTGGAAGAGGTGGTGGCCGGACGCGACGCCGGCATCACCGGCTTCCGCGCCTCGCTGGAGCCGCTGCGCTCGATGCTGACCTACCAGCCTTTCCTCGGCGGAGCATCGCCGCTGTTTGCCGACTACATCGTGTTCGGCGCGCTGCAATGGGGGCGCATCGCCTCGCCTTACCGGCTGCTCGACGAAGGCGACAGCGTGGCGCAGTGGTTCGAGCGCTGCCTCGACCTGCATGGCGGAATCGGCCGGCAGGTTGCCGCTGCCGCCTAGTGGTCTTCCCTCTCGATAGCCTCTCGAGGGGGAGATGTCGCCGAAGGCGACAGAGGGGATCGCCTCAAATGCTGCGACGCAAAGAGAAGTTCGGCACTCCGCGCGAGACCACCCCCTCTGGCCGGCCATCTCCCCTCAAGGGGGGAGATTTCCCGGCGCATCCTTTTCGACCAGCCTGACGCAGATCGGATCGCCGTGCTCGATGCGCGTGCATTGCCACTCCGGACCGAAGCCGAAATTCTGCTGCCCGCGCTGCGGGAAGAACAGCAGGACGAAGAGGATCCCGGCAAGAACGATGGCCATGAAGACAATGCCAGCGATATCGCCGCGTCTGAGGTAAGGCCAGTTCATCGCCTTCGGCTCCGCCGCGATGCTCCGACCTGCATTCGAACCGCGCCCGCAGCCGCCGGATTATCCCGCAAAGAGCCGGTCCTGACCAGAACGGTTCGCCGTTTCGCAGAAACGCCGAACCGTTCTATGTGTTTGTTTTGATGCAATTCCGGACGGAAACCATTTCGCACTTTTCCAGGAATTGCTCGGAAGCCGCTTCCCCTTGGCAAGGCGTCGAGCGGCCTGTATAGAGCCCGCCACTTCCATTCCCAGAACAAGGACGACCCAATGGCGATCGAACGCACCTTTTCCATGATCAAGCCCGACGCGACCAAGCGCAACCTGACCGGCGCCATCACCAAGATGCTGGAAGATGCCGGGCTGCGCGTCATCGCGTCGCGCCGCGTGTGGATGAGCCGCCGCGAGGCCGAGGGCTTTTATGCCGTGCACAAGGATCGCCCGTTCTTCGGCGAGCTGGTGGAATTCATGTCGTCGGGCCCGACCATCGTCCAGGTTCTGGAAGGCGAGAACGCGATTGCCAAGAACCGCGACGTAATGGGCGCCACCAACCCGGCCAATGCCGCCGAAGGCACGATCCGCAAGGTGCATGCGCTGTCGATCGGCGAGAATTCGGTGCACGGCTCGGACGCGCCGGAGACCGCCGCGCAGGAGATCCGCTACTGGTTCTCGGACACCGAGATCGTCGGCTGAGCCAGCTGACAGCAGGAAACGAGGCGGCCCGGTTCCTGCCGGAGCCGCCTTTTCCTTTAACCTGGGTGAATGCGGAGCCGCTCGAAGCACCTATGGTTGTGCGCCCGGCGATGGATGCTCTGCGCCCCGCGAGCATCTGTCGCGTCTCCGTCCCAAACTGAGAGGACGCGATGATCAATCCCCATGTCTCGAAGAGCGGCATCGCCTATCCTAGCGATCTGGCTCTGCTCAAGCGCATCTATGACGAGGTCTGCCAGGAGCGCGGCCTTACCCCAGGCAGCCCCGAAGCCTCGGCCCTGGCCAAGGATGCCATGGACATTTTTGCGGCCGGCATTTTCGACGAAGTCACGATCAGCCGACGTCTTCGTCGAAGCTGATCGAAGCGGCACGCGGTTCAATCCCCTTCGCCGTAGCGGACCACCTCGACCTTTTCCCTGGTGATCAGGCAGCTCTTGGTCAGTGCCTTGATCTGCGGGATCAGCGCGTCGATCTTTTCCGGCGCGTCGACGATCTCGACGACGATGGGCAGGTCCTGCGACAGGCGCAGGATCTTGGCCGTGTGCAGCACGCTCGAGCGGCCGAAGCCGAGGGGCCCCCTGAGCACCGTGGCGCCGGCCATTCCGGCCTCCCGCGCCGTAATGACGATCGCCTCATGCAGCGGCTTGCCGTCGGCCGACCTGTCATCCTCGCCGAAGAATATCCTGAGCAGCACGCATTGGCTGGGAAGTTCCATGTTCTCCTCCCAGATTACCGGTTGATCCTGATCGCCATGGCATAGCCGAGCCAGGCGGCCGCCAGCGACAACACGACCACACTGACAAGATAGGTCGCGGCGAGGCCGAGGTCGCGCTCGAAAAGCAGGATGAAGGTGTCCAGGCTCATGGCCGAGAAAGTGGTGAGACCGCCGCAAAAGCCGCCAGTGACGAACTGGCGGGCGGTCGGGCCAATCATCAGGCGCCCGTCCGGCCGGGTCAGCGTGGCGAAGAACGTGACGACCCAGGAGCCGACGACATTGACGAAAGCCGTTGCAAGAAGCGCGCTGAGGCCGAGCAACGAAACAATGACATAGCCGGAGAGGAAACGCGCCAGCGAGCCGATGGCCGCACCGCCGCCGACCGCCAGATAGAGTTGCGCTGCCTGTCTGTCCTTGCCTCCCATGGCCTTTACCCCGCCATCCAGACGACGGCAAAGAAGCCGGCCGCGACGAAGAGCACGCACGCCGCCGATGAAGCAACGACATTGAAGACGGCGAGCCGCCCCTCCCCGTCCAGCGCCAGGTTCAGCGTCTGCAGGCAGAAGGAGGAGACGGTGGTGTAGCCGCCGAACAGACCGACGACGATGAAATCACGGACCAGATCGCTGGCGAAGACGCCGCCGACCGTGCGAGCCGCGCCGGCAAAGCCACCGATGGCCAAGGCGCCGGAGACGTTGACCGCCAGCGTGCCCCAGGGAAAGGTCTCGCCGACCGCGCGGCCGACGATGCCCGAAAGGAAGAAGCGGGATATGCCGCCGCAAAACCCGCCGATCAGGACCAGGGCGCAAGCCGCAAGGGTCATTGCTTCATGCCTCTCCATTTACGGCCCGAGCCGCGTTGACCGAACAGGCATGTTGCGAGCGCACAAGCAGATCCTGCCGCGCAGAGCACGCCTGGCAGGAGTCATCAGCCCAGATGCGAAAAGCTTGGGCGGTTTCGGGGGAACCCCATCCCCATTCTTGCAGCGGCGAAACTAGGTGTTTCCGCCATTCCGGTCAATCGGCGCTGGAGCCTGGCAAGGAGACCGGACGCCTTCACCATTGGCGATCTCGCCATGTTCGAGAAGGCGATCCGCAAGCTGCTGCTTGAAATCGCCGGCCAGCCCATACGGGCGAGGCTCGCTTCCTATGCACGCTCGGCGACATTCGATTGCGCGATGCCCGGCTGCGCGCTGGTCGGTTCACGGCAGTGCAGCACCCGCCGCCCCTCGCGGCGGGTCGAGACGTCACTTTGCCTCGCGCTCCTTCACATTCGCATGAAGGTTCGCTGCCTCGGTGTCGGTGGACGGCGTCCTCATGTCCTCGCCTCCGAACGGGCTGCCCTGTCCAGGCGCGAGGTCGCCGCTATGGCCGGCCTTGTTGGTCTGGAACGCCTGGCTGTCCGGGCTGAGCCCATGCTCAAGCGCGTTGACGAGGTGGTCGTCCGCCTTGGCAAGGCCGGCGAAGGCGATCAGCGAAAGGCTTGTGACCGCAAGGATGAGCGCGTGCTTTTTCATATCTGGTCTCCTTTGAGTAGCCAGATCGAGCCGCTTTCGGTCTGGCGGCTTCAACGAAGGATGTTCTTGGGAAACATCCCTTGTGCCTGCCCGCCATCTCAGAAGGGAACGCTTCGGGTGTCCGGATTATTCCCGGAAAATCTCGGGGTCGGACCGACCCCATCGTAGGAACGACGGTCCGGGACTTGCCGTCAGGTATCAACGGCGGCAAGGAGTGCGGTTCAATGGTAGAACGGGGCCAAGCCCCGGAACCAGGCCGGGCTTCATCCGCCCGACTTCCAGCGGTCGGCGGCTTCGTCGTCGGCTTCCTTGGCCTCGACCCAACCGCCTTCGGAGCCATCGGCAAGATGCTCCTTCTTCCAGAAGGGCGCGCGCGACTTCAGGTAATCCATCAGGAAGTTCGCCGCCTCGAAGGCGGCCTGCCGATGCGACGAGGCCGCGACCACCAGCACGATGTTTTCGCCGGGCGCAATCTTGCCGTGGCGGTGGATGACGGTCAGCCCCTGCAGAGGCCAGCGCAGAACCGCCTCGGCGGCGATGCGGCCGATCTCGGCCTCGGCCATGCCGGGATAGTGCTCCAGTTCGAGCGCCGAAAGCGCGCCCTGCTCGTCACGGCAGAGCCCGGAGAACGTCACCACGGCGCCGATGTCGGCGCGGTCCTTGGTCAGGGCGGCAATCTCGGCGGCGACGTCAAAATCCTGGCGCTGGATGCGTATGACAGGCGCCACGGCGCTCGCCACCTCAGCCTCCGGTCATCGGCGGGAACAGCGCGATTTCGCGCGCGCCCGCTATTTTCTCGCGATGGCCGACATGTTCCTGGTTGATGGCGACACGGATCACGTCGGAATGCTGCAGCGCGTGCTCGTATTCCTCGCCCCGCGACTTCAACCAGCGCAGCAGGTCGGCGACCGTCTCGATGCCGGCCGGCAGCTCGACCTCCTCTTCCGGCTTGCCGATGCGCTCGCGCACCCAGGCGAAATAGATGAGCTTCGTCGACATCTTACTCGTCCATGATGTGCTTCAGGCCGGCGCGGAAATAGTCGTAGCCGGTGTAGAGCGTGACGAGCGCCGCGATCCACAGCAGCACCAGCCCGATCTGGGTGGTCAGCGGGAAGATCTTGTCGCCGGCCGGGCCGACCAGAAGGAAGGCGATGGCGATCATCTGGATGGTGGTCTTCCATTTGGCAAGCTGCGTCACCGGCACGGAGACCTTGAGGGCCGCCAGATATTCGCGCAGTCCCGACACCAGAATCTCGCGGCACAGGATGATGATCGCCGCCCATAGCGACCAGCCGGCGATGCCGGCATGGCGATCGGTATCGGCGGCAAGCAGAAGCAGGCAGGTGGCGACCAACAGCTTGTCGGCGATCGGGTCGAGCATCTTGCCGATGTTGGAGGTCTGCTGCCAGGCGCGGGCGAAATAGCCGTCGAAATAATCGGTGATGGAGGCGAGCAGGAAGATGGCCAGCGCCGACCAGCGGGCGAAGTCGGACGACTTCAAATGCCCCTCGAGAAAAAAGCACAGCACCACCAGCGGCACCGCGATGATACGGGCGTAGGTGAGAATGTTCGGCAGGTTGAACGCGCGCTGGGCCATGTCGTCTCGGGAATTCTCCTCCGCCTGCTACTCAAATCAGAAGCCAATGTGGGGGGTCAACAGGCGAGATTCGATTGGTCAGGCAAAAATAGGCGCAAGAATGGTCAGCTGTCATGAAAATGGTTGTAGACCAGCTTCGCGACATGCTCGGAAATGCCGTCGACCTTGACCAGGTCCTCGATCGCGGCGCGGCTGACGGCCTTGGCGGTGCCGAATGCGAGCAGCAGCGCCCGCTTGCGGCCGGGGCCGATGCCGGCGATCTCGTCGAGCGGGCTTTTGACCATCTCCTTCTTGCGGCGGGCGCGGTGCGAACCGATGGCGAAGCGGTGCACCTCGTCGCGCAGGCGCTGGACGAAATAGAGCACCGGGTCGCGCACCGGCAGCGTGAAGGAGTCCCGGCCCTTGACGAAGAAGCGCTCGCGCCCGGCGTCGCGGTCCTGACCCTTGGCGATGCCGATGGCCGCGACCCGCTCCTCGATGCCGAGATCGGAGAGGATCTGCCGCACCGCCGTCATCTGGCCCTGGCCGCCGTCGATCAGGATGACGTCGGGCCAGGCCGGGAAGCTGCCGTTGCCGGCGACCAGGTCCTCGTCCGTGCCGTTCTCGGCTTCCACGCCGTCCGAAGGCTGAGCGTCGCCATGTTCCCTGAGCAGCCGCGAGAAGCGCCGCTGCATCACCTCGCGCATCATGCCGAAATCGTCGCCGGGCGTGATCTCGGTCGAACGGATGTTGAATTTCCGGTACTGGTTCTTCACAAAACCTTCCGGCCCGGCGACGACCATGGCGCCGACAGCGTTCGTGCCCATGATGTGCGAGTTGTCGTAGACCTCGATGCGGACCGGCGGCTTCGCCAGCCCGAAGGTCTCGGCAAAACCGTTAAGCAGCCGCGCCTGCGTGGAGGTTTCGGCGAGCCTTCGGCCGAGCGCCTCGCGCGCGTTCTGCAGCGCATGGTCGGTCAGGTCCTTCTTCTCGCCGCGCTGCGGCACCGAGATCGCTATCCTGCGCCCGGCACGGGTCGACAGCGCCTCGGCAAGCAGTTCCTGTTCCTGCACGGGCTGGGAAAGCAGCAGCGTGCGCGCGGGCAGTTTGTCGTCGTAGAACTGCGCCAGGAACGAGCCCAGCACTTCGGCTCCCTCCAGTGCCGGATCCGCCTTCGGGAAATAGGCTCGGTTTCCCCAGTTCTGGCCGGTGCGGAAGAAGAACACCTGGATGCAGGTCTGGCCGCCTTCCTGATGGACGGCGAAGACGTCCGCCTCCTCGACCGTCTGCGGGTTGATGCCCTGGTGCGCCTGGACATGCGAGAGCGCCGCAAGGCGGTCGCGATAAATGGCCGCGCGCTCGAAATCGAGCTCCTCGGAGGCCTGCTGCATGGCGGCCGAAATCTCGGTCTTCACCTTCTGGCTGCGGCCGGAGAGGAAATCCTTGGCCTCGGCGACCAGTTCGGCATAGCCCTGATGCGAGATCTCGCCGGTGCACGGGCCGGCGCAGCGCTTGATCTGGTAGAGCAGGCAGGGCCGGGTGCGGTTCTCGTAGAAGGAGTCCGTGCAGCTCCTGAGCAGAAAGGCGCGCTGCAGCGAGTTGATGGTGCGCCCGACCGCGCCGGCGGAGGCGAAGGGGCCGAAATAGTCGCCCTTGCGCGAGCGCGCGCCGCGGTGCTTGTAGATGCCCGGCGAGACATGATCGCCGGTCAAGAGGATGTAGGGAAACGACTTGTCGTCCCGCATCAACACGTTGAAGCGCGGCCTGAGCCGCTTGATGAGGTTGGCCTCGAGCAGCAGCGCCTCGATCTCGGTGCGGGTGACGACGAACTCCATCGTCGCCGTCTCGCGCACCATGCGGCCGATGCGGGCGGTGTGGAAGCGTCCCTGCGCATAGTTGGTGACGCGCTTCTTGAGGCTGCGCGCCTTGCCGACATAGAGCACGTCGCCGGCGGCGTTCATCATGCGGTAGACGCCCGGCTGATTGGGCAGCCGCTTGACCAAGGTCTGGATCACCTCGGCGCCGACCATGCCGTCGGCATCGCCGGCATGCGGCGTCCAGTCGATCGCGGTGAAGGCGACATCGGGTCCGGCCGGCATGGGCTCCGGCTCGACGATCTCCTCCGTTGCCTCGTCCTCGAGATCGATGCCGGGCGGCAGATCGTCGGCGGCGCCGTTTCGTCTGTGTTTCTGGTCTGCGGGAGTCATTCCACCATGCCTGTCACATCGGGCGTCTGCCATGCAAGATGCTGGCCGCCGTCGAGCGCGATCATCTGGCCGGTAACCGAGCGCGCTTCCCATAGATAGCGGATGGTGGCGCCGAATTCCGGCAATTGCGGGCCGCGCTTGAGGATCAGGCCTTCGACCTGCTTGCCGAAATCATCATCGTCCTGGCGCTTGTTCTTGAGCGTCGGGCCGGGGCCGATGGCGTTGACGCGGATGCTTGGGCCCAGCGCCTGCGCCAGCATCTGGGTCTCGGTCCACAGCGCCGATTTCGACAGCGCATAGGAGAAATAGCGCGGTGTCGGCCGCCAGACGCGCTGGTCGATGATGTTGACGATCAGCCCCTCCGCGCCCTCCGGCAGCGCGCGGGCGAAATTCTGCGCCAGCAGCGCCGGCGCCTTCACATGGATGGCGAAGTGACGGTCCCAGGCCTGCCAGTCGAGATCCTCGATACGGTCGTCAACAAACAGCGAGGCGTTGTTGACCAGCAGCGTGACGGGCCCAAGTGCGGCCTGCGAACGGCCGACGAGATCGCCGACGGCGTCCATGTCGGTCAGGTCGGCGACAACCACGGCGGCGCGCCCGCCATTTGCCTGGATGCGGCTGGCCACAGCCTCAGCCTCGGCGCCCGACCGGTTGGCGTGGATGGCGACGGCAAAGCCATGCGCCGCAAGGTCCTCGACGATAGCCTTGCCGATCCGTTTCGCGCCACCCGTTACCAGCGCAACGGCTGGGGCTTGTCTCATCTGTCAATCCTTAATCGACGCCGCGATTCCGGCAGCCGGCACAATATGACGGACCAAGGGGTTAAACACCATTTCCACCTGAGGCGGGAATGTGGCGAAGCGGCCGATACGCACGCTTGCCCGGCCCGGATCCGGGCCCGTCATAGCGCAATATATGTCGCTGGACCCCTTGAACCAAGCGGCGTGCAGCGCAACCTCATTAGCCTGCTGACATTTGCTGTGGCGAAGATGCAACGTCATGGTTCGGCCTTATTCGCGCCGGGGAATGACCCAAGTTCAGGTTCGCTTCAGCCGTATTTCGACACGACATTTGGAACCGTTGAACGCCAGGCTCGTTTATCCCCCCGGACGGGCCGGGGCATTTCATGAACAACCAAGCCTAAAGTGTCTTGTGGCTTAAGGAGTAAACAACAATGCAAGCCAATCTCAAGTTTGCGCGTCCGCTCGCGGTTGCGCTCGGGCTTTTCGCCCTCGGCGGTACCGCTTATGCCGCAGACGTCGTCACTGAAGAGCCGCCGGCACCCCCCGCTCCGGTCGCCGAACTCCCCGTGGCATCCTGGGCCGGCCCCTATGTCGGTCTGAGCGCCGGCTACGGCTTCAGCGGCCATGCCGATGCGCGCGACGTCGGTATCGATGTCGGCACCAAGGGCTTCGTCGGCGGCGTCTTCGGCGGCTATCAGTGGCAGCAGGAGAACTTCGTGTACGGTGCTGAAGCCGATCTCGGCTACAACGGCGTCAAGGGCTCCGAGGGCGGCATCACCGCCAAGGGTGGGCTTGAAGGCTCGCTGCGCGCCCGTCTCGGCTACTCGGTGACCCCGGAGATCCTGCTCTATGGCACCGGCGGTCTCGCGGCCAAGAACCAGAAGATCGAAACCGCAGCCGGCAGCGACAGCAATGCAATGCTCGGCTGGACGGCTGGTGTCGGCACCGACATCAAGATCACGGACAACGTGTTCGGCCGCGTCGAGTATCGCTACAGCGATTACGGCGACAAGGACTTCGACAATGTCGGCAACGTCAAGTCGAAGGACAACCGCGTCACCTTCGGCGTCGGTATGAAGTTCTAAGTCGTACAAGCCACGACACGAAAGAGCCGGGCCCCGCGCCCGGCTTTTTTTGTGCCTTGTGTTGAGTCCGCCGATCGGGTTGGGACTTGAGGGCGTCAGTTTCCTTCGGCAGGCGCCCCACCCGACGGCTTCTGCTGAAAACCGTCATGGGCCGGGATCGATGGCAGCCGGTCCAGCCATTTCGCCCGCGAGCGCATGACCACCTGAGCGTCGGGCCGATAGTCGGCGGGATCGGTCATGGTGGCGGCGTGGACGTGGATTTCAGCAGGCCATTTCCCGGAGCGGAAATAGAGCCTCGAGCCACAGGACGGGCAGAACCCGCGCAACGTGTCCGGGCTGCTCTCGTAGTGCCTGATGTCGCCGGTCCAGGTCAGGTGTTCCGGCCGCATTCCCAGGAAGGCCGTAAAGGGCGACGACGTGGCACGCTGGCAGTCGGCGCAGTGACAGACCAGATTGCGGGTGATCTCGCCGGCATAGGTCCAGGTGACCGCGCCGCACATGCAACGTCCCGTCAGAGATGTCATCGCGTCCTCCGCCGGCTGGCGTGTCCGGTCGAACTGCCGACGCCGCCGTTGCAGTGCAGAATAGGCTGCGCGATCTGCTCAGGCTGGCCGCTTTGCGACCTTGCCCGGCTTGCCCTTCGGCGGCAAAGTTTCGACGAAAGCCAGCGCAAGATCGAGCCAGCCGGCAAGGTCGGCTTCGGTGGCCGTTCCTTCCGGCGCGACGTGGACATAGCCTTCCATCGAGCGCCCGCCCATCTCCATGGGCCGCGCATGCGGTCGGGCAACCGCGGCCGCATGCGCGTCCTTGCCGACGCGCACCAGCAGTCCGCGCTTCGAGGTGCCGATCAGCATGTTGCCGTTGATCATGAAACAGGTGCCGCCGAACATCTTCTGCTCGGTGAAGGCGCGCCTGCCAAGCGCGACGCGCAGGCGCTCGACCATGGGGTCGGGGGCGGCGGTTGTTTTGGTGACTGTGGTGACTGATTTTGCCATGCGAACCACTTTGCGATTGCACGGCCTATGCAATCACGAATCCGAGCGACAATTCAATATGGGGAGGCACTTGGAGGAAGCTGCCGATCTCCCTCCTTGTGGGGGAGATTAGCTGTTCACCCCGGCACGCAGCTCTTCAGCTCGGGAAACTTCTCGTCGAAGCGCGCCGCCCAGCGCACGAGCCGGCTGCGGCCTTTCTCCCACTGGCCGCCGAAGCGCAGCGACAGATAGCCGAGGGTGGCGCGCAACGCCATCTGGCCGGCGGTGATCTTCTTCGGCAGTTTCGGCGGGTTGGCGTTGAGCAGGTCGAGCGCGCCGATGATCTTCGTCCACTGCCGGTCGAGCCAGGGCTGATGGACCATCGTCTCAGGCCGCGTGCGCCGTTCATAGACCATGGACAGCGCGCAGTCGCAGATGCCGTCGGCCAGCGCCTCCAGCACCTCGGCCTCGAGCCGCTTGTCGGGATCTCGCGGAAACAGCGCATTCTTCGACAGGCGGTTGAAATGCTGGGTGATGGCGCGGCTGTCGTAGATCGAGCGGCCGTCCTCCAGCACCAGCACCGGGATCTTGCCCAGCGGATTGGCCGAGATCAGCTCCGCCGGCTTGTCCTCGGTCTTGACCGGCACGAGATCGACCGCGATGCCGGCATAGGCAGCGGCCATGCGGACCTTGGAACTATAGGGAGAGGCGGAGGCATAGAGCAGTTTCGGCATGATCGGTTTCCCAGTTTTCTCGCGCACTGTTGACCGAACGGTCACTGGAGGGCAACGGCCAGCGGCGCCGATCCAGGCGGCCAACGCGCCGGCACCAGATTGCGCGTCGCAGCGCAACAGCAAAAAGCTCCCGGAAGCTTTGCCGATGGCAAGTTCCGAGAGCTTTGGACAGAGCGCTCCAGCTTCGATCGGCGTCACGCCGAATGGGCGAGAGGGGCGCCCACGGCACCCGCCCTCACCCGTTCGCGTTCGCGAGCGAAGCCCCGCGACTACTTCTTGGCCGGCGCCTTCTTTGCAGGCGCCGCCTTCTTCACCGCTGCCGTCGACTTGGCAGCGGCGGCCTTCATCGGCGCCTTGGCGGCGGGCTTGGCCGCTGCCTTGGCTGCCGGCTTCTTGGCGGCAGGCTTTGCCGCTGCCTTGGCGGCGGGCTTCGCTGCTGCCTTGGTGGCAGGCTTGGCCGCGGCCTTGGCGGCGGGCTTGGCTGCTGCCTTGGCGGCGGGCTTTGCCGCTGCCTTGGCCGGAGCCTTGGCGGCTGCCTTCGGTGCCGCTGCCTTCTTCACTGCTGCTGGTTTAGCGGCAGCTTTCGGTGCCGCTTTCTTTGCCGGCGCTTTCGCCGCCGGCGCCTTCGTTGTTTGCTTTGCCATGCGATGCCCCTTGCGTTTTGCCGCTGGTCATGAGTGACCCGCGCGTCAATGCATATCTGACTCGCGACTTTCTAGCCAGCGAAGCAACACAATGATTTTCATATATTGAATTTCGGTTACGAGAAACGTCCTTCAAGGCGTATCGGCGCAAAAATCGAGAGCGAATCTTTGCTTGTCCAAGTGAAGTTGCGTTGCCGAGAATTCGCGCTGCACTCTATCGCTCGATCATCCCTGCCGCGCTCCCCGCAAAATGTGAGCTTGCCATACATATTCAACAAACGGAGCCAGACCCTCCACTTCACCTTGTCCAGCAGGAAGATGTACAGGTAAAGGCCAAGCAAAACGGTCAAGCGGCCGCTGCAAATCTTGCTTTCACGAATGCGAGCTTTTCGCTCACATACATCAGATTCCGTTCCATCTCAGGCGCCGAACGGCTCGAGCTCCATCTGCAGGCGACGCGAAGGCTCGGCGCGGTGCAGATGAACGGCATAGGTATCCCAAGGCGGGGAGACCACGATCCCGGCCAGCATGCGGCCGATCTCGCCGCGATGATAGCTGCCGTGCACGACGACATGGGTCAGCATCTCCTGCCTGGTCATGCAGCCACTGTCACCATCGGTGAAGGTGAAGGCGACCGGCTCGGACAGATCGCGCTCAGAAACGGCTTCGACATAGTCGAGAAACCAGCGGTCGCTCGCCGCCATCGCGGCGCGCAACTGCGCGGGCTTCGGCGTCTCCTCGGTGTTGTCGCTGGCGTAGCCATGCGCGACGCCGGTGAGATGCGCCGAAAAGATCCGCGACACGACATGGATGTGGTTCATCAGCCGCAGCGCGGCGTGACGTTCCTTTGCGTTGCGTTGCGGATCGATACCGGCGAGCGTCTCCAGCAACTCGTCATTGGCCCAGGCCTGGTAGGCAAGCAGGCTGCGCAGCAAAATCGTGGCGCTCATCTTTGCGGCTCCGTTTGCGTTGAAGATAAATGTGAGTATCTTGTTTATATTTTTGGGGGACCTGGTCGGGGATGTCTACTCGCGTTGCAAAGCCAGCCCGGCGCATGCGCAAAGAGCCGCGCCAGGCGCGCTCGGTCGCCACCGTCGAAGCGATCATTGAAGCAGGTGCTCGCGTTTTGAGCGAACTGGGCTGGGCGGGCTTCACCACCAACAAGGTGGCGGAGGCGGCTGGCGTGAGCATCGGCTCGCTCTACCAGTACTTTCCCGACAAGCTCGCCCTGGTCGACTCGATCCGACGCCGCCACTTCGACGAGGTGCTGTCGGTCATCCGCGACGCGGCGGCCGACGAGAAGCCGCTCAGGCAATTCGCCCGCGAACTGGTGCGCGGCATGATCGCCGCGCACAGCGTCCATCCGACGCTGCATCAGGTGCTGCTCGACGAGGCCCCCGGCGACCGCGGCTCGCGGGCCGCGCATGCCTCGTTCCAGGCGCGCTATCTCGAGCACTACGCGACGGCCGTCGCGCAGTACCGCCGGCGCTTGAAAGACACGCAGACCGTGGCGCGCGTGCTCTCCTCGGCGGTCGAGGGCGTGATCCACAATGCAGCGCGCCGCAACATGCTGGATGCGCCGGAGTTGCAGAAGCAACTCGGCGAGCTGATCTGCGCCTATCTGTCCGGCCAGGGCGCGCGAGCATGAGGATAGCGGGAGGCTGCTCGCGACGTCATGTCAACGGCGGAGTCGCCGGGTGTCAGCGAGTTGCGACGACCGCAACGCTGGCGCCGGTCATCGCACCGTCGCCGCCCGCACAGCTGTGAACGCAGCCACAGGCTGTTTAGATCAGTCTGGAAAGTGCGGCCGACTTTTTACCGCAGCACGCGGCAGCGGCCGTTATAGACCATCCAGCGGTCGAAGCCCGCGACGCAGAATTCGACATTGTCGCCGATCGAGGCGAAGCCCTGGCCTTCC
The DNA here is from genome assembly GCF_004791945.1 of Mesorhizobium sp. M3A.F.Ca.ET.175.01.1.1. Classification (NCBI taxonomy): domain Bacteria; kingdom Pseudomonadati; phylum Pseudomonadota; class Alphaproteobacteria; order Hyphomicrobiales; family Phyllobacteriaceae; genus Mesorhizobium; species Mesorhizobium sp. M3A.F.Ca.ET.175.01.1.1. The sequence goes on along the minus strand of NZ_SRTP01000003.1, from coordinate 450,900 downwards.
TCGATCAGGTACCAGATGGCGCGGTCGCGGCCATCCGACAGGCTGACCGTTGCGCCGCAATAGCGCCGGCCGATCGGCCATTCCTCGCTGGCCGGCAAGTAGCGATGCTGGTGGATGCGATGGAAGTCGGTGATCGAAACATCCGGCAGATGCGGCACGTGATGCACCTGATAAGAGAACCGGCTGGTGATCTTGCTCAGCACCCAGGGCTGACCGCAGACGCCACTGTCATCCTCCGTGTAGACGGCAAGATCGGCGGCATGCGCGGCGTGGGTGAAGCCAAGCGACGTGCCAAACGGCGTCGCGAACGAAATCAGCGCGGCAAGGGCGGAATGAGCGAAGCGAGTCATGACAGCCTCTCAGGGTCGATTGCGCGCACTGTGCGGATTCGCTCGACGCCGGTCAAGCGGTTGCGAAAACAATGGTTTCCGGAATGCATCGTTCCATTCGCAAGGTCGTCAAGCCGTTCCGGCGAGCAGCAGCCCGCCAATGACGGCAAAGTTGATCAGAAAGGCATTGCGCAGAACCTGCCGTTCCAACTCTTCGCAGGTCCAGAAGCGCAGCAGCAGGACGTTCGCGGCCAACGTGAACACGACCAGCGCAGCCGCGGCGAAGGCTGCCGCGATGCCGAGGGCAAGCATGAGCCCGGCGCCGATCTCGACCGCCGAGCCGCAGGCCAGCATCAAAGCTGGAGCCGGGACGTTCCGGCTCGCCAGATAGAAGCGCATTGCGTCGAACTTCACGAAATGCTCGATGCCGGCGAAGACGAAGACGCCGCCGATCAGAAGCGCGCCTATGATCTGGATCGCCTCTACGGGCATGTCGGCCTCCCGTGCTTTCGAGGGCTCAGTCCTGCGGGACAAAAGCGGGGTTGTAGACGATTTCCCACAGATGATCGTCGGGGTCCTGGAAATAGCCGGCGTAGCCGCCCCAGAAGGTCTTTTGCGCCGGCTTGACGACGCGCGCGCCGCCCTTGATGGCCTCAGCCATCGCGGCATCGACCTCCGCCTCGCTGCCCACATTGTGGCCGATGGTGAATTCGGTCGGGCTGCGGCCGCTCTGCGGCACCGTGGCGTCATGGGCGATGCTCGAGCGCTCGAAGATCGCGAATTTCAGCCCGCCGGCGAGCTCGAAGAATGCGACGGCACCGTGCTCGAACTCGCGGCCGATGATGCCTTCGGTCGGCAGGCCCAGCCCATCGCGATAGAATTTCAGCGACGCCTCCAGATCGTCGACGCCAAGCGTGAAGACGGTGATGCGAGGTTTCATTTCGCGTTCTCCTTTCTATATTCTTGACCACGTCCCGATGACGGATGGGGTGCGGGCAGAGCGCTCAAGGCGCCCGCAAATTTATGCTTGTTTGCCACAACAGCAGCGGCCGGCATTGAAGATTTCGGCCAAAATGGCCATCGCACCGGTGCGCAGGGAAACTGACGGCCCGGTGCGCAGGGAAACTGCCGGCGCAGATCGGAGAAGACATGGAAGCGGTGCTGGCGCGGTCAACCGGCTTCTTTCGCGAACGGCCCGCCGGCGGTGGCCTGGCCGGCGTCTTCTCCGCGGTCTGGGTCCACCGCATGCCGCAGGAGAACGTTCCGCCCATCGTCATCACGCCGGATGCCACCATCGACCTGCAATGGATCGACGGGCGCTTCCGCGTAGCCGGTCCGGACAAGGAGCCGCAGATCGAGCGGCCCCCGGCGGGCGCCGTGATCGTCGGCTTCCGCTTCCTGCCGGGTGCTGCCGCGGGCTGGCTCGGCCTGCCGGCCAGCGAGATTGTCGGCGAGCGCCTGGACCTCGCCGAATTGTGGGGCGGCCGCGCTCGCGAACTCTCCGACGGCATCAAGCACGCGCCGGATCTCGCCGGCATGGTGCGACTACTGGAGGAGACGGTCGGCAGGCAAACGCAAGGGTGCGATGCGCTCGATCCGCTGATGGGCCGCGCCTTCGACGTCATCCATGAAGGCCTGCCGCCTGAAGCGCCGCTGCTGCCCTTCCTGGTGAGACGGCTCAACATGAGCGAGCGGACGCTGCGCCGGCGCTTCGACGACGCCTTCGGCTATGGCCCGAAGACGCTCGACCGTATCCTGCGTTTCAATCGGTTCCGGCGCCTGCGTGAGAAGGCGGGCGATGCCTCGACCGCGGTGCTGGCGATCGAGGCCGGCTATGCCGACCAGGCGCATCTGATCCGCGAGAGCCGGCGGCTGACCGGCCTCACGCCGTCGGCGCTGGCATAGCTCAGCCGCGGCCCTGCTCGCCGGCCAGCCATTCGACCGTCCAGCGCGACGGCTGCTTGACGGCCAGCGCCTTGTGCAGGGCCGGCAGCAGGACACGCAACTCGCCCTCCAGCGTGAAGGGCGGATTGACCACCACCATGCCACTGCCGTCGAGGCTGGGCTCGTTCGAGGCGGGCCGGATGTCGAAGGCGATATCGAGCATCTTTGGGATGCCGGCCTGCTTCAGCGCCGACCTGAAGGCGGCAACCGCCTTGCGGTCCTTGATCGGGTACCAGAGCGCATAGATGCCGCCAGGCCAGCGGCGGTGCGCCCGCCGCAGGTTGTCGGTGAGGCGCGCGAACTCGCCCTCCTCCTCGAAGGGCGGATCGACCAGCACGAGGCCGCGCTTTTCCTTCGGCGGCAGATGCGCGCCAAGCGCCAGCCAGCCATCGAGCTCGATCACCCGCGTCTGGAAGTCGCCGGCGAAGACCGATTTCAATTGCGCCGCGTCGCGGGGGTGGAGTTCGATCGCGGTCAGCCGGTCCTGTTTGCGCAGGAGGTGGCGGGCGACAAGCGGCGAGCCGGGATAGCGGCGCAAGCCGCCCTCGGGATTTTCGGCGCGCACGGCTTCCAGATAGGACTGAAGCAGCGCCGCCGCCGGCGGCTCGAGCGATGCCTCGATCAGCCGGCCGATGCCGCCCTGCCATTCGCCGGTTTTGCCGGCCTCGACCGATGCCAGGTCGTAGCGGCCAACGCCGGCATGGGTGTCGATGACGCGAAAAGCCTTGTCCTTCTGCTTCAGATAGTCGACCAGCCGGCAGAGCACGGCATGCTTGACGACATCGGCGAAATTGCCGGCGTGATAGGCGTGGCGATAGTTCATGGGTGCTTACCTCGTCGAGCCGCCACGGCCCCAGCGCGGCGGCGGCTGCGAGTTCGGGTTCGCCGGCGGCTTGTTGCCACGACCGAAGACCAGCGACAGCACCAGGCCAAGCAATCCGACGCCGATCAGCACATAGCCCGCAGGCCGCGCCCTCTCATCGATCGCGCCGGTGCCGGCGCGCAAGACGAGATCGACGGCGCGCATGTCGATGCCGTCGGCGTCGCCCGGACCGACAGTGAAGACGTAGGCACCGGGCGTCACGCTTTCGATCACGCCGGCCTCGTCGCGAAAGATCTTGTCGGGCAGCTGCGGACTCACCTGGCGCGGATTGTCGGTGTGGTTGAAGGACAGCGTCGAGGCGAGCGCCGTGCGTCCGCCGTTCGCCACCGTCAGCGTCAGCACCGCGCGCTGCTGCGAAGCGACGCGCTCGGCCCGCGCGGTGAGGTCGACCAGCACCCGGACCGGTGCGTCGCCCGCTGTCAGTTGCACCGTCGCCGGCTTGAAGCGGCCGGTCTCGTAAACGCGCCAGGTGCCGATGGCGTGGCCGGAGAAATTGCTCATCGCCCAAGGATAGAGGAGACCGATGGCGCCGCCGGCGATCAGGACAAGAACCGAGAGGAAGCGCATCGAAAGCCCTGGTTATTTTTTCTTCTTCGATTGACCGCGACGCCCTTTGGCGGCCTCGCCCAGGGCAGCGTCGCGTATTCGCTCCATCTCGTCCAGAAACATCTCCAGGCCAAGCTTGAAAGTCTCGTCGAAACCGCTGGCGCCGAAATAGGCTCCGGCCGCCACGACGCTCGGATAGTCGCGCGCCAATTCCTCGTCGCTGACCGTGGTGACCGCCGACGGGCCCTTGGCGTAGCCGGCCGTCTCGTCGAGGATAGCGCCCATCAGATAGTAACCGGCGGCACGGAACAGCCGGGCACTGAGCTCGGGTCCGAAGCCGCCTGCCTCGAACAGGCCGATGATGCCGTTGAGCTTGGCGAGACAGGGCGGCGAGTTCATCCGGTAGACGACGATGAAGGGCGCAAAGGCCGGATGCTCGGTCGCGACGCGGCGGAATTCCTGCATGCCGACGCGGACCCTCTCGCGCCAAGGCAGGCTCTCGTCGGGGATCACCAGCCCGCTCATCTGGCGGTCGACCAGCGCCTCATAGAGATGCGCCTGCGAGGGGAAGTGGTGGTAGATGCTCATCGCCTCGCAGCCGAGCGCTGCCGCGAGCTTGCGCATCGAAAAGCCCGAAAGCCCTTCCCTCTCGATCACCTCGAAGGCGGCGTCCTCGATCATCTCGGGAGACAGCCGGCCGCGCGTTCGCTTTTTTTCGACAGACGAGTCCATGGCGCGCTTGACAACTTACACTGTAAGGTTCATTTTCCAAACTACCTTACACCGTAAGGTTAGCAAAGACCAGAGGAGAAACCATGTCCGTCTCTCGCATCGCTTCAACCGTTCATTCCTGCCTGCATTCGGCCTCGCTGCTTGCCGCGGTCGCGCTGACCCCGATCTTGACCGCACCGGCCAGCGCCGGCGACTACGACACCGCTATCAAGGATATTCAGTCGACGATGGGCGGCGTGCCCGGTTTCGTGAAACAATTCCCGAAAGCCGGTCTGCCCGGCGCGTGGGCCGAGGTCAAGGCCATCGAACTCAGCGACAAGACGGCGCTGTCGCCGAAGGTCAAGTCGCTGATCTCGCTGGCGGTCGCCGCGCAGATCCCGTGCAACTACTGCGTCTGGTCGGACACCGCGAACGCCAAACGGGCCGGGGCCACCGAGCAGGAAATCCAGGAAGCCGTGGCAATGGCAGCGCTGACCCGCCATTGGAGCACCATCTTCAACGGCATGCAGGTCGACTTCGACCAGTTCAAGAAGGATATGGGCGGCGAATAAATCTGCGCGGCATGGCCGCCAAGATCGGCGCGCCATGCCATTACAGCCGCAAGCAGCATGGGGAGCATTGCCGGCGTGCCTGAGGCCTTCCGTCGGCTCGCCTGTAGGCCTGGATGCATTCTCTGCACCTAAAAGTGGTAGCGCTGGCCGAGCAGTTGCAGGCCCCGGGACACGATTGAGCAGGCAGGCCCCCTCCGGCGCGGAAGTCCGGGCCGGGCAGCCGGAAGGGAGCCCGCGCACCTTCATCCCCGTGCGATCCGGGAGTGAACACCACATTCCTTAATTGCCGGCCTGACGTGAACTTTATTCCGCGCAGCTCTGCGAACGTTTAAAGCATATCTCTATAACCAGCAGCGCTTATTGACAGCGACCTGACGCTTTAGTTCGCCCTGCCTTGAATATTTCCTCCAGATCTGGATCCGAAAGCTTTTGCCGATGGGCGAGACATCTCCCCCTTAGACGACGACAACTTCAAGACCAGGCGCCGCCAGTCGCGCAAGAGCCAACCCGGCAGTCCGCGATGATTAACCAATCGCCAAGAAGCGAGGTTAACAGAACGCTAATTTTGTTGACTACGCGACTGGGAGGTATATTTTTATATACGTTGGGTGTGCAATTTGGGCGAGCAGTCCGCGATGGTGGCAACCGGCTTCGTGGATCGCGACTAGGGGCGAAAGTGTGCTGAACGGCAATCAATGGCCGTCGGGCAAAGCTCCATAACTCTACCTCTACAACGCACATCGTTGATGGCGGTCCCGGCTTGCGCCGAGGCTTCGCCGCTGTTTGGGGCTTGGTCGAGCAAAGCACTTGCTCGGCTGGGGTGATGATGCGCGTGCCGAGTCAAGGGGGCGTTATGAGTAGGGTCGTCAAGCTCAATCCTGGAGTCAACCGCAGGAGCGCCGGACGTGGCCGCGCCCTGGTCGCCGGCGGCGCCGGATTTCTAGGATCGCATCTTTGCGAAAGGCTGCTGCGCGACGGCTATGAAGTCGTCGTTCTCGACAACTTCCACACCGGCAAGCGATATAATCTCAGCGGCATACAGCGCGATCCGTCCTTCACCTGCATCAAGCACGACATCGTCGATGCGCTGCCGATGGATCTCGAAGTCAACGAGATCTACAACCTCGCCTGCCCGGCCTCTCCGCCGCACTATCAGGCCGATCCGATCCACACGTTCAAGACCAGTGTGCTCGGCTCGATCAACCTTCTTGAACTCGCCCGTCGCAACAACGCCAAGATCTTCCAGGCATCGACGTCCGAGGTCTATGGCGATCCGCTGGTTCATCCGCAGCCCGAAGCCTATTTCGGCAACGTCAACACGCACGGTCCGCGCTCCTGCTACGACGAGGGCAAGCGTTCGGCCGAGACGCTGTTCTTCGACTACTCGCGGACATACGGCATCGATGTCCGCGTCGCGCGCATCTTCAACACCTACGGTCCGCGCATGCAGCCGGACGACGGCCGCGTCGTGTCGAACTTCATCGTCCAGGCGCTGCGCGGCGAGGACATCACCGTCTATGGCAGCGGCCAGCAGACGCGCTCCTTCTGCTTTGTCGACGACCTGATCGAGGGCTTCATCCGGCTGGTGAACGTGCCCGCGGCGCCGCAGCATCCGGTCAATCTCGGCAATCCGGTCGAGTTCACCATCATGGAACTGGCCGAGATGGTCATCGACTACACCAACTCGCGCTCGAGGATCGTGCATCGACCGCTGCCGATCGACGATCCCCGGCAGCGCAAGCCCGACATTTCCGTCGCCAGGCAGCATCTCGGCTGGGAGCCGAAGGTCGCGCTCGCCGAAGGGCTCGCCCATACCACAGCCTATTTCGACGCCTTGCTCGGCAGCCGCCAGTTCGTTGCGGCACGCAGCCGCGGCCGCGCCGCCAAAGAGGCCGTCATGTCATGACACGGCGTCGGATCCTGGTGACAGGTGGGGCCGGTTTCATCGGCAGCCATACCTGCAAGCAGCTTTCGGCGGCGGGCTACCTGCCGGTGGTCTACGACAATCTGAGCCGCGGCAACGAGAAGGCGGTTGCCTGGGGACCGCTCGTGGTCGGCGACATTCGCGACAAACGCACGCTGCAGCGGGCGATCGCCGCCCATCGGCCGCAGGCGATCATCCATTTCGCCGCGCTCGCCTATGTCGGCGAGTCGGTCAGCGGGCCGGCGGATTACTATTCGACCAATGTCGCCGGCACGGCCACGGTGCTGGACGCGGCGCGGGCAAACGGCATCGACAAGATCATCTTCTCCTCCAGCTGCGCGACCTATGGCGTTCCCGAGACGCTGCCGGTCAGCGAAACCGCCTCGCAAAACCCGATCAGCCCCTACGGCCGCAGCAAGCTGATGGGGGAGCAGATCATCAAGGACTACGCCTCCGCCTATGGAACCAGATACGCGATCCTTCGCTATTTCAACGCCTGCGGCGCCGACCCGGACGGCGAGCTTGGCGAGTGGCACGAGCCTGAAACCCACCTCATCCCCAGGGTGCTGATGGCCGCGTCCGGCATGATCGATGCGGTCGAAGTCTTCGGCACCGACTACGACACGGCGGACGGCACCTGCGTTCGCGATTACATTCATGTCGGCGACCTCGCCCGCGCGCATGTCAAGGCGCTGATGCATCTGCAGGCCGGCGGCGAGAACCTGTCGGTCAATCTCGGTAGCGGCCGGGGCATCTCGGTCAACGAGATTCTCGAGGCGGTGACCCGGGTGACGTCGCGTCCCGTCCCGGTCGCATACAAGGCGCGCCGGCCCGGCGATCCGGCCGAACTCTACGCCGATCCGACCAGGGCGCGCGAGCAGCTGGGCTTCGTGGCGGAGCTTTCCGACATCGACACCATCGTCAGCACGGCCGCGCCCTTCTTCGGGCTCGTGCCGGCAAGACCGGCGGCTGCCATCTCCGTTCCGATCGCCGCCCCGGCCGCAGAAGAAGATTGCGTGGCGTCCGCAACCGTCGCCAACGAACAAAGCCAGCATGCAAGGCTGGCAGCCGTCCCCGTTAGTAATGCGTCGGGGCTGGGGCTCGCTGAGCTTGGATGAGGGCTCTCTCAGCGAGCCTCCCAACCGCCGTCGGCGCGCTCGCCGCACCACCCGACGCGGTGGCTGACGAGCCGGCCGCGCAGGCGGCGCCGCAATGCGGGGCGCCGCGACGATGACATGGCGGAGGATGCGTTTGGAAACCGCGCCGCCGCCGTACCGCCGCGACCGCGGGCCAAAGAGTGGCGTCAACCTTCCGCTTGCCGTCTGGACGGGCTCGCCCGGGATCGCATCCCAATCGAAGCGGCCCGCTTGTTCGACAAGCCTGAACCAAGCTTGTGGATTCGCAAACGCCGGTCGTCTATAGGATCAGCCGCGTTTCGGCGGTCCCGCCTCCTGCCCTGCGAGAACGGCAGGGCAAACGCCGGCGATCCGCGGCCGCACGAGCTTCGCAGTCGAAGCAGCATCCGGAACGCGGCGATGGACGCCATCGGAGAATTGGTTGAAGCGAGCAGTCTCGATAATCGTCACTCTGGCGCTGCTGGCATGGCTTGCCGGCGACTCGCGCTGGAAGATGGTCGGCGATGCGTTCGCCAGCATCACGCCGGGCGCCTTCGCGGCGGTGGCGCTGGCGCTGTTCGTCACCTATGTGCTGCGCGCGCTGCGCGTCTGCGACGAGTTCCGCGACGAGGTGGGTGGGCGCTTCGGCGCCTGCCTGCGTGTCATCCTGGTCCACAACGCCATGATCAATGTGGTGCCGTTCCGCGGCGGCGAGACCGCCTTTCCGCTGCTCTTGCGCCAGGTGTTCGGCATTTCGATCGTGCGCGCCAGCGCCTCGCTCTTGTGGTTCAGGCTGCAGGACGCCTTCGTCGTCGGCGTGCTTGCCTGCCTGGTGTGGCCAAGCCTGCATCCGGCGCTGAGGACCGCGGGCATCGCCGCGCTGATTGCCGTCGCCTGGTACCTGCCGCGCTGGGCGCGCGCGCCGCATGACTGGGCTGGACGCGGCCAGATCGTCTCGAAGCTCGGCAAGCTGCGCGACATCTTCACCGAAGCGACGGGGCGTTCCCGCTACGGCTGGTGGTGGACGGTGGCCAATTGGGCGCTGAAGCTCGCCGTGCAAGGTTGGCTGCTCGCCATGCTGCTCGGCACCTCCTTCCAGACCGCCTTTCCCGGCGCGGTCGGCGCCGAGGCCGCCGCCATCCTGCCCGTGCAGGGCGTCGCCGGTTTCGGCACCTACGAGGCGGGTGCCGCCGCGGCGCTGGTCTATTCCGGCATCGCGGTGAAGGACGGCCTGCAGGCCGCGCTCGCGCTGCACCTCTTCATTCTTTGCTCGGCCGTTGCAACCGGAGCGATCGCCTGGCTGTTTCCCTCGAAACCGACGCTGCCCGAGACCACGGGAGCCGCAAGGAAATGACCGCCATGAACGTGCTTCCCATCCCTGCCGCGGGCCTGCCCGAAGGCGCCGTCATGCCGGAGCACAGGCTCTCCATCGTCATTCCGATGTACAACGAGGCCGACAATGTCGAGCCGCTGCTGGTGCGCATCCACCAGGCGCTGGAAGGCTACAGCCAGCCCTGGGAGGTGGTGCTGGTCGACGACGGCAGCACCGACGCGACGCCCGCCGAAATACGCAGGCTCGCCGCCCAATACGGCCCGCACGTGCATGGCGTGGAACTGGTGCGCAACTACAAGCAGACCGCCGCCATGCAGGCTGGGCTCGATGCGGCGCGCGGCGACGTGATCGCGACGCTCGACGGCGACCTGCAGAACGATCCGTTCGACATACCGCGCATGGTGTATCGCCTTCTGACCGAGGACCTCGATCTCGTCGCCGGCTGGCGCAAGAACCGCCAGGAAGGTTTCTGGATGCGCAGGTTGCCCTCGCGCATTGCCAATTCGCTGATCGCGCGCGTCACCGGCGTGCGGCTGAAGGACTATGGCTGCAGCCTCAAGATCTTCCGCGGCAGCGTCATCCGCAGCGTCCGGCTCTATGGCGAAATGCACCGCTTCATTCCGGCATGGCTTGCGACGGTGACGACGCCGCGGCGCATCGCCCAGGAAGTGGTGACCCATCACGCCCGCATCCACGGCCATTCGAAATACGGCATCTCGCGCACCTTCCGCGTGGTGCTCGATCTCGTCTTCATGTTCTTCTTCATGCGCTACCGCACCAGGCCGGGTCACTTCTTCGGCGGCATCGGCATCGTGTTCGGCGTGCTTGGCTCGCTGATCCTGACCTACCTGCTCTGCGTGAAGCTGTTCCTCGGGCAGGATATCGGCACCCGCCCGATGCTGTTCACCGGCTTCTTCCTGGTCATCGCCGGGCTGCAGGCGGTGACCTCGGGCGTGCTCGCCGAGATGCTGTCGCGCATCTATCTCGAAGCGAACGGCGCGCTCGCCTATGTGGCGCGGCCGCAGCCCGCACATGGCGAAGCCGATGGCTGGCACCGGCCGAGCCTGCCGGCGAGCGCCAGGAAGAGCTCGCGCCGGAAATGACAGCCGCGCCTGACCCCTGCCCTGGAGAGCCAGCATGAGCATCCTGGTAACCGGAGCCGCCGGCTTCATCGGCAGCCATGTCTGCCGCCGTCTGCTCGCGCGCGGCGACGAAGTGATCGGCGTCGACAACATGAACGCCTATTACGATCCGGCGCTTAAGGCAGCGCGGCTTGCCCGGCTCTCGCCCAGCGAGGGATTTTCGTTCCACCAGCTCGACATTGCCGAGCCGGGGGCGTTGGCGGCCGAGCTCAAGGGAGCACCGGTCAGCGGCATCGTGCACCTCGCCGCCCAGGCCGGGGTACGCTACTCGCTCGAAAATCCGCGCGCCTATATCCACGCCAACATCGCCGGCCATCTCGAGATGCTGGAGCTCAGCCGCGCGCTGCCCGGCCTGAAGCATCTGGTCTACGCCTCGTCGAGCTCGGTCTATGGCGGCAACACCAAGGTGCCGTTCGCGGAGGACGACCGCGTCGACCATCCGGTTTCAATCTACGCCGCGACCAAGAAGGCGGACGAGCTGATCAGCTCGACCTATTCGCATCTCTACGGCCTGCCGCAGACGGGCCTGCGCTTCTTCACCGTCTATGGCCCCTGGGGGCGTCCGGACATGGCTGCCTGGATCTTCACCGAGGCGATGCTCGCCGGAAAGCCTATCCGCGTCTTCAATCATGGCGAGATGTGGCGCGACTTCACCTATGTCGACGACGTCGTCGACGGCGTCGTGGCGGTGCTGGACAAGGCGCCGGCAACCGATAGCGAGCGCCACAGGATCTACAATATCGGCAACAGCCAGCCGGTGCATCTCGGCCGCTTCATCGACACGCTGGAAAGCCTGCTCGGCGTCAAGGCGGATCGCGACAATCTGCCCATGCAGCCGGGCGAAGTGGAGAAGACTTTTGCCGACACCAGCGCGCTGGAGCGCGACTTCGGCTTCAAGCCGAAAGTGTCGATCGAGGAAGGGCTGGCGAAGTTCGTCGACTGGTACCGGCAGGAATGGCAGCCGCAAGGCCAGCGGTAGCGCGAGCGGATTGCTCTGCGCTACATGCAGCCTTCGATGAACGGGCCGCTGACCGATAGCGAGCCGTTGGTGTACATGGCGGTGCCGCTGTCGTCGGTATAGCCATGGGACTGCTCGTCGACATGCAGCTTGCTTTTGGGGACCAGCTGTCCGTTCACCTTGATGCTCTTGATGAACAGGTTGCGGTCGCCGGGCAGACCGTCACCGGCCCACTCGTCATTGATGTAGCGAATTTCGATCGTCTTCGGATTGGGCACGCCGCTGATGTCGACGCGGAACGGCTGCGCGTCGATTGCCGCCTCCTGCAGTTCCGCGACGCGGGCTTCGGCCGCCGATGCCTTGCTCTCCTTGCCCTGGACGGCGATCTCGGCGAGGCGTTTGCCGTCCACGAAGACGTCGAAGCTCGGCGCTCCCCGATAATCGGTGCCGGCTGCCTCGATCGTCAGATTCGTGGCGGTGCAGCGCCCGGCGTCGTTCTCGGCGGCAGCGACCAGATCGGTTATGCGGCGTCTCTGCGACTGCACCCATCCAGCGATGGGCTGCAGCAGCGCGCTCCTGTCGCTCGCATCCTCGCTGAATAGGTTCGTCCTTTCGCCGGGATCGGCCTTGAGGTCATATTCCTCGACCTTGCCGGTCGTGGCGTTGAAGATCACCTTTCGATCGTTCTCGCGATAACCGAACAGGTAGCCGGCCCAGGGATTGAAGAAGAAAGTCTTGTTCGGCCTCTGCTCGCTGAACAGGCTGCGCCCCTGCCACTGCTTCGGCAGCGGCAGGCCCAGTATGTCGAAGATCGTCGGGGCGATATCGATGATGCCGCCAACCGGGTGCGCGACCTGATCGTGGAACAGATGCTTGTTGATCATGATCAGCGGGATGTGGACGTTCTCGTCATACATCGCGCTGGCATGGACGTAATCGCCATGCTCTCCAAACGCTTCGCCATGGTCGCCGAGCACGACGACGAGCGTGGAATCGAGCTTGCCGGACCGCTTGAGCGATTCAAGGATCTCGCCAAGCGCGGTGTCGCCGACCTTCAGGGCGTTGAGATAGGCGTTGAATTTCTCGTCGTCCGAATAATGCACCAAACCCTTGTCGTGAGACGACGGCGCCATCTTCGAAAACATCGGACTGGCGGTGATGTAGGGATAGTGGGTCATCGCCGTGAACATGATGCCGAAGAAAGGCTTCTGCGAATCCTTGTTCATCCAGTCGATGATGGACTGCGCGGTGCACAGGTCGCTGTTGTAGTCCATGTTCTTCCACTGCTCGGAGCTGAGCTTGAAGGTCGGGGTAGCGCATTTCTGCCCGCGATAATCCTGGATCACGTCCAGTCCCTTGTTGAGGAGAAACTCGTCGACGCGCTGGAAACGGGAATCCGCACTCCAGAAAAAACCGGTGCGAAAGTTGTTCTTGGACAGCGTGTTGGAGACAGTGTCCAGCGGCAGGTACGGATACCGGCTGGTCATCCCGTAGAACGAAATGTCGTTGTAGAGCGAGGTGAGCAGGGAAAATATCGAATAGTGCGTGGACGGCGCGTGCGCATAGATGTTGTCGAAGCGGATGGAATCGCCTGCATAGGCCTTGATTGTCGGCGTCACCGGATAGTTGCCGCCAAATGTCTCGACATATTTGGACGGCACCGACTCCATCATGAAGATCAGAACGTTCTTGATCGGGTTCGGCGCCGGCGGCTTGAAGCTGGACGTCTCCGGCGGCCGCTCGCCGACGCTGGCGACATCGGGGTCGTTGGCGCCGGCGCTCATGGCGAGCATCACCGGCATCGGGCTGAACAAGGCCGACTGAACGAAATAGACGATCGGATTGTCGACCTTGGACGCCGGCAGCGACTCGGCGCGCACATGGTAGCCCGTGCCGACCAGCGCCGCGCCGACAGCCAGGACGAGCGCACCGAGAAAGGCGCGGTGACCGACTGTGTTCAGCCGCAGGCACAATCCGGCCGCGGCATAGCCAAGCACGAACACCAGCATGACGGATCCGCACAGGGTCGCGAAATCCCGGACGTTGAGGGCGTCACCCATGGCGTTCCTTGCGTCGGCATTCTGCAGGAAGTCGCCATAGACCAGCCACTGGAAGGTGAACGGCTCGCCCAGCATCTTGACGAGGTTGATGTTGGCAAATCCCCAGGCGAGCGACACCAGGATTGCAACATAGAACAGGACGGCGACCGCCGCGGAAGCGAGGCGGCTGGCCCTTGCCAGGAAACGCAGTGCCAGGGCCGCCGCGGTCAGCGAGGCAATGAGGATCAGGTCATAATAGCTTGCGGCCAGTCCAACGGGAGCGGACGCCAGGAGCCCCTGCACCGTCGTCTGCGGATCGATGATGACGCTTCGGTAGATGCCCAAGAGCAGCCAGGACAGAACTCCAGTACAGATGATCTGCAACGACATGCGCCGAAAGCGCATAGCGCGCGGCAAAGCCGCGCCCTTCTTCGAATTCGCCGCACCGTTTTCAGGCCAGCTCGTCGACCCCATGCCGCCGCCGATGTTCATATAAATACCGCCGCCACTTCGCGCTCCGGCCAGCCACAACCAGAGCGTTCAAAACCCCCAACCCGCAAAATCGGTCTGGGTTAAAAAAGAGTCAACAAAATCAAGCGTGCGTTAACCATCTCTCTTCAGGACTGGTTAACCGAGGCATCGAAGCGCAAGAGCTGCCAAAGCCGATCCGCGATTGGTCTTCGTTGGTCCCGCCGGCCGGCCGCATCACCCAAGCGCGTGCAGGTCTTCGGTGGAAATGGCCCTGAAATAGGCGGTGAATTCCCAATAATTCTCGATGCGCTCGGCGTATGGGCGCACCGGCTGCTTCAATATCTCGGCCTCGAACCGGTCGAGGCGCTGCGACCCACCGAGATAGGCTATGATCGCGTTTCCGACCAGCGGATCGGCGATATCGTTGTAGTGGATCGGGAAATAGGGCTGATTGGCTTCGAACAGCACGGATTTGATCTTGGTCCGGAACAGGTTCAGCTCGCGCAGATAGGCGTTGAACCGCTCAAGGTCGAAATACACCTTCTTGCGGCTGGGCTCGGGCAAGGGCTCGGAGGCGTGGACGACCCAGACGCCCGACGCTTCCGCCTCGAGCAGGGACAGGAACGAGGCGACCGGGTTCCTGACCAGCCAGAGCTTCTTCACGCTCTCGTCCTCGAGCACCGGAAGCACGGCGGGGCGCGTCTGCTCGGGAAATATGTGGAAACCGGCAAAGCGGGCCGACGGATCCTCGAAGATGCGCGCGATGAGCTGCTCGGGAGCAGCATCGCGCGTGCCGACAGCCTCGCGCGGCAGATTCATCTTGTCATGGTAGTCATAGCGCAGACCGACGAAGCGCGGATTGAAAATCTCGCCATGCATCACCATCCCCTCATATTGGTTGAGATGGCGATTGAGCGCTTGCGAGCCGGTTCTGGGGGAAGCGATCAGCACGAACTTCTGACAAGACTGCATTCGCACCACACCCAATGGAGTTACGCCCGAACATACACAAACGACCTCTGCGTTCAAATGTGAGCGGCCACTTGAAACGGCAACGGCGGGCGCCGTGAAGCACCCGCCGTCATCGGTCGTCCCAACACCTGCTGCGGGGTTCAGCCGCCGCGCAGGCGGGTCGGGCTCAGGCTCGCAATGGTCGACCGCT
Source organism: Mesorhizobium sp. M3A.F.Ca.ET.175.01.1.1 (assembly GCF_004791945.1). Taxonomy (NCBI): domain Bacteria; kingdom Pseudomonadati; phylum Pseudomonadota; class Alphaproteobacteria; order Hyphomicrobiales; family Phyllobacteriaceae; genus Mesorhizobium; species Mesorhizobium sp. M3A.F.Ca.ET.175.01.1.1. Next base: position 435,771 of record NZ_SRTP01000003.1, on the reverse strand, counting down.
GTTCGGAAGGACAAGTCGGAAGGAACCGGCTCGCATCCGCATAGGTCATGGTCGTTATGGAATTCTTCAGGCCGCCGCGCTTGGCGATCCAGCCGCGAACCCAGCCGGGGTAGTTCTTCATCATGAAGTCGGCCGCGACCTGGTTGCCGCGCGCCCCGGCGCCATAGGGCAGGTGGAAGCCGAACGAGGCGCTGCGCGTGACGCAGACCTTGCTCTTGGGCATCGCCAGGTAAAGCGTGCAGGCCGAGTCGCACGCACCGTTGAAGCGCACGAAGCCGCCGCTGCGGCGCATCTTCAGCACGCGGATGGCATAGTCGATCACATAGCCGCCACGGTCGCCGCTGATCGTCTTCACATAGCCATTGCCGAGATTCATGCGCGGACGCAGCAATTGGTCTGCCGAGCTCGTCGAGATCATGGCGCCCATCAAGGCGAGCGCAGCGAGAAACTTCATTATCGTTTTCATTCGCGCCTCCTGCTATGCCGTGAACGGTTAGCCGGGACGCGTAAAGATTGGTTATGCCGTGTCGGTAAACTTGTAACAATCGCTTGATTGCGCAGCTGTTTTAGGCGCCGCTTGATGGTCTTGGTTTACCGGTGGCGCACAAGGATGATCACTGGAAAGTAAATCCGGCATGGTCAAAGAGCAGAGAAGCGTGGAAGCCGTGCCGGTCGATCGGGGTCAGAGGAACGTTCAATGACCGCTGGAAGCAAGCCGAAGCAGGATGGCGCTCGTCGCCGCATCTGCGTGGTCACGCATGCGATCCGCCGCGACAGCGAGGTCGAGGATGCGACGGCGTTCAGCGAGCTCGCCAGACTCTTTGCCGATGAGGGAGACGACGTCACCCTGCTGTTGGTCGCCGGCCGGGAAGCGCCCTCGCCGGAGCAGTTGGCCACGCAACGCAAGGAACTCGAGGCCGCCGCGGTCACACTCGAGGTTCTCGACCGGTCCGATCAGTTGCTCCCCTCGCTGGCAAGCCCGGAGAGCCGGTCCGCGGCCTTGCTGCACTATCTCGAGCGCTCCAGATACAATCTGGTCTTCGCGCCGCTCGAGGGTGGCCTGCCCTATTTCACCCTGCTCGCGGCCGAGACCGGCGCCTTCGCCGCGCCGCCCATCGTCCTCCTCGCCAGCGCCCCGGAGGAATGGGTGCATGAAGCCGACAAGGCCTTCATGGGCAGCACCGAGGCTATCGCTACGGCCCATATGGAAAAGCACTGCGCCGAAATGGCCGACAGGACGATCTGCGCCTCCGCGGCGCTGCGCCAATGGATGCTGTCGAGAGGCTGGAAGGTGAGGAAGGCGACGGTGCTGCCGCCACCGTTTCGGGCCGGCCGGACCGAAGCGCCGGCGTCACCGGTCGAGAGCAAGGCGTGCGAACTTGTTGCCCTGGCCGGAGCTCGGTTCCGGGATGGCCTGACGCTGCTTTGCGACGCGCTCGACATCCTCGCGCCATCGGCGCCCGAAGGGCTGACCCTCACCGCATTCGGTCCATTCGGCAAGATCATGGGCGAGCACAGCGGCGGGCTGCTTCTGCGGCGCGCCGAGCATTGGCCGTTCCGGCTCAAGCTGTTGCCGCGCGCGACCTTCCGGGAGAGGCTCGACTACCTCGCACGCAGCGGCGCCTTGGCCGTGATCCCCAGCCTCGCTGCATCGACAGGCGAAGCCGTTGCCGCATGCACCGCTGCAGGGCTGCCGTTCGTTGCAACCAATGCCGGCGCCAATGCCGAAGCCTGGAATCCTGAGGCCGGCCAGGCGCCGCTGGTCGAGGCCGACGCGGCGCAATTGGCGGCGGCCATGCTGGCGGCGCTCGACAAGCCCCCCCGCCCCGGCCGGATCGATATGTCGGGCCCCTGCCGCAAGGCATGGCTAGATTCGCGCCATGTGCCCGCTGCCCGAAAGCGCATCCGCAAGCAGGCTCGACCGGCACCCCTGGTTTCGGTGGTGATGGCGCATCGCAACCGGCCGCTCTATCTCAAGCAGGCCATCGAGGCGGTCGAGGCGCAAAGCTACGGCAATCTCGAACTGGTGCTGGTCGACGATGGAAGCGATCTGGAAGAAGCCAGGCAATTGCTGGATGCGCTGGAACCGGGCTTCCGTCGACGCGGATGGAAGATCCTGCGCTGGCTGCACAAGCATCTTGGCGCCGCGCGCAATGCCGGCGTGCGCGCCGCGCGCGGCGAGTTGATCCTGTTCGTCGACGACGATAACGCGCTGTTCCCGGAAGCCGTCGATCAGTTCGTTCGCGCCATGACGACATCGGGCGCCGACATCTGCACGGCCTTCCAACTGATCTTCTACGAGGATTTCGTGCCGGAGAACCGGGCCGATGGGCTGATCCAGTATCTGCCGCTCGGCGGCCCGGACGCGCTGGGACTGATCCACAACGTCTATGGCGATGCCAACGCGATGGTGCGCCGGGCGGTCTTCTCGCAGATCGGATTTTGGATCGAGGATCCAGGCTATGCCATGCACGACTGGGAATTCTTCGCGCGGGCCTCGCTCGCCGGGCTCAAGCTCAGGCCGATTCCGAAGCCGCTCTACTGGTACCGGTCGAAACCGGGCAGCATGTTCCGCACATCGAATTGGTATGACAACCGCCTGCCCGTCATGGAAGCGTTGCGGACGCTGCGATCCGAGGACGTCCGGTTGCTCCACCAGTTGGCCATCGCGCAGAACACGGCACGCTCCGAAGTCGACAGCGCGCGCGAGAACCTGAAATATACACCGGCCAATCGGAAATACCTGGAGCTCAGCGACCTCGAGCCCAACGGCGAGGCAGCGATCGAGGCGCTTGCCGGCATCGCCGCCTCGGTCGGCCGCAACGATACGCGCGCCGCCCTGCTTGGAGACGGCCTCGTCAAGCCGCAGCCGGATGCATCGGGCAGAGCCGAGGCGGCCGGTGCTTCAGTCGCGCTCGCCTACGAGGTGCTGAAGGCTGCAAGGCTGCTTACGCCGCGAAGTTCCGCGCTGCCGTTGCTGCTGGTCGCGCCTGACGGGGGTGGCGTGTTCCTGCGGCCGCACGCGGAGGGCCCGGTCGCCGCGTCGCTTGACCATCAGTTCCCGCCCTTTTTTCGCAGAATGGAGGCAGCCGTCGAGCTCGCCCATGCCGACGCTCCGGCAATCGAATTCGGCCTGGCGCTCGCCCGCCCCGACCAGCCCATAGACTGGCAGCAGGACATCGGCGCGCAGACGATCGGCTTCTCCGGCTGGATAATGGTCCGCGACAAATTCGTGCGCCACGTCGTGGCGACGACGGCCCGTGTCAGGCGCAAGATGCCGCTTTCGATCGTGCTCGCGGTGCGCTTCGCGGAAGGGCCGAACGGCGCTCCGAGCAACGCCTTCTTTCGGACGCTGACCCTGTTCAGCGACTAAAGCAGGGCGTTCGACATCCGAACTCGACAGGCTGCCTGTTGGCCTGTTTTTCGACGCCGAATTTCCGCGGCCGTACACGATCCAGCCTGCCAGCAGCAGCCCCTTTCGCAGACCCAAACAGGCGCTCAAGCCGTTAACCATCCCCCAGCAGGTTTCTGTCGATATGGTTGACAAATTGCTAACAAATCAATAGTATCAACAGTCTATGGGGTGTGCAGTGTATGGGTGGGCGTAATGCGTAAAATACAGTCGCTACTTTTGGGCGGCCTCAGTCTGCTGGGGTTGAGTGTCGCGTTCTCGAACGCGGCGCAGGCGCAAATCGAAGTTGCCCCGATCAAGGAAGCCGAGCTCGCCTGCGAGCAGGCCCTCAAGATCGGCACCATCGAGGCGCTAGAGGACTATCTGCATCGTTATCCGAATGCGCCGACGGCCTGCAAAGCGCTGGCTTTGAACAGCCTGTCACAGTTTGCAGCCGGTGGTGGAAACGGGAACGGTGGGGATGGCGGCGGCCGCTACGGCGGATAAGCGCCGATTTTCTCGATAAATGTCAGGCGGACGCGCCGTCGCGAAGACGGCGCGTCGCTTGCTTTGAGATGAACTCAGCGTAGCGATCCGAGGTTTTCATCCAGCCGAGATCCACGAGCTGCGCGGTGTCGCGATAGCGGACGGAGCGATGGTCGCGGAGCGCCAGCTTCGGGTTTCGCTCCAATGCTTCCATGTAGGCTGCACGTTCCTCGAGGGTCTTTTCCTTGAGCTGCGCATTCTCGTTCAGGGACGACGCCGACTTTTGGCGGAAGCCCCAGACGAATTTGAAGTGCAGCAAGGCAACGCGCAGTTCGCTGAAGCTGACCTTGGTGAGGGTGTGCTGCGCCACGTGGTAGCTTGTGCCCCGCCCCCATCGCACGATCGGCACTTTCGTCAGACAGGGCGGAAACGTCTGCTTGAAGCGGCCGTGCCAGAAGACACGTTCTCTCACACCGCCGAACATCTGCTCCGGCGGATAGAGGCCGTCGCGGGGCCTCAGCCATCCCGGCTCGGGATCGAAATAGGGCGAGGCCTCGAGCAGCGGGAGCTTGCCGTCGTAGCTGCATTCGGTCAGCGGTCCGTCGGCATACATGTCGATCATCGAGCCGATGACGGCTTCGGCGCCGGTCGACTGGAGATAGGCGCAGAGCTGCCGCAGATTCGTCTGCTCGCAATCGGGATAGACGAGAAGCTCATCGGCGTCGATCGATAGGCACCAATGGCCGCTGCCGAAGACGTTCATCAGCGTGTTGATCCATTTCGGCGGATCGATGTTTTCGGCGAAATGCGATCCTTCGGTGTGGAAGCAGTGGCTGTCCGGTTGCTCCAGGATCAGTTCGCGCGTTCCGTCCGTCGAGCCGTTGTCCAGAAAGAAGAATCGGTCGACCCCGAGCTTGCGATAGTGGTCGAGGATGTGCGGCAGCAAGGCCGCTTCGTTGCGCAATCCGACAAAGCAAAGGATCTCGTCGTGGGCCATGTCGATCGGCCGGTCATCCAGTCGCGCGAGATGTTTTGGGGATTGAAAGCCAACCATCCGAACGTCATCAATACGGTTGAGCGAAGGCAGACGCGTGTTATGCACCCAAGACAATTATCAAAGTGTTATCCAACTGTTGGCAAGACTGCTTCGCGTTGGACAGGCTGACAAAGCTGGACTGAGCTGGGATTGATTGGGGGACCGATTGAGCGTTGGTTCTAAGAAACGAGCGGTGCCCGCCGGGAGGCGGCAGGCGAGCCAAAAGCCCCGCAACGTGTGCATCGTTTCGGAGGTCGAGTTCGGCTCGACCGTGACGGCCGATCCCGGCTCGGCGGTCTACGCCCTGGCCCAGCACCTTGCGAAGACCGGCGACAGGGTGACCTTGCTTTGGGTGGCGAGCCCGCTCGGCAGCCGGCCTGACGCGGAGGAGATCGCGCGGCTGGCCAAATGGTGCTTCGACAATTTCCTGGTGCGGCTCGAATTGCTGCCGCTGTCGCCGGAGCTGCTGCGCGGCGACGAAGCGAGCGACAAGAACTCGGTGGCTGTCTACCACTATCTCAAGCAGAACCCGTTCGACGTCGTCTATTTTTCGCTCGAAGGCGGGCTGGCGCATTTCCCCACGGTTGCCAAGCGCACCGGCGTGTTCCCCGATCCGCCGGTGATCGTCGTGCTCGCCCACGAACCGCTGATCTGGAAGCTGGAAGCCAACTCCCGGGCGATCGAGCACAAGGACCAGATGACGGTCGCGCATATGGAGAGGACAGCGGCCGAGACCTGCGACCATCTCGTCGTCACCGGCCAGTCGCTGCTCGACTGGATGACCAAGGCGGGATGGAAGTTGCCCGCCAGTCGTCACATCGCCGCCCCGCTGCCGCCCGAGGAGTGGCGTTCGAACTTCACCGTCGATCACTACCGGCCCCGGGAGCGGCTCAGCCCCGAAGTGGTTCATTTCTCCGGCACGGAGGCGCGCGGCGGGCTGACGCTGTTCTGCGATGCGCTCGATCGCCTGGCCGACAGCGGCGTCACCGACCTGTCGGTGACGGTGGTCGGCGCATTCGGCCATGTGCTCGGCGAGCATTCGGGCGGCATGATCGTCCGACGGGCGCGGCAATGGCCGTTCAAGCTGAAGCTTCTGCCCATCCGGGACGAGCCGCAGATCTTCAAATATCTGCGGCAGAGCCATGCGCTGGTGGCGATCACTCATTCGGCCGCCCATCTTCCGCTGGATGTTGTGACGTGCCTCGACGAAGGGATCGCGTTCGTCACCACGGATGTCGGCAGCATTCGCGACGTGATCCATCCGAGCTCCGCCGATGCCGTCACCATGAAGGCTTCCGCCGCAGCGATCGCGGCCAAGATTGCGTCGGTCATGGAAAGCCGGTCGTTCGACCCGGCGAAGCCGCAGCACAACCGGGATGCGCGCGAGAAGGCCTGGAGCAGGCTGCACGCGAAATTCGCAAAACAGGCCGCCAAGCCCGGCGGGCTCGGCCGGGGCCGGCTGCCGCTGGTCTCGATTATTACGGCGCACTACAATCGGGCGCGCCTGCTGCCGCAGGCGATCGCCTCGGTCCGGCGCCAGGACTATCCCAACATCGAACTGGTCCTTGTCGATGACGGCAGCACCGATCCCGAGGCGATCCGGCTACTGGCCGAGCTCGAGCCGGAGTTCAAGCAGCGCGGCTGGCAGATCATCCGGCAGAAGAACGGCTTCCTCGGCAAGGCGCGCAACAACGGCATCCGCCACGCCAAGGGGTCGTTGATCCTGTTCCTGGACGACGACAATGCGCTGTTCCCGAATGCGGTCAGCACCTTCGTCTCCGGCATGTTGAGGTCCGGCGCCGATATCTGCACCACCTTCGCCAAGTGGCTCAACGAGCCGTTCGTGCCGCCGGACACGAAGAGCGGCTATATGCTGTATTTCCCGGTCGGCGGCCCACCCGACATCGCGCTGATCACCAACCCTTATGGCGATGCCAACGCCATGTTCCGGCGCGAGGTGTTCGACAAGGTCGGCTACCTCAACGAAGAGCGCGGCTTTTCGGCAAGCGATTGGGAATTCTTCCTGCGCGCCGATCTTGCCGGCCTGGAGATCGTGACCATCCCGGAGCCGCTCTACTGGTACCGGTCTTCGCCGACGGGCATGAACCGGAATGCCGAGTGGCTGAGAAACCGGCGGCCGATCATCGACGTGTTCCGCAAGCACAAATTCGCGCGGACGGACATGTTCGTGCAGCTCGGCATCAGCTCGAACACCGCCAGCCACGAGAAGGAACTCAACCTCTGGAACCTGGAGCTGCGGGTCAAGGACGACCGGTATCTGCGGCTGAGTTCGGCTGCCGCCAATTCCGCAGATGCGATCCAGCTGCTGGCTGAGATAGCGGCGCGCGAAGGCAGGGCCGACACGGCGATCTCGCTGCTCGCCCATGCCGGCCGATCCGACTTCACCCTGGGCGTTGTCGACATGCTCAACGCCTCGGCTGAGGAGACGGTCCCGGAACTGCACTCCCTGCTGCATCGCGAGCAGTACCTCTCGGCCGAGATCCTGCGACTCGCCCATGTCGGGTCGTATCCAACCGATTCGGATCTGCTGACCTATGTCGAGCAATCGCCGGACCAGCTGTTCGTCCAGGCCAGCGGCGGCGCCGTTTCGATGGCGCTGCTGAAGGGCGTATGCCCGCCAGGCACGGTCGGCGCGAGCTGCTGGGTCTATCTTGATGAAGCGGTCACGGAACCGGCGCAGTTTCAGATCGCGCTCGTCGATGCGGATAAGCGGGACTTCGGTCAGCTCGCCGAACTGCTTGCAAATGGCGGCAGCGGCTGGGCGAATGTGAGCCGTCCGCACGAACCGCGCGAAATCATGGCCGATGCCGATGGACCTGCGGATGGCAGGCGCGATCTGCTGCTGGCCGTCAGATGCGCCGACAGGCAGCCGGACGCGAAGGTGCTTGGCGGCTTCTCCAGCATCAAGATCCGCAACGTGGTTTCACCCGGCGGGCGGCGCCCACGCCTCAATGCGCCGCAGCAGCGCCAGCGCATGCGCCGGCTGAGCGGCGAGGAACTGAAGCGTGCGACGCTGACAACGAACTATCCGTCCGAGTTGCCGGCGCTGCTCGTTGCCGGCGACAATGGCGGCATTTTCCTGCGGCCGAGCAACCATGGTCCCGTGGTCGCCGCCCTCAATTCCACTTTCCCGGCCTTTGCCCGAAGCGTGATCGCAACGGTGGAGATCGCGCATGAGGATGCTTCCCCCTTCGAGTTCGCCATGGCACTGGGGCGGCCGGAAGAAAAACTCGTCTGGAAACACGATGCTCCGGTCGGCGCCTTGGCCTTCTCCGGCTGGACACGTGTCGCGAGACCCTTCGAGCTGCATGACCTGAAGGTCTCCATCCGCGAGATCGATCGCAAATGGCTGACGATCCATCTGGCGATCAGACTGCCACCTGGTTCCAAGCCCATGCCGTCCAACGCTTTCTGGCGCAAGCTGCTGCTGGCGTGGGACTGACGCCGGTGCCAATCGCGCGAACGTTACCTTGCGAGGACCGCGAAGTGCAGTAGTAGACGGCGGCGAGCCTGGGAGGTGCCACGAAGATGAAGAGCATTGTCGGCCTTGCCGTTTTCATTATTGCCGTCAGCGCGGCATTCTTCCCGGCGGTCGCACAGGAAGGTGACGTTGGACCAAAGTGCACCCAGTGGAACTCGCACCGGGTCCTGTTCACGAAGGGTGACGGCAAGATATCGGCCGAATCCGCAAAAGCCCTGGGAGAGTTCGTCAATGGCGCCGGCCACGATTGCGGGTACAGGCTCTATGCGACTGCGAGCAAGGAAGGCGGATACGACAAGGCGTATGACATTGCCGGCCGCAGGCTGAACGCGACGAGCGACTTCCTCAAAGCACAGGGCGTCAAGCCGGAAATGGTGCTGGCGCTTTCCTATTGGGTCGATGACGGCGCCGCCGACACGAGCCAAGCGCGCAGCGCCATCCTCTACACCTTGCCCAAGCAAGGCATCTCCTGCCGGCAGTATGAGAAGCGCAGGCCGGAGCAGGTCCATCTCGTCTTCGCCAGCCGCTCCTCCGTGATTTCAGCGAAGGTGAAACGCGAGCTCGAGAAGTTCGCCGCCAGCATTCGCGACACGCGCTGCAACGTGGAGATGACGGCGCTGGCGGCCAAGGAATTTACCGGCGCCAACGCTGCCAAGATCAACAAGGATCTGGCCAAGCGGCGCGTGAAGGCGATCGAGAACATTCTGACCGCGGCGAGCATCGACAGCGACCGGCTGGTCGACACGAAAGTGGAGTATATTGGCGACAAGAAGCCGAACGTCGCCAAGAATCGCCTGGCCACGGCGTCGCTGATGTAGCTGCGCCAGCTTGCCTGAGCATCAAAACGCGTAGCGTTGATCGGATTCAGGCGACGCGCATTGAATTTTTTGTTTTTGGATGCATGTCGTTCCCCCCAAAACCGCTGCGCACCTTTGGGCGACATCCATCAGGCGGCGGCGCGCCAGGCGCCGGGCGAAAGCCCCTTGATCGCCTTGAACACCCTGGTGAGATGGCTCTGGTCGGCGAAGCCGGTCGCTGCGGCGATCTCGGCCAGCGGCATGTCGGTCTTGATCAGCACCGAGGCGGCGCGGATGCGGCGATCACGCAGATATTGCCCCGGCGTCATGCCGACGGCGCGGCGGAAGTCGCGAATGACCTGGAAGCGGGTGACGCCGGCGGCCACCGCCAGATGCGCAAGGTCGAAGCCGATTGAGAGATCGGCCGCAATCATCTCGCCATAGAGACGAAAGCGCCGACTCGCTTCGCCATCATCGGCGACCCGGTCGGCGCGCTGGCCGGCGCCAAAGCGGCCGACGAGTTCGCGCAGCACCACAAGCATCGCCGCTTCCTGCTCGAGCCCCTGCTCCGCCAGCCGATGTGCCTGCACGAAGGCCCTCGCCAGCGCGGGCGCTTGCACGACGCCGTGACGGAACATCGGCAGTCCCGGCAGTTCGAGTTCCGCGGCGATCTCGGCCATCAGGGCGACGTCGGGATAGCAGGTGCGGTAGGCCCAGCCGGACGGCGCGCCCTTCTCGCCGTCATGCGGCTCTTCCGGGTTGACGATGATGATCGAGCCTGCCGTCGCCAGATGCCGGCGAGGGCCCATCCTGAGCTTCTCGACACCGGCGACCACCACGCCGAATACCCAGGTCGGATGGGTGTGCAAGGCATAGGCATGGTCGCGATAGCGCGCGGCGAGCATTTCGAGGCCGCCGAGGCCGTCATGCCGCGTCAGCTTTGCCGCTTCGCGTTCCCGTTGCTCGCTGGCATCGCTCATGGCAGCAAGCCTTCTCGAAAACCGCCCTGCCCGTCAATCCCGTTCAAGACGCCAAGCGAAGCCGCCGGCTAGATCGGCGCATGCACACGGAGGCAGGACGATGCAGGAAAACGACGAGGTAGCAGCGATCGTGCCCGAGGCAACCGGCTGGCGCCGGTACATTCATGCCAATCCGGAACTCGGCTTTGCCGAGCATGAGACGGCGGCGTTCGTCGCGGCAAAGCTCAAGGAATTCGGCCTTGCGGTGCATACGGATGTGAGCGCCACGGCGGTGGTGGCGACGTTGGCGAAAGGCACGAGCGGCAAGGCGATCGCTCTGCGCGCCGAGTTGGACGCGCTGCCGATCAAGGAAGCGACCGGCCTTGCCTATGCATCGCGCAACGATGGCGTGATGCATGCCTGCGGCCATGACGGCCACACCGCCATGCTGCTCGGCGCGGCCAAGCTCTTGGCCGAGAGCGAGAGCTTCGACGGCACGGTGGTGTTCGTCTTCCAACCGGCCGAAGAGGTTCTGGGCGGCGGCAAGAAGATGATTGCGGACGGGCTGCTGAAGCGCTTTCCGGTCGAGCAGGTGTTTGCTGTCCACAACTGGCCGGGCTTTCCGGAAGGCCATATCGGCGTGCGCGCCGGAGCGCAGATGGCCGCGGTCGACGATTTCGAGATCGTCTTTCGCGGCAGCGGCTGCCACGCGGCGATGCCGCACCAGGGCGACGATCCGCTGCTGGCCGCGGCGAGCTTTATCACCGCGATCCAGCGGCTGGTCAGCCGCAGCGTCGATCCGCTGTCGCCTGCCGTGCTGTCGGTGACCCAGATCCATGGCGGCCGCTTCAACAATTTCGTGCCGGGCGAGGTGAAGGTCGAGGGCACCTGCCGCTTCTACGACCGGGCGCTGTCCAATCATTGCGCCGCCGAGATCGAGCGTGTCGCGCAGGCGAGCGCGGCCATGCATGGCGCCAGCGCGGAACTCACCTACAAACGCGGGTACCCGCCGGTGGTGAATCCGGCCGATGGCGCGGCGCTCGCCGCCTTGGCCGGCGCGGATACGGTGGGTACGGAGCGCGTCTCGACCGAGTTCCAGCCCAGCATGGGCTGCGAAGACTTCGCCTTCCTGCTGCAGGGCGTCGGCGATGGCGCCTATCTCTGGATCGGCGCGGGCGATGTCGGTCCGGGCGCCGGGCTGCATGGCGACCGCTTCATCTTCAACGAAGCGATCATCCCGATCGGGATCCGCTTCTTCCTCAACCTCGTCCAGCGCGCGCTGCCGGTCGGCGGGCGGTAGACCAACTCTAAGAAGGTGCGGAGCGGTTTTCCCTCCGGAACCTGCGCGAAAACAAACTTTTGAGCGATTGCCAAGCAGGGCAATTTCGCACAACGGTCCTCGCGAACCGAAACGACCGCGAGACCTGATGCCGCCGGACACCACCGTGCTCATCACCGGAGCGCGCGTGCCGGTGGCACTACATCCGGCGCGCCTGTTCGACGGCGCGGGCCGCCGCTGGCGTGGCGAAGCCGACAGGTTCCGGCGCGACTGTTCGCACCCCATATCGAGCTCCTGGCGGAAGTCCATAACAAGCATGCCTTCATCCGGCTGGCGGGGCGCCTCGGACTGGCGACTCCAGAAACGACATTGCTCAATTCGCGCGACGATCTGGAGGCAGTGCGCAGCCGCTCGCGCGCGTTGGCGTTCAAAGCCCGTCTGGTCGCGCTTCGCCAACCTACGCGATTCACCCTCGGTTGCAGATGAAGTCGACTGTAAGTATACAGCTCCTGCAGGGGTGACCTATGACTAATATTTTTTCGCGCTTTGTTTCTTCGATCTTTGGCGGCAAACGAGATGTGGAGGACAAAGCTGGCTCATCAAGCACAGTCAAGGCCGCGCTGCCCGGCAACCTTCAGCACTTGTTCATCGAACCTTCCGGTAGGGACGTCACGGAAGCGCTTGACGGTTGGAAGTGGATCGGCCTTGACGGACTTGAGCCCGCGGCGGTTTCGGCCTTTGGCGATATCTTCTTTCGTGCCGCTGATGGATCGGTCAAGCATTTAGACATGATCGCGGGGCGCCTGACCCAAGTGTCTCGCACATGGTCGGAGCTCGAAACGCAGTTGAACGATTCCGGTCGTCAGGATGATCTTCTGCTGGCCAGCCTAGTGGTGGCGGCGCGACGCAAAGGTTTGGTTCTCGACAGGGGCCAATGCTACGACTTCAAGAAGCCACCGGTACTTGGCGGTGGAATGGAGGTCGACCAAATGGAGAAGACATTCTTCGTCGTGAAGGTCCACATAGCCGGGCAAATCCACCGGCAGGTAAAAGATCTTCCGCCAGGCACGAAAATCAACAAGGTAACGATGAGCGATCACTGAAGGCTCTCACGCCTTCCGCTCCCAGCGCCGGTCGGGCGTCTGCTGCCAGTAGGTCACGGCGTGGCCGGCTTCCTTCATCGCTTTCCAGTATGTCCGCGCGCTTTCGACCTGCGCCGCGTCATGGCCGTCGAACAGGAAGACCGCCCGCTCGTAGCCGGAAAGTTCCGGCGGCGCGGCGCCGTCGACGAGGAAGCGAATCTGCGCGGCATTGGGGTTGCCTTCGCCGGTGGTGAGCAGGATCGGCTGCTCGGCCGGATGGGCTTCGCGGTCGGTGGCATGCGCGAGAAAGGAATCGTCGCGGAACGTCCACAGATGCTGGTCGAGCGCATCGCGCCGTTCCTCGGTGCCGGTCTGCACGACCGCGCGCCAGCCGCGCTCGACGCTGCGCTCAAGCAGGCCGGGCAGCGCCTCTTCCAGCGTCGATTCCGTCAGGTGGTAGAACAGGATGTCGGCCATCCTTGCAAAGCCTAGCCTTCGTAGTTGTCGCGCACGAGCCGGTCGAGCAGGCGCACACCGAAGCCCGAGCCCCAGGACTGGTTGATCTCGCTCGCCGGCGCGCCCATCGCGGTGCCGGCGATGTCGAGATGCGCCCAGGGCGTGTCCTTGACGAAACGCTGCAGGAACTGCGCGGCGATGATGGCGCCGCCGTAGCGGCCGCCGATGTTCTTCATATCGGCGTTCTTGGATTCGATCAGCTTGTCGTATTCGACGCCGAGCGGCATGCGCCAGACCCGCTCCTGCGTCGTCTGGCCAGCGCCGAACAGCTTGCCGGCGAGCTCGTCATTGTTTGAGAAAAGACCTGCATAATGCTGGCCGAGCGCGACCATGATGGCGCCGGTCAGCGTCGCGAGGTTGACCATGAATTTCGGCTTGAAGCGGTCATTGGTGTACCAGAGCGCATCCGCCAGCACGAGGCGGCCCTCGGCGTCGGTGTTGAGCACCTCGATCGTCTGCCCCGACATCGAGGTGACGATGTCACCCGGCCGCTGGGCATGGCCGTCGACGGCGTTCTCGACCAGGCCGATGACGCCGACCACATTGGCCTTGGCCTTACGCGCTGCCAGCGCATGGATCAGCCCGGTGACGGCGGCGGCACCGCCCATGTCGCCCTTCATATCCTCCATGCCGGAGGCCGGCTTCATCGAATTGCCGCCGGTGTCGAAGGTGACGCCCTTGCCGACGAAGGCGATCGGCGCTTCCTTGGCCTTGCCGCCCTTCCACTGCATGACGGCCATGCGGGCGCCGCGCGGCGAACCTTGCGCGACGCCGAGCAGCGATCCCATGCCGAGCTTCTTCATCTCCTTCTCGGTGAGGACCTCGACCTCGACGCCGAGCGCCTGCAATTCGGTGGCGCGCGCGGCGAACTCGACGGGGCCCAGCGCATTGGCAGGCTCGTTGACGAGGTCGCGCGCGAGCAGCACGCCGTCGATCACCGCCTCTTCGCTGGCGAAGGCCTTCTTCGCCGCCGATGGATCGGCGCAGTGGATGGTGATCTTGGCCGGCTTCGGCTCGGCTTTCCTGGCGCCGTTCGCCTTTGCCTCGGCTTGGCCGTTGTCCTTGTCCTTCCGTGTCTTGTACTTGTCGAAGCCGTAGCTGCGCAGAAGGATACCGGCGGCAAGGTTCGCCGCCTGCCGGCCGTCGGGCTGCAGTTCGGGAAGATCGAGGATGACTGCGACCTCCGTTGCCTTGCGCAATGCGGAGGCAACGGCGCCGCCGAGCTTCAGCCAGGCGTGGTCCTGGAGGTCAGCGACCTTGCCGGCGCCGATCGCCACCAGCCGGTCGACCGACGTCCCTTCCGGCGCCAGCACCTCCGCCGTGCTGGCGAACTTGCCGGAGAAATCGGCGACCGGAAACGCCCGAGCCAGCGCTCCCGCCGGGTCGCAAGCCTTCGCGGCTTCGCCCAAGCTACCGCCGTCGGCCGCAAGCACGAAGACGCTGCCTTTCTTGGGCGCGGCGATTTTGGCAAAGGCGATCGAAGGTCTCGAAGTCATCATTTCCTGCTTTCGGGTGAGGTGCCGCGAACCGGCTTTCAAGCGTGCGCGACATTTGGTCGTTTTCAGCCATTTGGCAAGACTTTGGCCGAAATCGCTGTCTATATCGCCGCCGAACGCAGCGAAGGATTCGGCGCGGCGCGACTTTAGTCTCCCGCTACAACCTATTGTTAACCATCAATGTTTTGCATTTCTTATTCATTGACGCGGAGACTCCGCCGCGCCGAGGCGCGCGGCGTGGGGAGACAAACCGGACCGGACCGCCGACGGAGCCAGTTGTGCAGGCATCAGCGGATGACTACCTTGTCGGCGGGCATGATGCCGTTCGGCACAATCGAGAAAAACCTTCATGAAGGTCGTTGAACGCTACATCATGCGCCGCGCCGCCGCGATGTTCCTCGCGTCGCTGGCTTGGACGCTGGCGATCGTGTGGACGACGCAGGTGCTGGCCAAGATCGACCTCGTCACCGATAGCGGCCAGTCGGCGCTGACCTTCTTCGAAGTCGCGGCGCTGATCATTCCCTCGATCATCCCGATCGTGGTGCCGTTCGCGCTGGTGGTGGCGGTGGCGCAGACGCTGAGCGTCATGAACTCCGACTCCGAGCTTGCGGTCATCAACGCCGCCGGTGCTTCCCGCTGGACGATCGCGCGGCCGATCCTGCTGCTCGCCTTGGCTGCCAGCGTTTTTTCCCTGGCCGTCGACAATGGCGTCGACCCCTATGCCAGGCAGAAGAACCGCCAGCTGGTGGCGGCCTCGCGCGCCGACCTCCTGTCGCTGATCATCCAGGAAGGCACGTTCCGCAAGATCGACGACGGCCTGTACCTGCAGGTCGGCGAACGGCTTCCCGACAACCGGCTCGGCGGCATCTTCGTCGCCGATTCGCGCGAGGAAGGCGCCAGCCTGGTCTACTATGCCAAGAGCGGCAGCGTCGTCGAAAAGGGCGATGAGAAGGTGTTGATGATGAATGACGGCGTCATCAACCGCAAATCGGTGACCGGCGACCTCTCGGTCATCCGCTTCACCTCCTACGCCTTCGACCTCTCCGCCTTCATGTCGGCGGCGAACGAGATCATGCTGTTGCCGAAGGACCGCACGACGCAATACCTGCTCAACCCGGACCCCAACGACAAGATGTTCCAGCGCAAGCCCGGCAGCTACAAGGCCGAGCTCGACCAGCGCTTCTCGGAATGGTCCTATTCGCTGGTGTTCGCGCTGATCGCGCTGGCGGTCGCCGGCGACGCCCGCTCGCACCGCGAAGCGCGCATTCATCCGCTGATCACGGCCATCGCCATCGCGCTGTTCGTGCGCTGGCTCGGCTTCTTCGCCGCCGGCAAGGCCGACAAGGTGCCTGCCTATGCCTATATGGTGTACGCCGTGCCGATCGTGGCTTCCGCCGTCGCCACCTGGTTCATTCTCTCATCGCGGTCGATGGAGCTGCCCTCGGCCTGGGCCGACTGGATGGCGAATTTCGCCGGCCGCGCCAGCGAGAGCTGGACGAGGCTCAAGCTGCGCCTCTTCCGGCGCGCCTTCGGCCAGGGAGCCTGACCATGGGCTGGACGCTGGGCCGCTACTTCTTCTTCCGCTACGTGGGGATCACGATCTGGTTCTTCCTCGGCCTGCTGGCGCTGGTGTTCCTGATCGACTTCACCGAGCTTTCCGGCCGCACGACGGGGCTGCCAGGCTTCACCTACGGCACGGCGCTCGCCATCTCGGCGCTGCGGATGCCGATGATCATGCTGCAGACGGTGCCGTTCGTCGGGCTGTTCTCGGCAATGGCGACGCTGGTGTCGCTCAACCGCAAATACGAGCTGGTCATCGCACGCTCGGCGGGCGTTTCGGCCTGGCAGTTCCTGTTTCCATGCTGCGTCGGCGCGCTGCTGTTCGGCATATTGTCGGTCGGCGTTCTCAACCCGATCGCCGCGCACGGCTTTTCCTGGTCCGAGCAGATGGAGAATCAGCTGCGGGCCGGAAAATCGAACACCGTCGCTGCCGATGCCACGCCGTGGCTGAGACAGAAGACGCAGTCCGGCGACACGATCATCGGCGCCCGCGCCATCCTCAACCAGGGCCTGGAAATGGCCGATGCCGTGTTCTTCGCCATCGACCAGAAAGGCAACATCGCCGAGCGCAAGGATGCGGCGCGGGCCTATCTGCGCGATGGCTACTGGGAGTTGCAGGACGTGAAGGTGTTCAAGGACGGCAACATCCGTTCCTTGCCCACCGACCGCGTGGCGACCAACCTGAAGCCGGAATTCGTGCAGGAACGGCTGGCGCGCCCGGAAACGATTCCCTTCTACGACCTGCCCAGCAAGATCGAGGTTGCCCGTTCCTTCGGCCTCAAGGCAAATGCGTTCGCCATGCAGTTTGATTCGCTCGTGGCGCTGCCGTTCCTGCTCGTCGCCATGACGCTGATCGCGGCAACAGTTTCAATGCGATTTGCGCGGATGGGGCAGTCGGCGACGATGATTCTGGGTGGCGTCCTAGCCGGCTTTCTGCTTTATGTCGTCTCGGTACTGGTCAAGGCATTCGGCGTGGCGGGATTCGTGCCAACAGTGGTGGCTGCATGGGTTCCGGTTGTCGTGGCTATGTTCTTCGGGGTGACGTTCCTGCTATACAAGGAAGACGGCTAGTGAGGGAGGCTGGATTGCGCAGCCATAGGCAGGCCGGTTTGGCACGCCTCTATGGGGCGACCGCCTTGGCATGCCTGTTCGCCTGCGCGGTGCCGACGGCGCCCGCCCTGGCACAGGACATCACCGCGAAGCCCGTTCCCTCCGGCACGCAGATGCTGCTTGCCGCCGATACGCTGGTCTACAACAACGACAACCACACCGTGACCGCCGTCGGCGGCGTGCAGATCGACTATGGCGGCAACAAGCTGGTCGCCCAGCGCGTCGAGTACAACCGCGACACCAAGCGCCTTGTCGCCAGCGGCGCCGTCGAGCTGATCAACAGCGACGGCACCAAGATCAATGCCGAGCATATCGACATCACCGACGATTTCGCGGACGGCTTCACCAACGCCTTGCGCGTCGAGACGGTCGAGCAAGCCTATTTTGCCGCCGAGAGCGCCGAGCGCATGGGCGGCGTGCTGACGACCTTCCACAATGGCGTCTACACCGCCTGCGAGCCCTGCGAGGACAAGCCGGACAAGGCGCCGACATGGCGCGTCAAGGCGCGCAAGATCATCTGGAACGGCCAGAAGAAGACGGTTCGCTTCGAGAACGCGAATTTCGAGTTCTTCGGCTATCCGCTCGCCTATCTGCCGGCGTTCGAGATCGCCGACCCCTCGGTGAAACACAAGAGCGGCTTCCTGATTCCCGGAATCACTTACAACACCGACCTCGGGGTCGGCGTGAAGGTCCCCTATTATTTCGCCCTCTCGCCGACTTACGACCTGACCGTCACCGGTACCGGCTACACCAAGCAGGGCTTTCTCGGCGAAGCCGAATGGCGCCAGCGCTTCAACAATGGCGAGTACACGCTGAAGATAGCGGGCATCCACCAGCAGGACCCCGACACGTTCATCGACGCCAGCGGCCACAACGTGAATTCGGGCGCGGCCGGCGATCCGAACAAGTTCCGCGGCATGATGGGCACCAAGGGCCAGTTCGCCATCAACGAGCGCTGGAACTTCGGCTGGGACGTGCTGCTGCAGTCCGACAAGAATTTTTCGCGAACCTATAACATCGACGGCTACAGCGATCTCGTCCACCAGTCGTCGCTCTATCTGACCGGCTTGAGCGACCGCAATTATTTCGACGTGCGCGCGATGCGCTTCTCGGTCCAGGAGAACACGCTCTCCAGCGATCCGACGGCGCGCGCCGGCGAGCAGCCCTGGGTGCTGCCTTCGCTCGATTATGCCTATATCCCCGACATGTCGGTGGCCGGCGGCCAGCTGTCGCTGAACGTCAACGCGCGCGCCATCAGCCGCGATCGGCTGGATGCCGTGCTGGAGGATGTTTCGGATCCCACTTCGGTCAACAATGTGCGCGGCATCGAGGGCCAATCGACCCGGCTGACAGCCGAGACGGAATGGAAGCGCACCTTCACCACCGATGGCGGGCTGCAGTTGACCCCGCTGCTCGCGCTGCGCGGCGATGCCGGCTACGTCAACGCCAATTCCGCCTCGCTCGAGGCGGTCAACCAGATGGCGACGAACCTCGGCGAGCAGGACGACATGCGCACGTCGCTTGCCCGCTACATGGCCACGCTCGGCCTCGAGATGCGCTGGCCGCTTCTGTTCTCGATGCCGAGCTCGAGCCACATTCTCGAGCCGATGGGCCAAGTCTTCGTGCGTCCGAACGAGCAGTATGTGGGCGGCCTCGCCGTTCCCAACGAGGACGCGCAGAGCTTCGTCTTCGACGCCACGACACTGTTCGAGCGCGACAAGTTCTCCGGCTACGACCGCATGGAAGGCGGCACCCGCGCCAATGTCGGCTTCCGCTATTCGGGTTCCTACGACAATGGCTGGGCCACCAATGCCATCTTCGGCCAGTCCTACCAGTTGGCCGGCCAGAATTCCTTCGATGCGCCCGACCTGGTGAATGCCGGCGCGTATTCGGGTCTGCAGACCCCGAGTTCCGACTATGTCGGCCTGGTCGGCTTCAGCAGCCCGAACGGCGTCTCCGGCTCGCTTAGCGGCCGCTTCGACGAACAGTCCCTCGAGGTGAGGCGCGCCGAGGTGAAGGCCGCCTATTCCGGCCTGCCGGTCTCGCTTAGCGCCAAATATGCCTTCATCCAGGCGCAGCCGCTCTATGGCTTCGCCACCGACCGTCACGAGGTCACCCTCGGCGCGTCGACGCATCTGGCCGAGAACTGGCGCGTCTTCGGGACCAGCACTTACGATATCGAGCAGAACGTGATGGTCAAAGACGGCGTCGGCTTTGCCTACAACGATTCCTGCTTCACCTATGTGATGACGTTCGCGCAAACGCGCGATTCGGTGACCAAGGAGCTGTCGCAGAGCGTCGGCTTCAACCTGTCGTTCCGCACCCTCGGCGATTTCGGCTCGTCGACCAGCGCCGTCGACACGATCCAATAGGCGGGGCGCGGGCAAGCGGCTTCGGGCAGACGAAGGCAGGATCTTGGTGCGAGTTCCCAGCCCGGGCCTTGATTTGGCGCATGATCTCTCGAAAATGCGCGTGATTCCAATGCAGGTGTTGCGGCGACATTGTTTCGCCGTATAGAGCGGGCATGGGGTCGGCCACTTGGCATGTCCCGAAATCGGGGTCGATTTTCGGAAGGATCATGCGCAGGATCAAAGGCTACAGCGTTCCTTGCGCGTCCGGGCGCGGCGCTATGGCAGCGGGATGAATTTGGGAAGGTGAGATGAGGAAGTACCTGTTCTCGGCAGGATTCGCGCTCATGCTGGCGGTGACCTCGGTTTCGATCGCGGCGATGACGCCGCCGGCATTCGCAAGCACGATCAAATACATCGTCAACAACATACCGATCACCACCGGCGATATCGCGCACCGGGCCGCGTTCCTCAAGCTGCAGCGCAAGAAGGGCAATGCCGGCCAGGAGATGATCGACCAGACGCTGCGGCTGGCCGAGGCCAGGCGGCTCGGCATCCGCATCACCGACCAGCAGGTCGACGCTGCCTATCAGCGCTTTGCTTCCAACAACAAGATGCCGCTGGGCAAGCTTGACGCCATCATGTCCCAATCGGGCGTGACCAAGGAGCACTTCAAGGAGTTCATCCGCGCCCAAATGGCCTGGAACCAGGCGCTCGGCGCGCGCTACCGCTCCGGCGAAGGCGGCTCGGTGACCGAGCAGGACGCGGTGCGCCGCATGCTCGACAAGGGCGGCGCCAAGCCCTCCGCCATGGAATATATGCTGCAGCAAGTGATCTTCGTGGTGCCGGCCTCCGAGCGCGGAGCAACGCTTGCCAAGCGCAAGCGCGAAGCCGACGCCATGCGCGCCCGTTTCAACGGCTGCAACACCACGCGCGAATTCGCCAAGGGGCTGATCGACGTCACCGTGCGTGATCTCGGCCGCGTGCTGGCGCCGCAATTGCCGCCGGACTGGGCTGAACAGATCAAGGCGACCAAGGTCGGCAGCGCCACGCCGACGCGTGCGACCGAGCGCGGCGTCGAGTTCATCGGCATCTGCTCTTCGCGCGAGGTTTCCGACGACAAGGCGGCTCAGATGGTGTTCCAGGCCGAAGGCGGCAACGACAAGGATGCCGACGAGCTCAGCAAGAAATATGTCGACGAGCTGCGCAAGAAGGCCAAGATCGTCGAGCGCTAGGACGCCGGGCCAGGCGGCGTGACCGGACAGATTGACCCCGCCGCGCCCCAAGCCAATATGGGCAGTCTGTCCCGCGAGACGGCATGAGCATGCCAAAGAGAGTTGCGCCGCTGGCACTCACCGTCGGGGACCCTTCCGGCGTCGGGCCGGAGATCGCCATCGCCGCGTGGCGGGCCGGCGACAGCGCCGGCGTGCCCCCTTTCTATCTGCTGGCCGATCCGGCCCTGATGGAAGCGCGCGCGCGTGCGATCGGTGCCAAGGTGGCGCTCACCGAAACGCTGCCGGCGCAGGCGGCGCAGCACTTCGCCCGCACGCTGCCCATCGTTCCGCTCGAGGCGCGCCATCTCGACCGTCCCGGACAGCCGCAAACGGGCAACGCGGCCGGTACCATCGAGGCCATCGACCGCGCCGTCGCCGACTGCCTCGCCGGCCGCGCCGCCGCGGTCGTCACCTGCCCCATCGCCAAGAAGCCGCTCTACGATGCCGGATTCCGCTTCCCTGGCCATACCGAATACCTGGCGCATCTGGCATCCCGCCACACCGGGGCGGAAGCGACCCCGGTGATGCTGCTCGCCGGCCCCGAACTGCGCACCGTGCCGGTCACCATTCACATCGCGCTGGCCGAGGTGCCGAAGGTGCTGACGAGCGAGATGATCATCGTCACCGCCCGCATCACCGCCGCCGATCTCAAGAGCCGCTTCGGCATTGCGCGGCCGCGGCTTGCCATCGCCGGGCTCAATCCGCATGCCGGCGAAGGCGGCGCGATGGGCGCCGAGGATATCGCCATCGTGCAACCCGCTGTCGAGGCACTGAGAGCGGAAGGCATCGATGCGGTCGGACCGCTGCCGGCCGACACGATGTTTCATCCGCGCGCGCGGGCTCTCTATGACGCGGCTCTGTGCATGTATCACGACCAGGCGCTGATCCCTGCCAAGACGCTCGCCTTCGACGAGGCCGTCAACGTGACGCTGGGCCTGCCGTTCATCCGCACATCGCCGGACCACGGCACGGCCTTCGACATCGCGGGCAAAGGGCTGGCGCGGGCCGACAGCCTGATCGCGGCGCTGAAGCTCGCCCGCCGGCTTGCCGACAGCGGACGTGCCACGGCGGCCGCATGAGCACAGGCGCTCGCGCATGACCATCGACGGATTGCCGCCGCTGCGCGAGGTGATCGAGCGTCACGGCCTGCAGGCAAAGAAGGCGCTCGGCCAGAATTTCCTGCTCGACCTCAACCTGACCGGCAAGATCGCGCGCGCGGCCGGCGACCTCAGCGCGACGACGGTAATCGAGGTCGGCCCCGGCCCGGGCGGGCTGACCAGAGCGCTGCTCTTCAACGGCGCGAAACGGGTGATCGCCATCGAACGCGACGAACGCTGCCTTGAGGCTCTCGCCGAGGTCTCCCACCACTATCCCGGCCGGCTGGAGATCATCGCCGGCGATGCGTTGAAGGCAGACTTCATCACTCTTGCCGGCAAGGCGAATGGCGGACCGGTGAAGATTGTCGCCAACCTGCCCTACAATATCGGCACGGAACTGCTTGTCCGCTGGCTGACGGTGGCTGAATGGCCGCCCTTCTATCAATCGATGACGCTGATGTTCCAGCGCGAGGTGGCCGAGCGCATCACCGCCTGTCCGGGCAGCGACGCCTATGGCCGGCTCGGGGTGCTGGCGGGCTGGCGCACGGAAGCAAAGATCGCCTTCGACGTGCCGCCGCAGGCCTTCACGCCACCCCCCAAGGTCACCTCCTCGGTCGTGCATCTGATGCCGCGCGCAATTCCCCTGCCCGCCGATGTACGAAGGCTCGAACGCGTCACCGAAGCCGCCTTCGGCCAGCGCCGCAAGATGCTGAGGCAAAGCGTGAAGAGCCTCGGCGGCGTGGCGCTGCTGACCCGCGCCGGCATTGACCCGACGCGCCGCGCCGAGACGCTGAGCGTGGAAGAGTTCGTACGGCTGACGAACGCGGTGTAGCTCTCTTCTGCCCGCATACCGGGAAAAGGAAGGGATCCTTCTAACAGTTCGACGCGGCGCTTCGGCCAGCTCTACAACTCCTTATCGTTGGCGGCTGGAGCGTATGTCGGGTCTGGCGCTTGTCATTCAACAGCGAACGCACTTCCAGACTCGCATCGACGCCGACATCCGGGATCGGGCATCTGCGGTGCTTGAAAACATGGGTCTCACGGTTTCGGATGCGGTTCGGATACTTCTCACCCGCACTGCCAATGAGGGCGCGCTGCCTATTGACCTGGTCACAAACAGCGAGGCGCACGATGTGTGGTTCCGCGCCAAGGTGCGCGAGGCGCTGGAAGATCACCGGCCCGATATTTCTGACGATCAAGCCGAGGTGCATTTTGCGGAAGCGACGCGCGGCAGCGCGTCGCAAGGCTGATGAATCCAAATCTTGAAGATCGTCTGGTCAGCGTTCGCGCTTTCGGATCGCGACGGAATATTCACGCATATCGAGGCCGAGAACCCGAGCGGCTGCGATAGCAATCGATGAGCGGATTGTCGCCGCGACAGTCCGCCTTCGGGACTTTCCCGAAAGCGGTCGGCCAGTCGCCGCTACTCCGTCTTCTCGTCCAGCAGCCCCGAGACGAAGTCGAACAGGCCCGGCCGGCGGTCGCGGCGCAGGCGCTCGGCGGTGACGATGGCACGGACCTCGGCGAAGGCGCGGTCGAGGTCGTCGTTGACAATGACGAAGTCGTATTCCTTCCAGTGCTCGATTTCGAGGCGGGCATTCTTCAGCCTTGTCTCGATGACCTGCTCCTGGTCCTCGGCGCGGCGCTTCAGCCGCGCCTTCAACTCCTTCATCGAGGGCGGCAGGATGAAGATCGAAACGATGTCGGCACGCATCTTCTCCTTGAGCTGCTGGGCGCCCTGCCAGTCGATGTCGAACAGCATGTCGCGGCCTTCGGCCAGCGCCATTTCCGCCGGCTCCCGCGGTGTGGCGTAGCAGTTGCCGTGCACCTCCGCCCATTCGAGCAACGCGTCGGAATCGCGCAGCCGCTCGAATTCGCGCATGCTGCAAAAATGATAGTGGACGCCTTCGATCTCCGAGCCGCGCCGCGGCCTGGTGGTGACGGAGACCGACAGTTCCAGGCTTGAATCGCTCTCCAGAAGATTGCGTGCGATCGTCGACTTGCCGGCGCCCGACGGTGACGACAGCACCAGCATAAGCCCGCGGCGGCGGATGCGGGACCCCAAATCCTTCGCGGCCATCGGTTCCTTGGCAACCATCCCGGTCACTCCAGATTCTGGACCTGTTCGCGAAACTGGTCGACCACCGCCTTCAGCTCCAGACCGATCGCGGTGACCGCGGCGGCGTTCGACTTGGAGCACAGCGTATTCGATTCGCGGTTGAATTCCTGCGCCAGAAAATCGAGCTTGCGGCCGATGGCGCCGCCGCTCTTCAGGAGCGCTCTCCCGGAGGCCACATGCGTCTTCAACCGGTCGATCTCCTCGCGGATGTCGGCCTTGGTGGCGAGGAAGGCGGCTTCCTGATGCAGGCGGTTGGCGTCCAAATTGGCAGAGACATCCATCAGCAGCCGCACCTGCTCGGCGATGCGCTCGCGGATCGCCGCCGGCTCCCGCGACGGATCGGCCTCGGCCCTCAGCGTCAGCGCCTCGATGGCATCGATGTGGGCGGAAAGCAGAAGGCGCAGCGCCTCGCCCTCGTTCTGCCTGGCCTCCTCCAGCCCCACCAGCGCTGCGTCGAGCGCCAAGAGGATGGCGGCATCCAGGGCGGCCCGCTCCTCCTCGTTCTCCAGAGTATCGGGAATGTCGAGAACGCCGCGCAGAGCAAGCAGGCCGTCGGCGGTAGCCGGCGCGGTGCCGAACTGCTCCTGGAGGCGCTTGGCCAACCCAGCCAAGTCCTTGAGGAAGGCTTCATTGACCACCGGCTGCGCCTGCTGCGCGGCGGCGCGGCCGACCGTCAGGGTCGCCTGGAAATTGCCGCGCGCGAAGCGCTTCTGCACCGTTTGCCTGACCGCGGTCTCCAGGCGGTCGAAGCCTTGCGGCAGCCTCAGCCTGACCTCGACGCTCTTGCCGTTGACCGATTTCACTTCCCACGCAATCGACGTGCCGTCGCGTTCGGCGACTGCGCGCGCGAAACCGGTCATGCTCTGCACGTTCATGATGAAGTCGTCCCCCTGTCGCAGGTCAAGCGTTGTCCGACCAAGCGCGCCTCCTACTGAACCACTTGGATCTTGCGTATGGCCCGCGCGAAAAACCACCGCGGGCCATATGCTGCAATCGCCAGACCTTCGGTCGGGCGGCTGGTCTCCCTCAAAACATGAATACGGCGCCGCGTCAAAGGACGCGGCGCAGATGCGCCTGGCTATTGGGCGGTATCACCGCCGGCGTCGCCGGTATCACCGCTGGTACCGCTGTCATCGCCAGCGCTGTTGTCCTCGGGAGCAGCCGGAGCTGTCGTCTGCCCGGAAGCCTTGGCGGCCTCGTCAGCCTGCTTCTTCTGCAGCGTGCGGTAGCGGGCGACGTTCTGGTTGTGCTCCTCCAGCGTGGCGGCAAACACATGGCCGCCATTGCCGTCGGCGACGAAATAGAGATCGTCCGTCTTCGACGGATTGGCCACCGCCTCGAGCGCCGCGCGGCCCGGATTGGCGATTGGCGTCGGCGGCAGGCCCTTGATGAGATAGGTGTTGTAGGGCGTCTGCTTGTCGATGTCGGATTGATAGATTGGACGATCGGCAGGCTTACCCTTGCCGCCGAACAGGCCGTAGATGATGGTCGGATCGGATTGCAGCCGCATGCCCTTGGCCAGGCGGTTGAGGAAGACGGCCGCCACGCGCGAGCGCTCGTCGCCCCTGCCCGTCTCCTTCTCGACGATCGAAGCCAGAATGACGAAGTCCTGGACATTGGCGATCGGCAGGTCCGGCGCCCGGTGCTCCCAGACATCATCAACCAGCTTCTTCTGGTCGGCCAGCAGTTTGTCGACAATCTGCTGGCGCGAATAGCCTCGCGTGAAGCGCAGCGTGTCGGTGGCAAGACTGCCCTCGGGCGGAATGGTTTTGGGCATGTCGCCGCTCAGCGCATCCTCTTGCGCGACGCGCTGCAGCGCCTGCTCTACCGTCAGTCCCTCAGGGATCGTCAGCGAATACATCACCGACTTGCCGCTCTTGAACAACTCCATGATGTCGCGCATCGAGGCGCGCGGCTTGATGGCGTATTCACCTGGCTTCAGGACGGAGTCATTGCCGGTCGCGCGCACGCCCAGCCTGAAGATGCGCGCATCGCTGACCAGGCCGCGCCGCTCCAACTGCTCGGCGATCTCCTGCACGCCGGTGTTGGGCTTGACCATGAAGGTGTCGCCATTGGCGGACGGACCCGGCTCGACGAAGGCCTGCATGCCGAAATAGAGCGCCGCGCCGGAGGCGAGCACGATCAGGATCACCATCGAAAGGAAGAAGTTCAGGAACACGACGACCTGGCTGCGCGACGCGCGCGAGCGCTTGGAGGGCGGCGGCGTGCCGGCTTCAGGGCGTAGCGCTTCGGCGGCTGTCTTGGGCACGATCGGACCCTGTGCCTGCCGCTGCCCGAATTCCCCGCTGCCGCCCGGATTTGTGTTCATGGCGCCCTACGTCTGCTCTTGCAACGAATCCCCCGGCGCAAGGCTAGGGGAGAATTTGGCAAAAATGACGGCAGGTGGCGGCTGCTCAGCCATTATAACGCTGGAACACGAGCGACGCGTTGGTGCCGCCAAAGCCGAAGGAGTTCGACAGCGCAATGTCGATCTGGCGCTGGCGCGGCTTGTTCGGCACGAGGTCGATCGCGGTCTCGCGTTCCGGATTGTCGAGATTGATGGTGGCGGGCGCGATATTGTCGCGGATGGCGAGGATCGAGAAGATCGCTTCCGCAGCGCCCGCGGCGCCCAGCAGATGGCCGATCGACGACTTCGTCGACGACATCGAAATTTTCGAAGCCGCGTTGCCGACCAGCCGCTCGACCGCGCCGAGCTCGATCGTATCGGCCATCGTCGAGGTGCCGTGCGCGTTGATGTAGTCGATGTCGGCGGGCGAGAGCTTCGCCCGGCTCAACGCCGCCGTCATGCAGCGGAAGGCACCGTCACCATCCTCGGCCGGCGCGGTGATGTGATAGGCGTCGCCGGTGAGCCCATAGCCGGTGACCTCGGCATAGATTTTTGCGCCGCGCGCCTTGGCATGCTCGAGTTCCTCCAGCACGACGACACCGGCGCCTTCGCCCATGACGAATCCGTCGCGGTCGCGATCATAGGGACGCGACGCCTTCTCGGGCGTGTCGTTGCGCTCGGTGGAGAGCGCGCGGCAAGCGGCGAAGCCGGCGATCGACAGCCGCGTGACCGGCGCTTCCGCGCCGCCCGCGACCATAACGTCGGCATCGCCCCACATGATCAGCCGGGCGGCATCGCCAATGGCATGCGCGCCGGTCGAGCAGGCGGTGACGACGGCGTGGTTGGGGCCTTTAAGCCCGTGGCGGATCGATACCTGGCCGGAGACAAGGTTGATGATCTGGCCGGGGATGAAGAAGGGGCTGATGCGGCGCGGGCCGCGCTCCTTGAGGGTTATCGCGTTCTCGGCGATGCCGTCGATGCCGCCGATACCGGAGCCGATCAGCACGCCGGTGGCGCACTGATCCTGATGCGTCTCAGGCTTCCAGCCGGAATCGGCCAGCGCCTCGTCGGCGGCAGCGATGCCATAGAGGATGAACTCGCCGATCTTGCGCAGTTCCTTCGGCTCAAGCACGGCCTCCGGATTGAAGGTGCCGTTGGAGCCGTCACCGCGCGGGATGACGTGGGCGATCTTGCAGGCAAGATCGTCCACTTCGAATTCGGTGACGCGGCGGGCGGCGCTGCGGCCGGAAAGCAATTCCTTCCAGCTGTGCTCGACGCCCATGCCGAATGGCGAAAGCAGGCCAAGGCCCGTGACGACGACACGCCTCATCGCAGGTCCTCCCCGATGATACCTGCGAAAATCCTCAGGCCGAGGCCTTGTCGATGTACTTCACGGCATCGCCGACGGTCAGGATGGTCTCGGCGGCATCGTCCGGAATCTCGACACCGAATTCCTCTTCGAACGCCATGACGAGTTCGACCGTATCGAGGCTGTCCGCGCCCAGGTCGTCGATGAAGCTCGCCTGCTCAGTCACCTTGTCGGCATCGACGCCGAGATGCTCGATGACGATCTTCTTGACGCGCTCTGCGGTGTCACTCATTTGGGGCCTCGTCTGATGTTGTCTGTCTTCGTTAGCGGGCGGAATGCCGCTAATCAAGCTGAAAGATGGTCCCGCAGGAAACGCAAACGCCACAGGACCGGTTTTTGCCCGAACCGCCGGGTTGCCGGCCGCATTACACGAAAAACGGCGGGCGTCCAAGCCGAAATGCCTGTTTTCACAGGCGCCGGACCAAGGTCCGTCAGCGTGTGTTGGGATTCAGGCCAGCCGAGCTGAAAATGCGTCTTTCGAGAACCGGAGCGGAGCGGACATTCGGGTCCGTGAGCACCGGCCTACGCCGGCTGCAGCCTCCACGCTACCCACCGGTGCTTCGGCCGGCGAAGGCCGCAAGCGCAAAAAGCCACGGTTTGCAGGGCCGGGCATCACCTGAATATCAACACACCCTAGATCATCGCCATGCCGCCATTCACGTGAATGGTCTGGCCGGTGACGTAAGCCGCCTCGTCGGAGGCAAGATAGGCGACTGCCGAAGCAACCTCGGCGCCGGTGCCCATCCGCTTGCTGGGAATCGCTGCCATGATCGCCTCCTTCTGCTTGTCGTTGAGCTTGCCGGTCATGGCCGATTCGATGAAGCCCGGGGCGACGCAGTTGACGGTGATGTTGCGCGTGGCGATCTCCTGCGCCAGCGACTTGGAAAAGCCGATCATGCCGGCCTTCGAGGCGCAGTAGTTGGCCTGGCCGGGATTGCCGGTGACGCCGACCACGGAGGTGATGTTGATGATGCGGCCGTGGCGCCGGCGCATCATCGGATGGGTAAGTTCGCGGGTGAGCCGGAACACGGCGGTGAGGTTGACCTCGAGCACCTGGTCCCAGTCGGCGTCCGACATGCGCACGAACAGCCCGTCCTTGGTGATGCCGGCATTGTTGACCAGGATGTCGACGCCTTCGAGATCGGCCTCGGCCTTCTGGCCCAGCGCCTTGACCGCGTCACGGTTGGTCAGGTCCGCCGGGAACAGTTTTACGCGATCGCCGAGTTCGCCAGCCAGCGCCTCGAGTTTCTCCACGCGAGTGCCGTGCAGGCCGACGATGGCACCCTGCTTGTGCAGCATCCTGGCGATCGCCTCGCCGATGCCTCCCGATGCGCCGGTGACGAGCGCCTTGCGGCCGGTCAGTTCGAACATTTTTATCCCCTTTCAAATCGGGCTGATCCAGCGATCAGACTATCTCTCGCCTCGATGACCTATCGTGACGACGAGGATAACCAACCGGCTGTCCTGCACATCGCAAATAACGCGATAGTCGCCAACTCGGTATCTCCAGAATGTCGCTAACGGCCCTTTCAGCGGCTTGCCGAGATCACGCGGATTGTCGAGCACGACAAGGCGGTTTTCGACGAAGTCGCGGATATGATTGCGCGTGTGCGGATCCAGTTTTTCGACAAATTTGCGGGCTGAGCGAGCGTACTCAAGCGTCCAAGCCACGCCAGAAATCCTCGCTCTTCAAGACGTCTTCCTCGCCACGCCTGATCCGCTCGAGTACCTCGGCGGCAAGATAGTAATCCTCCACGTCCTCGAGCCCACGCTCGATGAGTTCTCGTAGGTAGTAAGCCTTGCTCCGTCCAGTCTTGGCAGCAAGAAAGTCCAGGCGCTCCTCGATGTCAGGGGCCAGGCGGATCGAAGTTGGCACGGAAAAATCTCCGTTGAATACATGTATTCATGTATCGCAGCGAAGCCGAAAAATCAATAGAAAGGGGCAAAATCAGCCAAGCGCCGCGAGCGCCGTCTCGACCTCGGCAGCCGTGCCGATTGCGGCGGTGGCGATGTCGCGGTTGATGCGCCGCGCCAGGCCCGACAGCACCTTGCCGGCGCCGACTTCATAGAGCGTAGCAACGCCGTTGGCGCCGAACCATTCCACAGTCTCGCGCCAGCGCACGCGGCCGGTCACCTGCTCCACCAGGCGGCGGGCGATCTCGTCCGGGTCGCTGGCTGGCGTGACGGTGACGTTGGAAACGACCGGCACGCTCGGCGCCTTCTTCGCAACACCGGCCAGCGCCTCGCGCATGATATCGGCCGCCGGCGCCATCAGCGCCGAATGGAACGGCGCGGAAACCTGCAGCATGAGCGCCCGCTTGGCGCCCTTATCGGTGCAGAGCCTGGCCGCCAGCTCGACGGCCGCCTTGGCGCCGGAAATGACCAGCTGGCCGCCGCCGTTGTCGTTGGCGATCTGGCAGACCGAAGCCTTGGCGGCCTCGGCGCAGGCGGCTTCGACGTCGGCCTGCTCCAGCCCGATGATGGCGGCCATGGCGCCCTCGCCCGCGGGCACGGCGGCCTGCATGGCGTTGCCGCGAGTGCGCAGCAGCCGCGCGGCGTCGGCGACCGAGACGAACCCCGCCGCGGCGAGGGCCGAATATTCGCCGAGCGAATGGCCGGCGACGTAAGACACCTTGTCCTTCAGCGAAAAGCCGCGCGACTCCAGCGCCCGCAGCGCCGCCAGCGACACCGCCATCAGCGCCGGCTGCGCGTTGGCGGTCAGCGTCAGGGTTTGTTCCGGTCCTTCCCAGATCAGCTTCGACAGGTTTTCGCCGAGTGCATCGTCCACTTCCTCGAAGACCCGGCGCGCCTCGGGAAAAGCATCGGCAAGGTCCTTGCCCATGCCGACGGCCTGGCTGCCCTGTCCCGGAAAGGTGAATGCGACGGCCATTTTAGGGTCTCCAGCGGCTTGCTTTTGTCAGCCTCTGGCGCAAGCCGGACGGCCAAGTCAAGCCCGCCGGCAGCCATTCAGCACCCATTGCGGCCATAAAAACCGGCCGAGTCGCTGTTCCAAAAGGCTTTTTGGCGATCACACCTGATGAAAACCGCTCACGAATCGTTTGCTGGCTCTTCTTATTTCCGCCACAGGCATTAGCTTTGCGTGACAGTTCGATGACAGAAGCGTGACGCGAGTGGAAGACGCGTAGCATGGGCCGGGGGAGTTAAGTGGCAAGGATCAGAAAGGGCGCGGCCAGACCCGTGCCGCAGTTCCTGGAAGACGATCCGTCCACCGGCTATCTGCCGGGCCGCAGATGGCCGATCGTGCGCTACGGTCTCGCCACGCTCCTGGCCTCGGCGCTGCTGGTGTTCGCCATCGAATGGATCGTGCGCGGCGACTTCTTCGGCACCGTCGACTTCTTCCTACAGCCCTTCAAGCCCGGCTGGACGACGATCATCGTCTTCGCGCTGGTTCTGATCGGGCTCGACGCCATCATCGGCCGCAGCCATCAGAGCCTGATGATCGTCACGCCGCTGACGCTGGCGCTGGCCTTCGTCGGCCATCAGAAATCGCATTACCTCGGCGATCCGCTCTATCCGGCCGATTTCCTCTACGCCCGCCAGATCATGGCGCTGATGCCGCTTCTGGTGCGCGAGCGGCCATGGACGGCAGCGATGCTCGCGGTGGTGATCGTCGGCAGCCTGGCGCTGCTCGCCCTTGGCTGGCGGCAGTGGCGCCGCCGGGTGCCGATCCTGAGCCGCAAGGGCCGCTTGGCCCGGCTGACGCTTGCCGTGCCGCTGCTCGCCTTCTTCGTCTCGATCATGGATTACGCCACCTTCTCGTGGACGCGCGACCGGCTGCAAATCATCCCGATCATGTGGGACCAGAAGGAAAACTACGCCTCCAATGGCTTTGCGCTCGCCTTCGCGCTCAACGTGCCGATGGCGCATGTCTCGGCCCCGCCCGGCTATTCCGACAAGACGATCGCAGCGATCAAGCGGCCGGATGTGGCCGCTTCGGTGCCGGCGGAAAAGCCGGACATCATCATCGTCATGAGCGAATCCTTCTGGGACGCGACCAAGCTGCCGGGCGTCAGCATCAAACCCGATCCGATCCCGACGGTCCGGGCGCTGCGATCGGGCTACATGTTCTCGCCTGAATTCGGCGGCATGACCGCCAACATCGAGTTCGAAGCGCTGACCGGGTTCTCCAACGCGTTCCTGCCGGCGGGCTCGATCCCCTACCAGCAATATGTTCGCACGCCCACGCCGTCGCTCGCGACCTTCCTGAAGAGCGAAGGCTATCGGGCGCGCGCCATCCATCCGGGCACCAACTGGTTCTGGAACCGCGGCGCGGTCTATGCCGATTTCGGGTTCAGCGAGTTCCGCTCCGAAGAGACGTTGCCGCCAATGGAAAAGCGCGGACCGCTGGCTTCGGACGCCGCGATGACCGACGAGATCATCCGCGAGGCCGACGCGAACGAGGATCCGGTCTTCCTGTTCGCGGTCAGCCTGCAGAACCACGGGCCTTACGAGCCCTATCGCTATTACAATCCCACGCATACGGTCGACGCGCCGATCAGCAGCTGGGCGCGGGAATCTCTGCTCTCCTATGCGGAGGGATCCGCCGACGCCGATCGCGGGCTGCAGCGCCTGATCGACTGGGCGAAGAAGCGGGAGCGGCCGACGATCATCGCCTTCTTCGGCGACCATCTGCCGCCGCTCGGCCCGGTCTATGTCGAGACCGGCTTCCTCAAGGACAACGTCGCGCCACGCAAGGAGCCGACCCCGCAGGCAGCGCTCGAACATCACGAGACGCCGCTGATCATCTGGTCGAACCGCTCCGGCCCGGTCGCGGATCTTGGCGCGGTGAGCCCGGCCTTCCTGCCCTACCATATCCTCACCACGGCAGGGATAACCCATCCCTACTACACCGGATTCCTCGGCGCGCTGCGCGATCGCTACCGCGTCGTCGACCGCAATCTTCTCCTGTCCCCGTCGGGCGAGGCGACGCCCGACTGGGCCCGGCAGAAGAAGATCGATCCGGCGATCAACGATTTCCGCCTGATCCAGTACGACATGATGTTCGGGAAGCGCCAGGCGGCACCCGATTTCTTCCCGGAGACGGTGAACAGGCTGATCGCGCATACGAGCTGAGCCGGCTGCGGCAGAGAGCCTGCCCAAATGAGACCCCTCGCCGCATCACCTGCCTCGCCTTGCGCCTTGCCTTCCTGGGGAATTGCTATATAGACGCCTGCAATCTGCCGGTCCTTGCTGGGGGCTGAACGGAGGGCCGCGGCTTTTTCGAAGGCCGCGCTGTGAAGCCAGAAGGGCTTCCGCCTCCCGTGTCTCCGCTCTCGACCGTCTCGCGATGCTCCTTTCTTCCCCGCGCCTCCGGCCGGGTCAGACAAGTTGCAGAGGCTTAGCCGCGAGGGCCGGTAAGAGAAACGAAGAAAGGCAGAAAAACATAATGGCTCTTTACGAACATGTGTTTCTTGCCCGGCAGGACCTGTCGCAGCAGCAGGTTGATGCGCTTGTCGAACAGTACAAGGGCGTCATCACCGCGAATGGCGGCTCGGTCGGCCGGATCGAGAACTGGGGACTGAAGTCCCTCACCTACCGGGTCAAGAAGAACCGGAAGGCTTACTACACGCTGATGGACATCAACTGCCCGCCGGCTGCGCTCAACGAAATGGAGCGCCAGATGGGCCTGTCGGAAGATGTCCTGCGCTTCCTCACCGTCAAGGTCGAAGCGCATGAGGAAGGCGCTTCGGCAATGATGCAGAAGCGCGAGGAACGCTCCGAGCGCGGCGGCTTCGGCGACCGTGACCGCGGCGATCGCGGCCCGCGTTCGTTCGGCGACCGTGACCGTGGCGATCGTGGCGACCGTCCGCCACGCAGCTTCGATGGCGAGCGCGGTCCGCGCCGTCCGCGCGAAGCCGTTGAAGGGGGTGCAGAATAATGGTCGACATCAATCAGATCCCGACCCGGCGTCCCTTCCATCGCCGTCGCAAGACCTGTCCGTTCTCCGGCGCCAACGCCCCGAAGATCGACTACAAGGACGTGCGTCTGCTGCAGCGCTACATTTCCGAGCGCGGCAAGATCGTGCCGTCGCGCATCACCGCCGTCAGCCAGAAGAAGCAGCGCGAGCTCGCCAAGGCGATCAAGCGCGCCCGCTTCCTCGGCCTGCTGCCCTACGTGGTTCGCTGACGCCTTTGAGTTGACCATGATCTTTCCCGAGAACCGGTATCCAGTTTTCGGGATCATGGTCCAGTAAGCGGGCGGTTCGCCGCCCGCACTTTCCACCGGCGCGACGGGCGCGTCGGGTTGAGCATCAAACCCCGGGTTGAGGCCAGGCCTCTAACTGCCCAGACAGGCAGGACAGCGACACGGCGGCGACGCCACTTTTTGCTTCCTGACCTGTTCCAAACAGTCCGACGCCATCCTGAATGGCGCCAAAGTGAAGGAACGAAACCATGGAAGTCATTCTCCTCGAGCGCATTTCCCGCCTCGGCCAGATGGGCGAAACCGTCAAGGTCAAGGACGGGTTCGCCCGCAACTTCCTGCTCCCGCAGGGCAAGGCGCTGCGCGCCAACGAAGCCAACAAGAAAAAGTTCGAAGGCCAGCGCGCCCAGCTCGAAGCCCGCAACCTCGAGCGCAAATCGGAGGCCGCCCAGGTCGCCGAGAAGCTCGACGGCAAGAGCTTCATCGTCGTGCGCTCGGCCGGCGAGACCGGCCAGCTCTACGGTTCGGTGTCGACCCGTGACATCGCCGAACTGCTGACGGCGGAAGGCTTCACGGTCAGCCGCAACCAGATCGAGCTCAACCAGCCGATCAAGACCATTGGCCTCTCCAATGTGGCGATCGCGCTGCATCCGGAAGTCGAGGTCACCGTGACGCTCAATGTCGCGCGCACCGCCGAGGAAGCCGAGCGCCAGGCCAAGGGCGAGACCCTGACGACGGCTGAAGCCATCTATGGCGAGGACATCAACGACAATGCCCGGCCGGAGAACTTCTTCGACCCGAACGCCGAGTTCGAAGGCGGCGAAGACAACGCCTGACCGCCCTCGCCGGAGCACCGCTCCTGCCCAATCGAGGTCCAGGAATTTCTGGACCAACGCCCGGGTCTTCGACCCGGGCTTTTTTGTGCCAAAAGGAACTTTTCGAGACCCCATATCTTGAGGCAGACTAGAGCGTCGCGCGTCCTTAGGACGCACACAGAGGACGCGATGGTGGATTTCCTGGCGCATGCTCCTTCCGAAAGCGACAGTTCGGAAACATGCGCCATGCCTGTCTGACCTTGAGGGACGATTGGTCATGAACATCCTTTTGAAGCACATCCTCGACCGCCTGGTTCGGACCGGCAATCTCAAGGTCACGGGGCCGAAGGGCTCCGCCCATACGTTCGGCGACGGCACCGGCGAGCCGGTCCACATGCACATCAAGACCAGGCATGCCGAGCGCGCGATCTCCTTCGATCCGATGCTGGCGGTGCCGGAAGCCTACATGGACGGCGAGCTCGACATTCTCGAAGGCGGCGTCCTCGGAATGATGCGCATCGCTTTCCAGAACATGGGCAGCGGCGGCATCGACGCTGCTTGGTCGAAAGCGATCGAAGGCCTGCGCCACGCCTTCCGCCGGCTGCAGCAGATCAACACCGCCTCGCGCTCGCGCCGCAACGTGCAGCGCCACTACGACCTGTCGGGCGAGCTCTACAAGCTCTTCCTCGACGAGGACATGCAGTATTCCTGCGCCTATTTCGAACAGCCCGACATGACGCTGGACGAGGCGCAGCTCGCCAAGAAGCGCCATATCGCCGCCAAGCTGAGAGTGAAGCCCGGGCAGACGGTGCTCGACATCGGTTCCGGCTGGGGCGGGCTTGGCCTCTACCTCGCCAAGGCTTTCGACGTCGACGTGCAGGGTGTGACGCTGTCGACCGAACAGCACGGCGTCGCCACCGACCGCGCGCATGCGCTGGGCCTGCAGGACCGCGTCCATTTCGATCTCAAAGATTATCGCGCGCTCAATGAGCGCTTCGACCGCATCGTCTCGGTCGGCATGTTCGAGCATGTCGGCGTCAACCACTACCGCACCTTCTTCGACAAGGCTGCGACGCTGCTCAAGCCCGACGGCGTGATGCTGCTGCACACGATCGGCCGTTCCGGCGTGCCATGGGCGACAAGCGCCTTCATCCGCAAATACATTTTTCCCGGCGGCTATATCCCTGCGCTTTCGGAGGTGATGCCGGCGATCGAGAAGTCCGGACTGGTGGTCACCGACATCGAGGTTTTGCGCCTGCACTACGCGGAAACGCTGAAGCATTGGGGGCTGCGCTTTGCCGCCAACCGCGACAAGGCCAGGGCAATCTATGACGAGCGCTTCTGCCGCATGTGGGAATTCTACCTGGCCGCCTCGGAAGCCGCCTTCCGCTGGCAGGACCTGGTCATCTTACAGTTCCAGCTCGCCAAGCGGAACGACACGCTGCCGACGACGCGCGACTACATGGCCAAATGCGAGAAGGCGCTGGAACTGCGCGACATGGGCCATCAGGAGCCGGCACCGCCGGCCAAGCCCACTCGCCGCAAGAAGGTGCAGTAAGAAGGGCTCACGCGAAAGAGGGTAGCCACCAGCGTCGCGTTCCTTCGCGCCCCCCCTCTGTCCTGCCGGACATCTCCCCCACTTGGGGGGAGATTAGCAGTTTCTGCCGCCCCGCTCTTCCTGCAATAACTGTGATTGGCGAAAGCCGGCGCGCATCTGATCTCCCCCCTCGTGGGGAGATGTCCGGCAGGACAGAGGGGGCGCTGGCCCGCCATACTTGCGATCCCTGCTCCCCATCTTGTGACAAGTCCCTGTAAGAGCTACCGATCCAGTCATGACCTACCTCATCTACACCGCAGCCGCGCTTGCCGAGATCGTCGGATGCTTTTCCTTCTGGGCCTGGTGGCGGCTGGCGAAATCGCCGCTCTGGCTGGTGCCGGGCCTGGTCTCGCTCGCCCTGTTCGGTTTCCTGCTGGCGCTTGTCGACGCATCGGCCGCCGGCCGCGCCTATGCGGCCTATGGCGGCATCTATATCGCCGTTTCGCTCGTCTGGCTCTGGCTGGCTGAAGGTGTGAGGCCCGACCGCTGGGATCTGGCCGGGGCCATGCTCTGCATCGTCGGCGCCTCGGCCATCCTGCTGGCGCCGAGAGGAGCTTGAGGTGGAGCTCCCTGCCCCGCTCCGGCAAGGTGTCGACAGCCTGCTCGACAAGGTGCCTCTGCCGTCCCTCAGACAGGCGGCGAGGACGCTTTCGGAACGCTATCGCGCCGAACTGCGCGATGGTCGCCTGCACATGGCCGAGGACCTGGCGGTCAGGGCCTATCTGGCGACTCGCCTGCCGGCCACCTATGCCGCGGTCCGCGCCAGCCTCGGCGCGCTGACCGCCACCCGCCCCGATTTCCAGCCGAGCAGCCTGCTCGATATCGGCGCCGGGCCTGGCACGATGCTTTGGGCCACAGCCGACGTCTGGCCGGAACTCGAGCAGGCGGTGCTGGTCGAGGCGAGCGCCGCGGTGCGCAAGGTCGGCCAGTCGCTGGCGGGCGGGACGATCGGCGCCCGGACGAGCTGGATCGCGGGTGATGCCACCATCGACCTCGACGACATTCGACCCGCCGACCTCGTCAGCGCGGCCTATGTGCTGGACGAGATCGTGCCGGCCTCGCTGCCGAAGCTTATCGGCGGGCTCTGGCGTCTCACCGCCGACACGCTGCTGATCGTCGAGCCCGGCACGCCGGCGGGCTGGCAGCGCATCCTTGCCGCCCGCTGCCAACTCATCGATGCCGGCGCGCATGTGCTGGCGCCCTGCCCGCATGAGGCGGCCTGCCCGCTTCTTGCGCCCGACTGGTGCCATTTCTCGCGCCGGGTCGCCCGCTCGCGGCTGCACCGGCTGGCCAAGGACGCCGACGTGCCGTGGGAGGACGAGAAGTTCATCTATCTCGCCGCCTCGCGAGACCCCGCGCCGGTGCGCGGGGCGCGCGTGATCGCACCGCCGAAGGCAGGTTCCGGCAAGGTGGTGCTGAAGCTTTGCGAGCCGGACGGCAGCGCCGGCGAGACGCTTCTCAGCAAGCGCGACGGCGATAGGTTCAGGGCTGCGCGGCGGGCGGACTGGGGCAGCACGCTGGGATAGGCCGCATATTCTCGACGATCTCGGCGTTGCATGTGCAGCGCTAGCTCGGCGGATCGCGGTCAACGCGACCGATGCAAAACCAAGTTGCATTTTCTTGTTTTGTTCCGCCCGTACACCCGCTACGCTTGCGCTTCTCGATTCGAGTCAATCACGAATCTTTCCACGGAAAAATTTTGGTTGTGAATCGCGAGCATCGAGGCCGGTTGGACAGGCACTGTTGCAGAATGGTCAGCACCGATTTCTGCAGTTCTGATATCGAAGGTCCGGGATCGAAATCGGGGACATCATGGCTGAAGCAGCGCGCAAACTGGGCGTGGCGGAGCAACCGCTCTATCGCGAGGCACCGAACAACATCGAGGCCGAGCAGGCGCTGCTCGGCGCTATTCTCGTCAATAATGACGCCTTCTACCGCGTCTCGGATTTCCTGAAGCCCGGGCATTTCTACGAGCCGCTGCACCGCCGCATCTTCGAGGTCGCGGCGGAGCTGATCCGCATGGGCAAGATCGCCACGCCGATCACGCTGAAGACCTTCCTGCCGGCGGAAGAGAAGGTCGGCGACATGACGGTGGCGCAATATGTCGTGCGGCTCGCGGTCGAGGCCGTCACCGTCGTCAACGCCACCGACTACGGACGAGCAATCTACGACCTTGCTACGCGCCGCGCGCTGATCACGGTCGGCGAGGACATGGTCAACATCGCCTATGACGCGCCGGTCGACATGTCGCCTTCGGATCAGATTGAGGACGCCGAGCGGCGCCTGTTCGAGCTGGCGGAGACCGGCCGCTACGACGGCGGCTTCGAAAGCTTCAACGATGCGGTCAAGACCGCCGTCGACATGGCCAATGCCGCCTATATGCGTGATGGCCACCTGTCGGGCATCGCCACCGGGCTGCGCGACCTCGACCGCCGCATGGGCGGCCTGCAGCCCTCCGACCTGATCGTGCTTGCCGGCCGCCCCGGCATGGGCAAGACCTCCTTGGCCACCAACATCGCCTTCAACATCGCGGAAGCCTATCGACCGGCGCAGCAGGCCGACGGAACGTTCAAGGCGGCCAATGGCGGCGTCGTCGGCTTCTTCTCGCTGGAAATGTCGTCGGAGCAGCTCGCCACCCGCATCATCTCCGAGCAGACCGAGATTTCGTCCTCGAAGATCCGCCGCGGCGAGATCACGGAGATGGATTTCGAGAAGCTGGTCGCCTGCTCGCAGACGATGCAGAAGATTCCGCTGTTCATCGACCAGACCGGCGGTATCTCGATCGCCCAGCTTTCCGCCCGCGCCCGGCGCCTGAAGCGCCAGCGCGGCCTCGACCTCATTGTCATCGACTATATCCAGCTGATGCAGGGCTCGAGCGCCCGGGCCTCGCAGAACCGCGTCCAGGAAATCACCGAGATCACCACCGGTCTGAAGGCGCTCGCCAAGGAACTCGGCGTCCCGATCATCGCGCTGTCGCAGCTGTCGCGCCAGGTCGAAAGCCGCGACGACAAGCGCCCGCAGCTATCGGACCTGCGCGAATCCGGCTCGATCGAGCAGGACGCAGACGTGGTGCTGTTCGTCTACCGCGAGGAGTATTACCTCAAGAACCGTGAGCCGAAGCTCGGCACCGAGGAATACGTCAAATGGGAAAACGAGATGAACGAGGCGCGCGGCAAGGCCGAGTGCATCGTGGCCAAGCAGCGCCACGGGCCGACGGGCACCGTCAGCCTCGCCTTCCACGGCGAATTCACCCGCTTCTCGGATTTGGCGGAAGAGCATCATTTGCCGGAGAGGTTTGAGTAGCGTTTTGGCCCACGTCAGCGCTCCGTCACACCCCCCTCTGTCCTACCGGACATCTCCCCCGCAAGGGGGGAGATTGACTGTCATCGCGACCTTCGCCAATCGCCAACGTTGCAAAAATAACGCCGGCGGCCAAGCTGCTGATCTCCCCCCTTGCGGGGGAGATGGCCGGCAGGCCAGAGGGGGGTGGGCGGGAACGCCAGCCTTCGAAAACTTGCGATCGGCGCGACGCTGATGGCCAAATCACGCGTCCAGTTCATCTGCCAGAATTGCGGCTCGGTGCATCAGCGCTGGGCCGGCAAATGCGATGGCTGCGGCGAATGGAACACGCTGGTCGAGGAAGGCACGGCCGGCGGCATCGGCTCGGGGCCGGCCAACACGCGCAATGCCCGCAAGGGCCGCGCCGTGGTGCTCACCAGCCTTGCCGGCGACATCGAGGACGCGCCGCGTATCGTGTCCGGCATCGGCGAGCTCGACCGCGCCACCGGTGGCGGCTTCGTGCGCGGCTCGGCGCTCCTAGTCGGCGGCGATCCCGGCATCGGCAAGTCGACGCTGCTGACGCAGGCCGCCGCAGCGCTTGCATCGAAAGGCCACCGCATCGTCTACGTCTCCGGCGAGGAGGCGGTTGCGCAGATCAGGCTGCGCGCCCAGCGCCTCGGCGTCGCTTCGACGCCGGTCGAGCTAGCCGCCGAAACCAACGTCGAGGACATCCTGGCAACAATAGCCGACGGCAAGCGGCCGGACCTCGTCATTCTCGATTCCATCCAGACGCTGTGGACCGATCTCGCCGACTCGGCTCCGGGCACCGTTACCCAGGTTCGCGCCGCCGCGCAGGCGATGATCCGCTACGCGAAATCCACAGGCGCGGCGATCGTGCTGGTCGGCCACGTCACCAAGGAAGGCCAAATCGCCGGGCCGCGCGTCGTCGAGCACATGGTCGACGGCGTGCTCTATTTTGAGGGCGAGGGCAATCATCACTTTCGCATCCTGCGCACGGTGAAGAACCGCTTCGGGCCGACCGACGAGATCGGAGTCTTCGAAATGTCGGACAAGGGTCTGCGCGAGGTCTCCAATCCATCCGAGCTGTTCCTCGGAGAGCGTCACGCGAAATCGCCGGGTGCGGCCGTCTTCGCCGGCATGGAAGGGACGAGGCCGGTGCTGGTCGAGATCCAGGCGCTGGTGGCGCCGTCCTCGCTCGGCACGCCGCGCCGCGCCGTGGTCGGCTGGGACGGCGCGCGGCTCTCCATGGTGCTGGCGGTGCTGGAGGCGCATTGCGGCGTCCGCTTCGGCCAGCACGATGTCTATCTCAACGTCGCCGGCGGCTATCGCATCAGCGAGCCGGCGGCCGATCTCGCGGTCGCCGCCGCACTGGTTTCCTCGCTCACCGGTCTTGCCCTTCCCGCCGATTGCGTCTATTTCGGCGAAATCAGCCTGTCGGGCGCGGTGAGGCCGGTTGCGCATGCGCAGCAGCGTCTCAAAGAGGCCGAAAAGCTGGGCTTCGGAAGCGCGGTGCTGCCCTTGGGCAGCGAGGAAGTTGCCGGGGGAATCGGGGCCGGCGCTTTTCAGCCCACCGAGCTTGCCGACCTTGTGGCGCGCATAGCCGGCTCACGACGCAGCCGCGCCGACGAGGGGGAGTGATGCGGCTCATGATGTGGGGCGAAGGATATGCCGATTACGCTGCTTGACGGAATTCTCGTCGGCTTCACCCTGGTCTCGGCGATGCTTGCCATGGTGCGCGGATTTTCCCGCGAAGTGCTTTCGGTCATCTCGTGGGCGGCGGCGGCGGTAGCGGCCTTCCTGTTCTACAAGCCGGTGCTGCCATACGTTCAGCCCTATGTCGACAACGACAAGGTCGCCATGGCGGCGGCGGCCGGCATCGTCTTCATCATCGCGCTGATCGTCGTCTCGGTGATCACCATGAAGATCGCCGACTGGATCATCGATTCGCGCATCGGCGCGCTCGACCGCACGCTCGGCTTCCTCTATGGCGCCGCGCGCGGCATTCTGGTGGTCGCCGTGGCGCTTTTGTTCTTCAACTGGCTGGCCGGCGCCAAGGCGCCCGCCTGGGTCGCCAACGCGAAGTCGCGTCCGCTTCTGGAGACCATCGGCGCCAAGCTCGAGAGCGTGCTGCCCGAGAACACGGAAGAGCTGGTCAACAAGTATACGCACAAGGGCACGGCCACCACCGAAGCGCCGGCGACGACCGACCAGCCGGCTGCCGAGCCGCCTGCCGCCGGCGACGACACTAATGCGCCGGCGCCAGACGACAGTGAAGGCGAGGCCCCGGCCGACAACGAACCGGCGGCCCCGGCCAATCCGGCTCCCGCCAGTCCGGCGCCGGCAAACTGAAAGCCTGCCGGCAAAGCGGCCGGCATCATGTTGATGAAGGCCCAACGGGGCGCGTTGCGTTCGGCGCCCAATCGCCTTATATGGCGGTTTTAGCGGAGCTTGAGCCCCCAATGGCAGACTCGAAGGCAGACGCAGGCCACGTGCTTTCGGCCGAGGCCGATGACCATTTCCACGACGAGTGCGGCGTGTTCGGCATTTTCGGCCGGCAGGATGCCGCGGCCATCGTCACGCTGGGGCTGCACGCCCTGCAGCATCGCGGCCAGGAAGCGGCCGGCATCGTCTCCTACGACGGCAGCCAGTTCCACGTCGAGCGCCATGTCGGCCTGATCGGCGACACCTTCACCAAGCAGAACGTCATCGACCGCTTGCAAGGCAACCGTGCCATCGGCCATACGCGCTATGCCACCACCGGCGGCGCCGGCCTGCGCAACATCCAACCCTTCTTCGCCGAGCTTGCGGAAGGCGGCCTGGCGGTAGCGCACAACGGCAACCTCACCAATGCGCTCACCGTGCAGCGCGTGCTGCAGAAGCAGGGCTCGATCTTTTCCTCGACCTCCGACACCGAGACGCTGCTGCATCTGGTCGCCACCAGCAAAGAGCGCGACCTCAACTCGCGCTTCATCGACGCGGTGCGCCAGGTCGAAGGCGCCTTCTCCCTGGTGGCTCTGACGGCCAAGAAGATGATCGGCTGCCGCGATCCGCTCGGCATCAGGCCCCTGGTTCTGGGCGATCTCGACGGCGCCTGGATCCTGGCTTCCGAGACCTGCGCGCTCGATATCATCGGCGCCCGCTTCGTGCGCGACATCAAGCCGGGCGAGATGGTGGTGATCACCTCGAAAGGCATTGAAAGCGTATTTCCGTTCGAGCCGCAGAAGACCCGCTTCTGCATCTTCGAATATGTCTATTTCGCGCGGCCGGATTCCTCGGTCGAGGGCCGCAATGTGTATGACGTGCGCAAGCGCATCGGGGCGGAGCTGGCGCAGGAAAACCCGGTCGAGGCCGATATCGTCGTGCCGGTGCCGGATTCGGGCACGCCGGCGGCCATCGGCTTTTCCCAGGCTGCCGGCATTCCCTTCGAGCTCGGCATCATCCGCAACCACTATGTCGGCCGCACCTTCATCCAGCCGGGCGATTCCATTCGCCACATGGGCGTCAAACTCAAGCACAACGCCAACCGCCGCATGATCGAGGGCAAGCGCGTGGTGCTGGTCGACGATTCAATCGTGCGCGGCACCACCAGCCAGAAGATCGTGCAGATGGTGCGCGATGCCGGCGCCCGGGAAGTGCACATGCGCATCGCTTCGCCGCCGACCCGCGCGTCGTGCTTCTACGGTGTCGACACGCCGGAGAAATCGAAGCTCCTGGCGTCGCGCATGTCGGTGGAGGAGATGGCCGAGTTCATCCGCGTCGATTCGCTCGGCTTCCTGTCCATCGACGGGCTCTATCGCGCCGTCGGCGAAGCGCGGCGCGACGACGACCAGCCGCAGTTCTGCGACGCCTGCTTCACCGGCCAGTACCCGACCCGCCTGCTCGACTTCGAAGGCCACGACAATGTGCGCACGCTGTCGCTGCTGGCGAGCAGCGGGTCGTAGTCCGGGTCACCATTGTATTCGCCAGGCTACCCCCCTCTGTCCTGCCGGACATCTCCCCCTCAAGGGGGGAGATCAGCTGTCGCCACCAATTTCGCTGCTCTCCAAGGCCGCAGAATAAGAGCCGGCGCCCGTGAAATCCAATCTCCCTCCTTGAGTGGGAGATGCCCGGCAGGGCAGAGAGGGGTGCTTCACGCCGATCCCATGGAATCTTCCGCATGACCCTCGACCTTTCCGGCCGCGTGGCCCTCGTCACCGGCGCTTCGCGCGGCATCGGCTATTTCATCGCCAAGGAACTGGCTTTGGCCGGCGCGCATGTGATCGCGGTGGCCCGCACCGTCGGCGGGCTGGAGGAACTCGACGACCAGATCAAGGCCGATGGTCGTGGGCAGGCGACGCTGGTGCCCCTGGATCTGACCGACATGGCCGGCATCGACCGGCTCGGCGGCGCGATCCATGAACGCTGGGGCAAGCTCGATATACTGGTCGCAAATGCCGCCATCCTCGGCGTGATCACGCCGATCGGCCATGTGGAGGCCAAGACTTTCGAGAAGGTGATGACCATCAACGTGACTTCGACCTGGCGCCTGATCCGCTCGGTCGATCCGCTGCTTCGCCTTTCCGATGCCGGCCGCGCCATCATCATGTCCTCCAGTGTCGCCCATTCGGCCCGGCCTTTCTGGGCGCCCTACGCGGCTTCCAAGGCGGCGGTGGAGGCGATGATGCGCTCCTGGGCGCAAGAGACCGAGAGCCTGCCGCTGCGGGTCAATGCCGCGGATCCCGGCAGCACCCGCACCGCGATGCGCGCGCAGGCAATGCCCGGCGAGGATCCGGAAACGCTGCCTCATCCTGCGGAAAGCGCCAAACGCATCGTGCCGCTAGCAAGTCCAGAGTTGAAGGAAACCGGGCTGATCTTCCAGGCCAAGCATAACCGCTTCGTCGCCTACCGGCTGCCGGAGCCGCTGCAATAAACTCGCGCCCGGCGCGGATTAAACAGGCCACCGGTTGCGTTCTTCGAATGTAGGACATTCGAAACCGGAGGACCGACATGCGCAGATTTCTTCTCGTCGCCGCCAGCGTCGCCGCTCTCGCCGCCACGGCGGGCGTCGCGCTCTCGCAAGATGCCAAGATGAGCTTCTTCGTCACCAGCGTCGGCTCCGGCAAGGGCGCCGACCTTGGCGGGCTGAAGGGTGCCGACGCGCATTGCGCCTCGCTGGCGGAAGCCGCCGGCGTCACCGGCAAGACCTGGCACGCCTATCTTTCGACCAGCGCCGAAGACGCCCGCGACCGCATCGGCAAGGGCCCCTGGCTCAACGCCAAGGGCGAGAAGATCGC
Source organism: Mesorhizobium sp. M3A.F.Ca.ET.175.01.1.1 (assembly GCF_004791945.1). Lineage (NCBI taxonomy): Bacteria > Pseudomonadati > Pseudomonadota > Alphaproteobacteria > Hyphomicrobiales > Phyllobacteriaceae > Mesorhizobium > Mesorhizobium sp. M3A.F.Ca.ET.175.01.1.1. Next base: position 390,856 of record NZ_SRTP01000003.1, on the reverse strand, counting down.
CGACGACGTCGCCTCGCTGCACGGCGACGCGAACGGCATCACCAAGCAGACGGCGCTCGACGAGAAAGGCGAGGTGGTGAATGGACGCGGCGACGAGCCGAACCGCCACGACATCCTGACCGGTTCGAAGCCCGACGGCACAAAGATTGCCGACCAGACCTGCGGCGACTGGACGATGAGCGGCGCCGAGGGTGCGGCGATGATGGGCCACCACGACCGCATGGGCCTCGACGATTCGGCCGCCGCCAAATCGTGGAACTCCTCGCATGCCTCGCGCGGCGGCTGCAGCCAGGAGGCGCTCAAGGGCACAGGCGGCGACGGCCTGTTCTACTGCTTCGCCGTCGAGTGATAGCTTTACGCGGCGTTCGGTTCACGGGTCTGTGATCGCGCGGCGGAGCATCGCTCCGCCGCGCGTGCTTTCGCCAGGAGCGGCGAGTTGCTAGGATCGCTCCGACTCCGACATCCAGCAAAGCGAGGAATTCCCATGGCTGCCACTCCCAGCGTAGCGTTGGTCTGGTATCTGGTGATCGCCGGCCCGCAAGGCGGCATGGTGGTGCTGCCCAGCACCTTCGACACCCGCGAACAGTGCACCAATGCCATCACCGAATATCAGAAGCAGCCGACGCCGCAGGGCTGGGCCGTGCAGTGCGTGCCGAGCGCCTCGCCCTTCACCGATGAAGGGGATGCCGAAGAGCCCTCTGCGCAGTAGCGACGTCCGGCGCGTCGCTTCACGCTGGCGGGACAGCGCCCCCCTTTGTCCTGCCGGACATTTCCCCCCTTGAGGCCACTTGGGGAGATCAGTTGTCATGCCCGTCTTCGCCAAACTCAAATGTCGCAAGAGTGAGCGAGGCGCGAAAGTTGCCAATCTCCCTCCTTGTGGGGAACGATTTCCGGCAGGACAGAGGGAGCGCGGCGGACGCGACACTTATCGTTCCTCTCACCCTTTGACATCAGCCGCCTCGGCCATACCTTTGCGGGAGACGCTCCCGGAGGCATCATGCGGTCCACGCTGAAACTCGTCCCCCTCGTCCTGCTGACCCTCGCCGCCTTGGCGCATCCGGCCGTTGCCGAAACACCGGAACGGCCCGCTCCCACCGGCGGCGTGCTTTCGCTGCTGCCGTCGCCGCAGGTCACCAGCCATTCGATCACGCTTGCCGGGCGCAAGCTCGAGTATCAGGCCAAGGCCGGCACGCTGTCGCTGCTGTCCGGCAAAGGCGAGGTCACGGCCGAGATATTCTACGTCGCCTATAGCCAGCAAGCACCCGCGCCGGCCAAACAGCGGCCTGTCACCTTCGTCTTCAACGGCGGGCCCGGGGCGGCGTCGGCTTATCTGCATCTCGGGGCGCTCGGTCCGCGCGTCATCGCGACCGCGGCCGACGGCGAATTCCTGCCACCGCCGCAAAAGCTCGTCGACAATCCGGACAGCTGGCTCGACATGACCGATCTCGTCTTCGTCGATCCGGTCGGCACCGGCTACAGCCGCGAGGCGCCCGGCCATGACGCCAAGGAGTTCTGGGGCGTCGACCAGGACGCCCGCTCGGTCGGCGCCTTCATCCGGCTCTACCTGGCGCAGAACGGCCGCACAGCTTCACCGCTGTTCCTCGCCGGCGAGAGCTATGGCGGCTTCCGCGCCGCGTTGCTCGCCCGGACGCTGCAGGAAGATGTCGGCCTGAGCCCCAGCGGCATCGTGCTGATCTCGCCGGCGCTGGAGTTCATGCTGGTTCGACCGGACCAGTTCGACCAATTGCACTGGGCGCTGGAACTGCCGTCGCTGGCGGCCGTGCGGCTCGGAGCCGACGGCATCACCGGCGAGGCGCTGCGCAGCAGGCTGGCCGAGGTCGAGCATTACGCGCTTGGCGACTATCTGACGGCGCTTACCAGCGGGCTGGAGCAAGGCGGAAAGCTGGCCAGCGGTCGCGTGGCGGAGATCACCGGCCTGCCCCTCGACCTCGTGCGGCGGAACTTCGCGCGCATCCCGACCGGCCTCTTCGCCAAGGAGTTCTCGCGCGCCAACGGCAAAGTGCTCAGTCCCTACGACGCCATGATCGGCACTGCCGACATCGCGCCGCAAAGCGCGCAGGCTGGCGGTCCCGATCCGGTGCTCGACCGCAGCATTCCGGCGCTGACCTCGGCCTTCGTCGCCTATGCGCGTGATGAACTGAACTTCCACACCGATATGAGCTATCGCCTGCTCAATGGCGAGGTCAGCCACGGCTGGGACTATGGCAGTTCGGAGCAAGGCTATGCCGGCGTGATGAACGACCTGCAACGGGCGCGCTCGCTCAATCCTTCGCTCGGCGTCGTCATCGTCAACGGCTACACCGACCTCGTCACCCCCTATCTCGCCTCGCGCTATCTGGTGAACCAGATTCCCACGCTTGCCGGCGCCAAGCCGATCCGCCTCGACGTCGTAGAGGGCGGGCACATGATGTATTTCAGGCCGGACGGCAGGCGCGCGCTGAAGGAGGCGGCCTCGGAGCTCTACCAGGCGACGCAGTAGGCGCTTTCGCTCTGGCCCACCCCCTGCCCCAACGCAACCGCTGCGCTGGAGCAGCGAGCGGCAAGAATTCGCCCCTATAGCAAGGGCATTGCGCAAGTGGTGAAGCGCTCATGACACAAGGCTGTCAGCAGCAACGAATTAGTCTGGCACCATGACGGACACAATCGACTCGCCGGAAGTCGCAGGCAGCGTCGCCAACCCGGCGGCCGAGCGCACGCTGGGCATCGCGCTGGTTTCGGCTTCTGCGGTCGCCTTCGCGCTGACCGGCGTGCTGACGAAATCGATTCATGCCGATCCGCTGACCATCACCTGCTGGCGCGGTTTCTTCGGCTCGATCCTGATCTCCTTCTATGTGCTGTGGCGGCGGCGACGGTCGGGTGGACGCGAGAGTCTCAGGCTCGGCTGGCGCGGCTGGCTGCTCGCGATCGTAGGCGCGGCGGCCAGCATCGCCTTCATCGCCGCCTTCAAATTCACCTATGTCGCCAACGTCGCGGTCATCTACGCAACCTCGCCCTTCATTGCAGCGCTGCTAGCCTTCCTGCTGGTGCGGGAGAAATTCCGGCTGCAGACGATGCTGGCGGCGGCGGTATCGCTTTGCGGCGTCGCGATCATGGTCGGCTCGGGCATGGGCAGCGGCCATCTGTTCGGAGACGGGATGGCGCTTCTGATGACCGCCGGCAGCGCGCTCTACATGATCATGGTGCGCGCCTTCCGCGACTCGCCCGTGGTCTGGGCCGGCGCCGTGTCGGCGTTCCTGCTGTTCGTGCTTGGCTGGTTCGTCACCGATCCGCTGGCCGTATCCACCCGCGACGTGGTGCTGCTCGCCACCTTCGGCTGTTCCTTCGCTTTGGCCTCGATCCTGTGGACGGAGGGCTCACGATTGATCCCCGCGGCCGAATCCGGCCTGCTCGGTTCGGCCGAGGTGCCATTCGCCATCCTCTTTGCCCTGTTGTTCCTCGGAGAAGTCCCGCCTGCAGCCAGCATCGTCGGCGGCGCGATCGTGCTTTGCGCGGTTTTCGCTCACGCCGTGCGTGATTGGCTCAAGGCCAAATCGGTGCGCGCATAAATTTTTTTGCGGTCGCGGAACCAATATTTGGCTGGAGCATTGTTAGATCGACGGGTCACCCCCCAAGTCCCCCCCAAACCCCTCGACCCGTCCGACTAGAAGCCGACCCGCAAAAAGGTCGGCTTTTTCTTTTGGGGAATTTCCATTCACGATGGTATCGCCAGGCCGCTGCCGAGAAGCTCCGCCAGATCGGCATAATGGCCGTAAGCCGGATTGTGCCTGAAGGCGGGCGGACACGTTTGGGTGTCAAGCCAATAGGCTCATTTTACGTCAATCCTGCGCCGTCGGGCGCACCACGATGCTGCCGATCTCGACGTCGCCGGGTTGTTCGATTGCGAATGCGATCGCCCGTGCGATCGCCTCCGGCGAAATGGCAAGCTCTTGCTTGCGCTTTTGGATCGCCGCTTTGATGTCCGCATTGCCAATGGTGTCATCCGCGAAGGTCGTGTCGATGAAACCCGGAGATACTTCCGTCACGCGCAGGTGTGGACCGGATTCCTGCCGTAGCGCTTCGGTGGCTGTCCGCAGCGCGTTCTTGGTCGCAGCGTAGACGCCCATTGTCGGCATGATCTTGATGCCAGCCGTCGAGATGACGTTGATGACGTGGCCGCTGTCCTGGCGGCTGAACACGGGCAGCGCCGCAGCGATGCCGTAAAGCGCGCCCTTCAGGTTCACGTCGATCATGGCGTCCCAGGCATCGACCTCCAGAGCATCGAAGCGCGAGAGCGGCCCGATACCTGCATTGTTGACGATTACGTCAAGCCGCCCGAACCGCTTGCAGGCGAAGCCGACCAGCGCGTCCAGATCATCGCGCTTCGTCACGTCGGTTGCCCGGTAGATGGCTTCGCCGCCCGCCGCTTCGATCTCGCCCGCGACAGCAGCGATCTCCGCCTCGCTTCGCGCACCGAGCGCGAGACGCGCGCCGCGCGCAGCAAGATGAATAGCGGTCGCTCGGCCGATGCCGCGCCCTGCTCCGGTGATGGCCACGATCTTGTTCGCTATGGTCATGACAAAGGCTCCGTCTTCTGAGTGCAAAGCCAGCCTATGCGTTGCGGGTCGGATGATCTATGCTCAAACGGCCATGCTTTTATCGCGATCCGCCGAAACTACATCCGACCCACTCTCCGAGGTTCTTGCGGCGCTCGGTGCGCTGAGCGTTCGTGGGACTGGCCTCAAAGCGGCAGGAGACTGGGCGCTCGCCTTCGACGGGCGAGCGCGGCTGAAGTTCGTCGCGATCACACGTGGCCGATGCTGGCTTCTGCTTCCGGATCATCCGACGGAAGCACTCGTGGAAGGCGACGTCGTTCTCATCAGCAACACGCGCTACACGGTGGCCAGCAATCCGGCGGTCGAACCGATCGACGGTATGCCGCTCTACGCTTCACCGGGACAGGACATGGTGTGCCTCGGCGCGGGTGATGAGACGGCCATGATCGGCGGCGGAAGCGGCTTTGCGGCCGGCGCCGCCTCATTCGTACTGGACGCGCTCCCCACGTTCGTGCGTGTTGACCGGGCCTCGCCCACCGCCGAGGCTGTCGCAAGGACGCTGGAATTTCTGAGGACGGAGGTCGGCAGCGCGGAACTAGGCGGTTCGCTCGTCGCCGAGCGGTTGGCGGAAATCCTCGTCGTCGCGGCGGTCCGCGCTTTCGTGGCCACGAGTCCTGCAACCAGTGTCGGCTGGATTACCGCGCTGGCGGATCCACGGATCGGCAAGGCACTTAGACTGTTGCACGGCGATGTCGCGCGTCGTTGGACGGTGCCGATGCTGGCATCGGAGGTGGGCATGTCACGCTCCGCGTTCACGCAGCGCTTCGCCGACCGTGTCGGCTGCCCACCGCTCGGCTACCTTACCCACTGGCGCATGGTTCTGGCAAAGCGAAAGCTTAGCGCTGGCCACACCGTCGCGGCGGTTGCCGCTGCGGTCGGCTACGAATCGCAGAGCGCCTTTTCTCATGCCTTCAAGCGAGCCTTTGGCCGTACACCGCGGGGTGATGGCCGATGATACTCTTTCCAGCGGTCGTTCCTTACCGCGCCTTGAACAGCGACAGCTTTTCATCGCTGCATCATGTGGCGATCGAAGCACTGCATCAGCCCGCATTGACGCCGCCCCCACTTACGTTACCCTCTGCGCCGAAGCGGCCATCAAGAGCCGCGCCTGGAGGACGCTGGGAGAGAGCGGCATGATGCTGACTTTGGCGCTGCTTGCGGGCCTTGTCTTTGCCTGGCTGCTGATCGGCGTGATCGAGAGGTTCCGCCTCGACCTGCGCCTCACCCAGGCGCTGCTCTATGTGCCGTTCAAGCTCGCCTACCGGATCGCCGACGAGCGCATCCGCATTGCCCGCAACGCGCAGACGCCGGTCATCTACGTGGTCACGCATCAGTCGCGCATCGAGCCGGCGCTGATGCTGTCGCTGCTGCCCGACGACACGCTGCACATACTCGACGAAGCCTCCGCCCGTTCCCCCTGGCTGGAGCCGTGGCGCGAGCTTGGCCGCACCATCGCCTTCAACGCCGAGCATGTCTTCGTCAGCCGCCGGCTGGTACGCGTGCTGAAGGGCAAGGGGCGGCTCGCGGTCTACCTGCCCGAAGCCGTCGAGCCCGACGTCAAGTCGTTCCGGCTGTTTCGCGCCATCACCCGCATCGCCATGCAGGCTGACGCCCGCATCGTGCCGATCTTCGTCGCCGGCGCACGCGACCTGCCGATGTCGCTTACGCCGGCCGACAGGGCACCGCGGCACTGGTTCCCACGCCTGTCGCTGAGTGTGCTGGAGCCGATGACGATCGCCGAGCTGGTGGCGCGCAACCCCGACCAGGCCTCCAACACCAATGCGCTGTTCGACCGCATCGCCGAAGCGCGGCTCTGTGCCACCAACCTTGATCGCGGCCTGTTTCTCGCCATGCGCGACGCGGCCGACCGCGTCGGCGCCTCGCACCCGATCATCGAGGATGTCATCTCGGGCGCGCTGAGCTACCGCAAGCTGTTCATCGGCGCCCGCGTGCTCGGCCGCCGCTTCGAAGCGGTGACGGCGCCGGGCGAGGCGGTCGGGCTGCTGCTGCCCAACGCCAATGGCGTGGTGCTTTCCTTCGTCGGCCTGATCTCGGCGGCCCGCGTGGCGGCCATGATCAACTATACGGCCGGCCCTGCCAGCGTCACCGCCGCGATCCGCACCGCCGTCATCCGCACCGTGGTGTCGTCGCGCGCCTTCATCGAGAAGGCGGGCATCGGCGACGTCGTCGCCGCGGTCGAGGCGGGCGGCGCAAAGATGCTATGGCTGGAGGATTTGCGCGACAGCGTGACGACGCTCGACAAGGTGGCCGCCGCGCTTTTCTGGCGCTTCCCGCTGCAGCGGCAGGAGGCGGGAAAGCCGGCGGTGATCCTGTTCACCTCCGGCTCGGAAGGCACACCCAAGGCGGTCGTGCTGTCGCACCGCAGCCTGCATGCCAACGCCATGCAGGCGGAGGCGCGCATCACCATCTCGCCGGCCGACATCCTGCTCAACGTGCTGCCGGTGTTCCATTCCTTCGGCCTGACCGGCGGCACCATCCTGCCTTTGGTCACCGGGGTGAAGCTGTTCCTCTATCCTTCGCCGCTGCACTACAAGATCATCCCGGAGATCGCCCGCAAGGTGAAGCCGACGATCATGTTCGGCACCGACACCTTCCTCGCCAACTATGCCCGCACCGCCAAGGACGGCGATTTCTCCAGCCTGCGCTTCGTGGTGGCCGGCGCCGAGGCGGTGAAGCCGGAGACGCGGCACGTCTACCGCGACCGATTCCAGGCCTCGATCATCGAAGGTTTTGGGCTGACCGAGGCGGCACCCGTCGTGGCCGTGAACACCGCCATCCATGGCCGCGACGGCACGGTTGGGCGGCTGCTGCCGGCGATCCGCATGAAGCTGGAGCCGGTCGAGGGCATCAGCGATGCCGGCCGGCTGTGGCTCGACGGCCCGAACATGATGATGGGCTACATGACCGCCGACCGTCCCGGCGAATTGCAGCCGCTCGAGGGCTGGCACGACACCGGCGACATCGTGTCGGTCGACCGCGACGGCTTTATCACCATTCGCGGGCGGGCGAAACGCTTCGCCAAGATCGCCGGCGAGATGGTATCGCTGGGCGCCGTCGAGATGCTGGTGCAGTCGCTGTGGCCGGAAGAGCGCCATGCCGCGGTGGCGGTGCCCGACAAACGGCGCGGCGAACGCATCGTGCTGGTCACCACCGCGGGCGGGGCCAGCGCCGATGAACTGCGCCAGTTCGGCAAGAAGGCGGGCGCGGCCGAGCTGATGGTGCCCAACGACATCGTCAAGGTGGAGGAGATCCCGGTGCTGGGCTCGGGCAAGACCGATTATGTCTCGGCCCGCAAGCTGGCGATCGACCGCCTGGGGCTGAGCGCTGCGGCGTGATCTCCACCCTTGAGAGGGAGATGGCCGCGAAAGCGGCCAGAGTGGGTCGGTCCGACTGGGCTCGACCTCTTACCGCAGGCGAAGGAGGTTGGCGCTTCACGCGCGGCGACCCCCTCTGTCGCCTTCGGCGACATCTCCCCCTCGAGGAGGGAGATTGGGCGACCCTACCCGATATCCGAAGGCGGCACCTTCTCGCCCTCCAGCCTCGCCCGTTTCGAATAGGCGCGGACCGAGAATGGCAGGAAGAGAAGATAGCCGGCGACCGAGGCCGTCAGCGTATACCAGGGATAGGCCATCAAAAGCAGGATGTAGAGGACGACCGCGAGGATCACCAGCAGCACCTTGTCGCCCGGCACCTTGACGGTCTTGCCCGAATAGACCGGCAGCCGGCTGACCAGCAGGAAGGCGACGAGCACGGTGAAGCCGGTGGCGACGAAGGCGGCCGGCCGGCCGGGCTCGATCCCGAGCCGCAGGAACGACAGATAGAGCGGCAGCATGACCAGAACCGCGCCGGCCGGCGCCGGCACGCCGACGAAATACTCGGTCTGCCAGGCAGGCTGGTCGGTGTCTTCCGTCAGCACGTTGAAGCGGGCAAGCCGCATGCCGCAGGCGATGGTGAACAGGAGCGCGGCGATCCAGCCCGGCGAGCCGGCGCGGTCGAGCATGAAGGCGTAGAGCACCAGCGCCGGCGCCACGCCGAAATTGACGATGTCGGCCAGCGAATCCATCTGCGCGCCGAATTTCGAGGTCGCCTTCAGCATGCGCGCCAGCCGCCCGTCTATGCCGTCGAGAAAGGCGGCGAGCAGCACCATGACGACGGCCGGCTCGAAGCGGTTCTCGAAGGCGAAGCGGATGCCGGAGAGCCCGGCGCAGATGGCGAGCACGGTGACCAGATTGGGCAGCACCATGCGCATGGGGATCTCGCGGATACGCGGTCCGCCGCTGGCGTGCGCCTCGAATTTCTTGAAGGGCGCGCCCACCGCTCAGGAAATCCTGACCAGCGGGGTGACGGCCGAGGCGCCGAACTCCGCAAGCACCGTCTCGCCGCCGACCGCCGTTTGGCCGACGGCGACGCGCGGCACGGCGCTCGACGGCAGGAAGACATCGACGCGCGAGCCGAAGCGGATCAGGCCGAAGCGCTCGCCGATGGCGATCGAGCCGCCCTGCTCGGCCCAGCAGACGATGCGGCGCGCCACCAGGCCGGCGATCTGGACGGTGGCAATCGTGCCGTTGGGGCTGTCGATGACCAAGCCGTTGCGTTCGTTCTCCGCGCTTGCCTTGTCGAGCTCGGCATTGAGGAATTTTCCCGGCCGATGCTCGATCCGCGTGATCTTGCCGCGCACCGGCGCGCGGTTGATGTGGCAGGAAAAGACATTCATGAACACCGAGATGCGGGTCATCTCGGCTGAACCCAAACCAAGCTCGCGCGGCGGCACGGCCGGGCCGACGGCCGAGACCACGCCATCGGCCGGGCTTACCACCAACCGGTCGTCGACCGGCGTGACGCGCTCGGGATCGCGGTAGAAATAGACGCACCAGGCGGTGAGGATGAGGCCGATCCAGAACAGGACCGAGGAGAAATAGCCGAGGAACAGCGTTGCCGCGGCGAAGGCGGCGATGAAGGGATAGCCCTCGCGATGGATCGGAACGAACGTATTCTTGACCGAATCGAGAAGCGTCATCGAGTTCTGGGCGGTCCCTGTTTCAGGTCCGGCCTCAATAGCCGAAAGCCCCCCTCCCCGCAACGCAACAATGGGCAGGGCCGACGCGTGGACACTGTGAAACGCGAGCAGACACCTACCCAGCGGCAGCTGAGCGATCGAAGTGCTCGTCGAGTTCGGACATGGTAGCCTCGGCAAGCTTTTCGTCATCCTTGCCACGCAAGAGCACGCCGCCATACGGTGAAGACAGGAAAAGGAAGGCCCGATCAGCCACAAGCACCACCCAGTTCACGACCGGACCTTCCGCCGTTTGCACCACCGAGTTCGCTGAAACAACGGCATCAGCGGGGTCGAATCCCGCCTTGCGCAGCAGCAGGTCGACAGCGACCGGAGCATGGTACTGCTCGGCCAATTCGATGACCGCGTTGATCTCCAATCCTTCAGCATGACCAAGCCGGGCGCCGATGCGCGGCGCGTTTGCTCCCAACTGGTTCTCACCCGGGCGTACGATCGGTGGATCTTCGGGCGCGATATGTTCGTAAACGGCAACGCTTACCTTCGTTTCGGCGCATAGCCGGAGCTCTTTCGCATTGGTGCGGAGCTGGAAGACCATCTGCTTTTCGCCATCGACGTCCAGTATCCTTGCCATCCCGAACCCCAGCTTGATCTCTGGTGGCGCTATTTTTGCGCAAGCGAGGCCGGCCCCAACTTCGCGCTGGCTCAGCATCTGGCGCACCAGTTTGCTAACCGACTCGTGAAGCAGCCTGCCTTCGCGCTGGGGGTTGGACAGGACTAGTCGATCGATCGCGTCATTGTAATCGTCATCGTCTACAACTTGCAGATCGGGCCAAGAAGCGATCCAGCGCGCAAGCAAATCCTCCATCCGGACGGCTTCATCTGCTTCGTAGAACGCGTCATCGAGCGTGTCCAAGAAATCATCGCGGCCACCTTCGAAACCAGTTTGCATCGCTGCCTTGTCAGGATACTTGGCGACCCAGGCCGACATCTTTTCCAAAGTCGCCAGCTGCCCTTTTGCGCCGCAAGCGCCAAGTCCAGCTCTGGCGTTGGCAATCACGATATCGATTTCCCTGCCTGCATTATGGATGAATTGACTGTGGCCGCCGTTCTTGACTTCCGAGGAATACCAGTCGGCGTGAAAGACCTGCATCGCCTTCGGATTGATCTCTGGATGCCGATAGAGGCCTTTGGAAGTCATCGTCACGGCGAATTGCATGATGGCGACGACGAGTTGAAAAGGCTCTTCACTTAGCTTTTCGATCTTCGAACGAGGCACGACAATCAAAGGGACGAGGAGGCTGCCTCCCTTATTTTCGGAAGCTGGCGATCTCTTCTCGGATGCTGCTTTGGATTTGCGCGAGAAAAACCCGAACATCGAAATGTTTCCGTATTCCATCAATGGGCGATTGTTCTGTCGAGACAATATCAGCAGCCGTCGGAGATAAAAGCTCATCTGTCGAAAGGACGGGCGACGCCCGCATCGTCAGGCGCCGCTGTGCTGGGATAATCCCTTTACCTTCGGCAGGCGGTGATAGCTGGCGATGTCGGCTTCGACGCCGAGGCGGGCGATGGTTTCCTGGGGGCTGAACGCGACGCGCTCATGCGCCGAGAGGTGGATCATGACATTTCCGAGGTGCGGCGGCGCACGATGACGCCGAGTTCGTCGCTTTCGCGGGCGATGCGCAGCCGCTCCTCGGCCTCGGTTGCTTCGCGCTGGCGGTCCCACATCGAGGCATAGAGGCCCTTCTTGCGCAACAGCGCCGCATGGGTGCCGCGCTCGGCGATCTGGCCGTCCTTCAGCACGATGATCTCGTCGGCAGAGATCACCGTCGACAGCCGATGCGCGATCACGATGGTGGTGCGGCCCTTGCTGACGAGGTCGAGCGCGGCCTGGATCTCCTGCTCGGTCTGGGTGTCGAGCGCCGAGGTCGCCTCGTCGAGCATCAGGATCGGCGGCGCCTTGAGGATGGTGCGGGCGATCGCGACGCGCTGCTTCTCGCCGCCGGACAGTTTCAGCCCGCGCTCGCCGACCATGGCGCGGTAGCCATCGGGCAGCTTCTCGATGAACTGGCCTATCTGGGCAAGCTCGGCGGCCTGGCGCACCTCCTCCTCGCTGGCGCCGACGCGGCCGTAGCGAATGTTGTAGGCGATGGTGTCGTTGAACAGCACGGTGTCCTGCGGCACCATGCCGAGCACGGCGCGCAGGCTCTCCTGGGTGACGTCGCGGACATCCTGGCCGTCGATCAGCACCTGGCCAGCCTGGACATCGTAGAAGCGGAACAGCAGCCGCGAGATGGTCGACTTGCCGGCACCCGACGGGCCGACGATCGCCACCGTCTTGCCGGCCGGCACCTCGAAGGAGATGCCTTTCAGGATCTTGCGGTTCCGGTCGTAGGAGAAATGCACGTCGCGGAACTCGACCTTGCCGGGGCCGACAGCCAAAGGCTTGGCGTCGGGCTTGTCGACGATCTCCTGGGGAACGTCGAGGAGGTCGAACATATGCTCGATGTCGGTCAGCCCCTGCCGGATCTCGCGGTAGATGAAGCCGATGAAGTTGAGCGGCACGGAAAGCTGCATCAGCATGGCGTTGATGAAGACGAAATCGCCGACGCTCTGCGTGCCCGCCTGCACCTCCAGCGCCGACATGCACATGACGATGACGGTGCCCAGCCCGAAGATGACGCCCTGGCCGAAGTTCAGCCAGCCGAGCGAGGTCCAGGTCCTGGTGGCGGCGCTCTCGTAGCGGGCCATCGAGCGGTCGAAGCGCTCGGCCTCCATGCGCTCGTTGGTGAAATACTTGACCGTCTCGAAATTGAGCAGCGAGTCGATCGCCTTGGTGTTGGCGTCGGTGTCGCTGTCGTTCATGTCGCGGCGGATCGAGATGCGCCAGTCGCTGGCCTTGACCGTGAACCAGACATAGATCCAGACGGTGATTGCGACCACCGCCACATATTTCCAGCCGTAGGTGAAGGCGAAGATGCCGGCCGTCAGCGCGAATTCGAGGATGGTCGGCGCCGTGTTCAGCATGACGAAGCGCACGATCGTCTCGATGCCCTTGGTGCCGCGCTCGATGATACGCGACAGGCCGCCGGTGCGGCGCTCGAGATGGAAACGCAGCGACAGCTGGTGCATGTGGACGAAGGTGCGGAAGGCGAGCTGGCGCACCGCATACTGGCCGACGCGGGCAAACAGCGCGTCGCGCAACTGGTTGAAGCCGAGCTGCAGGAGCCTCAGCACATTGTAGGCGATGACCAGCATGACCGGCGCGAGCAGAAAGGCGGGCAGCGGCGGCGGCGTCTTCGCGGCGTGGGCGAGCGCGTCGGTCGCCCATTTGAAGAAATACGGACCGGCAACCAGGGTCACCTTGGCAACGACCAAAAGCAGCGTCGCCCAGGTGACGCGGGCCCTCAGGTCGGCGCGCTCGGCCGGCCACATATAGGGCCACAGATTGCGCAGGGTCGTGAGGGTGCCGGATTCGGCGGAAACGGTCTTTTCGGCCACTTTTCTTGCCTTTTGGGTGAGAGGGTCAGCGGCTGGAGCAGCAGGCGTTGACGAGTTGGTCGAGCGCGGCGGACACACCGGCGAGCGCGGCATGATCGATCGCATAACGCGAGCGCTGGCGATCGGCCTCGAACCGGACGAGCCCGGCCTCGACCAGGATCTTCAGATGTTGCGAAACCGTCGACTGGGCGAGATCGAGATGATCGACCACCTCGCCGCAAGAGCAGCAGCGGCTGGCCGAAAGATGCTTCAGGATCTCAATGCGCGCCGGGTGCGCCAGCGCGGCAAAACGTAGAGCGATGGCACGGCTGTCGGGAGCGCGGCTTTCGGAAAGGGAGTCTGTCATCGTTCATCGTCGATAGACGATGAATGATGACAAGGCAAGCTGGGCGGATGGCTAGCTGATCTATTCGGCCTTCGCAGGCGGCGTGGTCATCTGGTCGCCCATGGCCTTCATGTCGGCCGGCTCGCCTTCTTTCGACTTGCCGGGCACCTTGAAGACCTGGCCGGGCCAGATGCGGTCGGGATTGCGGATCTGGTCCTGGTTGGCGAGATAGATGGTCGAGTAGCGCACGCCATGGCCGTAGACTCGCCGCGAGATGCGCCACAGCGTGTCGTTGCGGCGAATGATGACGGAGCCATCGGCATGTTCGAGCTTGGGCGCGACGGTTTCGGCCGCGCCGTCCGACGGCGCCGCTTCCGCGACTTTGGCCGCAGGTGCCTCACCCGTTGCAGGTGCTGCCGGTTTCGTCGCGGCCGGCTTGTTCTCGCCCGGGGCGACGGCGGCGACCGACTCGCCGGGCTCCCGTTCGAACGGCACGGCGGCGCGGGAGACGACCTTCACGCCGTCCTCGGCCAGGCCGTCGACATGGATGGTGTGGCTGCCAACCGGAATGTCGCGTGACGCCTCGATGAGGAAGTGACCGTCAGGCGAGGTCTTGGCTTCGCCGAGGAGCAGTTCGTCGGCATAGGCGCGCACCTTGCGGCCAGGATCGGCCGTACCGGCGACGAAGATCTTCTTGCCGTCGATCTCGACCGCCTCGACGACGATCTTGGGTTCGCCAGTGGCGGGTGCCGGCGTCGCGGGCGCAGCAGCCTGATCGGTAGTGGCCGGGGCGGTCGCCGGTGCCGTCGTCGTCGCGGATGAGCCGGCAGCCGGCGCCTGCGCCGCCGGAGCGGCGGCCTGATCGGTGGCGGCCGGTGCGGCGGCGTTGGCTTGCGGCTGCGGAACGGTGATCAGTTCAGACGGCTTGCCCGGCTCCTCGACCATGGCCAGTACCTGGCCGGTAGGGCTCTGCGGGACGGATACGACGGCGGTCTGCGCCGATTGGGTGGCGACACCGCCCGCCGTCGAGCGCAGCGACAGCGTATAGTCGCCGGGCTTGAGGGCGTCGTCGAGCACGATGGCAAAGGCGCCGTCCGGACCGGCATCGGTCGAGCCGAGCACCGTGGGCGCACTGAGGATCTCGACTTTCGAATTCGGCGCCGCATTACCGGCGACGACGATCGAGCCATTGCCTTCGACGCGCACGACGTCGAAGGTCGGCGGCGTCGGGCCGGCGGCAGCGGGCGCCTGAGCGGCAGGCGCGGTGCCGGCTGGAGCCGTCCCGGCAGGGGCAGCCGGTGCCATCGCGTTGTTCTTGTTCGCCGGCGCCATCGTATTGCTGGCCGGCGCCATCGTGTCGGCTGGAGGCTGCGGCAGGCGTCCCTCGGTGGTCGTGCCGGCGGATCCGGCCGGTTTGGTTTCTCCTTGCGGGAGGGCGGCAATCTCCGCGGGTTTTTGCTTGATGTAGGAATCGAGCGCGCCCGAGCCATAGGCGACAGCCGCGACGACGGCAACGCCGCCCGCCGCGAACAGAAACGCCTTGGAAGGATTGATAGCCATATTCTTTTCTGCCCCCTTAGCCACCTAACGCCGGTCTAGCGTGTTTTCCTTGGTGCTACAAGAAAAAGCCCGTCATGGGCTTGACCGCGCCAACCGTCCCCATCACCAATCATCGACATGAACACGATTCGATCCGTCTGTGTCTATTGCGGTTCGTCTCCGGGCCGCGACACGGCCTATATCAAGGCCGGGCACCTGCTCGGCCGGTCGCTGGCGAAATCCGGCCTGCGCCTGATCTATGGCGGCGGCACCAAGGGCATCATGGGCGCTGTCGCCGAAGGGGCGCTCAAGGCCGGCGGCAAGGTGACCGGCATCATCCCGCGCTTCCTGATCAACCGGGAGGCGACGGAGACCGCCCTCGACAAGCTCGACGAGCTGCTGATCACCGACAATATGCACGAGCGCAAGCACAGGATGTTCGAAAAATCCGACGCCTTTGTGGCGCTGCCCGGCGGCATCGGCACGGTCGAGGAGATCGTCGAGATCATGACCTGGGCGCAGCTCGGCCATCACCGCAAGCCGATCGTGTTCGCCAACATCAAGGGCTTCTGGGATCCGATGCTGTCGCTCATCGAGCACATGGCAGAGGAAGGCTTCATCCACACGGCGCACCGGGTGAAGCCGCTGGTGGTCAGCGACCCCGAAGCCATCGTCGCCGCCATCATGGTGGCAGGGTCGTCGGTGGATGCACCGACGGAAGGCGTGCAGTCGGTGATAGACAAGATGTAGGTTTAGGGGAGTAAGGGAGTAGTGGAATAAGGGAGTCTGCAGTGCCCCGCAGCCGATGAGGCGCCACCCTACTCCCCTACTCCCCTACTCCCCTACTCCCCTACTCCCCTACTCCCCTACTCCCCTACTCCCCTACTCCCCTAAATTGATGGCCACGTTGCGCAGCAGGGCGACGGACTTGCGCATGCCCTCCATGGGCGAAAGCATCATGTCCTCATGCTCGATGGACAGCACGTCGTCGTAGCCGACCTGCTTCAGGGCGGTGCAGAACTGCCGCCACCAGGTCTCGCCGTGGCCATAGCCCAATGTGATGTAGTTCCAAGCCCGCTCCGCATAGAGGTTCGTCGGACGCGCATCGAGCACGCCGTCGATGCCGGCCGGGATCGGTTCGACGCGCGTGTCCTTGGCATGGACGTAGTAGATCGCGGAGCCCAGGCTGCGGACGGCGGCAATGGGATCGGCACCCATCCACATCGGGTGACTTGGGTCGTAGTTCGCACCGACCGTCTCGCCGACGGCCTCGCGCAGCCTAAACAGCGTATGGACATTGTAGACTGCCTGATGCCCGTGCAGTTCCAGGCAGAGCTTGCTGATGCCGAGATTGTTCGAAAACTTCACCAGATCGCGCCAGTAGGGAATGATGCATTTGTCCCACTGGTAGCGCTGGATCTCGGCGCATTCGGGCGGCCAGTCGGTGACGATCCAATTCGGGTTGGCATCGCCGGGTCCGCCCGGCAGGCCCGACATCATCACCACGCGGTCGATGCCCATCAGGCTCGCCAGCCGGATCGTGTCCTCGGTCACCTGGCGATGCTTCTTGCCTTGCGGTCCCGGATGCAGCGGATTGCCGGAACAGTTGAGCGCCGCGATGGTCAGCCCGCGAGCGCTGACCTTGGCTGCGAACTCGGTGCGCGCGGCCGCACTCTCCAGCATCGCGGCGAGATCGATGTGCGGCGCCGACGACCAGTTGCCGCAGGCGAATTCCAGCGTCTCCAGGCCAAGCTCGGCTGAAGCGTTCAGCATCTCGTCGAAGGAGAGGGTTCCGAGGCTGTCGGTGATCATGCCAATCTTCATGGAGCGTCTCCGAATGACTTTGGTGGCAGTCGCCGGATCAGAACCGCACAGGCTCGAACCGGCCGGATCTGGCGGAGGCAAGCGCCGCCTCGCAAAGGATCATTGCCTTGCGGCCGTCGCTGGCGGTCACGTCGGGCGCCCTGCCCGCCTCGACACACGCGATGAAATGGTCGATCTCGGCCGCGTAGGACTCCGCATAGCGCTCGACGAAGAAATAGTAGGGCCTGTCGCGCGATGTGCCGCTCGCGCCGGAGAACTCGACCGAGGTGGGCAGCCGGTTGCCGGCCCTCAGCATGCCATCGGGGCCATGCACCTCGATGCGCTGGTCGTAGCCATAGGCGGTCCTGACACTGTTGTTGATGTGGCACTGGCGGCCGGACGCCGTGCGCAGGATGAACATCGCGGTGTCGTAGTCGCCCAGCTTGCCGTATTGCGGCGCCACCAGCGAGGAGCCGGTCGCAAAGAGCTGCACCGGCTCCTCGCCGAGCAGGTTGCGCGCCATGTCGAAGTCGTGAATGGTCATCTCACGGAAAACGCCGCCGCCGCCGGCCAGCGCCTCCTCGGTTTCCGGCTCGGGGTCGCGGCTGGTGATGATGACCTGCTCGACGGTGCCGATCTCGCCGGCGACAAGCCGCTCCTTCAGCGCGCGAAAGCTCGGATCGAAACGGCGGTTGAAACCGATCTGGAACGGCACGCCCGCCTTGGCCACCGCGGCCAGGCATTCGTCGGTGCGCTTCAGATCGAGGTCGATCGGCTTCTCGCAGAAGATCGCCTTGCCCTTCCCGGCCGCGGCGATCGCAAGTTCGGCATGCGTGCGGGTTGCCGAGGCGATGAACACCATCTTCACCGCCGAATCGTTCATGACGGTCTCGGTGTCGGCGATCTCGGCGCCGGTCATGGCGGCGATCTTGGCCGCGGCTTGCGGATTGGGATCGACGATGTAGCGCAGCCGCACCTTCGGGTGACGCGCCAGGTTGCCGGCATGCACACGGCCGATCAGACCCACTCCGAACAGACAAACATCCATCATGCGTTCGACTTTCCTGTCGGGCCGTTCCGGACGGCGAACTCAACGTGTCACTTGACTGCACCCATGGTGAGACCGCGCACCAGATGCCGTTGCACCAGCAGCGCGAAGAAGACGATCGGTAGCGCGCCGATGACGCCGGCCGCCGCCATCGAAGCCCAGTCGGTGTCGATGCGCCCGATCAGCGTCGCGGTGCCGCGCGGCATGGTCATCGCCCGCGGGGTCGCCGTCAGCGCCAGCGCGAAGAGGAATTCGTTGAAGGTGACCAGCACGGCGAAGATGGCTGTCGCCGCGAGCCCAGGTGCCGCCAGCGGCAGCGTGATGCGGCGGAAGGCGCCGAAGCGGGAATCGCCGTCGACCATCGCGGCCTCCTCGAGATCGACCGGAATCTCGCGGAAGAAGCTCTCCATCATCCAGACGCAGAAGGTGACGTTGAAGGCGGTGTAGGTGACGATCAGGCCAAGCCAGGTGTCGAGCAGGCCGAGGCTCAGCATCAGGAGATAGACCGGGATCAGGATGACCACCGGCGGGATGATGCGCAGCGTCAGCAGGAATAGCCCGACCTTACCCTCCATGGCCAGCGGCAATCGGAAGCGGGCGATCGCATAGGCGCCCATGGCGCCCGCCACCAGCGCGATCGCGACGGAGGCAAAGGTCACCACGAGCGAGTTTGTCAGGTAGGAGCCGAACTGCTTTTCGGTGAACAGCCTGACGTAATTTGCGAGCGTCGGCACATGCGGGTAAAGCGTGCCTTCCTGGGTGATCTCGCGGTTGGATTTCAGCGAGGTCGAGACGAGCCAGTAGATCGGCAGCAGCACAGTCGCCAGTACGAAAAGCGTCGTCAGGATGCGGGCCAGACGGGTGCTCATGACGCATCGATCCTGCGCAGGAGCCTGATGGCGCTGAAGGCGAGCGCAAGCACGACGAGGCCGATGGTCACGAACAGCGCCGCCGCGTAGCCGGTCTGCTGGAACTTGAACGCGGTATCGTAGCCGTAGATCGAGATCAGCCTCGTCGCTTCTCCCGGCCCGCCACGGGTCAGCACGAAGACCTGGTCGAAGGTGCCGAAGGCGTCGATGGTCCTGAGCACGATGGCGACCGCGAGCACCGGCCGCATCATCGGAAAGGTAAGATCGGCAAAGACGCGCCAGGCGCCGGCGCCGTCGACACGCGCGGCCTCGAAAGGCTCATGCGGCAGCGACTGCAGGCCGGCGAGCAGGATCAGGAACATCAGCGGCGTCCATTCCCAGACATCGAGCACCACGAGACCGATGAAGGCGTTGAGCGGATTGCCGAGGATCTGCACTTCGCCGCCGCCCATCGCCTCGGAAAGCACCGTCAGCATGCCGGCGTCGCTGGCGTAGATCAGCCGGAAGAGGATGGCGACGACGACCGGCGTGATCACCATGGGAACAATGAGCACGGTGCGCAGAAGGCGGATGCCGCGGAACTCACGCAGGCAGAACAGCGCCAGCGCGAAGCCGAGCACCGCCTCGAGCGAGACCGAGAGCGCGACGAATTTCACCGTGACCCAAAGCGAGTTCAGGAACTGCGCGTCGCTCCACAGGCGTAGATAGTTCTGGAAGCCGGCATCGGCGACCGGCGAGCCGTAGCGGTAGATCTTGGTGCTCGCCCTGAGACCGTCCCAAAGCGGATAGACGAGGACGCCGAGCACGATCATCAGGCCCGGCGCCAGCATGAGGTATGGAAGGGCGAGGTCGAGCCCCGCCCCCTGCAGGCGATATTTGCGTGCCTGCGCTGCGCCGTGCATCAGTAGTAACCGGCCGTGGTGAGATAATCCTTGACCTGCTTGGCGGCCGTGTCGAGGGCGGCGCCGCCGCCGGAGCCGGCCTGAAGCGCCTTGTTGAGCTCGATGCCGAGCAGTTCCTCGACCTTCGCCCAGTCCGGCGTGCGCGGCCGGGGCAGCGCGCCGGCGTCGAGCTGCTGAAGGGCGACCGGGATCAGCCGGTTGCCCGGCTTGGCAACGCCGAAGGCACTGCGCTTGACCGGGATCGAGCCCGCTTCCGATAGCTTGGCTTGAGTTTCGGCGCTTGTGTACCACTTCAGGAATTCGATCGCGTTTGCCTTGTTGGGCGCCGATTTCGGCACGCCGGCGATGAAGATGCCCATCTGGGCGATCGCCTTTTCCTGCTTCGGCACGACGCCGAAATCGAGCTTGCCGGCCACCTTGGTCTGCGCCGGATCGTCGGCCTTCAGCGCGTTGCCGGAATACTGGATGATGACGCCCGCCTCGCCGCCGAGGATCGCCGCGCCCTCCTGGTCGGAGTCGAACTCGACCACACCGCTCGGCGCGTTCTGCTTCATCGTGCCGACGAAGAAATCGGCCGAGGCCTTGCCTTCCGCCGAATTGAAGATCGGGTTCCACTTGTCGTCGAAGAACGAGCCGCCGAACGACAGGAAGATCGGATACCAACTGGTGACGATCGGGTTGCCGGAGACGCCGCGGAAGACGACCGGATACTTGATCGTGTCGGCCGCCACCCCTTCCTTGCCCTTGGCGATCACCTCGTCCCAGGTCTTCGGGGCGCCGCCGGTGAAGACGTCGTTGCGATAGGTCAGCGTCTGCAGGTCGCCGACGAAGGGCACGCAGATCAGTGTCGGCTTGGCGTCCTCGAAGCCTTTGACGCGCGGCCCCTGCTGCGGCGGCCAGTAGCCCATGTCGATCATGGAGCCGATCCAGTCCTTGTCGGAGCCGTCGATGCCGCCGGCACCGAGATCTTCCAGCACATTGGCGGCGCCGAACTGCGGCACCCACGGATCATCGAGCAGATAGAGGTCGTATTGGCCGGCGCCGCTCTGGGCGTCGGCGAACCACTTCTCCAGCGTGACGCCGTATTCGTCCTCGAGGAACTCGACGTCGAAACCGGCTTCCTTGGCCTGTGGGATGATCTTCTGCTTGAAAGGCGTGAGCCCGCCATCGGTGAAGGCGCCGATGATCACCTTCTTGCCGGCGGCCCTGGCCGCCATCGGCAGGCCGAGCGTGGTGAGGGCCGTGGTGGCGAGCGCGAGGCCAAGCCCGCCCTTGATGACGGAGCGGCGAGTGAGTCTGCTGGAATGCGTCATTTCTCTCTCCCATTGCTGTGGACCCGGTGGACGGCGGTGAGGCCGGCGGAATTGAAGAAACAGGCGTTCGACGGGTCGAAGGCAACGCCGATGTTCTCGCCGACCGCGCCCCTGAAATCGCGGCCCGCCCGCACGGAAACGTTGCCGCCGTCGACGCGAATGTTGACCAGCGTCTCGTTGCCCATCGGCTCGACGACATAGATCTCGCCCGGCAGCGCGCCCGGCGTGCCCGGCTGGGCAATGCTGCAGTCCTCCGGCCGCAGCCCGATCTCGACGATCTCGGCCAGACGGCATGCGGTGAGCCGGGCTCCCTCCAGCGGAACGACGCTTCCGCCGGCCGCCACGCCCTGCTCGGAAAGCGCTACCGGCAGGATGTTCATCGGCGGATTACCGACGAAGGTGGCGACGAAGCGGTTGGCCGGCTGGTCGTAGATGTCGATCGGCGGCGCCATCTGCTGCAGCTCGCCGCCATGCATGACCGCAACGAGGTCGGCCATGGTGAGCGCTTCGACCTGGTCGTGGGTGACATAGATGGTGGTGGCGCTGAGGCGCTGGCAAAGCCGCTTGATCTCGCCGCGCATGGTGAGGCGCAGCCGCGCATCGAGATTGGACAGCGGTTCGTCCATCAGGAAGGCAGCCGGATCCCTGACGATGGCGCGCGCCAGCGCGACGCGCTGCCGCTGGCCGCCCGAAAGCTGGCGCGGCCGGCGGTCCAGCAGATGGCCGATCTCGAGGATGGCGGCGACCTCGTCGATCTTGGCTTGGCGCTTGCCGTCCGGCATGCCGCGGATCCACAGCGGATAGCCGATATTTTCGGCGACCGTCATCTGCGGGTAGAGCGCGTAGCTCTGGAACACCATGGCGATATCGCGGTCGCGCGGCTGCAGCCGGGTGACGTCGCGCTCGCCGATGAAGACCTTGCCGGTCGTCGGCATGTCGAGCCCGGCAAGAATGCGCAGCGCTGTGGTCTTGCCGCAGCCCGATGGGCCGAGGAGGGCGAGGAATTTGTGGTCCGGCACGGCGAGGTCGAGCGAACGCAGCACGTTGAGCGCGCCGAAGTTCTTGACCACCTTCCTATACAGGACCGAACTCATCGCCCTCCCCGGCGCCCCCGCCTTGTGCCTCAACCCTTCCTTACGTCGACGGTGAAGCCGGCGTCGCGGGCAAGATCGCGAAGGTTGCGATAACCCATCGTTGCGTAGGTGAGCGGATGCGCCTCGGCCGGATCCTGCTCGGCCTCGACGACCAGCCAGCCGGCATAGCCGTGGTCGGCGAGCATCTTGAGCAGCGTCGCATAGTCGATGGCGCCATCGCCCGGGACGGTGAAGATGCCTTCCATCACCGCTCCCATGAAACTCATGTCCTCGGCCCGCGCCCGCTTCAGCACCTCAGGTCGCACGTCCTTGCAATGGACGTGGACGACGCGGCCGATGTGGCGGCGCAGCAGGCTTTCGGGATCGCCGCCTGAGAAGGCGCAATGGCCGGTGTCATAGAGCAGGCCGACCGCCTCGCCCGATCCTGCCATCAGTCTGCCGATCTCCTCGTCGGTCTCGATGATGGTGCCCATGTGATGGTGGAAGGCCATGGCGACGCCGAAATCGGTGAAGCGTTCGGCAAGGCGCGTGATCTTGGCGCCGTAAGCCTTCCACTCGTCGTCGGCGAGCTTCGGCCGTTGCGAGATCGGATCGTGGATGGCGCCGTGGCGGCCGCGCGAGGTGTCGGCATAGACGACGTGTCTTGCGCCCAGGTCCCGCAGCAAGGTGAGATGCGGCAGGATCGCGTCGAATTCTTCCTCGACCTCCTTCTCGCAGATCCGGCCATCGTACCAGCCGGAAACGAGAGCGAGGCTGTAGGGCCGAAGGGCGGCTTTCAGAGCCTTGCTTTCCCGCGGGAACTTGCCGCCGAGCTCGGTGCCGGCATAGCCGGCCCGGCTTGTCTCTGCGAGGCAGGTCTCGAGCGGCGTGTCGCCGCCCAGCTCCGGCACGTCGTCATTCGTCCAGGTGATGGGGTTGATGCCAATCCTGACGGTCATCGCAGCTCCCACCCGGCCAGACCTCCGGCGACGTCGCCCACTCTCGTGCAGCCGCTGGCCGGCAATAGACTGGCATGTCGTTGCCGTTTTTCTTTGCATCTAAGCGCCAATCTGTATCCATCGCGAGGACCAGTTTGGGCGAAAGTGAAGGTGCCAGTTTCGCTTGTGAGCGGACGCGGCTAATGTGGTGCTTCCCTTACCCCCGAGGTTTTCCGATGCAGACGTCACGGCGCAGGCGCCAGGCCTTTCCGATGGAAGCGCTGGCCATCGAGCGCACGCTGACCGAACCGATCCAGCGGCAGCTCTACCGGCAGATCGCCGCGATGATCCGCGACAAGCGCCTGGCGCCGGGGTCGGAACTGCCGTCCACCCGCGCCCTGGCCGAGGATCTCGGGCTTGCCCGCAACACGATCGTGGGCGCCTACGACCAGCTGGCGACCGAAGGCTATCTCACCAGCCGGCCCGGCGCGCGCGCCATCGTCGTCGACCTGCCGGCCAACTCACCCGGAAGGGACAGGCGCGGCGCCGCCGCCACGGTCATCCGCCATCCGCTGTCGAAGCGCGGCGAAAGCCTGATGCAGCAGCCCTTCCACCACGGCGCGCCCGGCCGCTTCGCCTTCCATCCCGGCATGCCCGATGCGCAGAACTTTCCGTTCGGCGTATGGGGGCGGCTCTTGGCGCACCGCGCCACTTTCGGCGCCGACATGCTGTTCGGCACCTATCACGTCACCGGCCTGCCGGCACTGAAGGAAGCGATCGCCAGCTATCTGGTGTCGGCGCGCGGCGTGCGCTGCCAGCCCGAACAGATCGTGGTGACGACCGGCGCCCAGGCCGCCTTCGACCTGCTGGCCCGGCTGCTGCTCGACCCCGGCGACACGGTTTGGCTGGAGGAGCCGGGCTACTATGCCGCCAGGGGGACCTTCACCGTGGCCGGTGCCAACATCACGCCGCTCGCCGTCGACGGCGACGGGTGGCAGATGAACCCGCCGGAGAGCGCGCCGCGGCTGATCTATGTCACGCCGGCCTGCCAGCATCCGCTCGGCATCACCATGCGCATGGACCAAAGGATGCGCCTGTTCGAGATCGCCGAGCGCTACAATTCCTGGATCATCGAAGACGATTTCGACGGCGAGTACCGCTTCCAGGGGCGGCCGGTGCCGGCGATCCAGAGCATGGATTACGCCGACCGGGTGATCTATGTGGGCACCTTCGCCAAGCTGCTGTTCCCGGCACTGCGGCTGGGCTTCATGGTGCTGCCCCCGGCGCTCTGCGAAGGCATTCCGCATGCGCTGAGCACGACGGGGCAGTTCGCCCCGCTGGTGCTCCAGGCCGCGCTGGCCGACTTCATCGACGAAGGCCATATGAGCCGGCACCTGAAGCGCATGCGCCGCATCTACGCCGAGCGCCGCAAGCTTTTCCACGAGCTTTTCGCCGCCGAGTTGCCAGCGGATGTGACGCTCTCGCCGGCCGAGGCCGGCATCCAGCTCGTCGCGCATCTGCCGCTGAATTGCGACGACCGCACGGTGGTGGCAAGCGCCGACCGGCTCGGCGTCAACGCCTCGCCGCTGTCCAAATATTACTGGTCGCGGTCCGGCAACGGCTTGGTGCTCGGCTATGCCGCCTGCAACAAGGCGCAGACGGAAGCCGGGATGCGACGGTTGCGGCAGGCGATCGCAGGGGCAAGGAAGGCGGCGTGAGCGGCGCTCCGTACGACGCCGCCGCAGCGGCTGGCGGCTGAAGGCAAGGCCGGCGCATCAGTGGGTGGGGTTGTTGGGGTGCCGAGGCGCCGGCCGGGGGCGGAATGGGCAACCGCCGCAACAGTAGGATACTCCAGACGGCCGACGACGATATTGCGCGATCGCGGAAGTCTCATCCGACAGACGTGCTGCAATCGGCCTGCCGAAAACCGAGCCAGTGAGCAACCGCTTCAGGAGCGACCGAAAAGGCGGCGCAGCAAACCTGTCCGCGCCGCGGTGTAACGCTCGGGCAAAGGGCGAGCGAGCAGGAACTGCTCATGGCCCTCGACCGTCTCGGTGCCGCGATAGCTGCACTGCAGTGAGCGGGCCAGCGGAACGATTTCCCGCAGCACCGCAGCGAAGCCTTCCCCGTCGATCGGCACCTCTTTCATCATGCGCAGTTCGCGCGCGAAGGCCTCGAGGCCGAGGAAGCGGTAGCCGCGCCTTTCGAGTTCGGCACGCAGCTTTGCCAGCGAAGGCTCCGCGCCCCAGAACTCGAAGCGCGTCGGCCGGATGCGGGCGTCCGTGGCGATCTCCAGGTTGAGGTCGCCTATCGCCTCGGCGGGAAGAATGAGCGGCGCCACCGCGGCCAGCGAATGCTTCTCGATGACGAGCGGAAACGCCAGCGCCTCGGCAGCGCTGCGGGCGATCTGCTCGAAGCCGGCGACATCTTCGGTCGTGAAGTAGAAATCGCGGCGTCCCTCGCCGTGCTGCTCGGCGAGGTAGCAGGCGGGGCAACTCGCAATGGCCAGATCCCCGCAAAGCCTTTCCAGGAATGTGTAATTCCGCCTCGATCCCTTGGGCGTCAGCAAAGCGTCGCGCAGCGTCAATTCGTTTGCGCGCGGGGTGAGCTTCAGGAGCAGGACCGGAAGCGAGGCCGCAGCGCGCAGCAGCGCCATGTTCACCCGCGTATTGATGAACAGCTCGCCGCCATCCGAGCGATAGCGGACCAGGCTGCGATGCGGTTCCGCCTCACGGATGACCTCTTCCGTTTCAGGGATTGAGACCTGTTCGCCGGTGACCGCGAATTGAAGCAATGCCATTGCCTACCCCCCACCCCCGGAGACATCCGGCGGGAGCAAGCATCTTGCCAGTTTGGCAGGCCGCAGCCCAGTCCCCACGGCCAGCGGTCAAGCGGGCTGCCCCTCCCCTTGTCGGCGACGGAACGGCCGGTATTGTCGTGGCTTCGAAACAGATGCGGCGGGAGCCTCCATGAAACTCGGCTTTGTCGGCACAGGCGCGCTCAGCTCAGCCATCGTGAGCGGACTGAAATCGCTGCCTGACGAGGCAACGCCGGTGGTGGTCTCACCGCGCAACGAGGAGATCGCCGCGCAACTCGCCGCGCGCTATCGGGATGTGCGCATCGCCGCCGACAATCAGGCCGTGCTCGATCAATGCGATACGGTCATGCTGGCGGTCCGTCCGCAGATCGCGCGGGATGTCCTCAAGGAGCTCCGGTTCCGCCAGGATCATCACGTCGTCAGCCTGATCGCAACGGTATCGCGCGAGGAGATAGCCGCCCTTGTCGCACCCGCGACACATGTCACCAAGGCCCTGCCCATGCCGATGATCTCCCGCCTGCAAGGGGCGACGATCATCTGCCCGCCGGATCGCGCCGTGGCGTCCTTCTTCGGCAGGCTGGGAGAGGTGATCGAGGTCGAGGACCAGAACGAGTTCGATGCCTTGACCGTCGTCACCGCAACCTATGCCAGCTATTTCAAACTTCTCGACACGATCCACAGCTGGGTGCGGGACCAAGGTGTTTCGAGCGACAAGGCGCGCGCCTACATCAGCAGCATCTACAAGGCGCTGGCAAACGCGCCGGACACAGCGCCGGAAGCCGATTTCATGCATCTGGCGCAGGATTACGCCACACGCGGCGGCGTCAACGAGCAGGTTGTGCGCGAACTGACGGAGCGCAAGCTGTTCGACGTCCTTGCGGAAAGCCTGGACCGTGTGCATCGGCGCATTGCGGGGCAGCAAGCCTGAGAGCAGATTGCGGATACATCTGCCGCAAGGGCTGATCGGCTAGAGCGATTCTGCCTTTCGCAACGCTCTAAGCATTGTTCTTACAAATCTCTTCTCGATCGTCGTCGGCCCGGGGGGACCTTGCCTGTCGAAGGAGATTTCGAAGAATTGCAACGCGGTTCTGCCGACAAAACACCCGTTATCAGCATTAGGCATATGGCCAGTTTACCGGACGAAATGGGCAATCGGGCGCAGATACTGACACTTCCCGCCGCCTTGGAAGCTTTAATTTAAGCACTTTCGATTATTTTCGGTCAGTGGACCCTTGTCCAGGAAAGGCATTCAGGTCGATTTGACCAGAACCGATTTCACTCTCGGCCGCGTCAGACGGGCCGTTTTTTCGCCCGCCAACCTGCCGGCGGCGATCGCTGTCGTCGTGCTTTTGATCTTCGCCCTGTTCGTCGACCAGCAGAACAGAAAAGTCTCCGATCAGCTGACGCGCGCCGACGTTCTGGCCAAGGTCAACATCATTCGCGCTAAACTTGAAGGAAATATTAACGGCAACCTTCAGTTGGTGCAAGGCCTCGTCTCGACCATCGTTACCGAGCCCTATATGGGGCAGCAGAGATATGCCTCGCTTGCGGCCAACCTGTTCAAGCAGGACTCCCAGTTGCGCAACATCGCCGGCGCGCCGGATCTCGTGATCTCGCTGATGTATCCGATGGAAGGCAACGAGAAGGCGATCGGGCTCGACTACCGCAACAGCGACTCGCAGCGCATGGCTGCCCTTCGGGCGCGGGACGAGCGCGCGCTGGTGCTGGCTGGCCCCGTCGATCTCGCGCAGGGCGGGCGCGGCTTCATCGGCCGCATCCCGGTCTTCGTGCCGACGGCGGGGGGCGGAGACCGGTTCTGGGGCATCGTCTCGGCGGTGATCGACGTCGATCGGCTTTACGCTGCAAGCGGCCTGACCGACCCCGCTCTCGACATCGATGTCGGGCTGACCGGGAAGGATGCGCTGGGCAGCAGCGGGCAGCGCTTCTTCGGCGGCGCCAACATCGTGAACGGCGATCCGGTGACGGCCAACGTCCAGCTGCCGCATGGCTCCTGGCAGATATCGGCTGTCCCCAAGGGCGGCTGGCCGAAGCATCCGAAGAACGAGAGCGCCTTGTGGGCCACGATGACACTGGCAGGCACGCTGGTGGTGCTGCCGATCCTGGTGGCGGGCTGGCTGTTCGGCGAGCGGCAGAAGAACTATGCGGAGCTGAGGCTGCTTTCACAGCGGCTCGAAGTCGCGCTCGATGCTTCGGGCATCGGCGTGTGGGAGCACGACCTCGCGACGGAACGGCTGGTGTGGGACGACCGCGTCAACGAAATCTACGGCAAGCCACTCGACGGCAAGCCGCGCGGCTATGACGACTGGGCGTCGACGATCCATCCGGACGATCTCGAACGGGCGCTGCAGGACTTCGACGCCGCCGCGGCGACGCAGACGCTCTATTCCTCGCAATACCGTCTTGTGCTGCCCGACGGCGCCATACGCCATGTGCGTGCGCGGGCGAATTTCCTGCAGGACAAAAGCGGCGCGACCAAGCTGATCGGGGCCGAATGGGACGTGACCAGCGACGTCCTGCTCAACGAGAACCTGGTGCGCGAACGGCAGCTTTCGGAATCGAAAAATGCCGAACTGGAACTCGCCAAGGCGCGCGTGGAGCATGTGGCGCTGCACGATTCGCTGACCGGCCTGCCCAACCGCCGCTATCTCGACGAGATGCTGGCCGCAGGCAGCTCCGACGGACGCATGGCGCTGCTGCATCTCGATCTCGACCGCTTCAAGCACATCAACGACACGCTCGGCCATGCGGCGGGCGATGCCATGCTGATGCACGCATCGAAGGTCATAAAGGCCAATGCCGGAATGTCCGATTTCGTGGCACGCATCGGCGGCGACGAATTCGTGGTGGTGAGTCATGGACGCAGCGACGACGAACTCGCCACGCTTGCGGAGCGGATCATCGAGGAAATACGCCAGCCCGTCGACTATCACGGCCATCAGTGCTGGTTCGGCGTCAGCATCGGCATCGCGGCCAATAGCGATGTCGACGCCAAGCAGTTGCTGGTCAATGCCGACCTCGCGCTCTACCGGGCCAAGAGCCGCGGGCGCAACCGCCATGAGTTCTTCAACGAAGAGCTGCAGAGCGAGATCGTCAAGACCAAGCAAACCGCCGACGAGATCCTCGGCGGGCTCGAGCGCAACGAGTTCATCGCCTATTACCAGCCGCAGTTCGACGCCAAGACGCTGGAGATCGTCGGTGTTGAGGCGCTGTCGCGCTGGCGCCATCCGCAGCACGGCATTCTCGCTCCCGATGTCTTTCTGAAAGTGGCGGAGGAGTTGAACGTCGTCTCACTGATCGATCGCACGATCCTCGAACAAGCACTGGAAAGCTTCGATCGCTGGTCGCTTGAGCGCCTCAACATCCCGCGTGTGTCGGTCAATGTCTCGGCGAAGCGCCTGGAGGACAAGGATCTCATCAGCGGCCTGCGCAAGCTCGACATCAAGGACGGAACAGTGTCGTTCGAGCTGGTCGAGTCGATTTTCCTCGACGAGAACGACGAGCTTGTCGCGTGGAACATCGAGCACATCAAGGAGCTCGGCATCGATATCGAGATCGACGATTTCGGCACCGGCTATGCCTCGATCGTCAGCCTGCTCAAGCTGCAGCCGCGCCGCCTCAAGATCGACCGCCAGCTGGTCACGCCGATCACCGGCTCCAAGGCGCAGCGCCGGCTGGTGTCCTCGATCATCGACATCGGCAAGTCGCTCGGCATCGAGGTGGTGGCGGAAGGCGTCGAGACGGTCGAGCATGCGCGCATCCTGAAGGAGCTGGGCTGCGATATCCTGCAGGGCTATGCCTTTGGTCGCCCGATGGATGCCAAGGACTTCAGGGACTTCGCCCAGTCGCGCAAATGGCTGGCGGCGGGTTAGCTGTCCGCAAGTCCCTCCCCCGTGGAATTGACTGAACATCTGACGCTCAACAGCGGCAGTTAACGGGCGGCTCGCCTGAGCGACACGAAATCTATGCGCGCAAATCCTCGATGACCGTTCCGGCGGCGCCGACCTCGGCTTCATGGCCGGGCTCGCGCCAGGTCTCGGCGAGGCCGGCCGCGTACCATTCGCGCATGGCGGGCAGGTCAAGCAGCCGCTTCGGATAGGCAGCCGCGGCTCCCTCGAAAGAGAGCCCATAGGACTGGGCGCGGAAGGCCACCGGCGCGAAGAAGGCGTCGACAGCGCTGAAGCGGTCGCCGGCCAGGAACGGGCCGCCGAAACGCCCAAGGCCGTCGTTCCAGAGATCGCCGAGGCGGAAAAGATCGTGCCTCAGCGCATCGGACATTGGGAACGGTTCGACCCGCACGCCGCAGCTCATCGGGCAGAGATTGCGCAGCGCGGTGAAGCTCGAATGCATCTCGGCAGCGGCCGAGCGCGCCCATGCGCGCGCCTTGGGGTCAGCCGGCCATATGCCCTGATGACGCTCGGCCAGATATTCCACGATCGCCAGCGAATCCCAGACCGCCCAGCCATCGTCGACCAGGCAGGGCACGCGGCCGCTCGGCGAGAACGGCCGGTAGAGGCTAAAGCTCGAGCCGGTCGGGAACGGCGTCAACCGCTCCTCGAATGGGATGGCAAGCTCCCGCATCAGCACCCAGGGCCGCAGCGACCAGGACGAATAGTTCTTATTGGCGATGTGCAGGACGTACATCGGATGGCCCCCTCGTTGTGATAAAGTTCCGGACGGAAGATCGCTCCATACTGTTCCGGCAATCGACTTATCTTGTCGTGGGCGTCGGCTGGCGAGCCTTGAACATCGACCAGCTGTACATCGCCAGCGCTGCCCAGATCAGAGCGAAGGCGATTGCCTGGGTGGTGCCGAACGGCTCGTCGAAGATCAGGACCGCGATCAGGAACACCATGGTGGGCGCGATGTACTGCATGATGCCGATGGTGGACAGGCGCAGCAGCCTGGCGCCGAAGGCAAAGAGCAGCAGCGGCACCGCGGTGATGGGGCCGCAGCCGATCAACAGCGCGGTGTCGACGCCGGTGCTGGAGACGAAATGATCCTGCCCGGTGGCGATGAGATAGCCGACGTAGCAGAGCGCGGGCACCGACAGCAAAAGCACTTCCAGCAAAAAGCCCTGGCTCGGGCCGATCGGCAGCGTCTTGCGGAAGAAGCCGTAGGCGGCGAAGGAGAAGGCGAGCGCCAGCGACACCCAGGGCAGCTTGCCGGCTTCGACGGTGAGCACCGCGACCGCGATCGCGGCCAGCGCCACCGCCGCGATCTGCAGCCGGTCGAGCCGCTCGCCGAGCAGCAGCGCGCCGACCACCACGCTGACCAGCGGGTTGATGTAATAGCCGAGCGCGGTCTCGACCGTGCGGTCGACGGCGATCGCCCAGACATAGATGCCCCAGTTCACCGAGATAAGCGTCGCCGTCAGCGCCGCCATGGCAATGCTGTTCGGCGAGCGGATCGCGGCCTTGAAATCGGCCGTGCGGCCGGCCCAGACCAGAACGGCCGCCGCAATCGGCACCGACCAGACGATGCGGTGGCAGATCACCTCGATCAGCGGCAGATGCGCCACCGCCTTCATGTAGAAAGGCAGCAGCCCCCACAGGAAATAGGCGCCCAGCGCCAGCATGAAGCCGCGGCGGGCCTTGGCGTCGGCATCGAGATCGGCTGTAGCGGTGACCATGGCCCAACGCTATGGCCCAGCCGGCCATGCAAGACCATCGCAAAATTATGATGGATCAATGGACTTCCGCTGATGGTTCAAGGGAGCGGGACGGTTTTTTTCCTCGCCCCGCGAAGTGGGGAGAGGTGGCCCGGCAAAGCCGGGACGGAGAGAGCTTTCGTAAAGTGGGGCGGCTATGATTTAGGGACTTCGATCGAGTCTCATCCTTCTCGGACTCTGGCCTCGCATAGGTCGTCCCCCGCTCCGTCCCGGCTTCGCCAGGCCACCTCTCCCCCGCTTTAGGAGCCCTACTCCGCCGCCACCAGCCCGGCCATGTCGCGGTTCTTCATCAGCTTGTAGATGATCGAGTCCATCAGCGCCTGGAAGGAGGCGTCGATGATGTTTTCCGACACGCCGACCGTCCACCAGCGGGCGCCGGAGGAATCGTGCGATTCGATCAGCACGCGGGTGGTGGCTTCCGTGCCGCCGTTGAGGATACGCACCTTGAAGTCGGCAAGCTCGAGATCGCCGATCTCGTTCTGGTACTTGCCGAGATCCTTGCGCAGCGCGATGTCGAGCGCGTTGACCGGACCGTGGCCCTCGGCCACCGACATTTTCTCCTCGCCGTCGACCTCGACCTTCACGATCGCCTCGGAGACGGTCTTCAGATGGCCGTTGGCGTCGAAGCGGCGTTCGACCATGCAGCGGAAGGAGGTGACGTTGAAGAACTCAGGCAGGCCGTGCAGCATCTTGCGCGCCAGCAGCTCGAAGGAGGCATCGGCGCCCTCATAGGCATAACCTTCGGCCTCGCGCTCCTTGACGACGGCGATCAGCGCGTCGAGGCGGTGATCGTCCTTCGGCACGTCGATGCCGCGCCGCTTGAGCTCAGCGAGGAAATTTGCCTTGCCGCCCTGGTCGGAGACCATGACGCGGCGACGATTGCCGACGGCTTCCGGCGGTACATGTTCGTAAGTCGCCGGCTCCTTGGCAAGCGCGGAGGCATGAATACCAGCCTTGGTGGCGAAAGCGGAGGAGCCGACATAGGGCGCCTGCGCTTCCGGCGCGCGATTGAGCAGTTCGTCGAAGGCGCGCGACAGCCGCGAGATGCCGGTCAGCGCTTCGGCCGAAATGCCGGTTTCGAAAAGGTCGGCGAAGGCCGGCTTCAGCGCCAGCGTCGGCACGATTGAGATCAGGTTGGCGTTGCCGCAGCGCTCGCCGATGCCGTTCAGCGTGCCCTGGATCTGGCGCACGCCGGCCTCGACCGCGGCGAGCGAATTGGCCACCGCCTGGCCGGTGTCGTCATGGGCATGGATGCCGAGATGGTCGCCGGGAATGCCGCCGGCGATCACCTTGTCGACGATGGCGAGCACCTCCGAAGGCTGGGTGCCGCCATTGGTGTCGCACAACACCACCCAACGCGCGCCGGCATCATAGGCGGCCTTGGCGCAGGCCAGCGCGTAGTCCGGGTTGGCCTTGAAGCCATCGAAGAAATGCTCGCAGTCGACCATCGCCTCCTTGCCGGCAGCGACCGCCGCCTCGACCGAGACCTTGATCGACTCCAGGTTCTCCTCATTGGTGCAGCCGAGCGCAACGCGCACATGATAGTCCCAGCTCTTGGCAACGAAGCAGATGGCGTCGGACTTCGACTGCACGAGCGACGCCAGCCCCGGGTCGTTGGAGGCCGAGACCCCTGCCCGCTTGGTCATGCCGAAGGCGACGAATTTCGCGCGTGCCGTGCGCTTCTGCTGGAAGAAGGCGGTGTCGGTCGGATTGGCGCCGGGATAACCGCCCTCGACATAGTCGATGCCGAATTCGTCGAGCAGCATGGCGATGGCGATCTTGTCCTCGACGGAAAAGTCGATGCCCGGCGTCTGCTGGCCGTCGCGCAGGGTGGTGTCGAAGAGGAAAAGTCTTTGTTTTTTCATCATGGCAAGGTGCTTGAGCACCCCCCTCTGTCCTGCCGGACATCTCCCCCGCAAGGGGGGAGATCAGCAGCCTTGCCGACGGCGCTCTTTCTGCGACCTCGGCGATTGGCGAAAGCGATGGCGACATCCAATCTCCCCCCTTGCGGGGGAGATGTCCGGCAGGACAGAGGGGGGTGTGACGGAACGCCGTACATCGACTAGTTCTTCCCCGCGTACCGATCCGTCGCCCGGATCAGCTGGTCCAATATCCCGGGCTCGGAATAGGCGTGGCCGGCGCCTTCGACGAGGTAGAAGTCGGCCTTCGGCCAGGCCTTGTGCAGCGCCCAGGCATATTTCGCCGGGCAAGGCATGTCGTAGCGGCCGTGGACGATGGTGCCGGGGATGTCCTTCAGCTTCCAGGCGTCGCGCAGCAGCTGTCCTTCTTCCAGCCAGCCGGCATGGACGAAGTAGTGGTTCTCGATGCGGGCAAACGCCACCGCATAATCGTCCTGGCCGAACGGCGTGCTGGTCTCCGGCTCCGGCAGGAGCGTGATCGTCTCGCCTTCCCAAAGACTCCAGGCCAGGGCGGCCTCGACCTGGAGCTTGCGGTCGCTGCCCACCAGCCGCTTGCGGTAGGCCGCCATCATGTCACCGCGCTCGGCCTCGGGGATCGGCGCCAGGAAGCGCTCCCATTTGTCGGGAAACATCTCCGAGACCCCGAACTGGTAATACCATTCCAGCTCGGCGCGGGTCAGCGTGTAGATGCCGCGCACGACCAGCTCGCTGACGCGCTCCGGGTGCGTCTCGGCATAGGCCAACGCCAGCGTCGAGCCCCAGGAGCCGCCGAACACCAGCCATTTGTCGAAGCCCGCCATTTCGCGCAGGCGCTCGATGTCGGCGACGAG
The DNA here is from genome assembly GCF_004791945.1 of Mesorhizobium sp. M3A.F.Ca.ET.175.01.1.1. Classification (NCBI taxonomy): domain Bacteria; kingdom Pseudomonadati; phylum Pseudomonadota; class Alphaproteobacteria; order Hyphomicrobiales; family Phyllobacteriaceae; genus Mesorhizobium; species Mesorhizobium sp. M3A.F.Ca.ET.175.01.1.1. The sequence goes on along the minus strand of NZ_SRTP01000003.1, from coordinate 356,641 downwards.
ATGCCATGTGGTGTTGGCCTCGAGCGAGGCGTTGGGCGTCGACTTGCCGCAGCCGCGCTGGTCGAACAGCATGACGTCGTAGAGCCTCGGGTCGAACACCCGCCGGTGCTTCGGCGAGATGGTGCCGCCCGGTCCGCCATGCAGGAAGACTGCTGGCTTGGCACCCCTGGTGCCGCAGCGCTCCCAATAGACGGTGTGGCCGTCGCCGACATCGAGCATGCCGCCGTCGAACGGCTCGATTTCCGGATAGAGCGTGCGCAAGGATCCGCCGGCAATCGTCATAGTTTCAGGCCCTGCTGCGGCCAGTTGGCCGTCTCATGGTCGGGGTGCTGGAAGGAGATGATCTGCTCCTGCCTGGCGTAGTAGTCGGGATCGTCATGAACCGGCGCCTCGAAGATCTGCTCGACCCAGGGCAGCCGCACGGCGTAGTTGACCTGGATCTGCGGCGCCAGGTCCGAGCGGTCGTCGAAAGCGCCGATGGCGATCTCCAGCGCCCCCGGCTGGCGATAGGTCATTGGCGTACCGCAACGGGCGCAGAAGCCGCGATCGATGTTGACCGAAGACTGGAAATAGCTCGGCTCCTCATGTGTCCATTCGACGCCGTCCTTGGGCACCGTCACCAGCGCGCCGAAGAAATTGCCGAACTGCTTCTGGCACATGCGGCAATGGCAGATGGACGGGCGTCCGAGCTTGCCCTTGATGCGAAAGCGCACGGCGCCGCACTGGCAGCCGCCGGTTCGAACTTGGTCGGTCATGGTTTTTCCTCCGGCGGCCATTGGTCGGTGTCGTGATCGGGATGCTGGTAGGAGACGAGCTCGGCGAGATACGGCGCCGAGCCGATATCCGCCATCGTGGGCTCGCCCGGCAATTGCGCGATCCTGTCGACATAGGGGAGCTTTGCCTCGGTGCCCCACTGGATGGTCGGCGCAATGCCGGCAGGGTCGTCGAAGGCAGCGATCGCCAGCGCGATCCCGTCCGGCGCCTCGAAGGTCAGCGGCGTGCCGCATTCGGCGCAGAAGCCGCGCCGAACGGCGCTGGATGAGCGAAAGCGCTTCGGCTCGCCGCGCGTCCAATCGAGCTTGGCGCCGCGCACCGAAACCAGCGGCAGATAGAAATTTCCGCTCGCCTTCTGGCACATGCGGCAATGGCAGACCGAGGCGTCGCCAAGCGCGCCCTCGACGCGGAAGCGGACCGCGCCGCACTGGCAGCCGCCTGTATAGACCGGCCGGTTGTCGAGGCTCATGGCTCGCTCCGCTTCATGGGCTCACTCCGGATCATGGCAGACGGCTTCGACGTTGTTGCCGTCGGGATCGAAGACGAAGGCGCCGTAGTAGTTCGCATGGTAGTGCGGGCGCAGCCCCGGCCCGCCATTGTCCTTGCCGCCGGCGGCGAGCGCTGCAGCATGGAAGGCGTCGACCTCGGCGCGGCTGCGCGCGGTGAACGCGACATGCTGGCGGTCCCTCGGCTTGTCCTTGCCCGAGCTCAGCCAGAACACCGGCCGGTCGCGGCCATAGCCGCCGACCTTGGCGCCGCCGGTATACTCTTCCGGCACCATGTAGAGCAGCGAGCCCCCCAACGGCGCCATCGCTTTGTCGTAGAAGGCCTTGGACGCCTCGAAATCGGAAACGCTGATGCCGAGATGATCGATCATGGAACGAGTTCCTCCGTTGATGGGCCGGGCACCTCAGCGCCCGCCAGGCCAGCCACGATGACGATATGCTGGCAGACATTGTCGATATCGCGGATCACGTCGTCGTTCCAGAAGCGCAGGATGGTCCAGCCACTGGCGCTTAGATAAGCACTTCTCGCCTCGTCACTGCGCAAGTGATCCGCATCGGCATGCTGGCTGCCATCGACCTCGACTATGATCCGATGAGCCGCGCAGGCGAAATCGACAATGTAAGGCCCTATCGGCAGTTGCCGCCGAAAGCTCATTCCCATCAGCCGGTGAGCACGCAGTTCGTTCCAAAGTTTCAGCTCTGCGTCGGTCATCGCATGCCGCATGGATTTGGCGTTCTTGCGCTGACGGGAAGGAACGAGGTCGTGCCCCATGGCTACGCGATCCCACGCTGGAGATTAGCGGAACCGCAAGCGACGGCCAATCTCCCCCCTTGCGGGGGAGATGTCCGGCAGGACAGAGGGGGGTGCTGTCCCGCCAGCATATCAAACGATGACAGCTGGGCGATCTGAAGGTCAAGGGAGTGCAGAACGTCAAGCTCGGAGGTCGGCGTTCCTTCACACCCCCCTCTGTCCTGCCGGACATCTCCCCCGCAAGGGGGGAGATCAGCTGTTACCGGCGCTTTCGCCAATCGCCAAAGCAACCTCACCGCTTAATCTCCCAGGTCGTTACGCGCTGGCCGGTTACAGGGTCCTTGCCGTCTTTCAACTGCACGCCCTGCGCCAGGAGTTCCTCGCGCACGCGGTCGGCCTCGGCCCAGTTTTTCGCCGCGATCAACGCCAGGCGCTCGGCAATCGCCGTCGCAATCGCCGCCTCGTCCACCTTGGCCGCGCCGACGTCGAAGCCGAGGAAGGCGAGCGCGGTCTTCAGCGACGCAGCGGCTGCGTTCTCGCCGGTGCCGCCGAACTCCACCGCCTCGCCGGCAAGCTGCGTGAGGCGCTGGAAGGCGGCGTAGGTGGCGAGATCGTCGGACAGGGCTTCCACCACTTCGGCCGGCAATTCCTTCGCCGCCGCCGGCGCAAGGTCGGCGGCCCGCTTCCATTTGCGCAGCGTGTTCTCCGCTTCCTCCAGCTTGCGCACCGAGAAGTCGATCGGCTCGCGGTAATGCGTCATCAGCATCGCTAGCCTGAGCACCTCGCCCGGCCAGTTGCGGCCGCCGAAGGTCTCGGTCTCCAGAAGCTCATGGATCGAATAGAAGTTGCCGAGGCTCTTCGACATCTTCTGGCCCTCGACCTGCAGGAAGCCGTTGTGCATCCAGACATTGGCCATGACCCGCGTGCCGTGGGCGCAGCGCGACTGGGCAATCTCGTTCTCGTGATGCGGGAAGATCAGGTCGAGGCCGCCGCCATGGATGTCGAAGACCTCGCCGAGATAGGCGGCCGACATGGCCGAGCATTCGATGTGCCAGCCGGGCCGGCCCCTGCCCCAGGGGCTGTCCCAGCCGGGCTCTTCCGGCGTCGACAGTTTCCACAGCACGAAGTCGCCGGAATTCTTCTTGTGCGCGTCGACGGCGATGCGCGCGCCCGCCTGCTGCTCGTCGAGATTGCGCTTCGACAGCTCGCCATAGTCGGGCATCGAGGCGGTGTCGAACAGCACCTCGCCCGCCGCGACATAGGCGTGGCCGCGCTCGATCAGTTGCGTGATAAGCGACAGCATGTCGGCCTTGCCGTCGGCGCGGGGGGCCACGAACTCGGTGGCGCGCGGCTCGAAGGTCGGTTCCAGGCAGCCGAGGGCGGCGACATCCTTGTGGTACTGGTCGGCGGTCTTTTCGGTGACTTTCCTGATGGCATCGTTGAGGGACAGTTTTCCCGCCGCGATCTCGTCGCCGAAGTCGCGAAGCGCGCGCGCGTTGATCTTGTCGTCGACATCCGTGATGTTGCGCACATACGTCACGTGACTTTCGCCATAGACTTGGCGCAACAGGCGGAACAGCACGTCGAAGACGATCGCCGGCCGGGCATTGCCGATATGGGCGAAGTCGTAGACCGTCGGGCCGCAGACATACATACGCACGCGTTGCGGATCGATCGGAACAAACGGCTCCTTCGTGCGCGTCAGCGTATTGTAGAGGCTGAGACCCTTCGATGCGTCCGACATGCGTGCCCTTCCCGGTTGGTTACCCGCAAAACCCGCCTTGCGCCGAGACGCAAATCGGGCTCCAGCCTGCTGGCCGGGGCGTTTGTCCAATCTGGGGAAAGATACGGCGAAAACGTCCGGACCAGCGCGAGGCTAGCCAATAATGCAAATGCCACAAATGGCGAAAGACGTTTTCATGGCCGGCTTTATCGCGCCCGCTGCTGTTGCCGTCAAGTCGCTGCAGACGGGAAAGATGTCAATGGATCACAGGTAAAGACCGCGCGAAACATTTTATTAAACATGTCGGCACAGTGATGAAACATTCTCGGGCTAGACCGCCACGGCGTCACGATTTGGTCCGAATCGACTATCAGACGCAGACACGAAAACGTTACCAGGGAAGAGAACAATGCCTCGAAACAAGCAGGAACAAAGCCGACCGGCGCAACAGCCGCTCACCAAGCAGTACCGTGCGATCGGCCCGGCCGCCATCGTCGCCGCCCTTCTTCACACCGCGAAGAAGAAGAAGCCGGCGCAGAAGATCATTTCGCCGCGCGCCGCCTGAAACGGCACGATCGGCGCAGTCCCTTATGATGGGAACGCCGGCGATGTAGGCGCCAACCAGCGCCTCGGGAGCGGAAGGCCTCCGAAAGCAGCCTTCACTAGAATAAGGTCATCTGGTTTTCGTCCGCGCCGGGCTTCTGGCGCCCGGCCTTCCCGGTTTGCAGCCCGATGACGCTCCGCTCCTGAATCTCCGGCCCGGTGTTGGCGACCTTGTTGACAAGGTCGGAAACCGGAATCGCTTCGAAGAAATCGGGTTCGGCCGGGTGCAACAGGTCGAGCACATGGCGCGGCTCCTGCGTGCGGCAGTCCAGCCAGCGCGCAAAATCGCGCTCGTCGATCACCACCGGCATGCGGTCGTGGATATGGGCGATGCCCGCGTTGGCGCGCGTCGTCAGAATCGCGCCCGTATCCATCTCGGAGCCGCCCGGTTCGGCATAGGTCTCGACCAGCCCGGCGAATGCGATGACGCCGCCCCGCCGCGGCCGGATCCAATAGGGCTGGCGCTTGCCGGCGCCCGACTGCTGCCATTCATAGAAGCCGGAGGCCGGCACAAGGGCGCGGCGGTGGCGCATGGCGGTCTTGAAAGAGGCCTTGCCCTGCACGCCTTCCGAGCGGGCGTTGAAAAGCAGCGGAAATTCTCTGGTGTCCTTCACCCAGCTCGGAATCAGGCCCCAGCGCACCAGCATCGGCTGGCGGTCCGGCAGGTTGGCGCCCGGCGACCGCGGCGGGCCGGCCACCACCATCAGCACCGGCTGCGTCGGCGCGATGTTGTAGCGCGGCGGGAAGTCCTCCAGCTCGGCCAGACCGAGACAGGCGGCAGTTTCCTGCGGGGTAGCAGTCAAGGCAAAGCGCCCGGCCATGATCCTCTGCAGCTCTCGAAATTGCGTTGTCGCCAAAGTGGCAATGGAAGGAGGCTTCCGCAACGGGTAATGCTGCGCTGGTCGTTCGCCTCGCCCAGACAATACCGGGCCAGCAAGCAGGTAGCCATGGAACCGCGCAAGATCATCCCTGCCGTCTCGGTTGCCGTCGTGCGTGGCAAGACGGTGCTTCTGGTCAGGCGCGCACGGCCGCCGTCGCAGGGGCTCTATGCCTATCCCGGCGGCAAGGTGGAAGCTGGCGAAACCCTGGCGCAAGCGGCGGCTCGCGAGCTCCTGGAGGAGACCGGCCTCGCGGCCAAGGACTATCGGCCGCTGCGCGACATCCATATCGACGGCAGCGGCGAGAACCACGCGGTCGACTATCTGCTGACGGTGTTCGGCGCGATTTACGTCGGGGGCGAGCCGGTGGCCAGCGACGATGCCGAATCGGCGGCCTTCCATACGCTGGCGGAAATGGCGGAGATGCCGCTCGCGGGCGATGTCCTGTCGGTGGCCGAGGAACTGCTCGGGCCGGCTCAAGACGCCTGGCGATAACCGTCGAGAAACGCCTTGCAGGCGACAAAATGTTTCGCCACAAAGCCTTACCCTCTCACGCCAAGCCCGATATGACACGCGCCTCGCCCTTCCTCGCCGCATGCCTTGCCGTCAACATGGCGGTCGCGGCGCGGCCGACACTTGCTGCAGAAGCGCCGTTCGAGCCCGGGCTGATGCGGCTGGCCGAGGTGCTGGGCTCGCTGCATTTCCTGCGCAATCTCTGCGGCGAGAAGGGCGATCAGTGGCGGGTCGAGATGGAAAAGCTGCTCGAATCGGAAAACCCCGACCCGGAGCGGCGCGCCCGCTTCATCGCATCCTTCAACCGCGGCTATCGCTCCTTCAGCGGCACCTACACGCAGTGCACCGCTTCAGCGACCGAGGCCATCGCCCGCTACATGAAGGAGGGCGAGACCCTGTCGCGCGACATCGCTTCGCGCTATGGCAATTGAGCGCCGTGAGATTCGCCCTGGCGGGCTCAACCCTTGTGCCAAACCGGGCCAGGCTGCAAATGCTGGTGTTGCAGACATGCCACAGTATTAACGAAACCTTAGCGCACAAATGCGGAATTAACTCAAACTGAAGGTTTTGATGCCGCAAGCCGGTCTAATCGGCTAAGTTTGAGATCGATCGAGCGCAGTCCCGCCGGAAGCGTGGATCACGACGCAGGAAATGTCGTGCTGAAACAATTGCGGGGCTGCGGATGAACAGACAGGTCAAGCCTGATCCGCAAGGATCGCCGCTTGAAAAGGTGGACATCGCAAATGGAACATGGTGTCAGCGAAATCGACGCGTTGGTCAGGGAAGAAAAGCGCCTGACTGCCGTTGAAAGCCACTGCGAAGCCTGGGCGGAAGGCCTGTCGGCTGGCATCGAGCCGGAAATCATCGCCGAGGCAGCGCTCGAAACGGCGTTTGGCGAGATGCTGCGCGCAAATGGCGAAACCTCCGCTCTGGCCCTGCTCGACCGCATGCGGGAAAAGGTGATCGCCGGCGCCTTCGAGCCGGAGCGGCTGAAGCACTGAAGCCGCGTCCCGCCGTACCGCCGCACACTTCTCGGCGACATGCATTAGCTGCCGCTTCTTTGACGGCAACGGCCCGTTTGGGCATCATGCCCATGCGCGTTGATGGCCGCGAATGCCGAGCGCGGCAGAGTAGCCCTGCGTTTGGTAGAATTGGCGAACTGCTCTAATCCTTTGCGCAATTGCGAACGACCGTTACACAGTTCTGGAATTGGCCTGGCGGGGCCTGGAAAAACACGGAGAGGCAAGCGGTGAAATTTTCGATGTCGGGCTATCCACGCGGGCTGACCCTCGGCATCTGGGTCGCAGCGTCCTGCCTGGCCGCTCCGCTGGGACTGTGTCTGGTCAGCACTCCCTCCTATGCGCTGAGCGAGATCCAGCGTGGGGACCTGCCTTCGCCGGTCGCACCGCCGGCCGACAGCGGAACGGTCGTGCCGGAACCCAGCGCGCCGATACCGGATCCGCTCGGCACGAAGCCTTCCGACACCGGGCAGCCGACGGACGATACGAACAAGAGCCAGCCGGAGGCGCCGTCCGGCAGCGGTGGCATCACCAGCCCGCGTGCCGATCCGGAGGCACCGCCGCCCGCGGTTGTCTATGAGCTCGACAAGCTGCCGGAGCCGGTGAAGCGCATGCACGGCATGCTTATCGAGGCCTGCAAGAGCGGCGACATCGAGAAGCTCAGGCCGCTGATCGGCCAGGGTGATTCGATGACGCAACTATCGCTCGGCGACATCGACGGCGATCCGATCGCCTTCCTCAAGGGGCTCTCAGGCGACGGCGACGGCCAGGAGATCCTTGCCATCCTGGAGGAGGTGCTCAGCGCCGGCTACGTCCATGTCGACACCGGCACGCCGCAGGAACTCTATGTCTGGCCGTATTTCTTTGCGCTGCCGCTCGACAAGCTCGATTCGCGGCAGCGCGTCGAGTTGTTCAAGCTCGTCACCGCAAGCGACTATGACGACATGAAGCAATTTGGCGCCTACATCTTCTACCGCGTCGGCATTACGCCGGCCGGCCAGTGGATGTTCTTCGTCGCCGGGGATTGAGCCAGGACCTCATTCTCCGTCGCTGTCGGCACGCGGCCATACGCGACCTGCCTCCGCTCGCAGGGCTGAAATCGCATCGGCTCCCACCGTGAGGTTCATTTGCAATACTTCGGCGGCGTCGCGCAATTCGCTCTTGTCCTGCAGCCTGTCCACCACCCAAACGAGTTTGCGCCCGATATCGGGTCCGTAGGCGGTTTGCGCCTTATTGAGGGCGTCGGCTGGAATTTGCCCATAGGCCTTGACCAGCATCCCGAGATCGAAGGCATCTCTATATGCGGCTGCGCGATCCTGGCATCGATCGGCATTCGCCAACAGCTTCTCGGCAAACAAGTCCGCAGGAACGAGAGCTGGTATCCCCAGGTCCTCGTCTAAGCGACCGCGTAGGGCGATTCTGGCTTCCCGAACGATCTCAAAGCGAATCGGCTGGCCTTTGAGACGCACAACCGTCCTCAGCCCATATTGATCGATTTGGAAATCCCGAACGGCGTCGACGGGCTCAGAAAAAAAGCCCCTGACGCCGAGTTCCGACGCTCGTGTCCGCAGTTCACGATAACCGGTGGCATCCGCGCACAGGAAATCCAGATCCAGTGACCGCCGATATTCGTCAAGTTTCATGACGATGGCCGTGCCCCCGCCGAACCAACATTGGGCGGCAGTCAGGAACTCGCGGTCCATCAGTCCGAGGGCTTCGGCGATGATTCTGTGTTCGGGCTTTTTGAACTCCTTCATGGTCCCAACTCGCACATTTTTCTGTTTGGTAGCCTGGCTGCGAGCAAAAAGACTCGGAAGAGGATGGCGGAACGTCAGGACGTGGTAAGAAGGATGCCATGACCGAATTTGTCGGCCAGCTTTCTTATAAGCAGCTTTTCGCGCGCTGTAAGGCGCTTTTGGTCGACAAAGCGCCAATTGCGTTCGTAAAGCGCAAATGCTTCTTCCGCCGGTATCGGGCGCGCGGCATCACGGCTCCAGGCAAGTGCCTGGAGCTGCGGAAACTTTGCGGGATCAATCGGTGCGATATTTGCAGCCATCACACCCCTGAACATAGTCCAGGGGACTTAAGAAATCCAACCCAGGCTTCAACCCGGCAGCGCCTCGGAGAACTCCACCGCCCTGCCTTGGCTGGGGGTGACGATCTCGCCCTCCCACATGACGCTCGTGCCGCGGACAATAGTGCCGACCGGCCAGCCGGTGACCTCTTTGCCATCATAGGGCGTCCAGCCGGCCCTGGAGCCTGCCTGCGCGTTGGTGATCGTCTCGCGCCGCTTCAGATCGACGATGGTGAAATCGGCGTCGTAGCCGGCGGCGATGCGGCCTTTGCGCGCCATGCCGAAGATGCGCTGCGGACCGTGGCTTGAAAGATCGACGAAGCGCTGCAGAGTGAGCCGCCCGGCATTGACGTGGTCGAGCATGATCGGCACCAGCGTCTGCACCCCGGTCATGCCCGACGGCGAAGCCGGATAGGATTTTGCCTTCTCGGCCAGCGTGTGCGGCGCGTGGTCGGAGCCCAGCACGTCGACTATGCCTTGCGAGACGCCATGCCAGACGCCGTCGCGATGGCGCGGAGCGCGCACCGGGGGGTTCATCTGGATCAGGGTGCCGAGCCGCGCGTAGTCCTCCGCCGTCAGGGTCAGATGATGCGGCGTCGCCTCGCAGGTGGCGACATCCTTGTGTTTTTCCAGAAATGCGATTTCCTCGGCGGTCGAGATGTGCAGCACGTGGATGCGCGCGCGGGTCAGCCTGGCGATGCGCACGAGGCGCTCGGTGCAGCGAAGCGCGGCGATCTCGTCGCGCCAGACCGGATGGGATGACGGATCGCCATCGATCCGCTCGCCGAGGCGCTCGCGCAGGCGGAACTCGTCCTCCGAATGGAAGGCGGCGCGGCGGCGCGTATTGCGCAGAATCGAGGCAACGCCCTCGTCGTCCTCGACCAGCAGGTCGCCGGTCGACGAGCCCATGAACACTTTGATGCCGGCCGCCCCCGGCAGACGCTCGAGCTCGGCGACGTCGCCGGCATTGTCGCGCGTGCCGCCGACCCAGAAGGCGAAGTCGCAATGCATGCGGCCCGTGGCGCGCCGCACCTTGTCGGCAAGCGCCGCCTCGCTGGTGGTCAGCGGATTGGTGTTGGGCATTTCGAAGACGGCAGTGACGCCGCCGAGCACCGCGGCGCGCGATCCCGTCTCCAGATCTTCCTTGTGTTCCAGCCCCGGCTCGCGGAAATGCACCTGACTATCGACGACGCCGGGGAGAATGTGCAGGCCGCGGCAGTCGATCGTCTCGCCGGCCGAAGCCTGGCCGAGATCGCCTATGGCCGCTACGCGCCCAGCCCTCACACCGACATCGCGCCGGCCCTCGCCGTCATGGTTGACCACCGTGCCGCCTGTCAGGATGAGGTCATAGGTGGTTGCCATTGGCTGGTCCAATCTCTTGCGGGGGGAGTGTCGCCGGCTTACGTAATGACCGTCAATTTTGCAAGATCAGGCCGATTTCCCGCTCATGCCCTTTGCCCTGCTGAAAGACCGCGCGCTCCTCTCCGTGTCAGGCCCTGACGCCGAGCATTTCTTGCAGAATATCCTCACCACCGACCTGGACACGCTTGCCGCCAATGAGGTGAAACCCGGCGCGCTGCTTACGCCGCAGGGCAAGATCCTATTCGATTTTCTCATCTCGCGCAGCGGTGACAACGGCTTTCGCCTCGAATGCCGGGCCGATATCGCCGACGATTTCCTGCGCCGGCTGATGCTCTACCGGCTAAGGGCAAAGGCCGAGATTGCCAAGCAGGATCAGGCGCTTGTCACGGTCGCGTGGGGCGATGATTCAACGCGCTCAGATTCTGATTCACCCGTGTTCGCCGATACCCGCTTCCGTGACGTCGGCGTCAAGCGATCCTATGGCAGCATGGCGGCGGAGGATGGCGACGTCGGCGGCTGGCAGGCCTTGCGCATCGCCAATGGCATTGCTGAGAGCGGTTCGGACTATCAGCTCGGCGACGCCTTTCCGCACGACGTGCTGCTCGACGAGACCGGCGGCGTCGGCTTCAAGAAGGGCTGCTATGTCGGACAGGAAGTGGTCTCGCGCATGCAGCATCGCGGCACCGCGAGACGGCGCGTGCTGATCGCCGTTGCCGCCGGCTCGCTGCCCCCGGCGGGGACGGAGGTGACCGTCAACGGGCGGCCGATCGGCACGCTGGGTTCGGTCAGCGGCGGACGCGGACTTGCCATCGCCCGCATCGATCGCGTCAAGGCGGCGCTGGCTGCCGGCGAGGCGATCGTGGCGGGCGACACGGCCGTGACGCTGGCAATTCCTTCATGGGCCAGATTCACTTTTCCGACCGACGGCGTCAGCGCGGAGGAGGCGTGATGGCGGCCGATCGCGCCGGCGCGCCGCCGCGTGCGTGGCAACGCATGCTCTCCGGCCGGCGGCTCGACCTGCTCGATCCTTCGCCGCTCGACATCGAGATTGCCGACATCGCGCATGGGCTCGCCCGTGTCGCGCGCTGGAACGGCCAGACCAGTGGCGAGCACGCCTTTTCGGTCGCGCAACATTCGCTGCTGGTCGAGGCGCTCTACGCTGAACTGGTGCCGGGCGCCTCCCCCGAGGCGCGACTGGCAGCCTTGCTCCATGATGCCCCCGAATATGTCATCGGCGACATGATCTCGCCGTTCAAGTCGGTGATGGGCGGCTCCTACAAGGATTGCGAGCTGAGGCTGCAGCGCGCCATTCACCTGCGCTTTTCCTTGCCGGCGGAGCTCGGCGGGACCGTCCGCAGGGACATCAAGCGCGCCGACCAGATCGCTGCCTATTACGAGGCGACACTGCTTGCCGGCTTCTCGACTGCGGAAGCCACCGAATACTTCGGCCGGCCGCGAGGCTTCTCCGCCGATCGTTTCGATTTCACGCCTCGCTCCGTGACCTGGGCGCAGGCGGCATTTCTAAAACGTTTCAAGGCGCTCGAAGCTAAACGGCAGTCTTTTCTTGCCGATAATCCAGTGACCTGAAAGAACGCTAAATTAACCGCCTGTCGCGACAGTAACGTATTCAGTCACCGTCGCAGGCGCGTTCATGCCCGTCGCACATCGCAAGACTGGTTCGGCCGCCAGCAGGCGGAAGGCAGGCGGCATCGGCTCCGCCAAGCGAATAGCGCAAGAACTTCGCGCGCAGAACGCGCGTTTTGCGGCCGCCGTGGAGAACATGTCGCATGGCCTGTGCATGTTCGATGCCGAAGAGCGGATGATCATCTGCAACCGCAACTACCTCGACATCTTCCGGCTCGATCCCGAACTGATGCAGCCGGGCGTCCGCTTCTTCGACATCCTGCAGCATAGCGTCGACATCGGCATCGCCTCGCAGAGCGCGGAGGAGCTTTACGCCATCCGCAAACCTTATATCGACGGCGCGAAGCCCTCGACCTATGAGGAGACGCTTTCGGACGGCCGCATCATCTTCATTTCTCACCGGCCGCTGGCGGTTGGCGGCTGGGTGTCGATCTACGAGGACGTCACCGAGCAACGACGCGGCGAAGACGAGCTCAAGGAGCAGCACCGCCGCTTCGACGCCGCTTTGGCCAACATGTCGCAAGGCCTGTTGATGTACAGTGCGGAAGGCCGCCTGATCGTGCGCAACCAGCGCTTTCTGGATTTGTGTCACGCTTCCGCAGCCGATTTCTCGCTCGGCATGACGCACGGCCAGATGCTGGAGAAGCTTATAAGCCTCGGCATATTCGTACCCGTCGACGTCGACATGGAGGTGCAGAAGACAAAGGCCAGCCTGGAGGCCGGCGACTCGCGTTCGAGTTATCGTGAACTCGTCGACGGCCGCACACTCTTTGTAGCGCGACGGCCATTGGCGGACGGCGGCTGGGTGGCTACCTTCGAGGACGTGACCGAACGCCGCCGTGTCGAAGAGCGGATGACGCATCTTGCGCATCACGACACGCTGACCAACCTGCCCAATCGCTCCATGTTCCGCGAGCGGCTCGACCGGGCCCTGAGCCAGCCCAGGGCTGCGCCGCTGGCGATCTTCTCGCTCGACCTCGACCGCTTCAAGGCGGTCAACGACACGTTTGGACATCCGGCCGGGGACTGGCTGCTGAGATGCGTGGCCAAGCGTTTGCAGCGCTGCCTGCGCAGCGAGAAGGATGTGGTGGCCCGTTTCGGCGGCGACGAGTTCGCCATCATCCAGTTCAATGTCAGCGCAAGCGCCGACGCCGAAAAGCTGGCAAAGCGCGTCGTCGAGATCATCGGCAAGCCCTATCGCGACAAGGGCCGCGAGATGCATGTCGGCGTCAGCCTCGGCATCGCGCTCTACCCAAGCGACGGACAGGACGCCGACACGCTGTTGACCAATGCCGATATGGCGCTCTACCGGGGCAAGAGCGAGGGACGCAACGTCTACCGTTTCTTCGAACCGGGCATGGACGCCATGATGCGTGCGCGCCGCGCGCTGGAGGCCGAGCTCGAAGCGGCGCTCCCCAAGCGCGAATTCGAATTGGATTACCAGCCCATCCTAGACATCGCTTCGGGCGGGATCGTCGGCGCGGAGGCGCTGATGCGCTGGCGCTCGCCGACGCGCGGCCTTGTGCCGCCAGACGATTTCATCGCTGCGGCCGAGGAGACCGGCCTGATCGTGCAGCTTGGCGACTGGGCGCTGCGCAAGGCCTGCAACGTGGCGGCGAACTGGCCCGAGGACATGCGCATGGCGGTCAATGTCTCCGCGGCCCAGATCAAGAGCGGCGGCTTCGCCCGCGGGGTGATCTCGGCACTCGCCTTTTCCAGCCTGCCGGCCAATCGGCTGGAACTGGAGATCACCGAAACGGTGATGATGGATGAGAGCGATACCGTGCAAAGGACGCTCAGCCAATTGCGCGGGCTGGGCATTCGCATCGTGCTCGACGATTTCGGCACCGGCTATTCGTCGCTCGGCTATCTGCGCCGCTTTCCGGTCGACAAGATCAAGATCGATCGCTCCTTCATCCGCGACATCGACAATCGCCACACGGCGGCGATCGTCCGCACCGTGATCGGGCTCGGCGCCGAGCTTGGCATAACCGTCACGGCCGAGGGCGTCGAAACCGAGGCCCAGCTCGAGCTGCTGCGCAAGGCCGGCTGCGGCCAAGCCCAAGGCTACCTGATCGGCGTGCCGGCCAACGCTTCCGAGATGAGCAGGCTGCTGCACTCACATGCGCTGCTGCGCCGATCCGGCTGAGCAGCAAATATGGTCGCGCAAACTTCGGCGTCAGCGCAGCGTCTCGATGTATTTTTCGTGGAAGCTCACATAGCCCGGCTCGACGACCTTGAGATGCCGCTCGATCAGCTGATGGAACGCCGGCAACTGGTGGAACGGCACGCCGGGATATGCGTGGTGCTCGGCGTGATAGGGCATGTTCCAGGCGAGCTTGCGCACGAACCAGTTGGTGAGCGTCGTGCGGCTGTTCTCCAGCATGTTGGCGACGAAGGGGCAGCGGCCGTGCTCGGCCAGCAGATAGAGCCTGAGGAACGGCTGGCCTGCGAGGGCGGGCACGATCCAGACATAGAGCAGCACTGACGCCTTGAACCAGAGCGCGAGCGCCAGGATCACGGCATAGAAGGCGATCATCGCCCGCGCCTCGGCCCGCACTTTGCGCAAGCCCTTCGGCGGCACAAAGCTGTCCCGGCAGCGGCCGATGGCATTGATGTACAGCGTGTTGGCGTGGCCCCACCACACCGGCAGGCCCGAGACGTGGACGATGTACTGCCACAGGGTCTCGGGCTTCGGGAAGGCCAGCTCCGGATCGTTCCGCGGATCCTGGGTGAAGCGGTGATGGGCGAAATGGAAGTAGCGGAACCAGTCTGCGGGCAGCGCGATCGCAAGGCTGCACAGACGGGCGACGGCATCATTCAGCCACTGCGCCCGGAAGGCCGTCCTGTGCACGGTCTCGTGCAGCAGCGTGAACAGAAACACGATCAAGATACCCTGCGGCAGCATCAGGAACGGCCAGAACGGCACCTTGGCCGCGATCAGCGCGCCGAGATCGACAATCGCGCCAGAATGGACAGCAAACTGGATCAGCCCCGGTCCGTCCGACTTGCCGGTCAGTTGGTTGCGCTCCTCATTGGTCAGCGAAGCGATGATTTCGCGGTGGTCCAGGGCTTGGTCGCGGTCGATGGCGTTCATGGCGCCACGCTACTCCAGAAAGAAACCTTTCGAAAAACGAGGAATTCTGCAAAATAGACAAGTCAATCTTATCTATAGGTCACCATGGTCGCACTGCCATCGCTGCGCGGACTTCAGGCCTTCGAGGCCGCGGCACGCACCGGCAGCTTCGCCGCGGCGGCGGAAGAGCTGTCGGTCTCGGCGGCCGCGGTCAGCCAGCTCATTCGCACCCTCGAGGAACAGATGGGCCGCAGACTGTTTCACCGAGCCAACCGGCGCGTCGTGCTGACCGAGGCCGGCGTCGAGATGCTGCCCAGGCTCACCCTGGCCTTCCAGGAAATCGGCAGCGTCGCGCGCGATGTCAGCGGCGGGGCATTCCGGCCGAGGCTGATCGTCTCGGTACCGCCCTCCATGGCGATGGGCTGGCTTTCGGAGCGCATCGCCGGCTTCATCGCCGGCCACGGCGCTGCGGACATTTCGCTCAGAGGCGACGACGACCCGGTGCCGTTCGACCGGGAGCTGATCGACATCCGGCTGTCCTACGGCCCGCATTATCGCGAGCATCCCACGCAGGAGATCGTCCGGGACGCCGTCTATCCGGTCTGCGCGCGCGGCATTGCCGGCGCGATAGAGTCCGACAACCTCGCTGGCCTGCCCCTCATCCATACCGACTGGGGACCGGCCGGAGCGTCGTTTCCGTCCTGGCGCAACTGGTTCGAGACGGCAGGCATCGAGCCAGGTCGGGCCGTCAAACGCGGCCTCTCCGCCAACTCGTCGCGGGCGGCGCTCGACCTCGCCATGTCAGGACTGGGCGTCGCGCTGGCGCAAGGCATCTATTGCGCCCAGGCGCTCGAAAATGGCAGGCTGATGCGGCCCGTGGCCCGATCCCTGGAGCTGCGCCAGCCCTATTGCCTGACGATCCCCGAACGCAGCGCAAAGCGCGACGTCGTGGCGGTGTTTCGCGAATGGCTGATCGAGGAATGCCTGCGCGCGATCAGGTCGCCGGCGCTCGGTGCCCGGTGACGAGGACTGACGATCGCCAGCGCAGCGATCACCAAGGTCGATCTCAGTCGAACGAAGCAGGAGATTTCTAATGTCGCTCGAACTCATCAACCCCGATGATCTGCCGGTTCCGGAGATGTACACGCAGGTGGTCGTCGCGACGGGATCCAGGCTAGTCTTCGTCTCAGGCCAGCAGCCCGAAGACATAAACGGCAAGCTCGTTGGACATGGTGATTTTGCGGCGCAAGCGCGGCTGGCATTCGGCAATCTCGGCCGAGCGCTCAAGGCGGCAGGCGCGCGGCCTGAGCAGGTTTGCAAGATCACGATCTACATTGTCGATTATGATCGTGATGAACATGTCCCGATCATCGAAGACGCGCAGATTTCGCTGTTTGGAGATCACAAACCGGCGAATGTGGTGGTTGGGGTGGCAATAATGTCCCCAGGCTACCTGATCGAGGTCGACGCGATAGCGGTCATTTGACGAGGGCGTCAGAAGCTGATCACGGATCCTCGAAAAGATATACGGCGATGGTCAGAGATGCCCGGCCAGCGCCGCCACCATGTCCTTGTTGGTCGCCACCGGGACGATCTCGAACTCGACCAAATCGTTCCACTCGATGGCCCAGCGCTGTAGAATCGTGGCGTCATCGGCCTCGACCAGCAGGAAACAGCGGCTCATGTCGGCCGCGATCCAGCTGTGGTGGACGACAAGCTCGTCCGGCTTCAGGCGGCCCTTGTCGCGGAAGCGGCGATAGATCTCCTTGCGGTCGCAGCCGCGAAAGTCCTCGATGACGAAAAACAGCATGTCTGCCCCCTCAGTCTGGAACACTATCGTCCAGGCCGCTCCAACCGGTCAAGGAACCATTGCGTCAGCCGCACCCAGACCTCGTCCTTCTCGCCCGAATCCTCCCAGCCATGGTCGAGATTGGGATTGTCGTTGACCTCGATGACGAAGACGCCGTCCTTGGTTTCCTTGAGGTCGACGCCGTAAAGCCCGTCGCCGATGCAGCGCGCCGCCTTGACCGCCGTCTCGACAACATGCGGCGGGGTCTCCTTCAGCGTGAAGGTCTTGATGCCGCCCTGGTCGGGCTTGCCGTTGGCCTTGTGGTTGACGATTTGCCAATGCTTCTTGGCCATCAGATAGTGCACGGCAAACAGCGGCTGGCCGCCGAGCACGCCGACCCGCCAGTCATATTCGGTCGGAAGGAACTTCTGCGCGATGAGGAGGTCGGAATCCTCCAGCCATTCGGTCGCGAGCCTGGTCAGCTCGGCCAGGTTCTCGCATTTCTTGACACCGCGCGAGAAGGAGGAATCCGGGATCTTCAGCACCAGCGGGAAGCCCAGCGTCTGCGCCGCGACCTCCAGGTCCGAAGGTCCAGCGATCATTACCGTCGGCGGCACCGGCACCTTGTTGTAGGTCATCAACTCGTTGAGATAGACCTTGTTGGTGCATCGGATCATGGACAGCGGATCGTCGATCACCGGCATGCCTTCCTGCTGGGCGCGGCGCGCGAAGCGGTAGGTGTGGTTGGAGATCGACGTCGTTTCGCGAATGAGCAGCGCATCGTAATTGGCGAGCTTGGCCAAATCCTTTTTGGTGATCGGCTCGACTTCGACGCCCATCTTCTCGGCGATCCTCGCCCAGTAGCGCAGCGAGGAGATCTCCGAAGGCGGCAATTCCTCATGCGGATCGACCAACGTGGCGAAGGTGTAGCGTGCCGGCGTGCGGCCCTTGGTGTCGCGCCATTCACGGTTGGTGTAGGTTTCCAGACACCCCAGGAAGACCGTTTCTTCCTCCTCGCTCATGCGGGCGAGCGGCAGGAAGCCGATCTTGCGGATCGAGGCCCATTCGGCGCTGTCCTTGATGTGGACCTCCAGCGCCGGCGCGCGGAACCAGTCGAACAACAGCTTGGTGAAGCGGTCCCAGATCTTGGACGGACCGATGCCGAAGAAGACGGCGACCTTCGAGGGGAAGGTTCCGCCGAGATCCTTGCGGCATTTGTTGAGCGCGAGTTCCAGTTCCGGCAATGCGTGCTCGTAGAGCTTGCGCTCCGACAGATCGATCATGGTCTCGACCGTCGGGATCACCTTGTGGCCGCGCGAACCGGCAAGCAGCGAGGCATAATAGCCGCGGCTCTGGTAGCCGTAATTGTTCGACAGGTTGATCACCTTCGGCCGCTGGCCGCGGAAAAGCGCCGGATGCGCGAGATAGTCGCGGTTGGTGATGATCTTGTGCGGCGTCGCCACCTGATCGAGATCGTTCTGCCTGCCTGTAAGGATGACCCAGGTCATATTTCAGCGTTTTCCCAGGGTGATGGCGGCGCGCAATCCATCGCGGCCGAACTGAGCCATGTTCATGAAGATGCCGTAGGGCACGGGAATGTTGGCGGCATCGAGGATCGTCTCCTGCCTTTCGTCCTCGACCCACGGATCGTGGATCAGAATGTGGTCGCCGTCGTCGCCGATCGCCAGCACCCAATGCGGTATCTTCTTGCCGAACATCAGGAAGCCGCTGATCAGCACCAGCACCAGCTTTCCCTCCGCAAGCGCCGAGCGGATGTCGTCGATGCCGAACGAACGGTAATTCACCGGAATGCCGTAAAGTTCCGCACGGCGGCGGAAGTCGACCTGGGCGAGTTCCATCACCCGGCGCTTGTCCTCGCTGCGCACCGACTGCAGGAACAGCGCGCCATGAAAGGAGACGAAGATTTCTGCCGCCAGGCCGCTCTCGTAACCGGAGACAGCCAACCCGAACGGCTCGCAGCCGCCCGGGCCCGACATCATGAAGACGGTGGTGGCCTCGCGCCACAGGCGGATCTCCATGACCGGGTCGGGCACGAAGCCCTGGTCGAAATTGGCCATCGCCATCATCAGGCAGCACGGGCCGCAGGTGAACTCGCAGGTCTGCTGGTAGAACGGCACCCTGGTGGCGGTGGGGGCATCGCCACGCAAAGTCTTTTCGTAGCGCAGTGCCGTCGCGCCATCCTCGTAATAGTCGGGCTCACGGCCTATTCTGCGGTAGCCGGCCTGCTCGTAGATCTGGATGGCGCGATGATTGTCCTCGCGCACCTCCAGCCGCAGCAGCATGCGATCGTGCTCGAAGGCTGCTTCCTCCGCCGCCGCCAAAAGCCGGCGCCCGATGCCGAGCTGGCCGAAGGAAGGACTGACGGCGATTGAATAGAGCCGCGCCACGCCGCTGCCTTTGCGAAACAGCGCCACCGCGTAGCCGGCGACATGGCCGTCATTTTCCGCGACCAGCATCTCGGCGGTCTCGCGCTCGATGAACTGACGGAAAGAGCGGCGGGAAAGCCGGTCGCCCGAGAAGACGGCCTTCTCGATGGCGGCGAGGTCATCGACGTCTGACGCGCGGGCCTTGCGAATCTCGGCAGGCATGCGGGCTTGGGAGAACCTCGATTGGGTTGCGGAAACGGCCCCGGTCAACAAAGCAACGTCAACAAAGCAACACGGGCCGAAGCGCCTGTGTTCACAAGCGCTATCGCACCTTGAATAGGGCCGAATTGTGACAGGTTGCGCTGTGGTCCAACGACATCCAGGACTTGAACGGGACCGGCTGCGCGAAGGCGCAAAATCGCAACGAACTCAACTCGAAAGGCCGGCCAGAAGCTGGCCGTAGGCGCTCTTGGCGACAGCCGAAAGGCGCTCCGGCGGCAGCGAGCCGACGACCGCGCAGCCATAGCCCTTGTCCAGCCAGTACACAGCCTCGGGACCATCGGCTTCGGCCGTGTAGGTGCCCTTGGTGGTCTCGGCCGATTCGGAGGTGACAAAGAGGGAGATGCGCTCGCCCTTGGCGTCCTCATAGAGCAGCATCGCCGCCTTACCGCGGTCGCCGGCGGGCAGCAGCCTGCCGCCGACGAGCTGGAAGCCTTCGGCCGCCAGATCGGGCGCGACCAGCTTCAGCCCGACCCGATTGGACAGCCAGGTCTGCAGATGGTCCTTGTCGCTTGCCGGCACCTCCACCGCATGACGTTTCTCGGCGGCGTAGATGACATGGGCGGCGATCGCCTGCTCGGCGAGCTGGTCGTCCGCCGCATCCTCGCGGCCGATGCCGTCGACGCCGGCGAGATAGCCGCCGAGCCCGCCCACCACCAGCACGGCGGCTGCCGCCGCCGAAAGCCACCAGCGCGAGCGCCAGGCCGGCGCCTTCGCCGGCGCATCGCCCAGCACCGCCTGTGTCAGCCTCGCCGGCACCGGCTCGTCCATCAAGCCGGCCAAGGCCGCGCGCAGCGCGGCGCGATCGGCAATGTAGCGCGCGCTTTTTGCCTTCATCTCCGGATTGGCTTCGAGCCAGGCGTCATAGGCCATGCGCTCATCGCCCGGCAGCTCACCGTCGAGCGCCAGGTGAATATCGCGTTCCGTGAAATCGCGCCGGGTCATCTCTCAACGATCCTTATTGAGCGGCGGCGCGAGGAGTCGTCGAGCAGGCCGCGCAATTCCTCGCGGCCGCGCGCGATGCGCGACATCAGCGTGCCGGCCGGCACGCCCAGAATGTTGGCGGCCTCGGCATAGGAAAAACCTTCAATGGCAACCATGACCAAAGCCGCTCGGCGATCGGGGCTGATCGCCTGCAAGGCATCCATGATCTCACGCGAGGCGATGCTTTCGACCTGATCGGCGGGCGCGGCCTGGGCTTCGCCCGCTTCGAGCGGCAGGATCGCCGCCTCGCCACGCCGGCTCACCTTGCGCATCTGGTCGATGAACAGATGATGCATGATCGTAAACAGCCACCTCCTGGGGCTTTCTCCCGTCTGCCAGTTGTCGAGCCGCACGAGCGCCCGTTCCAAACAGTCCTGGACCAGATCGTCGGCGGAGTCGCGGTCGCGCAGCAGCGAGCGCGCATAGCGGCGCAACCGCGGTATCTCGCTCAGGATCGCTGCCTTCTTGTCGTCCATGCCGGCTTGTTTCGAGGTCGGTTCCCATCCTGATTGAACGCGCCTTCGCGGCGCGGCGCAAGCAGTCAGCGCGAAGCAGGCCACCCCTGCTCCGGTACCCAAGCACCTGAACAACGCTGGCGAGTGCCGGTTTATTCCCGCCTCAAAGGCGAGCGGAACTTATGGTCGCATTAACGCGGCATAGTCCGAAAATAGCAGCCTGCCATCAAATGACGTAAGTGCGCGGGCAGGAAGCCTGGTCGTCACCCTCCCCTCGCCGCCCGCGTCAGGAGCCGCTGGTAAAAAAGGCCGATGCCGATCAGCACGGCGCCGAGACCGATGAAGGACAGCGCACGAAGCACGCCCTCCAGTTCCGACATGTCGAAGAGGAAGACCTTCATCACCGCAACAGCGATCAGCACGGCGGAAGCAACGCGCAGCACCTGCGACTTCAACCAGACGCCGGCGGTAAGCAGGGCCACGCCAATGGCCAGCCAGAGTGCGGAATAGGTGTAGGTCTCGAGTTGGCCGAGTCCGCTCCACAACCCGATGAACTCGCCCTTGAACAGGCGCCTGACCGACAGCGTGGCGTAGGCGAAGGCAAGCAGCGATGCGATCAGCGCCAGCATCGCCGCATACCAGCGCGGACGCTTGTCGCGGACATAGAGCGCCAGCGCGCCGGCGGCGATCGCCGGCAGCAGATAGGCCAGGAAGAGCAGGTTGAAGAACGGGACGGTGCCGGTCGATTCGTCCGTCAGCAGCGGGTTCAGCACCACGAAATGCCGGATGAGGATGAAGGCGACCGAGAGCACGCCGGCGGCCATCGAGCCATAGCGCAGCACCGAGCTCGGAGAGCGCATGTCGATGGCGACGAGGATAGCGCCGGCGCCGAGCGCGATCAGCGTGTAGATCGCCTGTTCGGCCAGCGTGACCGGGCCGGTGTCGATGACGCCGCCATGCATGGCATGGCGCACCAGCATCGCAATGGTGAGCAGCGCGAACAGGGCCGACGCGGCTTCCATGGCAAGGCGCGGGCGGCCATTGGTGGTGCGTGCCAGTTGCCAGGCGGCGAAGCCGAAGGCGAGCGCCGGCACGCCATAGCCGGGCAGCAGCCAGTTGAAGACCGGCGTCCGCGACAGTGCCGCGGCGCCGACGATCGTCGGATCGAATGCGACGCGGCCGAGCACGGCAACAGCGGCGCCGACCGCGATCCACCCCAGCACCCGATAGGAGCGCCAGCGCGTCGCCAGCGCAGGTAGAATAGCAGCAGCGCCAATCAGCAGCGTCGTCCAGCCGGAGCCGAAGGCCATGTGCAGCATCAACAGCCCGGCGAAACCGGCGCCGCCAAGCGCGAACGACACGGCAGGGCCCCCGCCGAGCGGCGGTTCTTCGGCGCGTGCGATCCACTCGCCGCCGGCGGCAAAGACCAGCACCAGCAGCAGCGCCGGCAGCGCGTAGCCGAAGTCGCGGTCTATATCGCCGAAGGTGAGCCACAGCGCGGTCAGCACGACCAGCGGGACGATGACGCCCCATGCCGACCATGAGGCGGCGCGGACGGGGGCCGCGGCAGCAAAGCGGCGCGCGGCCCAGAAGCCGGCGGCGATGAAGACGATCGCCAGGGCGATGCCGAGACGGAAGGTCAGCGTGTCGGCGGTTGCCAGCGGCTCGACGCCCAAGCCGGCGCCCACCACGTCGGCGCCGATGGTGGCAGGCGGGACGATGCCGAGATAGATCACCACCGTCGCCAGCGCCGCCGCGAAGACCAGCGGCAGGGCGCGCGGCCGATAGAGCGCGACAGCTACGAGCGCTGCCAGCAGCACCGCGCCTTGAAGGGCGTCGCCGGCGACGGCGAAGGCCGGATCGAGAGAGAGGCCAAGCGCCGTCAGTGCTAGGAAGAAGCCGGGCGCGATCGAGGGCCAGTCGAAGCCCGGCTCCGCTTCGTCGCGGCGAGTGGTCAAGAAAGGGACGAGCCAGACGAAGGCGAGCACGGCGAGCGTGGCCAGGCTGATGAAGAGCACCGCGGCCAGGTTCATCTCCGACGCATCCGTCATGTAGGCGATGGTCCAGATGCCGGTGCCGGCAAAGGCCGCGGCGACCAGCGCTTCCCAGGCGCGGATGCGGGCTATGGCCGCGGTGGCGGCAAGCACAATCGCCAGATAGACGAACAGCGCCCAAGGGTTGGGCGCCTGCGCGGCGACGAGCGCCGGGGTGACCATGGCGCCGACGAGGCCAATGCCGGCGAGCGCCAGACCGTGCACCAGCGAGACGGCGATGGCCGCGACGGCGATGGCGCCGAGCAGGGTGAAGGCGAGCGCCGGGCCGATGAACCCGTAGATGCCATGGGCGGCGTAGACAGTCCCGAACAGGATGAAGGCGCCGGCCCCGGTCAGGATCGCCGGGATATAGGCGCCGGCCGCACCTTGCACCGGCACCCTGAAGCCGGTGCGGCGGATGAATTCGGCACCGCCGATCAGCACCAGCCCGAGCGCGGCCGCCATGGCGAGGCGCACGCCGGGGCCGAAAATACCGGCCTCGATGGTGTAGCGGATGAGGAACAGGCCACCGAGCGCCAGCGCGATGCCGCCGACCCAGACCGCCCAGCGCGTGCCGAGCGCCGTTTCGACATCGGTCTGCCGGGCTGCCCTGGCCGGCGTCGCAGGCTCTGCCGCGACAACCGGCTGCGCCGCTTCGGCCAGCTCCTCGGATTTGGCCGAAGTGCCCTCGCCTGCCTCGGTCGGCGCCTCGGCCGCCCGGGCAGCGTCGGGCGCCATTGCAGCGGCTTCGGCTGCCGCTTCACTTTCCTGGGGCGTGACAGCCTCGGCTGCGGAGGCGGGAGCTTCATCGGGCGCGGCTTGCGTCACCGCGCCGGAGGCCGGCGCGGGCAGCGGGACACCGGAGAGCACCAGGCTGCGCAGCGCGCCAAGCTCGCGCTCGATCAATCCGATGCGGGTTTGCTGGCGCGAGATGATGACGAACAAAGCGATGACGGCGGCAATCGCAATCAGGCCGAAAAGCATGGGGCGGTTCCCCTCAAACCGGACCAGTCCTGGCAGACAAATGCGGCGACGGGACGGCTAGCCAAATCAGCGCCTTGCCGGCTTTCAAGATCGAGCATGTTTCGAAGACAATTGCCAGCAATCTGATTGCTTTTCCAATGCCGAAACGTCGACACGGATTGGACGCGCCTTCACGATTTACCTGCCGCCGGTTCTGAAATAGCCGTGTTATTCTCGAACGTTCGCTCGAATGAGGATGATCGCTCGAATGAGGATGGTCGATGCCGCAACGAAGCGCTGGTCTGCTGATCTACAGGCGAACCGCAGGGGTTTTCGAATTCCTGCTGGTCCATCCCGGCGGCCCCTTCTGGGCACGGAAGGATGAAGCGGCATGGTCGATCCCGAAAGGACTTATCGGCGACAATGAGGTCGAGCTCGAGGCGGCCCGGCGCGAGGCCGAAGAGGAACTCGGACTCGCCATCGACGGCGATTTCCGGCCGGTCGGCAGCTACCGCCAGCCGGGCGGCAAGATCGTGATCGCCTGGAGCGTCGAAGCGGATCTCGATGCGGGGGCCATCAGGAGCAACATGTTCACCATGGAGTGGCCGCCGCGATCAGGCCGAATGAAGGAGTTTCCCGAAGTGGACAGAGCCGGCTGGTTCTCACTGCCCGAGGCTGGTCTGAAGATCCTGAAAGGCCAGCGTCCGATCCTCGACGATTTTCTGGAGCGGCGGGGCGTCTGATAGACGCCCTCCCCTACCGTCCGGCGGTTTCCCCGCTGACCGCCTTCGCGGACACATGATGCCGGCGCAGCGCCGCGAGAAAACCGGCGCGGGCGTTGGGCGGCTCGATCCCGCGCGGCTCGTAGACATGCCGGGTGAAGAAGAAGCCGGTCAGCCGGAAGGCGTCCTCGAGTGCCGAGGCGTCGGCGCGCAGTCCGGAGCCGCGTTGCAGGAAAGTGGGCAGCACCAGCATCTTGTCGTGCCACGGCGCACCGGCCGCGCGCGAGACGGCGCGCCCGGATTTTGGCGAGACATAGGCGAGGTCCTGCCGCGTGCCGGTCGCCGCACACTGGCTGAGATCGAGGCCGAAGCCGAGCTCGTCGAGGATCAGCAGCTCGAAGCGCGCCACCAGCTCGCCGGCGGCATCGACATCATCGAGATGGGAAATCATCACGGCAAGCGCCTCGTAAAGGCCGCCATGGGCGTCGCGTTCCGGCAAGAGCCGCAAATGCGCTGCCATGGTCTGCAGGCCGTAGACAGCGACTGCGCTGTCCATCAGCCGGGCGGCGTTCATCTCGATCGCTTCCGCCTGGAAAATGCCGAGATGCTCGTCGAGCCGCGCCCGCCACAGCAGGTCGACACGGTTGCCAGGCTGCAGCACCGGCTGCTGCTTGCGCGAGCGGCCGCCGCGCACCAGACCGAGATGGCGGCCATGGGCGCGCGTCATCACCTCGAGGATGGCGCTGGTTTCGCCATGCTTGCGAGTGCCGAGAACGATTCCCTCGTCGCGCCATTCCATGGCTTGAGCTTTTCACCCGTTGCGCGGCGAAATCAAGGTTGCTTCGACCCCGGCAGGTGAGTGCTGTCAGCAGCATCTTGTACGTACGTGTATGTACGTTATGTCTAGACCGTCCCGCCTGGCGACTGATTTGACGGTGGCAGGTCAAGGCCTCGGCGGCCAGCTCCTGGTGGCCGCAGCCTTGCGATGCCTGCGTGTCGCAGCCGAAGTAGGCGGTCTGCTGCTGATCATCGACGCCAAGAGCGAGCGCGCCGCGACTGGTGTCGCAGCTATGGCGCCGAGCCGCTTTCGGGAGCGCCTCTGACCCTCATCATGCCACTGGCAACCTTCGCCGCCGATCTCAGGGCAAGAGGCTTGTCGTAGACCATGCCCATTGCCGGTGGGCGACATGGCTCAATGTGGAAACTCCAGTCCCATCTCGCGGTAGCGCTCGGGATCGTCACCCCAGTTCTCGCGCACCTTGACGAACAGAAAGAGGTGCACCTTCTGCTCGAGGATCTCGGCGATCTCGGCGCGAGCGGCCTGGCCGATGGCGCGGATCGTCTCGCCCTTGTGGCCGAGCACGATCTTCTTCTGGCTGTCGCGCTCGACATAGATGACCTGCTCGATGCGCACCGAGCCGTCCTTCTTCTCTTCCCATTTCTCGGTCTCGATATGCGAGGAATAGGGAAGCTCCTGATGCAGCCTCAGATACAGCTTCTCGCGGGTGATCTCGGCCGCCAGCTGGCGCATCGGCAAATCGGAGATCTGGTCCTCCGGATAGTACCAGGGTCCCAGGGGCAGCGACTCGGCGAGATAGTCGAGCAAATCCTTGCAGCCGGAACCGGTAAGCGCCGAGACCATGAAGGTGCGCTTGAACGGCACTCTTTCGTTCGCTGCCGCGGTCAGGGCCAGAAGCGTCTCCGGCTTGACGCGGTCGACCTTGTTGAGGACGAGCAGCATTGGCTGCCGGACGTCCTTCAGCCGGTCGAGGATGGCGTCGGCATCGCCCCTGATGCCGCGCTCGGCATCGATCAGCAGCACCACGACATCGGCGTCCTTGGCGCCTCCCCATGCGGTGGTGACCATGGCCGTGTCCAGCCTGCGCTTCGGCTTGAAAATGCCGGGCGTGTCGACGAAGACGATCTGCGCGTTCTCATGCGTGGCGATGCCGCGCACGATCGCGCGCGTCGTCTGGACCTTGTGGGTGACGATCGACACCTTGGCGCCGACCAATTGGTTGACCAGCGTCGACTTGCCGGCATTGGGTGCGCCGATCAGCGCGACGAAGCCGGAGCGCGTGGCGGGTGTCTCGGGAGCTTCGGTGCCGGTCATGCCACGCTCCATACGCCTTCGCGCAGCAGAAGGGCAGCCGCCGCTGCCTGTTCCGCCTCGCGCTTGGAACGGCCGGTGCCGATCGCCGGCGCAAAGGAGCCGACCTTGACGCTGACGGTGAACAGCGGGTCGTGGTCCGGCCCCTCACGGCCGTCGATGCGATAGACCGGCACGGCGCCCGCCGCCGCCTGGTGCGCCCATTCCTGCAATTCGGTCTTGGCATCGCGGCGGGCCGCGCCGATCGCCTGCGAGCGCGGCTGCCAGTAACGGTGGATGAACGCGCGGGCGGCTTCAAGGCCGCCATCGAGATAGAGCACGGCAATCAGCGATTCCAGCGCGTCGGCGCGCAGATTGGTGCGCTTGCGGCCGTCGAGATTGCGCACGTCCGAGCCGGCGCGGACCAGCTCAGGCAGGCCGATTTCCTCGGCGATCTCGGACAGCGCCTCGGCATTGACCAGCGCGTTGAGGCGCAGCGACAGTTCCCCCTCGGCGGCATCCGGAAAGGCGGCGAGCAGCATGTCGGCGACGACAAGCCCAAGCACGCGATCGCCCAGGAATTCGAAGCGCTCATAGTCGACGCCGGCATGGGTCGAGCGCGCGCTGGCGTGGGTCAGCGCACGCTGCAGCCGCTGGCGATCGACGAAGGCGTGGCCGGTGCGCTCCGCGAGTGCTGCGGCGAGATCATCGGCGTTCGGCCGCTTGTTGCCCATCACCCTAGTGGACGAAATGGAACAGGCGCCCGGCGCGGATCAGCGACGGCCACTTCCAGACTTCGAGCGGGCTCGCGCCGCCGGCGATCGAGAAGAAGATGACGTTGGCGCGGCCGACGAGGTTCTCGGCCGGCACGAAGCCGACGGTGAAACGGCTGTCGGAGGAATTGTCGCGGTTGTCGCCCATCATGAAATAGTGGCCGGCGGGCACGTCGAACTCGCGGGTGTTGTCGCCGATCGAGTTCTGGGTCAGGTCGAGCGTGTCATAGCTGACGCCGTTGGGCAGCGTCTCGCGATAGACATCGACCGGTCCCTGCGCCTCGGTGATATCGGGATTGTCGATCTGGCCGACCTTTTCGCGCGGGACGGCGGCGCCGTTGATGAAGAGCTGGCCGTCCTTGACCTGTATCTTGTCGCCCGGCAGGCCGACCACGCGCTTGATGTAGTCGACGGACGGATCCGGAGGGAACTTGAACACCACGACGTCGCCGCGCTTCGGTTCCGAGCCCCAGATGCGGCCGGAAAACAGGTCCGGACCGAAAGGCAGCGAATAGCGCGAATAGCCATAGGCCCATTTGGTGACGAAGAGATAGTCACCTTCGAGCAAGGTCGGCCGCATCGAGCCGGAGGGAATGGAGAAGGGCTGGAACAGCAGCGTGCGGATCACGAGCGCGAGCAGCAAAGCCTGGATGATGACGGAGAAGGTTTCACCTAGTCCGCCGGATTTCTTCTCGCGTTTTTCAGCCACGCTCATGTCGTCCTCGATTATGCGTTGGTTGGTATAGAGTCTCGGCGCGCGCTGGGCAACGTCATGCCGCCGTGGTCAGATGGAATCAATGTGGCGCTTGTTCGGCGGGCACTGCTTCGATGATCACAAAGGCTTGAGCAAGCGGGAAATCATCGGTGATGGTGAGATGGATGACCGCGTCGTGGCCCTTGGGCACGATCGCGGCCAGCCTGGCCGCCGCGCCGCCGGTCAGCGCCATCGTCGGCTTGCCGCCGGGCAGATTGACGACGCCCATGTCGCGCCAGAACACGCCCTCGGCCATGCCGGTGCCCAGCGCCTTGGCGCAGGCTTCCTTGGCGGCGAAACGTTTGGCGTAGGAAGCGGCGCGAGCGGCCCGGTTTTCCGATTTGGCCTGCTCGACCTCGGTGTAGATGCGCTGGATAAAGCGCTGGCCGTGCCGTTCCAGCGATTTGTCTATGCGTCTGATGTCGATGAGGTCGCTGCCGATGCCGATGATCATTCCGCGGGCACTTCCCGCCCGCCATGCCTGGCCTTGGCCGCCCTTTCGGCCATGCGCCGCTTGCGCTGTTCACGAAACACCGTCATGCCCCAGCGCGTGATACCGTAGAACAGCAAGCCGAAGACCAGCCCCAGCGGCACCGCGCCGATCAGCATCGGCTCCAGGATCGGGTGCCACAGTTTCGCGAATGAAAGCTTGTGCATCATCTCGCCAAGATGCGCGGGAGGCCCGTGCACGGGCAGGCGCTCGTGCAGGATGAGCTTGCCAGTCTCCCAGGACGCGCCCCAGAGCAGCGGAAAGGTCAGCGGATTGCCGAAGAATACCGCCCCCAGGGCTGCGGCCACCAGGTTGCCGGCGATCACCCAGCAGAGCACGGCGGCGATGACGAAATGAAAGCCAAGCGGGAAGAAGGAGGCAAAGACCCCGGCCGCGACCCCGGCCGCCACGGAATGGGGCGTGGCCTTCAATCTCAGGATACGCTTGGAGAAATATTGCACCGAACGCCAGAAGGAGCGGCGCGGCCACAGGTAAGTACGCACCCGCTCCAGGAGGCCATCAGGCTCTCGGCGTCGAAAAAGCACTCTCTTCCAGTTCCCGGTCCAACACACGCTGCCCCCAGTTGCGGGGCGCACCGACATATATTGCGCTTCGAGGGCGCAGAATGGCAATAACGTCTGATATAGGGACAGCGCCGCCACGCGACAACGAAACGGTGCCGCGATGGTCTGCCGCAGCGGTAACAATATCGGCATTCTGGCAAAACTGAGGAAAAGGTCCGGGAGGATTGCCAATGATCGCCATTGGACCGGCGTGGAAGTCTCCCCAGATCCTGGGGGCTGCGCGCGCCGCTTCGCTCCTTGCTCCGTCGCAGGATGACGAAGACGCGCAGGCTTCGGCAGTCTTCCTGACAGGCTTTAGTCTAGCGGCCTCAGATGTTGCGGCTGCCGGGCTTGACGGCCGGGAGGGCCGCTAGCTCCGGCGGCAGGCGGTCCGGCGGATAGGCCGGCACCTCATATTCGGCAAGCGCGACCAATGGCACGCCGACATCGGTCTTGCCGGCGGAGCGGTCGATGATGCAGGCAGCCGCCGCCACCTCGGCGCCGAGCTCGCGCAGGCAGTCGATGGTCTCGCGGATCGAGAGGCCCGTGGTGACAATGTCCTCGACGATGACGACGCGCGACCCCTTGTCGATCTCGAAGCGGCGCAGCCTGAACTCGCCCCCTTCCCGCTCGACCCAGATCGCCGGCGCACCGAGATGGCGCGAGGTCTCGTAGGCCGGGATCAGGCCGCCGATCGCCGGGCCGACGACGTAGTCGATCCTGCCCGGCACCGCCTCGCGGATTTTCTCGGCCAGCGCCTTGCACAGGCGCTCGGTCTTGTCGGCATGCATGAAGACGCGCGCCTTCTGCAGAAAGATCGGACTGCGCAATCCCGAGGTCAGGATGAAGTGCCCTTCCAGCACGGCGCCGGCTTCGCGGAAGATGCCCAGCACTTCGTCGGTGTTCATTGTTCGCTCCATGCCCTTGGCGAGTGGTGAATGGTGAATGGTGAATGGTGAATGGTAGTGAGAACACCTTCTATTCACTATTCACTATTCACTATTCACTATTCACTATTCATCCATTGACGCGCCTCGCGTCGCTGACGCTCGAATTGTCCTTCAGCTGCGACAGCAGCCGGTTGAGATGCTTCAGATCCCAGACCTCGAGGTCGATCAGCATCTCGGTGAAATCCGGCGCGGTGCGGACCATCGACAACGTATGGATGTTGGCGTCATTCGCCGCGACAACCTGGGCGATGTCGGCCAGAGAACCCGGTGCGTTGATGGCGGTGACCGAGACGCGCGCCGGAAAGCGCTCCTTGGTGCGCTCGTCAATGTCCCAGCGCACGTCGATCCAGCGCTCGGGCTGATCGTCGAAGGCCTGCAGCGCCGGCGACTGGATCGGATAGATGGTGATGCCCGTCCCCGGCTGGATGATGCCGACGATGCGGTCTCCGGGCACTGCGCCTTCCGGCGCGAAGCGCACCGGCAGGTCGCCGCGCACGCCGCGGATCGGCACGGCGTCGTCGCGCGGCTGGTTCTTGTCCTTGCGGGACGCGCGGCCCGGCATCTGGAACAGCATGCCGGCGGCGTTGCGGATCTTGGACCAGCCCTCCTCGCGCTGCTTGGGCGCCGCGACGGTGACGCGCTCGTCCTTGTAGTCCGGGAACACCGCCTTCATGACGTCGGTCGAGCCGAGCTCGCCGCGACCGACGGAGGCCAGCACGTCCTCGATGTCCTTGCGCGCCAGCCGGTGCAGCACCGGCTTCAGGCTTTCCTTGGTGAAAGTCTTGCCGGCACGCTCGAAGGCGCGCTCGAGGATGCGGGCGCCGAGCCCGGAATATTGCTTGCGGATGGCATTCTTGGTGGCGCGGCGGATAGCCGAGCGCGCCTTGCCGGTGACGACGACCGATTCCCAGGCGGCCGGCGGCACCTGCGCCTTGGAGCGGATGATCTCGACCTCGTCGCCGTTCTTCAACTCCGTCATCAGAGGCATGATGCGGCCATTGACCTTGGCGCCGACGCAGGTGTCGCCGACATCGGTGTGGACGGCATAGGCGAAGTCGATCGGGGTGGCGCCGCGCGGCAGCGCGATCAGCATGCCCTTGGGGGTGAAGCAGAACACCTGGTCCTGGAACAGTTCCAGCTTGGTGTTCTCGAGGAAATCCTCCGGATTGTCGCCTTCGGCCAGTTGCTCGATGGTGCGCCGCAGCCAAGCGTAGGCGTTGGTCTCCTTGGAGATCGAGTGCATGGCGCCGTTCACCTTGCCGCCGCTGTCCTTATAGATCGAATGCGCGGCAACGCCGTATTCGGCGATCTTGTTCATCTCGCGGGTACGGATCTGCAGCTCGACGCGCTGGCGCGACGGGCCGACGATGGTGGTGTGGATCGAACGGTAATCGTTCTGCTTCGGCGTCGAGATATAGTCCTTGAAGCGGCCGGGCACCATCGACCAGGTGGTGTGGATGGCGCCGAGCGCGCGATAGCAATCCTCGAGTTCGTCGACGACGACGCGGAAGCCGAAAATGTCGGAGAGCTGTTCGAAGGAGAGCGCCTTGGCCTCCATCTTGCGGAACACCGACCATGGCTTCTTCTGCCGGCTCTTGACGCTGGCCTTGATCGCGTGTTTCTCGAAAAGCGCCGACAGCGCCTTCTCGATCTCCTCCAGCACGCCCTTGTTGCGCTCGAAGATCTCGGCGAGCCGCGCGGTGACGGCGCGATAGGCCTCCGGATTGATATAGCGGAAGGCGATCTCCTCCAGTTCCTCGCGCATGCCCTGCATGCCCATGCGCCCGGCGAGCGGCGCATAGATGTCCATCGTCTCCTCGGCGATGCGCAGGCGTTTGGACTCGGGCATATGGTCGAGCGTGCGCATGTTGTGCAGACGGTCGGCGAGCTTGACCAGGAGAACGCGAATGTCCTCGGAGATCGCCAGCAGCAGCTTGCGCAGGTTCTCGGCCTGCTCGGCCTTCTTGGAGACGAGGTCGAGCTTCTTCAGCTTGGTCAGGCCCTCGACCAGCTTGCCCATTTCCGGACCGAACAGCTCGTCGATCTCGGCCCGCGTCGCGGTGGTGTCCTCGATGGTGTCGTGCAGCAGGGCGACGGCGATGGTCGCCTCGTCCATGTGCATCTCGGTGAGAATGGCCGCGACTTCCAGCGGATGCGAGAAATAGGGGTCGCCCGAGGCGCGCTTCTGATGGCCATGCTTCTGCATGGCGTAGACATAGGCCTTGTTGAGCAGCGCCTCGTTGACGTCAGGCTTGTAGCGCTGCACGCGCTCGACAAGCTCATACTGACGCATCATGGGCGGGATCTCGCGGTGCTGAAATGAATCATGCGCCGCAGGCTATGCGGCGCATGTCATAGATAGCCACGAAACTGCCGATACGGAAGTGCCGGATTCCCGATCCGGGCGAGTTCCGAACGCGCTTAGTAGTCGTCGCTCTTTTCCGGCGGCACCAGGCCTTCGATGCCGGCGAGAAGGTCTTCCTCGCTCATGCGGTCGAAGGCGATGTTGTCTTCGGCATCGTCGGTGTCGGCGGCGGCCGCAGCAGCACCGGTCTGATCGGCGATCGCCTCGCCTTCGGCCTCCGGCTCGTCGACCTCGACATGCTTCTGCAGCGAGTGGATCAGGTCTTCCTTGAGGTCGTCGGGCGCCAGCGTCTCCTCGGCGATCTCGCGCAGCGCAATGACCGGATTCTTGTCATTGTCGCGAGGAACGGTGATCTGCGCGCCCTGGCTGATCTGGCGGGCGCGGTGGCCGGCGAGCAGCACGAGCTCGAAACGGTTGTCGACCTTGTCGATGCAATCTTCAACGGTTACGCGGGCCATGGACTGCCCCTTTCATGCGATGGATTTGGTGGAAAACAGGCGCGCTCCATAACCCGGACGCCGTCGAAATACAAGCTTTATGGCGAGGACGGCCGAGGCACGAAGCTTTGCCCGGCGCGACCTGCGGGCATCGCCCCGCCCCGGCGCTCACATAATGGCGATCACAATTGCTTGCAATCGGCACCCGCGCCCTTGGATATCCGCAAATCTGGCGCTATCTCGAATGAGACGGCAAAATGGGACCATTATCGGGCCTGCCCGTCAGGCGGATTTCGACGACAGATATTTTTGAAAAGGGATATTTTTCAATGTTCGACCCCCGTGAAAAGATCGCTCTTTTCATCGACGGCGCCAATCTTTACGCCACCTCTCGGGCACTCGGCTTCGACATCGACTACCGCAAGCTGCTGGCGAGCTTCCAGAAGCGCGGCTATCTGCTCAGGGCCTACTACTACACCGCGCTTGTCGAGGACCAGGAATATTCCTCGATCCGCCCGCTGATCGACTGGCTGGACTATAACGGCTTCAAAGTGGTGACCAAGCCCGCCAAGGAGTTCACCGACTCCACAGGCCGCCGCAAGATCAAGGGCAACATGGACATCGAGCTCACCGTCGATGCGCTCGAGCTCGCCGACGTCGTCGACCACTATGTCATCTTCTCCGGCGACGGCGACTTCCGCACGCTGGTCGAGGCGCTGCAGCGGCGCGGCCGCAAGGTGTCGATCATCTCAACGATGGCTTCGCAGCCGCCGATGATCTCGGACGATCTGCGCCGCCAGGCCGACCATTTCATCGACCTGATGACGCTGAAGAGCGAGGTCGGCCGCGACCCGTCGGAGCGGCCGGTACGCCGGCCCGAGCCGGCTGAAGTCGACGAGGACGATTATTGAGAGCGGCCTTGAGCGCCGAGCCCTCGCCCGAACCCAGTCGCGACTGCCCGCTTTGTCCGCGGCTGCATGATTTCATCGCCGCGTGGCGCCAGCGCGAGCCCGGTTGGTTCAATGCGCCGGTGCCGACCTTCCTGCCGCCGCAGGGTGAGGCCTCGGTGCGGCTTTTGATCGTGGGGCTGGCGCCCGGCCTGCGCGGCGCCAATCGGACGGGGCGGCCTTTCACCGGCGACTATGCCGGCGATCTGCTCTACGGCACGCTGATCGCGCAAGGCTTCGCGCGCGGCGAATTCAAGGCGAGACCCGATGACGGGCTGGAGTTGGTCGGCACGGCGATCACCAACGCCGTGCGTTGCGTGCCGCCGGAGAACAAGCCGGTCGGCGCCGAGATCGCCACCTGTCGCACATTCCTCCAGCCGACCATCACGCGTTTCCCCAACCTGCGCGCCATCCTGACCTTGGGTTCGATCGCGCATCAGTCGACGGTGCGGGCACTGGGTGAAAGGGTGGTGGCTTATCCGTTCCGGCATGCCGGGAGACAGGAGGTCGGTGGGATGGCGCTGTTTTCCAGCTATCACTGCTCGCGCTACAACACCAATACGGGCGTGCTGACGGAAGCCATGTTCGTCAATGTCTTCCAGGAGATTGCGGCGTTCTTGGAAAACCAAGGCGATGGCCTCTAATGCATGTCGCTCAGAAGTGTGCGCGGTTCTGAGACAACGACATGCATAAAAACAAAACCCTAAGGCGCGTCGCCTGAACTCGTTTCAGCGCGACCCGCTTTAGTCCGCGTCGTGTGTCATGGCAGGAACGGCTGGCATTCCCTTCCGACCAGCCTGAATCCTGCCAGCTCTCAGAGCATCCGGTGCATCACATAGGCGTCGACGAAGCCTAGCCGGGGATGCTGAAACGCCTTTGGAATGGTCCCGACAATGGCAAAGCCAAGCCGCTGCCAAAGTTTCACCGCGCGTTCGTTGCTGCTGACGACGAAGTTGAACTGCATGGCTCGAAAGCCAAGTTCGGCGGCTCGTCGCAAGGAATCCTCACACATGGCTGTGGCAATGCCGCGTCCCGTGAAGGCAGCCGATGTGACATAACCGCAATTGGCGACATGCGCGCCGCCGCCGCGCTGATTGGCACGGATGTAGTAGCATCCAGCCACGTCGCCGGCGTCGTCGGACACGAACACCTCGTTGCCCTCGGCAAACCAGTAGGCGATCGCTTGGTCGCGGCTCCAGTCGGGAGGCAGCGCGTAGGTTTCCCCGGCCCGCAAGACGGGCTCGAGAATGGACCAGATCGAATCTAAGTCTGCCGGCGTGGCGGGACGAATGGTCGGCACGGTCGGGCTCTCGCGCGAGATGGAAACGATTAGAACCGGATGGCGGCAAGGATACTGCCAAGAAAGACCAGAACCACAAAGGCAATTGCAAGTTCCGGGCCCACGGAAGCTTTCTGCCGAGCGGGAATATCCCCTGGCAATGGCTGCATGAACCCCTCGAATATGCCTTACTTTAGCATATGCTTCAGGGACATACGCGAAGAGTACATTCGGCTTCCTAGGAGGCGGGTGCCGAGGCAAACAGCTCAGCCAATGTCTCGCGCCCGCCCTGCAGGACATTGAGATCGACATCGCCGCTAATTCCGTCGATCCGGCCCCGGTTGTGATACTGCCAGTAGATCCAGTCATCGCGGCCTGGCTGCAGAAGCAATGAGCGCAGCCACAGCGGCCGCTTGGCGATGTGGCCGGAATAGGCAACCGCGGCATCATCGGTCAGATAGACGATTGCCGGCTTGCCGAAGGCCGCCTCGACCGGAGCGAGGAACGCCTGCAGTTCGACATTGAGCTGTTCCGGCGACGGACGTTGCGGGCAGTTGCCGCCGAACTCGATGTCGACCACTGGCGGCAGCAGCGGCTCGCCGCGCGGCACCGCCGAGATGAAATTCTTC
This sequence comes from Mesorhizobium sp. M3A.F.Ca.ET.175.01.1.1, assembly GCF_004791945.1. Taxonomy (NCBI): domain Bacteria; kingdom Pseudomonadati; phylum Pseudomonadota; class Alphaproteobacteria; order Hyphomicrobiales; family Phyllobacteriaceae; genus Mesorhizobium; species Mesorhizobium sp. M3A.F.Ca.ET.175.01.1.1. Next base: position 320,830 of record NZ_SRTP01000003.1, on the reverse strand, counting down.
GCCTGGTCGGCGCCCGGCCGGCAGAAGGTGAAGAAATGATAGGCGCCAACCGCCAGCCCGGCCGCGCGCGCCTCGCGCAGGTTGGTCGCAAAGGCATCGTCGACATGGTCGCCGCCTTCGGTAGCCTTGATGACGGCAAAGGCGACATCGTCGGCGGCGACACGCCGCCAGTCGATCCGGCCCTGATGGTGGGAGATGTCGATGCCCCTGACTGGGAACCGGTCGCGATCAGGAGAGAAGGTGTGGAAATAGATGAGGCCGCCTGCCCCAACGAGGGCGGCCAAAACCAGGCTGGCCAGGGTCCAGAGAACAATCCGTTTCTTCAAGACCATCCCCCTGCCGCTCATCGATGGCGAAAATGGAATCCAGACTGTTGGCTTTTTTCAGGCTGCCGGCCGAGATTCCTCACCCGCGCTGTTTGAGCAGCCGACCCTTCTCGCGCGACCAGTCGCGCTGCTTTTCAGTCTCACGCTTGTCGTGCAGCTTCTTGCCGCGCGCGATCGCAAGCAGCAGCTTGGCGCGGCCGCGATCGTTGAAATAGATCTTCAGCGGCACCAGCGTCATGCCTTCGCGCTCGACGCTTTGCGAGAGCTTTGCCATCTCGCGCTTGCTGACCAGCAGCTTGCGGCGCCGACGCGGCTCGTGGTTGAAACGGTTGGCCTGGAGATATTCCGGCAGATAGGAATTGATCAGCCAGATCTCGCCGCCTTCGGCCGAGGCGTAGGATTCCTGGATGTTGGCCTGGCCCTGGCGCAGCGACTTGACCTCGGTGCCGGTCAGCACCAAGCCGGTCTCGATCGTGTCGAGCACCTCGTAGGAAAAGCGCGCCTTGCGGTTTTCGGCGACCGTCCTGTTGTTGGGGTCGGCTTTCTTGACTTGATTCATGAGACGGAGAGGTGGCGCCTCGCCCCTAATTTATCAAGCCGGCATGCTTCATCGCCTGATCGATCTTTTCGGCCGTCGAAGCCTCGATCGTCACCAGCGGAGAGCGCACGACATTCTCGACCTTGCCCAGCTTCGACAGTGCGTATTTGGCGCCGCACAGGCCCGGTTCGACGAAGATCGCCTTGTGCAGCGGCAAGAGCCGATCCTGCAGTTCGAGCGCCTTGGCGCCGTCGCCCGAAAGCGTCGCCTCCTGGAATTCGGCGCAAAGGCGCGGGGCGACATTCGAGGTCACCGAAATGCAGCCAACGCCGCCATGCGCGTTGAAACCGAGCGCGGAGGCATCCTCGCCGGAGAGCTGGATGAAATCCGTGCCGCAGGTGGCGCGCTGTTCGGAAACACGCTCGACCTTGCCGGTGGCATCCTTGACGCCGACGATGTTCTTGAAGTCATGCGCGAGCCTGCCCATCGTGTCGGGTATCATGTCGATCACCGAACGCGGCGGGATGTTGTAGATGATGATCGGCAGCTTGGTCGCCCGGGCGACGGCAGCGAAATGCTCGTAGAGGCCGCGCTGGGTCGGCCTGTTGTAATAGGGCGTGACGACGAGCGCGGCATCGGCGCCGGCCTCCTCGGCAAATTTCACCAGGCCAACCGCTTCCTCGGTGTTGTTGGAGCCGGCGCCCGCGACGACGGGCGCGCGGCCCTTGGCCACCTCGACGCAGACCTTGATAACCTGGCGGTGCTCGTCATGCGACAGCGTCGGCGACTCACCGGTGGTGCCGACCGGGACGAGGCCCGTGGTGCCTTCGGCCAGCTGCCATTCGATGAAAGCGCGAAAGGCTTTCTCGTCGAAGCGCCCGCTCTTTTCGAACGGTGTGACGAGCGCGGTCAGCGAGCCTCTCAGCATTTTGTCCAACTCCTTGGAGCTTTTCTGAACTTGGCTCGAAACCGCTCTGGCGGCAGAGCGAGCTTCGAAACAGGTTCTCGGGTCTAATTGCGCGCCTTCTAACCGAAAGCGAAGCCGCGCACCATAGTCTCGACATGGTTCAGCGGCAAGCATGGCCATAAGGCCAGCGGGCGCATTTCGAACGGCCTCGACAAGCTTTTGTCTGCGAGCCTTTCACGGCTTAAGTTCAGGCTCTTGATAAGCCCATGAAAGCCTGTGCCTGCTGGCGATGTGCTGGGGTTTGGAGAATGCCGACAGGGCGGGCTCATCTTTTCGCGCTTCTTGGTGCGGCCGCTGCGCTGATGCCGGGGATAGTGATCGGCGGCAGCGCCGAGATGCATGTGGCGGCGGCGATCCCTGCGCCCGGCGCGGGGCAAGTGCCCGACCAGGCGCAGCCCGATCACCCTTCGGCCAGCATCGCGCAACTGAAGAGCGGGCTGGACGCGCTCGCCGCCAACAACGTTGCCGCCGCGCGCAACGCGCGCGACACGCTGCCCGCCGCGTCGCTCGACCGACACATCCTGGCTTGGGCGATCGCGCTCTACGGCGGCGACCAGGTGCCGAGCGGTGAGATCGCCGACGCAGCCAAGATGCTGCCTGGATGGCCGGGGACGATCGCGCTGCGCAAAAACAGCGAGCGCGCGCTCTATCGCGAAAACCCGCCGCCGCAAGTGGTGGTGCAGGCCTTCGGCCGCAGCCAGCCGCTGACTCCGGAAGGTGTGGTGATTCTGGCGCGCTCGCAGGTGGCGCTCGGCAACGCCGCGGCGGCAAGGGCGGTGCTGGCGCCATTCTGGCGCACCGAAACACTGGACGCCAAGGACGAAGCCGCCATCATCAAGGAGTTCGGCGCGCTGATCCCGACAGCCGACCATCGCTATCGCATGGAGCGCATGTTCTATGCCGACCGGCCGAACTCGGCCTTGCGGATCGCCGCCCTTGCCGGAGCGCAGCAACTGGCAGAGGCCTGGGCGGCGGCCGGAAGGGGCGACAAGAATGCGGCCAAGTTGCTGACGGCGGTGCCGGCGGCGCAGCGTTCGGCCGGCTATTTCTTCGCCCAGGCTCAATATCTGCGCAAGCAGCGAAAATTCGCCGATGCAGCCGCAGTCGTAATGAAGGCTCCAAGCGACCGGGATGCGCTCGTCGACCCCGACGCCTGGTGGGTCGAGCGCCGCGTTCTCTCACGCGACCTGGTCGATCAGGGCGACATGAAAACCGCCTACAAGATTGTCTCCATGCACGCAGCCGAAGCCCCGGCCAGCGCCGCCGAGGCCGAGTTCCATGCCGGCTGGTATGCGTTGCGCGGCCTCAACGATCCGGCTGCCGCGGCCGCGCATTTCGGGCGCATCGCAGACCTCGCCCAGGGGCCGGTGTCGCTGTCGCGCGCCTATTACTGGCTCGGCCGCGCGGCTGAGGTCGGCGGTCCGGGCAGCGCCAAGGATTATTTCACGCGGGCCGCAGCTTACGGCACGACCTTCTACGGCCAGCTCGCCGGCGAGCGCGTCGGCTTGAGAACGCTCAACATCGCCTATCCCAAGCCAAGTGACGCCGACCGCCTGAGTTTTGAAGGCCGCGAGGCGGTCAAGGCGATAAAAAGGCTGCAGGAGGCGGGTTACGATCGCTATGCCGAGACGCTCTATCGCGACCTCGCCGGGCAATTGACCAGTCCGGGCGAGCTGGCGCTGCTGGCGGTGCTGGCGGAGAAGCAAGGCAATCATTTTATCGCGCTGAAGGTCGGCAAGATCGCCGGCGCTCGCGGCATCGATGTCGGCGCGCTGTCGCATCCGCTGGGCGTCATTCCCGATTCGGCAAACATTTCCGGCTCCGGCAAGGCGCTGGCCTATGCCATTGCTCGCCAGGAGAGCGAGTTCAATGTCGGCGCGATTTCCAGCGCCGGGGCGCGCGGCCTGCTGCAGCTGATGCCGGGAACCGCGAAGCAACTGGCAAAGAAGGCCGGCATGAGCTTCTCGCCGGCGCGGCTGACGACCGATGCCGGCTATAATGCGACGCTCGGCTCAGCTTTCCTGGGGGAGCAGCTCGACCGCTTCAACGGCTCCTATGTGCTGACCTTCGCCGGCTACAATGCCGGCCCCAACCGCGCGGCGCAGTGGGTGGCCAAATATGGTGACCCGCGCGGCAAGGACGTCGATGCCGTGGTCGACTGGATCGAAAGGATTCCCTACACGGAAACAAGAAGCTACGTGCAGCGCGTGATGGAGAATTACGAAGTCTACAAGATGCGTATCTCGGGGAAGTACGACATCGTCGGCGACCTCGTGAACGGACGGAGCTGAGCGGCCTGCGCGAGTCGTTTCAGGTCGAGATCCTTCGCGCCCCCCTCTGTCCTGCCGGACATCTCCCCCACAGGTGGGAAGATTGGCAGCTTCGGTCTTGCGCTCGTCCTGCAGCGTTGGAGATTGGCGAAAGGCGATACGACGGCCGATCTCCCCCCTTGTGAGGGAGATGTCCGGCATGACAGAGGGGGCGCAGCCCGCCAGCGCCTTGGGGCCGCTTGCCCATTCCTGCCCACATCTGTAGCTGTCGACGATAATCCGACAGTGGCGAGGAATCGAAGTGCATACGGCCGGCGACCAGGGTTTCTCCGACTTCTTCTATGCCGCGCCCGATGGGTTGAGGCTCCATGCCCGAATCTACGGCGAGGCGAATACCGATGGCTGGCCGGTGGTCTGCCTGCCTGGTCTGACCCGCAATGCCCGCGACTTTCACGAGTTGGCGCTCTTCCTGTCCCGGGAGGCTGCGAGGCCGCGCAGGGTCATTGCGTTCGACTACCGCGGACGCGGTCTGTCCGACTATGATCCGGTTATCGGCCACTACAATGTCGGCGTAGAGGCCGGCGACGTGCTGGCTGGACTTTCGGCGCTCAACATCGATGAAGCCGCCTTTGTCGGTACCTCCCGCGGCGGACTGATCATCCATGTGCTTGGCGCGCTGAAGCCGGCGATGCTGAAGGCCATCGTGATCAACGATATCGGCCCGGTGATCGAGATCGAGGGCCTCTGCCATATCCGCTCCTATCTCGACCGGACGCCGAAGCCGAAGACTTTTGCCGAAGCCGTGGACACGCAGCGGCGCGTGCACGGCGCCGGCTTTCCTGCCCTCTCCGACGCGGATTGGTCGCGTATGGTGGCCGCCATCTACCGCGATACAGAAGCCGGGCTATTGCCGGATTTCGACTCGACACTGGTCGACACGCTGGCCGGCATCGATTTCGAAAAGCCGCTGCCGGATCTGTGGGCGCAGTTCGACGCGCTCGCCGCCGTGCCGCTGCTCGCGATTCGCGGCGCCAACTCCAAGCTTCTGTCTGCCGCAACGCTCAAGGAAATGCAGAGGCGCCATTCCGGCATGGAGACAATCACGGTTGAAGGCCAGGGGCATGCGCCTTTCCTGGAGACCGGCAGTCTCCCAAACGAGATTGCCGGCTTTTTCGACCGGGCGGAAGCAAATCAAACCAAATAAAGCCCGAGACGTTATAAGTCCCGGGCTTCATATAGAAGTATAGATTATCCACCGCGGGTCAATGCCCGGCGCGCGAGCTATTTGCCCTTGGAGGTCTTGCGGTGCGCCTTCGCGGGCTCCGATCCCTTCGCCTTGCCGGTCGACGCGGCGGGCGCGGCCGTGGTCAAGGGCGAGGCGAACACAGAGTTCTCCGGCTCGCACTGCGAGTCCTCGCTGCGAGGCTTTTCCAGCACGACGACGCAGCCATCGAGATCGTTGGTGGCAAGATGCGCGTAGCGCATGGTCATCGACAGCGTCTGGTGGCCGAGCCACATCTGCACGCGCCGAATGTCAATGCCGCCTTGGACAAGGCGCGAAGCGCAAGTGTGGCGCAGGATATGCGGCACCACCTGCTCGTCGGCGCCGAGACCGACTTCGGCTTTGGCATCGTTCCAGATGGCGCGGTATTGCGCCTGGGTAAGTTTGGTGAACGGCCCTTTCGGCCGGCGGTCTTCGGTGGTCGGAGGCAGCTTGATCACTTCCTTGACCCGTTCGGTCATCGGAATGGTGCGGCTACGGCCCGACTTGGTAATCCAGAAGGAGACGCGGTGTTCCTGAATGTCGTTCCAGATCAGGCCGAGCGCCTCGCCGAGACGGCAGCCGGTATCGACCAGAAAGACGGAAAGCCTGTAGGCATCCTCGCTGCGGCTCCTGATGGCAGCGAACAGCCTTGCCTCTTCGTCCCTTTCTAGGAACCGAATCCGTCCCGCCCGCTCCTTCTGGCGGCGGAACTCGGGCAGGCTGTGGATATCTCCCATCTTATGTGCCTTGCGCAACAGTTTGCTAAGGGCAGCCATCTTGCGATTGATGGTTGCATTGCTGTTGCCGCGCTGGCGCAAGGTACCGATAAGATTGTCCAGGGTGTTCTGGTCAAAGGTGGAGAAACGCTCCCCAAGGAGAATCTCGTCTATCTCACCGATGAAGGAACTGACATTGTACTTATGCCGCCCATCATCCCAGAGTATGTCCCGGTATGCTGCGAAGAGCTCGCTGATCCTGTACGACTTTACTTCTCTGATCTTGTTGTAGGTATACCTAAACTTCGAATTCTGAGAAGAAAATACCGCAAAATGACCGGAGGGCTCAACCTCTTGGGTCGCTTCGTTTGACATTCTATGCCACACCCCCTGTGGAATAGGGACCAGCCCTAACCGCTTGGGAGCGTCCTTTCAAGAGTTTTCGAGTTTGGCGTGCGACCCCACCCGCCGGCGGCGGATCCCACAAAGTCGCTCCACAGACCCGATCAGCTTACCGTTTCACCCCCATCCTTTCGTTTGCGTTGACCCAGTCACGAAACAAAACGGCCCGGGCATTGGAGCGCCCGGGCCGGATTTCAACTTATGTCGTTCCAGCCTTTAGAAGGAGCGCTGGAAGCGGAGGAGACCGCCGACGCTGTTCTCCTTGTCGGCGTTGGTCCAGTTGGAGACGGTGTCGTCGCCAACGTGGACGTAGTCAACTTCAGCCGTAACCGTGAAGCCGGGAACGATGTCGTAGGCGATGTTCGCCGCAACACCGACGTTCTTGCCTTCATCAGTCGACGCCTGAAGGTTGAACGAGGTCTTCTCGTTGAACTTGTAGGTGCCGCCGCCCCACACTGCCCAGTTGCCGCTCCACTGCTTGTAGAAGCCGCGGCCACCCGCCGGGATAGCCCAGGTCGGATCAGTGAGGTTATCGTCAGTGCCGTAGCCGGCCATGATGAACAGCGAGATCGCGTCGGTGGCGTTCACATCCAAACGGACCTTACCGGCAACTTCTTCGTAGTTGCTGTCGTAAGCGACGACGCCGCTGATGGCGCCCCAGCCCTGCGTCCACTTCAGACCGCCGACGACATGCGGAACGTAGCTGTCGATCGTGCCGATGACGCCCGAGCCTTCTTCGAGCGAGAGGACGGCGGAGAAGCCGTTGCCGGCGTCGAAGTAGTACTGGACGACATTGGTGTCGAAGTCGCCATAGGGAACCAGGGTATCCTGGATCACGTTGCCGGCATAGCCGATGAAAGTGTTGAAGGCCGATTCGTCCTTACCGACGCGCAGGCCACCGAGCTGGATCCAGGCGAAGTTTAGCGAAACGCCCTTGTTGCCAGCAGGATTGCCGAGGAGAACGGTGTCGCCACCGGTCGTGACAGTGGTGGCGCCGTAGCCGTTGCGGTTACCGAAGTTGAAACGGGTCTCGGTGTAGGTCTTCAACGTGCCGAGCTCGGTTTCCTGGCCGGTCCAGGTCTTCAGCGTGAAACGGGCATTCTTGTAGAACGTATCCTGGCTATCGCCGTCCTCATGGTCGAAGGACTTCGCGCCGTCGAACGAGCCGACATCACCCACGCCGATGTCGTAGCGGACATAGCCGCCGATGCGCAGGCAGGTCTCGGTGCCGGGGATGTAGAAGTAGCCCGAGCCGTAGACGTCGCAGATCTTGACGTATTCGGCCGGTTCCGGCTCGGCAACGACGACGGCGTCGGCGGCGCGCGCACCGGAAACTGCGATCAGGGCCGCAGCTGAGCCGAGAAGAAGGCTCTTGATGTTCATTTTCTGACCTCCAGTCAAAAGTTAAAAAACGGGTCTGGGTATTTTTTGCTGAAGGACAGCGTTCCCTGCCCCATCCCCACTAACCGAAAAAGATGCGCACCGCGCCGCTCCTTCGAAGCCGACATTACCCAGGAGGCGGCGGCGTTCAACCACGATCGTATCGGCAGAAGCTTCATCTGGACGCTATCCCCGTGCGTTGTTGCACAAATGACACGATTTGGCCTCACTCAGAAAGCTCTCATTAACCAATCAGGCCTTGTAGATGCTCTGAGCCGGGCGAATCCGGCAACCGCGGTCCGGATTTGCGGCGCGGTACCAGAATCGCCCGCCAGAGAATCGCCTTGGAATCGCCGCATGGCGCAAAATGCTGCCAGCGGAGTCGATTTTTCGGCGTTTATAGCGGCGGCTTGTTGATTGTGCCGGCGCTTTTCTTTATCCAGCGGCGCGACGGAGAGGTGGCCGAGTGGTCGAAGGCGCTCCCCTGCTAAGGGAGTAGAGGTCAAAAGCTTCTCGTGGGTTCGAATCCCATCCTCTCCGCCACCCTACGCCCTGCGGGCTTCGGGTGGCAGGCCACCCGGAACCGCATTTGGGCGTGGGAGTGTCGCCCGAAGCTACGAAGTAGCGTAGGGGGACCATGTGGTACGTCTATTTTCTGCAGCTGAACAGCGGCGACGTCTATCTCGGGTCGACTAATGATCTCCGACGACGTTTCGAATCGCATCGGTCGGGCTATGTGACTTCGACCAAGGCCCATTTGCCTCTAACCTTAAAGGCCTACATCGCGGTTGAGATCGAGGACAACGCACGGCAACTCGAGCGATATTTTAAGACCGGATCAAGCAAGGCCCTAGCAAACAAGCGTTTCTGGCCGGCAAGACCCGACGAATGACGTTACGACTTATCTATTTGAAATAGAGCGAAAAAAAGCGCTGCCAGCTGATTTTCCTCGACCTCCAGTGTCGATTCTGACTGGAGGTCAGAAAATGAACATCAAGAGCCTTCTTCTCGGCTCAGCTGCGGCCCTGATCGCGGTTTCCGGTGCGCGCGCCGCGGACGCGGTGACCGTCGCCGAGCCGGAACCGGCCGAATACGTCAAGATCTGCGACGTCTACGGCTCGGGTTACTTCTACATCCCCGGCACCGAGACCTGCCTGCGCATCGGCGGCTATGTCCGCTACGACATCGGCGTAGGTGATGTCGGCTCGTTCGACGGCGCACGCAGTCTCGACGTACGTGACGGCAGCGATCAGGGCACGTGGGCGAAGAATGCCCGCTTCACGCTGAAGACCTGGACCGGCCAGGAAACCGAACTCGGCACGTTGAAGACCTACACCGAGACCCGTATCAACTTCGGCAACTCGAATGGCTATGGCGACTCGTTCACGACCGGCGGTCAGCCGATCGGAAACCCCGCCGCCAACAAGGGCATTACCCTGAACTTCGCCTGGATCCAGCTTGGTGGTCTGCGCGTCGGCAAGGACGAATCGGCGTTCGATACGTTCATCGGCTACGCCGGCAACGTCATCCAGGATACGCTGGTTCCCTATGGTGGCTTTGACACCAATGTTGTCCAGTACTACTTCGACGCGGGCAATGGCTTCTCGGCCGTGGTCTCGCTGGAAGAAGGCTCGGGCGCTGCTGGCGGTCCGGTGTTCGACGGGCTTGGCAACTATCTCTACAATGCCGGTTCGGGCAACGACACGATCGACAGCTACGTCCCGCACGTGGTCGGCGGCTTGAAATACACGCAGGGCTGGGGCGCCATCACCGGCGTTGCTGCCTACGATGCGGCGTGGGACGAATGGGCCGGCAAAATTCGCCTGGATGTGAACGCGACCAACGAGTTGTCGCTGTTCGTGATGGCCGGCTACGGCTCGGACGACCACATCGACCGCAACTTCTACAAGCAGTGGGGCGGCAACTGGGCGGTCTGGGGTGGCGGCACCTACAAGTTCAACGAGAAGACCTCGTTCAACCTGCAGGCCTCAGCCGACGACGCCAAAAATGTCGGCGTTGCGGCGAATGTCGCTTATGACATCGTTCCCGGCTTCACGGTCACCGCAGAAGTCGACTACCTGCACGACGGCAAGTTCGGCGACCTTGACGACCGGAATTGGACCAACGCCAACAAGAAGAACAGCGTCGGCGGCATTCTCCGCTTCCAGCGTTCGTTCTAACAGATTTCGCCTTATCGAAATCGAAACCCGGCGGGGCAACCGCCGGGTTTTTGTTTGCTGCTTACGCCACGCAGAGCATCATTTGCATAGTATCGCATTCAGCACGATCGCAAGGACGCAGGTGAGATCAAGTCCTGCTTTGTGGGATGGATCCCAAACGTTCGCCCTGGCGCCTCATCTTCGCAGAAGCAGTCTCAGCAAAAGAGCGAGCGCAATGATTCTGCGCGAAGTGAGCAACGGTGCGGACTTAATGCTCAGACCTCAGCAAGATCGCCCAATGCCCCGATCAACGGCTTGATCTCGCCTTCATAGTTTTTCCATCGCTTAACCGACGAGTTGTAGATCGGCTGGCGAACCTGCCAAAGGCTGAAAGTATTTACCGAGCCATCCCTTTCAAAAAAACGCAAGCAGGCATCGTCCCAAGGCAGTCCGAGATGACCTATGAGACGGCGCGACTGCTCTTCCTGGTCTTCGATCAGTGTCTCATACCGGTTTTCGAAGATGCGCCCCGGAAGGACCTGGCTCCAATGCCGCATCAGGCGATCATATTCCCTGTAGTACAGCCCCAGAGTCTCGAGATCCCCGCTATAGCTATGTGCTTCGTTGAACTTCAGGACGAAACAGGAAATACAATTGTCTATGGCGTCGCGGCGGCAATGAATGATGCGCGCGTTGGGAAACAAAATGCCGATCAGGCCGATCAACTCGAAATTGTGAGGCATCTTGTCGACGATTCGAAGCGCAGCGGGACTCCGCTCGCGGAGGTAGGAAAGGTGCTCCTCGGCCAAAGTCCGGATCAGATCTGGAGTTATAGTCGCGACAGATTTGCCGAGCTTTGCGTCGGTGCCGTCTTTGAGACCTATCCCATTGGCAATTCGTCTAAGCTTGCTGAGCTCGCCGGCGCCATGAACATCAGGATGGCTGGCGCAAATCTGCTCTGTCAGCGTCGTGCCCGAGCGAGGCATGCCGACGATGAATACGGGCACCTCCGAGGGATTGCCATGAGCGGCCAACGAAGCCACCAGTTCGGGCGTGAATGTCTCGATCATGGCATCGACCCAGCGACGGTAGCTTCCCAGGTCGAATTTTTGGCCCCTGGCCTGGTTCCCTTGCTTGAAGTGGTCCATCGCCTCCTTATAGCGACGGAGGTCGTTGAGAACCTTTCCGGCGGCGTGATGAAGGGCTGCCGCGGCTTCCAACTCATGGCCCACGTCCCGAAGCTCCTTCAGGATTGCCGCGAGTTCCGGCGGCTCTTCCGTGAATTTGCGCGTATGCACAAGCGCGTTGTAGGCAGCCGGTACGGCGATGCGCCGTTCTATCGCCTCTCCTAGATGAAGCGCTGCTTCCTCCATACGGCCGAGACTTGCGAGTGCACCGGGCAGCCCGATCTGGGCCATATGATGATCTGGGTTGATCTTCAGCGCCTTTTCAAAGAGCGGCAGCGCCATTTCCCCCTTGTCAAACGCTTTGTAAGCATCGCCCAGGGCGCAAAGCGCTTCCACCAGATCCGGCTTCAAGGCCAAAGCTTGCTGAAAGTGCCTGATTGCCGGCGTGAATTCGGTAAGTTTCAGGTAGGCTTCACCGAGGCTGAGGTGATAATAGGGATTTCGTGGCTCTTCCCCGACCGCCCGAGCAAAATACCGCAGGGCCTTCTCATTGTCGTATCCGATACCGAGGGTTCCAAGAATATAAAAAGCCAACGGATGATTTGGCGTTCTCGCCAGCACGCGAAGACAGAGTTCCTCCGCCTCTGGCAGTCGCTCGGCCTTTTGCAGCTCGAGCGCCTGCCGCAACAGCGTGTCGTCGGCTTGGCCGCGAGGCGGGCCGGCCTTCAGTGGTACTTTCGGCAGCGCGGCTTTTGGCGGCACCGCCTTCGCAGAGGGTTGGCTTTTGAGGTGCTTTGCCCAGGCGGGCGGCAATCGGTTGCTCATCCTGCCTCGCTAGCAAAACCGGCGAGGAGAATCCAGTCTCAGACGAAGCATGCCAGCAGACAGATCCCCGATCAGGTACGAACGAAGCCTCGCCAGTCCATGCGCGACGAAGGCTAGGCGCCGCTCCAGATAGCGGAAGAGCATCACATCCGGGTTAGCCAGTATGCCGACCTTGCACCCGCTCGGGAGCCGGGCTAGCAAGAGGCTCCATCTCAGTGAGCCTTTGCCATGCGCCAGCGCCCTTCCCTCACGCCGATCATCGGTGCGCTTCCCACCACGGTGCCGTTCGTCGGCCCGGAGGCGCAGGAGCGCGAGCGCGGGCGGCCGTTTCGCGCCCGCATCGGCGCCAATGAAAGCAGTTTTGGTCCTTCGCCACGTGTCATTGCCCGCATGGAGGCAATCGCCCGCGACATGTGGATGTATTGCGATCCCGACAATTTCGACCTGAAGGTGGCGGCGGCCGCTCATCTGGGAGTCGGCGTCGACAATGTGGTCGTCGGCGAAGGCATAGACGGGCTGCTCGGCCTGGTGGCGCGCATGTATGTCGGTGCCGGCGATGCGGTGGTCACCTCGCTCGGCGCCTATCCCACCTTCAACTTCCATATCGCCGGCGTCGGCGGCCGCCTGGTGCCCGTGCCTTATGCCAACGACAAGGAGGACCTCGACGCGCTCCTGGCCGCCGTGCGTCGCGAGAAGGCGCCGCTCGTCTATTTTTCCAATCCCGACAATCCGATGGGCAGCTGGTGGGAGGCACCGGAGATCCTGCGTTTCATCGAGGCGCTGCCGGAAACCACCATGCTGGTGCTCGACGAGGCCTATGGCGAGTTGGGGCCGACATCGGCGCTGCCGCCGATCGACGTCTCGAGGGCGAACGTCATCCGCATGCGCACCTTCTCCAAGGCCTATGGGCTGGCCGGCATACGCTGCGGCTACGCGGTGGCGGAACGCGAAGTGATCCGCGACTTCGAGAAGATCCGCAACCATTACGGCGTCAGCCGCATGGCGCAGATCGCCGGGGTCGAGGCGCTTGCCGACCAGGAGTACCTGCAGTCCGTGGTGGCGCGGGTCGCGGCGGGACGCCAACGCATCGCCTCGATCGCGGAACAGAACGGGCTGAAGCCGCTGCCCTCGGCGACCAACTTCGTCACCATCGACTGCGGCAGCGACGGCGCCTTCGCCCTTAGGGTGATGCAGGCCCTGCTGTCGCGCGACGTATTCATCCGCAAGCCGATGGTGCCGATCCTCGACCGCTGCATCAGGGTGAGCGTCGGTCTCGACCACGAACTCGACATCTTCGCCGAGGAGCTGCCGGGCGCGCTGGCCGCCGCAAGGGGGAGCTAGAAGCAGCCGCTCAGCGGTTCGACCTCGCCAGGGCCGGGTTGCCTTTGCCCGGCTCCATACCAGTTTCTGCAAGGCGAAGGCGGAAGGTCGGGACGATGCAAGGTAAGCAGCGAGCCGTGCGGGCACGCATCTCCGGCAAGGTACAGGGCGTCAGTTATCGAGTCTGGACGCGCGGCGAGGCACTGCGTCTCGGTCTGACGGGCTGGGTGCGCAACGAACGCGACGGCTCGGTGTCGGCGCTGATCGCTGGCGCCGATGGCGCGGTCACCGCCATGGTCGAGCGGCTTTGGCAGGGACCGCGCGGAGCATCGGTCGCCATGGTCGAGATCGAGGAAGGCGCTGACGATGACGCGCCAAGCGACTTCCGAATCGTCATCTGAGCGAATGTTGCAGCGAGCTCAGCGGTGGCCTCGAGCACGGGTCCGACATCCTCACCAAGACTGCCCAGCAATTAAGCACACGATATATGTGTGTATATTCTGATTTGTTTACTTTAGCGCCACATCATAGACACATATGCGACCTAGCGCTCGAACAGGTGACGGGAACAGGGGGTTCAATACCAACTAAGTCAACGGGGATATTCAATGCCGCAGCACAGTGCCAACGAGCAGTATCTGCTCGAGCTCATCAATGCCGAGCGCGCCAAGGTAGGCGCCCAGCCCCTGGCCTTCGACAACGACCTCAGCGAAGCCGCCGAGGGCCACGACCAGTGGATGCTCGCGACCGACACATTTTCCCACACCGGGTCCGGAGGTTCGTCGCCGACGACGCGCATGAAGAATGCCGGCTATACGCTGAGCGGCTCGTGGGCGACCGGTGAGAACATCGCCTGGGCAACGACCCGCGCGCCGACCGGCTATGTCGACGAGGTCAAGCTTCTCCACACCAATCTGATGAACTCGTCCGGGCACCGGGCCAACATCCTCAACCCGAATTTCCGGGAAGTCGGACTTGGCTTTGAAGTCGGCGACTACAAGGGCCGCAGCAGCGCCTTCGTCACCGAGGATTTCGGCAAGACAGGCACCGACCTGTTCCTGACCGGCGTCGCCTTCGACGACAAGGACGGCGACCGTTTCTACGATCCGGGCGAAGGACTGGGCGCTATCACGGTGACGGCCAAGAACAGCGCCGGCCAGACCTTCAAGACCACGACGTCCGCCGCAGGCGGCTACGACCTGGTGTTGAAGCCCGGCACCTACACGGTGACGTTCTCCGGCGCCAACATCGCAACCTCGACGCAGACGGCGACGATCGGCACCAAGAACGTCAAGCGCGACCTCATCGACCCGACCATGAAGTCGGGCACGCTCGCCGCGACCGCATCGGCGGAAGATACGGGTTCCGATACCAGCCACACGCAGCCCTCGGCGCCGACCGCTAATTCCGACACCGGCAACACCGGCACCACCACCAAGACCTGGCTCGCCGACTTCTTCAACAACCATTCGGGAACCGATCGGGGCACGCTCGGCTCCGGCGACTCCGCCGGCGCCGCCAAGCATCAGGCCGTCGCCCTCGATGGCGATCATTTCCAGTTCCGCCATGCCGCGCACGCCAATCTGGAGAACGCTCCGGACCTGTCGGACGCAGGACACATCCATCAGGCGGTGGAGCGCGCGGCAGCGGCCCTGCACGACCACCTTCCGGCCGACAATCACGTGTTTGCCGACGCAGCGGATGCTGCGCAGTCCATGGTCAGCAAGATTCTGGCACAGATCGCGGCCCATTCGGAACATCAGACCGCGGACCTCGTGGGCTGATCCGTCAGACGAGGGCGGGCCGCGCCTCGATCGCGGTCCGCCCACCAGCAGCCAGCCGAACGCCACGCCATTTTGAGGGTATGACCACCTGATTCGTTCGTCTTCGCCAGACCTGAAACCTTCCGAGCTGCGCAGGGCCCTCACCTCCTTCCGCGGCTCGTATGTGGCCGTCGCTGCGTTCAGCGGCCTGATCAACGTGCTGATGCTGTCCGGCTCGCTGTTCATGCTGCAGGTCTATGACCGCGTCCTGCCCAGCCGCAGCGTACCGACATTGGTGGCTCTGATCGTTCTGGTCGCCGTGCTCTACGCATTCCAGGGCGTGCTCGAAGCGATCCGGGCGCGGGTGCTGACGCGCATCGGCGCGGGCATCGACGAAACCATCGCCAACCGCGTCTTCGACTGCGTCGTGCGCCTGCCGCTCAGAACGCGCGACCGCGGCGAAGGCCTGCAGGCGCTGCGCGATCTCGACCAGATCAGCGGCTTTCTTTCCGGCCCCGGCCCGGCGGCCCTGTTCGACCTGCCGTGGATGCCGCTCTATGTGGTGATCTGCTTTCTCTTCCACCCTTGGATCGGCGTCGCGGCACTCATCGGCGCGCTCCTGCTTGTGTCGCTGACAGTGCTCACCGACCGGCTGGTCCGCGCCCCGACCAAGGCCATGTCGGGCTTCGGCACAAAGCGCGGCGCGATCGCGCAGGCGAGCGCCCGCAACGCCGAGGTGCTGGCCGCCATGGGCATGGGCGCCAGGCTGGCGAAAAGCTGGAGCCAGGCAAACAACGCCTTTCGCGAGGCGCAGGAACAGGCAAGCGACCTGACCAGCGGATTCGGCGCGGCTTCCCGCATCCTGCGCATGATGCTGCAGTCGATGGTGCTCGCGCTTGGCGCCTATCTGGTCATCCACCAGCAGGCAACGCCCGGAATCATCATCGCCAGTTCGATTCTGACGTCGCGAGCGCTGGCGCCGATCGAGCTCGCCATCGCGCATTGGAAGAGCTTTCTCAATGCGCGCCAGAGCTGGCAGCGGCTGGACGGGCTTTTCGCGGCCTTTCCGATCAGCGAAGGCGGCATGGAACTGCCGTCGCCCAGCTCGACGCTCGCGGTGGAAAACATCAGCGTCGTCGCGCCCGGCGGCCGGCGCGTGGTGGTGGAGGACATCGGCTTTTCACTTGGCGCCGGATCGGGCATCGGCTTGATCGGCCCGAGCGGCTCCGGGAAGTCCTCGCTGGCGCGCGCGCTGGTTGGGGTGTGGCCGCTGATGCGCGGCAAGATCCGCTTCGATGGCGCGGCGCTCGAGCAATGGCCGGTCGACGCGGTTGGCCGCCACATCGGCTACCTGCCGCAGGACGTCGAATTGTTCGCCGGCACGGTCGGCCAGAACATTTGCCGGTTCGACGAGAACGCCTCGCCGGAGACCATCATCGAGGCGGCCCGGGCCGCCGGCGTGCACGACATGATCCTGCACTTGCCGGAAGGTTATCAGACGGAGATCGGGGAAAGCGGCGCGGCACTTTCCGCCGGACAACGCCAGCGGGTGGCGCTGGCGCGGGCGCTGTTCGGCAAGCCGTTCCTGGTCGTGCTCGACGAACCCAACTCCAACCTCGACGCCGCCGGCGACCAGGCGCTGACCCGCGCCATCGAAGGTATCAAGGCGCGCGGCGGCATCGTCATCGTGGTGGCGCATCGGCCGAGCGCTCTTGCTGCGCTCGACCATCTGCTGGTGCTGAATGGCGGCCGGCAGCAGGCATTCGGCCTGAAGAGCGAGATCGCGCGGCAAGCCCTGCAACCTGTGGCAACGCCGCTGCACGCGGTCGGATCGGCGGGCTGAGATGGCGCCAGCATCCAGCTATTTCACAGCCGACCAATTGCGCGCCGTGCGGGATATTGCGTTGTCGGCGAGGACGCGGGTCATTGCCCTCCTCGACCGCGGATCAAAACCCGTCGAAGGTGCATCGCCGCAGCAGCAGCGTCTGCGCCAGGCGATTCGCCGGAACGTGCGGGCGGGGACCGTCGCGGCGGCAACGTTGGTCGGCGGGCTCGGCCTGTGGGCGGCGACAAGCAATCTCGCGGGCGCCGTGGTGGCCGCCGGCCATCTGGTCGTCGATTCCAACGTCAAGGCTGTCCAGCATCCGCAAGGCGGCGTGGTCGGCGCGCTGAATGTGCAGAACGGCAGCATGGTTTCGGCCGGCGACGTGCTGGTGCGGCTCGACGACACGGTGGCGCGCGCCAACCTCGCCATCGTCGACAACGGCCTCGACGAGCTTTCGGCCCGCCGCGCGCGGCTGATTGCCGAGCGCGACGGCACTGATGCCGTGCGCTACCCTGAAGAGCTCCTGGCACGAGCATCCGATCCCGAGGTCGGCCATTTGATCGACGGCGAGAACAAGCTGTTTGCGCTCAGGCGGCAAGCGCGGGACGGCCAGGTTTCCCAGCTGCGCGAGCGCGTCGTGCAGTTCCGGCAGGAAATCGCCGGCATCGACGCGCAGCAGAAGAGCAAGCAGCAGGAGATCGCGCTCACCAAGGTCGAGCTCGACAGCATGCGGAACCTCTGGAAGAAGAAGCTGGTGCCGATCTCTCGGATGACCGAGAGCGAGCGGGCCCAGGCCAGGCTCGACGGCGAAAACGGCCAACTGATCGCAGCCGCCGCCCAGACTCGCGGCCGCATCAGCGAGATGGAGCTGGCGATCATCCAGATCGACCAGGATATGCGCAGCGAGGTGGCGGGAGAGCTGCGAGAGATCGACGCCAAGATGGGCGAGCTGCGCGAGCGGCAGATTTCCGCCGAGCAGTCGCTGAAGCAGATCGATATCCGCGCGCCGCAATCGGGCCGCGTGCACCAACTGGCAGTGCACACGATCGGCGGCGTCATTGCACCAGGCGAGGCGATCATGCAGATCGTGCCGACGGCCGACGCCCTGGTGGTCGAGGCGCGTGTCGCCCCGCAGGACATCGACCAGGTCCGCGTCGGGCAGCCGGCGGCGCTTCGCCTGTCGGCGTTCAGCCAACAGACCACGCCGGAGGTCGAGGGCCAGGTGGACCGAATCTCGCCCGACCTCATTGAGGACCAGAAGGCGGGCGTCGCCTACTACGCCGTGCGTATCGCGCTGACGAAGAGCAGCCTGAAGCAAGCTGGACAGCTCGAGCTGAAGCCCGGCATGCCGGCCGAGGTTTTCCTTCAGACAGGCGAGCGCACGGTCCTCTCCTACCTGCTGAAGCCATTGACCGACCAGGCCAGCCGGGCGTTTCGCGGCGACTGAACCTCCAATTGCCTGATCGAGGCTGCCGGCGCGGTCGAGCGGGCCGTTCCCCACTCCGCCTGCTGTCGCCCTCCCTACGAGGAACACCCTTTATCGCGCTTGAATTAATTGAACGTTCGTTTTATTATTGCCGACGAAGAGGCGACTGAGATGGCGCGCACGACGGGTTCCGATGGCGAAAAGACAGAGGCTGCCGTCCGCGAAGCGGCGGTCGGCCTGATCGCGCGCCTCGGTTATGAGGCGATGTCCATGCGCCTGCTGGCGGCGGAAGTCGGCGTGCAGGCCGCCGCGCTCTACCGCTACTTCCCGACCAAGGAAGACCTCCTGTTCACGCTGATGCGCGAGCACATGGAAGGACTGCTGGAGGCCTGGCGATCGGCCCGCCCCGCTGCCGAGGATCCCGTGGCGCGCCTTGCCGCCTATGTCGAGACCCACATCGCCTTCCACATCGCGCGCCGCCACGCCACGCATGTCTCCAACATGGAGCTGCGCAGCCTTTCGCCGGACCGGCTCACCCAGATCCTCAAGCTGCGCACGGCCTATGAGAAGGAATTGCGCGCGATCCTGCGCGACGGCGCGGAGGATGGCGTCTTTGCGATCGACGACATCGGGCTCACCGCTATGGCGCTGATCCAGATGATGACCGGCGTCATCGTCTGGTTCCGGCCGGGCGAGCGGCTGTCGATCGCCGAAGTCACCACCTCATATCTTTCGATGACAATGCGCCTGGTCGGCGCGACAATCAGCCAAGGCGAAGCGCGCCCCTCCGGGCGCGCCAGGGCCGTCGTGGCACTCTGATTTTCACGCATGATCCCCACGAAGATCGGGGCATGCGCAGGGAGGAACGGCATGTACACGAACACGTTGAGCTTCGGGCTTGATGCCGACATAGAGGCGTTGCGCGACAGCGTGCGGCGCTTCGCGCAGGACAGGATCGCGCCGATCGCGGCCGAGATCGACCGCACCAACGAGTTCCCGGCGCATCTTTGGACCGAGCTCGGCGCGCTTGGCCTGCTCGGCATCACGGCGGATCCCGATTTCGGCGGCACCGGCATGGGCTATCTCGCGCATGTCGTCGCCGTCGAGGAGATCTCGCGCGCCTCGGCGTCGGTGGGGCTGTCCTACGGCGCGCACTCCAACCTCTGCGTCAACCAGATCAACCGCTGGGCAACGTCGGCGCAGAAGGAGAAATACCTTCCGGCGCTCTGCAGCGGCGAGAAGGTGGGCGCGCTGGCGATGTCGGAATCGGGTGCCGGCTCGGACGTCGTGTCGCTCCGGCTGCGCGCCGAAAAGCGCAATGACCGTTATGTGCTCAACGGCTCCAAAATGTGGATCACGAACGGTCCCGACGCCGAGACGCTGGTGGTCTACGCAAAAACCGATCCGGAGCGAAACTCGCGCGGCATCACCGCCTTTATCGTCGAGAAGACGATGGCAGGTTTTTCGGTGGCGCAGAAACTCGACAAGCTCGGCATGCGTGGCTCCAACACCGGCGAGTTGGTGTTCGAGAACGTCGAAGTGCCTTTCGAGAACGTGCTGCATGAAGAAGGGCGCGGGGTCGAGGTGCTGATGTCGGGGCTCGACTATGAGCGCGCCGTGCTGGCCGGAGGGCCGATCGGCCTGATGGCGGCGTGCCTCGACGTTGCAATCCCTTACGTCCACGAGCGCAAGCAGTTCGGCCGGCCGATCGGCGAGTTCCAGTTGGTTCAAGGCAAGCTCGCCGACATGTATGCGACGATGAACGCCGCGCGCGCCTATGTCTATGCAGTGGCCGCCGCCTGCGACCGTGGCGAGACCACGCGCAAGGACGCCGCCGGCTGCGTGCTGTTCGCAGCCGAAAAGGCGACGCAGATGGCGCTCGACGCCATCCAGCTGCTCGGCGGCAATGGCTACATCAACGACTATCCGACCGGCCGGCTTTTGCGCGACGCCAAGCTCTACGAGATCGGCGCCGGCACCAGCGAAATCCGCCGCTGGCTGATCGGCCGCGAGATCATGGCGGAGGGGACGTGAGTTACTTCAAAATATCAAGGCTGTCGAAACATCTCTGGGCAGTGGCACGCGGAGTTCTCGCGTCCGTATCGCTGTCCGGATTTGTGGCGACAGCGCATTCCGATACGCTAAGATTCAAGGATACTGCGGCGCTTCGGCTTGAGGTTATCTCGCGGTTGAGGAGCGATAGCCGTGTCAAGGAGGCTATCCCTGATCCTGTCGATCTGGCTCGACTGAGCGTAACGACAGTGCGCCCGGGTAAGGACCAGAAACTTGAAGTCGACGTCACCAACCTGCTTGGTCGCCTTCGCGAACTGCCTGCCAACGAAGTCGAAACTGAGATCCATCGCTTCTTGAACGTTCTTGTCCTCACCGATACCGAAAGCGGTTTCGACGCTGACCACCTAATCGCGAACATTCGACCTCGCGAGCATCTGGATGCCTTTAAAGACGACGTGGCACCCGAAAAAGGAACTACCTATGAGGATCTCGCTGGAGATGTCGTCATCCTCTATCAGATCGATGCTGAGGAGTCGCTTGCAAGCGTGCCGTTTTCCGACGTCGGAGGCCGTTCCCTCCCACAACTTCGCCAGCTTGCTCTAGAAAATATCGACAAGCAGATGCCCCAGGTCAGGCAGGAGAAGATTCGCGACGGGATATCCCTCTTCACCGTCGAAGGTGATGAGGCTATCTCACCCGCTCTTCTACTTACCGACAAATTTTGGGCACTGCTTGAACCCCAGTTTCCCGACGGAGTACTTATAGCTATTCCGCGACGCGACTCAATTTTTGTATTCGACAAGCGCCTGCCCAACTCGGTTCAGTTAGCCCGCACCTTGATCACCAGGGTTTTTCGAGACGAGCCTGACCTTTTGTCTGAGAATATCTTCGAGCGGCGAGACGGCAAGTTGCAAGTCGTGGCCGAGCAATAGGAGACGACCATGGCCACGCTCCATACCCAAATCTCCCCCGCTTCCGACACTTTCCGCGCCAATGCCCTGCGCATGCGGGAGTTGGTCGACGACATCGCCGAGAAGGCTGCCGGCGTCGAGCGTGGCGGCTCGGACGAGGCGCGCGAGCGCCATCAGGGTCGCGGCAAACTGCTGCCGCGCGAGCGGTTGGCGCAACTGCTCGATACCGGTTCGCCCTTCCTCGAGGTCGGTCAGTTCGCGGCATGGTCGATGTATGGGGAGGACATTCCTGCGGCCGGCATCATCACCGGCATCGGCCGCGTCGAGGGCCGGGAAGTCATGGTTGTCGTCAACGACGCCACGGTGAAGGGCGGCACCTACTATCCGCTCACGGTGAAGAAGCATTTGCGCGCGCAGGAGATCGCGCTGCAGAACAACCTGCCCTGCATCTATCTCGTCGACAGCGGTGGCGCCAATCTGCCCAACCAGGACGAGGTCTTTCCGGACCGCGAGCATTTCGGCCGCATCTTCTACAACCAGGCCAACATGTCGGCGGCAGGCATCCCGCAGATCGCCTGTGTGATGGGCTCCTGCACGGCGGGCGGCGCCTATGTGCCGGCGATGTCGGACGAGACGATCATGGTGGGCAACCAGGCGACCATCTTCCTCGGCGGCCCGCCGCTGGTGAAGGCTGCCACCGGCGAGGATGTCAGCGCCGAGGAGCTTGGCGGCGCCGACGTCCACACCCGGCTTTCCGGCGTTGCCGACCATTACGCGGTGGATGACGAACATGCCTTGGCCATCTGCCGGCGCATCGTCAAAAACCTCAATCGGACCAAAGCCGTAAGTCTGCACTTACAGAAATCGATTCCGCCGCTTCACGATCCGCATGAACTCTACGGCGTCGTGCCGACGGACCTGCGCCAGCCCTATGATGTGCGCGAGGTGATCGCGCGCATTGTCGACGGCTCGGAATTCGACGAGTTCAAGCAGAATTACGGCACGACTCTCGTCACGGGTTTTGCGCATCTGCACGGCATGCCGGTCGGCATCCTCGGCAACAACGGGGTGCTGTTTTCGGAAAGCGCCCTGAAGGGCGCGCATTTCATCGAGCTCTGCTGCCAGCGTGGCATTCCGCTCGTCTTCCTGCAGAACATCACCGGCTTCATGGTGGGCAAGAAATATGAAGCCGGCGGCATCGCCAAGGACGGCGCCAAGCTGGTGATGGCGGTGGCCACGGCACGCGTGCCGAAGCTCACCGTCATCATCGGCGGCTCGTTCGGCGCCGGCAACTACGGCATGTGCGGCCGTGCCTACTCTCCCCGCTTCCTGTGGATGTGGCCGAACGCGCGCATCTCGGTGATGGGCGGCGAGCAGGCCGCGACAGTGCTTGCCATGGTCAAGCGCGAGGGCATCGAACGCAAGGGGGGCGAATGGACGACGGAAGAGGAAGCAAAGTTCAGGAAGCCGATCCTGATGAAATACGAGCATGAGGGCCACCCGCTCTATTCCTCGGCCAGGCTCTGGGACGACGGCATCATCGATCCGGCCAAGACGCGCGAGGTGCTGGCGCTCAGCCTCTCGGCGGCGCTCAATGCCGGGATCGGGGACACGAAATTCGGCGTGTTCAGGATGTAGACGATGAGTGCCCTCGGCGACAGGATCCGTATCCACACCGGCGACATCACGAAGCTCGCGGTCGACGCCATCGTCAACGCCGCCAACTCCTCGCTGCTCGGCGGTGGCGGCGTCGACGGCGCTATCCACCGCGCGGCAGGGCCCGAACTGGTTGCCGAATGCCGCATGCTCAATGGCTGCAAGACCGGCGATGCCAAGCTGACCAAGGGCTACCGGCTTCCGGCGCGCTATGTCATCCACACGGTCGGTCCAGTCTGGCATGGCGGCGGCAAGGGCGAGGCCGACCTGCTTGCCTCCTGCTACCGGCGCTCGCTCGAGGTCGCCCTCGCCCATGATTGCCGCACTGTGGCTTTTCCGGCGATCTCGACCGGCATCTACGGCTATCCGAAAGACCAGGCCACGGAAATAGCAGTCGAAACTGTCGCTGCCTTTTTTAGTGAAAATGCGATTCCCGAAATCGTGACTTTCTGCTGCTTCGACCAGCAAACGGCCGAACTATACCGATCAGCCATTTCTGCGCGTGACGGGTCCTGAACAATGATGAGCGAGACGGTCCATCTGTACACAAAAGTGCGAGTTGGCATCTTGGCGCTGGCGGCGGCGCAAAATATTCGCTACTGCTCACCCTGGATTGGGCAATTTGGGTGGGGAAAAGATGATTCTGAATCACTGTCGCAAGTCGACTGTTTCGATACTTGCAGGATTGCTGATAGTCGCGGCGCCAGGCATCGGCGCGGCGCAGTCATTGGCCGGCAGCAAGGGCGATGTGCGCTATCCGGTATACTTCCCGCTCGGGACCAGGGGAGATTGCGGCAAGGCCTACAATGCCTATGTCGCGGCGAACGGCCATTCCGCTTACGCTTCCACGCCGATCGCCCGGATGACGGAATTCTTCATCTGCGGCGTCCACGTCAACGCCAAGAGCCAGAAAGCGGCGGAGGACCTGGCTATGCGCTCATGCCAGGGCGGGCTCAAGAAATACAAGTTCCAGACCAGCGGGGCCTGCAGCGTCGCGGCATCGAAGTAGCCGCCCGGCGAGAAGGGCAATTCTTCCGGTGGGGAAAGCAAAGTGAAATCAATGAGCTGCAAGCGGGCAGCCGCGGCGATGTTGGCCGGCCTGCTGATAGTCGCATCGTCCGGCGCCGCCATGGCCGGATCGCTGGCCGGAAGCGAGGGGGACAAGCGTTTCCCGCCGTTTCTGCCGCGAAATCCCAAGGATCCATGCACCAAGGCCTACAAGGCCTATGTGGCGGCGGGCGGCCACTCGGCCTATGCCACCACGCCATATGCCCGGATCATGTCGTCCTACATCATCTGTGGCGGACACCTGAATGCGCCGTCTCAGAAGGTGGCGGAAGATCTGGCGATGAAATCCTGCCTGGCCACGCGCGCGCACTACAAGGTGGTAACAGGCGGCGCCTGCGAGATCGCCGCCTCGAAGTAGGCCGACGCCTGCCAGACTGGCGCCGGCCGAGACAAGACCGGGAGGCTCCATGTTCGGCAAGATCCTGATCGCCAATCGCGGCGAGATCGCCTGCCGCGTCATCCGGACGGCGCGCAGGCTCGGCGTGCGCACCGTCGCCGTCTACTCGGACGCCGACGCTCGCGCGTTGCATGTCGAGATGGCCGACGAGGCGGTGCATATCGGTCCCTCGCCGGTCGGTGAAAGCTATCTGCGCGGCGACAGAATAGTTGCCGCGGCGCTCGCCAGCGGTGCAGAGGCGATCCACCCCGGCTACGGCTTTCTTTCGGAGAACCCCGATTTCGTCGATCAGGTGACGGCGGCCGGGCTCGTCTTCATCGGCCCCTCGGCAGCCTCGATCCGCGCCATGGGACTGAAGGACGCGGCCAAGCGGCTGATGGAAAAGGCCGGCGTGCCGGTGGTCCCGGGCTATCACGGCGAGGCGCAGGAGATCGTTCTGCTCGCCTCCAAGGCGCGCGAGATCGGCTATCCCGTGCTGATCAAGGCGCGCGCCGGCGGCGGCGGCAAAGGCATGCGGCGCGTCGAGCACCCGGATGATTTCTCCGAGGCGCTGTCCGGCGCGCGGCGCGAGGCCAAGGCCGCTTTCGGCGACGACCGCGTGCTGGTGGAAAAATATGTCGACAAGCCGCGCCATATCGAAGTTCAGGTGTTTGGCGACAATTTCGGCAATGCGGTCCATCTCTTCGAGCGCGACTGCTCGGCACAGCGCCGCCACCAGAAGGTGATCGAGGAAGCGCCCGCCCCCGGCATGACGCCGGCGCTGCGCAAGGCGATGGCCGAGGCGGCGGTCAAGGCCGCCAAGGCGATCGGCTATTCAGGCGCCGGCACGATCGAATTCATCGTCGATGCCTCGGAAGGCCTGAAGGCGGACCGCTTCTGGTTCATGGAGATGAACACCCGCCTCCAGGTCGAGCATCCGGTCACCGAAATGGTCACCGGCGTCGATCTTGTCGAATGGCAATTGCGCGTGGCAGCGGGCGAGAAGCTGCCCAAGGCACAGAGCGAAATCCAGCTTGCGGGCCACGCCTTCGAGGCACGCATCTATGCCGAGGACGCGACGAAGGGCTTCCTGCCGGCAACGGGCACGCTCCACCATCTGAAGTTTCCGGGCTCGGCGCCGGACGGGGCCGCACTACGCATCGAGACCGGCGTGCGGGCCGGCGACACGGTCTCCCCCTTCTACGACCCGATGATCGCCAAGCTGGTGGTGCGGGCCGGGGACCGCGCGTCCGCGCTAGCCGCGCTGATCAAGGCGCTCGCGCAGATGGAGGTGGCCGGTTCCACCGTCAACACCGCCTTCCTCGCCGCGCTTGCGGCCAACGCCGATTTCGCGGCCGGCGATGTCGACACCGGGCTGATCGGCCGGCATCAGGAGGAGCTGATCGCCCTGCCCCCGCCAAGCGACGAAACGATCGCCGCCGCAGCCCTCGCGGCCACCGGCGCAGGCGCTCCAGACATCAGCGGCGATCCCTGGTCCTCGCTTGCCGGCTATGCGCATTTCCACACCGTGGCGCGGCGCATCAGGCTTCGCTACGGCGATGAGGACATGCTGGCACGGGTCTCGGCGCGGCCGGACGGTCGCTTCCAGGTGGCGCTGGAGGCACCGCACGATGCGATCAATTCGCATGATCTGCGGACCCTTCCGCGCACCGCATGCTGGCCCGGGCATGTCACCGTGTTCGACGGCGCGGTCGCCCATTCCTTCACGGTGCCTGACCCGCTCGCCAAGGCCGACGAAGCCGCGGCCGCAACAGGCAGCCTGCGCGCACCGATGCCGGGACTGGTCAAGCTGGTGCGGGCCGCAGCCGGGGATGCGGTGATCAAGGGCCAGCCCCTCTTGATCCTCGAGGCAATGAAGATGGAGCACACGATCGCCGCCCCGCATGACGGCGTGGTCGCCGAGATCGCGGCCGAGGGCGCGCAGGTGAGCGACGGCACGGTATTGGTGCGGTTCGCGGAGGACGGCCAGGGCTGACAGCCTAATCGGACATGTGCCGCGGGACAACGCCGCCCCCCGCTGTGCTGCCGGACATCTCCCCCACTTGGGACCCACTTGGGGGGAGATTGGCAGTTTCGGCGATGGCGCATTTTTCTGCAGCGCGATTGGCGAAAGCGGCGGCGACGTCCGATCTCCCTCCTTGTGGGGGAGATGGCCGGCAGGCCAGAGGGGGGCGCCGTGGAGCGCCGACCGCCACCAAAACGAAAATGGCCGGGACGAGAGCCCGGCCATTTCCACACGAACAGATGCGATTACGGCTGGATCGGCGCGTATTTGCCGTCGTGCCACTGATTGATGTCGTAGCTGGCGTTCTTCAGGTCGCCCTTCTCATCGAAAATGACGTCGCCGACGACGGTGCTGATCGGCTGGCCGTTCTTCAGCGCCTCGGCGACCTTGGCCGGATCGTCGCTGCCGGCACGCTTGACGCCCTCGGCCACGGCCTGAACCACGGCATAGGAGAACAGCGTGAAGCCTTCCGGCGTGAAGCCGCCGGCCTTGATCTTGGCAACGGCGTCCTTGGCTTCGGGCTTGGCCTGCGGGTCCGACGGGAAGACGAACATTGTGCCTTCACCGGCCGGGCCGGCAACCTGCCAGAACTCCGGCGAGGCGATCGAATCCGGCATGATGAGCTGGAACTTGACGTTCTGCTCGGCCGCCTGGCGCAGGATGAGACCGGCCTCCGGGTGGTAGCCGCCGAAATAGACGACGTCGGCCTTGAGCTGCTTCAGCTTGGTGACCAAGGCAGAATAATCCTTCTCGCCGGCGTTGATGCCTTCATAGTCGACCTCCTTGAGGCCCCCGGCATTCATGGTCGCCTTGACGGCGTCGGCCACGCCCTGCCCGTAGGCGCTCTTGTCGTGCAGGACCACGACATTCTTCCCGGCGTATTTCTTGGCGATCCAAGGACCGATGAAGGCGCCCTGCGCGTCGTCGCGCGTGTAAAGGCGCATGATCGTCGGCCAGCCGGCCTTGGCGGCGGCGTCGGTCAGTTCCGGATTGGAGGACGCCGGGGTCATCATCAGCGTGCCGGCCTCGGCGTAGACGGCGGAAGCCGGGATGCTCGAGCCCGAGCAGGCGTGACCGTCGACGAACTTGGTGCCGTCGGCGACGATGCGGTTGGCGACCGAGACGGCCTGCTTCGGATCGCACTGGTCGTCCTGGATGTCGATCTTGATCTTGCTGCCGTTGACACCACCGGCGGCGTTGATGGCGTCCGCGGCGGCCTGCGCCCCCTGCTTGAACTGGTCACCGATATTGGCGAGCTGGCCGGTCATGGGACCGACCACCGAGATGGTGATGTCGTCGGCGAACGCGATCGATGCGTTCATCATCAGGCCCAATGCGGCCGCGCTCAAAAGACCAAATTTTTTCATGGTGATAGACCTCCTCCACTCACGCGCGGCCGCTCAAGCCGCGCTTCTTTCAGAAGGCGGGACCATTTCACCGTTGAACCAGCCTGTCTTGGCGCATCGACGGCACTCGATTGGGCCTGTGATCAGAGCGGCGGACCCGCCAGATTGATATAGGCCGATGTCCGGCAGTGACCACCTGGCAGGCCGTGAAATGCCTAAAGCCGCGCCGGCCTTGTCCCGGCCGGTCGCGGCTTTTGCCAATCGAGCGTTTCCAAACACCCCCGCTCCCGAAACCCGCCTACTTCCCTGTCGTCCGTTCGTCCGGGCCGTCTTGCCGCGGCCTTGTCCTGTGGGCGACCGTCTTGCCGCGGCCTTGTCCTGTGGGCGACCGTCTTGCCGCGGTCTTCTCCTGTGGGCGACCGTCTTGCCGCGGTCTTCTCCTGTGGGCGACCGTCTTGCCGCGGTCTTGCCCGAAGTGTTCCCGTCCTGCTTGCCTCAGTGCATCGTCATCCATTCGCGTGCTTCGCGCAGCGCCTTGGCGATGTCGGTCTTCGACATGGTGGCCGACAGTTCCGAACGCAACTCGGCGGCGCGGAGGGAGCCCTTGATGGCAGCGATGTTGAACCATTTGTGGGCGGCGACGACGTCGGTCTCGCAGTCGCGGCCGGTGGCATACATCATGCCCAGTTCGAAAAGAATATCGGCCTGGGCGGTTGCCCCCATGGCGCCGAAGCCGTCTTCCAACATCTCAAAACGTGCCATTTCAATCCCCTGTCTGGCTCCCGAGAGCTGCCTTGTTCGGTCCCCCTTGTCGGGTGGGGCGGGCCGCTCTTTCGATGCTTTCGAGGATGAAGCCTGGCCTTGAATCCGTCGTTAAATGGCGTGCTTAATTCGAAGAAAACAAAGCTAAAACAAGAGGTAAACACGGGAATTCGTTAAGCATAGGAAGCGCGCAATTCGGCCTGTTCCGGCAAAAATCGACGAAAATTTCGGCTCCCGGAATCAAGACTTCACTAACCACGAAAATCGAAGCCGCGATCGCCACTGGTTCATTTTTCGCCGCAAAATGCTGCAAGCTTCCGTGAGGGTACCGCTTTCGTTTCGGCGAGAGCTGCACTAGGTTGACGTTTGCGTAAAGGGCAGAGGCGGACTTGCCCCGCTCGAATCTACCGGGAGGACACACGATGTTTCGAAAACTGAGCCTGGCCCTGGGGGCCACCTTGATCATGGCTGGCGCCGCATGGGCCGATCCGATCGAGGGCAACTGGAAGACGCAATCCGGCTCGACGGCGGCGATCGCCGGCAGCGGCGCGTTTTCCATCACACTGAAGTCCGGCAAATATGCCGGCAAGACCATCGGCTCCTTCAAGGCAGCCGGCGACAACAAGTATACCGGCACCATAACCGATCCGGAAACCGACAAGACCTATTCCGGCAAGGCGACGATCTCCGGCACCTCGCTCAAGATGAGCGGCTGCGTGCTTGGCGGCCTGATCTGCAAGACCCAGACCTGGACCAAGCTTTAATCGACTCGCAAGCGATGATCTTGAAACGGGGCCCTGGCGGTCCCGTTTCTTTTTTTGCCCGGCTCGCTGGCGGCCGGGGACCAACGGGCGCTGCCGCCGGCAAAGTGCACCCGGGCAGCGTCAGCGAATTTTGAACGGCAGATGAATGCCGGTCTCAGAACAGGTTCAGCGGCATTCGGGCAATCTCTTCTCCATTGAAGGAGAGAGACCCAATGCTTGCGCGCCGCTTCACCATCGTCTGCCTATTGATGAGCCTGTTCGGCATGCTGTTCGCCGTCCTCGTCGCGCAGGCAGACCGGCCGGCGCGCTCCTTTGAGGCTGCAGCTTCCTGCCGGCTGGGCTGCATGAACCATTTCAACCGCTGAACCGACCAACCCTCAAACGGGAAACAACGACCATGAACCGCATCGCTGCCAGCGCCATGACCACCCTCCGGCTCCTGCCGCGGGCGGCGCTCATCCTGATGCTGCTTGCCGCCCCGGTGCTGGCGGTGCCGATGATGCGCGCCGACACCGGCTCGACGATCGAAGCGCCGTCGCCAAGGAAAGCGGGCGTCGGCTTCGTGCTGCTGGTCAGCCTGCAGCGCGCATAGCCCTGACCGAAGAAAAATGGGCCATGGCCGAGCTTCGCGCCGGCCTCCCCCTCCCAAGCGCTTCGCCAAATCCCTATATTGGGCCATGGAAAAGCGAATCTATCCCCAAGCCATCGAATCGGTCGTGATGCCTGAGCCCTTCGGCAGGCAGGATTTCCACGACGCCAAAAAGGCCGTAGCGGCGCTGCAGGCGCTTTATGACCGCAACACCAAGTTCCTGCGCGAGTCCTTCGCAGCGCTTGCCGCAGGCGGCGACGAGAGCAGGCGCTACCGCGCCTTCTATCCGCAGATCGGCGTCACCACGAGCTCGTTCACCCAGATCGACTCACGCCAGGCCTATGGTCACATGCCGACGCCCGGACACTTCGCCACCACCATCACCCAGCCGCAGCTGTTCGAAAACTATCTCATCGAACAGCTTCGCCTCATTATGCGCAATCACGGCGTGCCGGTGACCGTCTCGGAATCGACCACGCCGATCCCGCTGCATTTCGCCTTCCTCGAAGGAACCTATGTCGACGGCACCGCGGCCGAGCGCATAAAGCGGCCGATCCGCGACCTGTTCGACGTGCCGGATCTCGACGGCACCGACGACCAGATCGCCAACGGCACCTTCGAGGTGGCGTTCGGCGAACCAAGGCCGCTGGCGCCGTTCACGGCGCAGCGCATCGACTATTCGCTGCATCGCATGTCCCACTACACGGCGACCAGCCCGCAGCACTTCCAGAACTTCGTCCTGTTCACCAACTACCAATTCTACATCGACGAATTCGTCGCACGCGCCCGCGAACTGATGGAGAAGGGCGGTGGCGGCTACAGCGAATTCATCGAGCCGGGCAATGTGGTGACCAAGGCGGGCGCCGGCATGCCGAGCGAAGGCACGCCGCCTCCGCGGCTGCCGCAGATGCCAGCCTATCATTTGAAGAAGCCCGGCCATGGCGGCATCAGCATGGTCAATATCGGCGTCGGCCCTTCCAATGCCAAGACCATCACCGACCATATCGCCGTGCTTCGCCCGCACGCCTGGGTGATGCTCGGCCATTGCGCCGGCCTGCGCAACACGCAGGCACTGGGCGACTATGTGCTGGCCCATGCCTATGTGCGCGAGGACCATGTGCTCGACGACGACCTGCCGGTCTGGGTGCCGATCCCGCCGCTGGCAGAAATCCAGGTGGCGCTGCAGGAGGCGGTCGCCGAAGTCACGGGCCTTTCCGGCTACGATCTCAAGCGCATCATGCGCACCGGCACCGTCGCCACCATCGACAACCGCAATTGGGAACTGCGCGACCAGCGCGGGCCGGTGCAGCGCCTGTCGCAGTCGCGTGCGATCGCGCTCGACATGGAATCGGCAACGATCGCCGCCAACGGCTTTCGCTTCCGCGTGCCCTACGGCACGCTGCTTTGCGTCTCGGACAAGCCGCTGCATGGCGAGTTGAAGCTGCCGGGGATGGCGAGCGAATTCTACAAGCGGCAGGTGGCGCAGCATCTCACCATCGGCATCAGGGCGATGGAGAAACTGGCCGAGATGCCGATGGACCGGCTGCACTCGCGCAAGCTCAGAAGTTTTTCTGAGACCGCTTTCCAGTAGGAAAGTTCGACAGGACCTCGCGGTCTTGTTGGGGCCGCAATTTGGCCGATAAGCAGGCCGATCAAATGCCAGCGGCATTCGACAGACCACGAATTCGATGACAACAGGCGGCGCGCGCTCGAACATGACGGCTGGGGTTCTGTTCCTGGCAATGATGGCCCTCTCGGCCGCGCTGCTGGCCGGGTTCTTCGGCACGCTGCACCCGGCATTCGATTCCTTCTCGCATTTCCGCATTCATCTGAGCGTCTTGAGCGCGGTGCTTGCGTTGTCGCTGCTGGCCGGGTCGTACCGGCTGCAGGCGGCGGCAGTGCTGCTCTTCGCCATTGCCTCTTTCGCCACGACGACGAACGCGCTGCCCAGGCTGTGGCCGCAGCAGGCTGTCGCCAAGCCGAGCGACCGGATCGTCTACCGCCTGCTGCAGATGAACTTGCGCTTCGACAATCCGACGCCCAAGAAGGTGCTGTCGCTGATCGGCCGCACCAATCCCGACGTGATCACGCTCGACGAGGTGTCGGGCATGTGGGCGACGCAACTCGGCTACATCGCCAGCGCCTATCCCTATCGCATCCTTTGCGCCTATCCGAACGGCATCTTCGGCGTCGCGCTGCTCTCGCGGCGGCCGTTCGCGGCCGACAGCGCGCCGCATTGCGAGCCGCGCGGCGCGATGGCGACGGCCACCATCGATTTCGGCGGCACCGCCGTCGACGTCGCCGCGATCCATCTCAGCTGGCCCTGGCCCCGCGAGCAGTATTGGCAGATCGGCGAATTGTCGGCACCCCTTGCCGCTCTCGGCGAGAGCGCGATCATGGCCGGCGACTGCAACGCCGCGCCCTGGAGCGCGGCGGTAAGCCGCGTCGCCGCGATCGGCGGGCTGACCATCATGCCGTCTGCCGGACCGACCTGGATTCACAGAAAACTGCCCGACTTCCTGCGCCGTTTCACCGGCTTGCCCATCGACCAGGTGTTCAGCAAGGGCCGGGTGACGATCCACTCGTCGACGCGGCTGGAAGGTGCCGGCTCGGACCATCTGCCGGTATTGGTAGAGTTCTCGCTGCGCCCGGACGACGAGCATCGCGAGGACGCGCACAAAACCGCGCTTGCCGCGCTCGCTCCGTAGCGAGCTCGCGAAACCGCGGGTCTCCAGCCTTGCATCAAGTCTCTGCGTTGCAGCGCTAAGGCTTGATCAGAGCATCAACCAGGTGCTCGACATGGCCGCCGTCACGGTGCTCGCGTGCGTCGAAGGCGTTCTGCTTCGCCTCATATTCGGCATAGAAGGCATTGATCCGGCGCCGCGCTTCACGACGCGTGCCGGTGCAGAACCAATTATCGGCCCGTTCGAGGTTCCGGATCGATCTGGCGGTGGCCGCCATCATGCGCCTGGCTATGCGGCCATGCGTCTCCTCATGCGCGCGAACGCCTGCGAAGAACCGCTTCCAGCGGCGCTCGAGCGCGGGAGCGGCCGGCGATGCCAGACGCGGATAGGTGTAGGTCAGGTCGAGCACGCCGTCGACTTGCCGCAGACGACAGACGCCATCGGTCCGGCTCGTGCTGAGGTGCCATCTCACCGTATAGCTCGTATCCGCAATGGCGCGCGTCATGAAGCCGTGCTTGGGACCGTTGCGATCCATCGCCTCAACGAGAGCAGGACCGGTCGCGCCGGTGATGTTGTATGTTCGCGTCTTCATCAGCAGCTTGGTGTCGGCCGCGGCGACGGCGGCGCTGCCGCATAGCGCGCCGATCGCAACCAGAATTGCGAAAACTACCACGCGCATGGCCGCTTCTCCATCTGGAGAAGGGAACCACAGCCCGCTGCCCATTTCAACGCTTTAACGCGACCGTGCCTTCGCCGGCTTCCCATTGGGCGGCTGTCGAGACGGTCCGCCCCGGCGCGCAGCTACATGCCTTGGTAGACCGGGCCTTCGCCGCCCTGCGGCGGCACCCAGTTGATGTTCTGGTTCGGATCCTTGATGTCGCAGGTCTTGCAGTGCACGCAGTTCTGCGCGTTGATGACGAAGCGAACGTCCTTGGCGGACGGATCGGCGGCGGCGTTGCCGTCCTTGTCCACCCATTCGTAGACGCCGGCCGGGCAGTAGCGGGTCGAGGGACCGGCAAACACATCGTGTTCGGAGCGCTGCTGCAAGCCCATGTCGCCGACGATGAGGTGCACGGGCTCGTTTTCCTCATGGTTGGTGTTGGACAGGAACACCGAGGACAGCCGGTCGAAGGTCAAGACCCCATCCGCCTTCGGATAGACGATCGTGCTGTGCTTCGAGGCAGGCTCGAGCGTCGCGGAATCCGCCTTGCCATGCTTCAGCGTGCCGAACGGCGAAAAGCCGAACAGCGTGTTCAGCCACATGTCCAGCCCGCCAAGACCGACACCGACGATGGTGCCGAAGCGCGACCACAGCGGCTTGACGTTGCGCACTTTCTTCAAGTCCTTGCCGATATCGCTGCCGCGCCAGGCTGCTTCATAGGCGGCGAGCTCGTCATTGGCGCGGCCGGCGGCAATCGCTTCGGCGACATGCTCGGCGGCCAGCATGCCGGAGAGCACCGCATTGTGCGAGCCCTTGATGCGCGGCACGTTGACGAAGCCGGCGGCACAGCCCATCAGGACGCCGCCCGGGAAAGAAAGCTTCGGCACCGACTGCCAGCCGCCCTCGGTGATGGCGCGGGCGCCGTAGCCGATCCGCTTGGCGCCTTCGAAGGTGCCTTTGATCGCCGGATGCGTCTTGAAGCGCTGGAACTCCTCGAAGGGCGACAGATAGGGGTTCTTGTAATTCAGGTGGACAACGAAGCCGACGGCCACCTGGTTGTCTTCGAGATGGTAGAGGAAGGAGCCGCCGCCGGTCTTCATGTCGAGCGGCCAGCCGAAGGAATGCTGCACCAGACCCGGCTTGTGGTTCTCAGGCTTGACCTGCCACAGTTCCTTGAGGCCGATGCCGAACTTGGCCGGCTCGCGGCCGTCGGCAAGCTTGTATTTCGCGATCAGCTGCTTGGCTAAAGAGCCGCGCGCGCCTTCGCCGATCAGCACATATTTGCCCATCAGCGCCATGCCCGGCGCATAGGCCGGACCATGCGTGCCGTCCTTCTCGACGCCCATGTCGCCGGTGATGACGCCGGTCACCGCACCGGCGTCGTTGTAGACCAGGCTCGCCGCGGCAAATCCCGGATAGATCTCGACGCCGAGCGCCTCCGCCTTGGCCGCCAGCCAGCGGCAGACATTGCCGAGCGAGACGATGTAGTTGCCGTGATTGTTCATCAGTGGCGGCATCAGAAAGTTGGGCAGGCGGAAGGAGCCGGCGGGACCGAGCACCAGGAAATGATCGTCGGTCACCGGCGTCTTGAAGGGATGGCCTTCCTCCTCGCGCCAGCCCGGCAGCAGGCGGTCGATGCCGATCGGATCGACGACGGCGCCGGACAGGATGTGGGCGCCGACCTCGCCGCCCTTCTCCAGCACGACGACGGAAAGCTCGGGGTTGACCTGCTTCAGGCGGATCGCGGCGGCAAGGCCGGCGGGACCGGCGCCGACGATCACCACGTCGAATTCCATGCTCTCGCGTTCGATATCGCTCATCGACCCCTCACTGGCTTGCCTTTGCCGGGCATCTTGCTGGCTCCTGTGCTGCATAGCGCATCAATTCGCGACGCGAAACCGGCGCTGATGTGACAATGCCGATTTCGACAAAAAGTCGCGGACTCGCCCGCCGGAGGCCTTTCGCGGACCGCAAGGAAAGCATCGGCCATGCCGGTTCGGTTGCAAGGGGAACTGCCTGGCGGACGTTTTTAATTGTTCGGCGGCTTGCTTATCGGCAATACTTGGTCTCATGCGCACTCCCGAGCCATCCGGCTTTTCATCGAAGCGCTTTCTCTTCACGCCCAGCGTGGTTTGCCGCGCGGTTCTTCCGCTTCTCTTATCAATTGCCCCGGCACAGGCCGATCAGCAGAAAGTATGGGCGACCGGCGCCTACTCCTTTTCCGACGAGCTTGGCGGCTTCCGCATCACCGGCGCTTCGGGCACCGGCACCAAGGACGACCCCCTGATCATCACCGAGGAATTGAACTCGGCGACGCCTGTCACGCTGACCATCCGCGCGACGAGGCCGATCGAGGCCTTCGGCAGGGCGGGCGACTTCGCCAATGGGGTGATGTACATGCGCATCGAGGTGCTGAACAACAGCGCCCAGGCCTGGGTCGAGTTCCAGTTCGAACTGCAGGAGATACTGGATCAGCCGAGCGTGTTCGGCGACGGGCTTTCGTTCGACCAGCGCAACAAGCGGCCCGACAATATCGTTTCAAGCAACTTCGCCGATTTCGACCGCCAGTTCGAACCCTACGACCGGCTCCTGTTCAAGAACGGCAAGGTCGATCCGCTGAAGACGGCGAGCTTCGAATTCCTGGTCACCGACTACACGCCTCGCTGGACGTTCTATCTGGTGCAGGACCCTCGCATACCGACCGGGTAGAGTGTCGACGAGGTTGCAAATCGGCGCGGCGCGGACGATGGTGGCGCCCATGACTTCCGCCTCCCCCAGCAACCCGATCGACATAGCCGAACTGCTCGCCTTCTACGCCAGCGCCGGCGCCGACGAGGCGCTGGAAGACGCGCCCATCAACCGGTTCGCGGAGGCGCGGCCGAAGCAGGCCGAGCGGGCACCGGCTCCAACCGCGCCCGTCCGGGAAAGCAGGTCCCAGGCAACACAGGTGTCCGATGCGGCCCCCGACGCGGGCCGGCCGCCGGAGCAGCCGGCGCCGCCACCCAGGCTCGACGCGAGCCGGGTGCCGGATGCGCCTGCTCGCCCCCTGGCCGCCACTGCCGCCGTGCCCGACGAAGGGCAGGTGCTGCTCGCAAGACAGCTGGCGGCGAATGCTTCGAGCCTCGACGAGTTGCGCCGGCACATGGCGGCTTTCGACGGCTGCAACCTCAAGTTCACCGCCAAGAACCTGGTTTTCGCGGACGGCAATCCGAACGCCGACCTGATGCTGGTCGGCGAGGCGCCGGGCCGCGACGAGGATCTCGAAGGTTTGCCCTTCGTCGGCCGGTCCGGCCAGCTGCTCGACCGCATGCTGGCTGCGATCGGCCTCGACCGCAACTCCGCCTACATCGCCAACGTCATTCCCTGGCGGCCGCCGGGCAACCGCACACCGACACCGCACGAGACCGAGATCTGCCGACCGTTCATCGAAAGGCAGATCGAGCTGGTCAATCCAAAGGTGCTGGTCAATCTCGGCGGACCTTCGGCAAAGACGCTGCTCAACACCACGGACGGCATCCTGCGCCTGCGCGGCAACTGGCGCGTTCATACAACCGCCTCCGGCATTGCCATTCCCGCCATGCCGACGCTGCACCCGGCCTATCTGCTGAGGACGCCGGCGCACAAGAAGCTCGCCTGGCGGGATTTTCTCGAGGTGAAGGCGAAGCTGCGGGGGCTGGCGATTAGCTGATCTCCCCCTCGCGTGGGGATGGCGCACGCGCCAGCGCATGAGCCAGTTCTTTCCGGCCGACGAGCAGACGCGCGCAGTGCTGGTGCGGCTGGCGAACGAGCGCGGCCGTAAACTCCCACGCTTAACCCTGCGGCGGCGTGGCTCTTCTCGTGCGTGTGCGTTCCAGGCCGAGCTGCCGCTCGCGCCAGATGATGAAGATGCCGGCGGCGACCACGATCGCGCCGCCGATCAGGGTGTTCAGCAATGTCACGTCGCCGAAGACGAAATAGCCGACGACGACGCCCAGAATCATCGACGTGTATTCGAACGGCGCCACGACGGAAGCCTCGGCATGGCGGTAGGCGGCAGTCATCAGGATCTGGCCGAGCCCGCCGCAGAAACCCGCCATGACAAGCAGCGCTGCCTGGACCGGGGTCAGCACCTGCCAGCCGAGCGGAATGGTGAGCAACGAGAGCACACTTGCGGTCGACGAGAACCACAGCACGATGGTCGCCGTCTTCTCGGTCTGCACGAGGTTGCGCACCAGAAGCATGGCGACGGCCGAGATCGCGGCAGCGATCAATGCCGCCATCACGCCCAGCACTTCCTGGTCGTCGAGCGCTGTGTCGGAGCCCAGCAGCGTCAGTTCAGGCCAGGAGATGATGAGCACGCCGACAAGGCCGACGGCGACAGCGCTCCAGCGATAGACGCGGATCGCCTCGCCGAGGAAGACGGAGGAGAACACGACCACCAGCAGCGGCTGGGCATAGTTCAGCGTGATCGCCTCCGGCAGCGGCAGCC
The DNA here is from genome assembly GCF_004791945.1 of Mesorhizobium sp. M3A.F.Ca.ET.175.01.1.1. NCBI lineage: Bacteria > Pseudomonadati > Pseudomonadota > Alphaproteobacteria > Hyphomicrobiales > Phyllobacteriaceae > Mesorhizobium > Mesorhizobium sp. M3A.F.Ca.ET.175.01.1.1. The sequence continues at coordinate 283,198 of NZ_SRTP01000003.1, read as the reverse complement.
TGGTGAGCGCGAAGAAGCCAAGCCCCATGGCGCCGACGCCGACGAGGCCGCGCGCGATGTGGTTGAAAGGCCGTTTCGTGGCGAATGCCGTGGCCAAATGTCCCCTGAACGCCAGGAAGGCGATGATCGGGAAGATGGCGAAGAAGGAGCGGAAGAACACGATTTGCCCGGCAGGCACGTCGCCGGCCGACTTGATGCAGGTCTGCATGCCGACGAACACCGCCACCGAGACGATCTTCAGCGCGATGCCTCGCAGCGTGCTGTGATTGCCGGCGTGATCGACGGTCATCCTGCCTCGTGACGATGGTCGGAAAACGAAGCCCAGAAATAGACCCCGGCGCAGTTTTGTCGAGTGACCGTTTCGTGTAAAGAGCGCCCACGCTGAAATTCTTGGACCAGCAACGCCCGCTGTCCGCCCGAAATCGACAGGAAAAGCACCGGAATGCGCACCGATACCGGCCATGTCTTCAGGCTCGAAGACTATCGCCCCAGCGATTACCTCATTCCGCGGACCACTCTCGATTTTTGCCTGTCTCCAGATGCGACCCGCGTCACTGCCATGCTGACCATCGAGCGGCGCGCAGGCGTCGCGGACACCGCGCCGCTGGTGCTCGACGGCGACGGGCTGACGCTGCTCGGCCTATCCATCGACGGGCGTGCGCTTGCACCTTCGGACTATGCGTCGACGCCAGACCAATTGACGATTGCGAAGCCGCCCTCGGCACAACGCTTCGAGCTTCGGCTCGAGACTGAGGTGGCGCCGGCGCGCAACGAAGCGCTGATGGGCCTCTATCGCTCCAACAACGTCTATTGCACGCAATGCGAGGCCGAGGGTTTTCGGCGCATCACCTACTTCCTCGACCGGCCCGACATCCTCTCCGTCTACACGGTGCGCATCGAGGCCCCGCAGAACGAGGCGCCGCTGCTGCTCTCCAACGGCAATCCGGTCGAAAGCGGTGCGCTTGACGGAGGCCGGCATTACGCTGTCTGGCACGACCCCTTTCCGAAACCCTGCTATCTCTTCGCGCTGGTGGCCGGCGCGCTCGGCAAAGTGGAGGACAGCTTCACAACGCTGTCGGGTCGCAAGGTCGAGCTCGGCATCTATGTCGAGCCCGGCAAGGAGCGGCTGGCAGGATACGCGATGGACGCGCTGAAGCGCTCGATGAGATGGGACGAGGAAGTCTTCGGCCGCGAGTACGACCTCGACGTCTTCAACATCGTCGCCGTCTCCGACTTCAACATGGGCGCGATGGAGAACAAGGGTCTCAACATCTTCAATGACAAATATGTGCTGGCCGATGAGGAGACCGCGACGGATGCCGACTTCGCCAATATCGAGGCGATCATCGCGCATGAGTATTTCCATAATTGGACTGGCAACAGAATCACTTGCCGCGACTGGTTCCAGCTCTGCCTGAAGGAGGGCTTGACCGTCTACCGCGACCACGAATTCTCGGCTGACCAGCGCTCCCGGGCGGTCAAGCGCATCGCCGAGGTGCGCACGCTGCGCGCGCATCAATTCCCCGAAGATCAGGGGCCGCTGGCGCATCCTGTCAGGCCGCGCCGCTACCGCGAGATCAACAACTTCTACACGGCGACGGTCTACGAGAAAGGCTCAGAGGTGGTGCGCATGATCCGCGCCATTCTCGGGCCTGAGGCCTTCCGCGCCGGCATGGATCTCTATTTCGAGCGTCATGACGGCGAAGCGGCGACGATCGAGGATTTCCTCAAAGTGTTCGAGGACGTTTCCGGCCGCGACCTCGCGCAATTCGCGCTCTGGTACCATCAGGCCGGTACACCGAACCTGACGGTGAGTTCCTCCTATGACGCCAGCGCCAAGGCGTTCACGCTGGAGATCGAACAGTCGGTGCCGCCGACACCATCGGAGAGCCGCAAGCGGCTGATGCATATCCCGCTCGCCTTCGGCCTTGTCGGCGCTGGTGGCAAGCCCGTCGCCTGGCAAGGCGCCGACGGTGCGGTCGTCGAGGACGGTATCATCCATGTCCGCAAGCGGCGGCACACCTTGCGCTTCTCGGGCGTGGTGGAACGGCCGTCTCTATCGCTCAACCGCGGCTTCTCGGCGCCGATCACGCTCTCGGTGCAGCAGAAGCCGGACGACCAGTTCTTCCTCGCCGCCCATGACAGCGACGCCTTCTCGCGCTGGCAGGCGTTCAACACGCTGCTCACCGACGCCCTGATCGCGGCCTTCCGCCAGGTGCTGGGCGGCAAGGAGCCGGCATTCGCGGCGCGGCTCGCCGAACTTGCCGGCAGGATCGCCGGCGACGAGACCTTGGAGCCTGCCTATCGCGCGCTGGCGCTATCGCTTCCCGGCGAGGCCGACATTGCCCGCGACATCGGCAAGGGCATCGAGCCCGACGCGATCTTCGTCGCCCGAGAGGCGCTGGCCCGCACCATCGCCAAGGCAAACCGCGAGACCTTCTCCGCGCTCTACGATAGCCTCGCCGACGACGGACCGTTCAGCCCCGACGCGGCGAGCGCGGGCCGCAGGGCATTGCGCAACATCCTGCTCGATTATCTTTCGCTGCTGCCCGAGGGCGCGGCGCTTGCCGCCGCCCATTTCGGCACGGCAACCAATATGACCGACCGCGCCGCGGCGCTCACCGTGCTGGCGCATCGCCATGCCGGCTCGCCGCAAGCGCAGGAAGCGCTGGCGAGCTTCGAAACCAAGTATCGCGGCGATGCGCTGGTGCTCGACAAATGGTTCCAGATCCAGGCCGGCGTCCCCGGCGCAGAGACAGTCAACAAGATGCGCATGCTGATGCAGCATCCGGCTTTCTCGATCGCCAATCCGAACCGGGTGCGCGCACTGATAGGCACCTTCTCCAGCGCCAACCAGACCGGCTTCCACCGCGCCGACGGCGAAGGCTATCGGCTCTTCGCCGAGATCGTGCTCGAGGTCGAGAAACGCAATCCGCAAGTGGCCGCAAGGCTGGCGACGGCGCTGCGGTCCTGGCGCTCGCTGGAGCCCGGACGGCAGGACCAGGCGCGGCAGGCGCTGCTGACGATGGCGAAGGCCGAGAAGCTGTCGGCCGACTTGCGGGACATCGTGGAGCGGACGCTGGCGTAACGCCCTCTCCTTCTCCCGTTGTGGGCCCTTTGTGGGAGAAGGTGGATCGGCGCGCAGCGCCGAGACCGTGAGGGGTGTTGGACGGAATGAGGCGTCGGTGTTTCCTGGAACCCCTCATCCGACCGAGCTTTGCTCGGGCACCTTCTCCCACAAGGCGAGAAGGAAAAGTCGCAATTTCAATCAACTTTTAATCTTTTTTGGCCGCGCCTCTGGACAAGGCGAATCACCTTTGATTCTTTAATGACGATTCGGACGTGCGGCGTAGCCGGATCGTCAAGTATGCGGCAAATCGGGGAGTGCCATTTATGGCCAAGACGGACGCGTGGGGCGCGCCCGGCGGGAAGGTTTTTGCGCGTCGCGAGGCGAGGCGCGACGGGCTGGCCGGCAACACGCGTCTCATCGCCGAACCGGCCTACCAGCGGCTGCTGGCGGCCGAGCCGTTGCTGCGCCGCCTGATCCCGGCACTGATCATCATCTTCCTCGTCGTCATCGCGGCGCTTCGCGTCCTGTCGCTGATGAACGAGCGCGACGACGTTGCGCGCAACGCCAAGGCGGTGCTGGCTTTGGCTGCGGACCAGATGGCCCATGCGATCACCGCCGACCCGAGCGCCGCCGCCGCCACGGCCATGGATCTCCTCGAAAGCACCAGCCGCCAGGGCGCCATGGGCCGCAGCCATGTGCTGGCCATCACCGACGACGCCTTCAAGATCATCGCCGTGTCGCCCCTGTCGACAGGCTGGCAGGGGCGCTCGCTCGACAGCCTCGTGCTCGGCGGGCAGCCGCTGTTCATGTTCGGCAACCGTGCCGGCGTCATGAATGTCAGCATTGGCGGTCAGGACTGGTTCGCGGCGGTGAGCCTCTCCGGCAGCCGCAAGAACGCCGCGGCGGTGCTGGTGCCGAAGGAGGCCGTCTTCGACAGCTGGCGCAAGACGGTGTCGCTCAACGTCACGCTGTTCGTGCTGACGGCCGGCGTGCTGATCATCATCCTCTATGCCTATTTCGGCCAGGCGGCGCGCGCCCAGGCCGCCGACCGCATCTATCTCGAGGCGCATCAACGCATCGACATGGCGCTGGTACGCGGCCGTTGCGGGCTGTGGGACTGGGACATGGTGCGCGGCAAGATGTACTGGTCGCGCTCGATGTACGACATGCTTGGTTACGAGCCCTGTGACTCCATGCTGTCCTTCGGCGAGGTCGACGAGATCATCCACCCGGAAGACGGCGATCTGTTCGAGCTCGCCAACCGCATCGTCGAACGCGAGATCGACCATATCGACCAGGTGTTCCGCATGCGCCATGCCGACGGCCAGTGGGTGTGGATGCGCGCGCGGGCGCAAGTGATCGACCCTGAGGCGCCGGAGATCCAGCTGATCGGCATTGCCGTGGACGTCACCGAGCAGCGCCATCTGGCGCTGCGATCGGAGGCGGCCGACATGAGGCTGAGGACGGCGATCGAGAACATCAACGAGTCCTTCGTGCTGTGGGATGCGGCCGAGCGGCTGATCATGTGCAACTCCAAGTTCCAACAGGACAACGGTCTGTCGGATCGTGACGTCCTGCCGGGCGCCGCCCGCGCCGTGCTGGAGGAGCGCATGCTCGCCTTTGCCTCCGAGCGCCGGCTGGCCAATGCCAACGGCCCGCATGGCGGCGTGACTCTCGAGCGCCAGCTATCCGACGGGCGCTGGCTGCAGGTCAACGAGCTCAGGACAAGGGATGGCGGCATCGTGTCGGTCGGCTCCGACATCACGCAGATCAAGCTGCATCAGGAAAAGCTGGTCGACAGCGAACGCCGCTTGATGGCGACGATCCACGATCTCAGCCTCGCCCGCCGGGCCGAGGAGGAGCGCGCCAAGGAACTGGTCGAGCTCAACCGCAAATACATGAAGGAGACCGAGCGCGCCGAGGCCGCCAACCGAGCGAAGTCCGAATTCCTTGCCAACATGTCGCACGAGCTGCGCACCCCGCTCAACGCCATCATCGGCTTTTCCGAGCTGATGGAGCAGCGTCTCTTCGGGCCGCTCGGCTCGCCGCGCTACGAGGAATATGCCAGCGACATCAACGGCAGCGGCAAATACCTGCTCGGTGTCATCAACGACATACTCGACATGTCCAAGATCGAGGCCGGCCAGTTCTCGCTGGACCGCGAGGAGATCGACCTCTGCCCGCTGATCAAGGAGACTGTGCGGGTCATCTCGCTGCAGGCGGCGGAAAAGGCAATCACGGTGGATACGCGCATCGCCGACTCCATGCGGCTCTATGCCGACCGCCGCGCGATCAAGCAGATCGCCATCAACCTTCTGTCCAACGCGGTAAAGTTCACCGGCCAGGGCGGCCGCATCACGGTCCGCGCGCGCAATGCGTCGGGGGCGCTGGTACTCACCATCGAAGACAATGGCTGCGGCATTCCGAAGGCCGCACTGGGCAAGCTCGGCCGCCCCTTCGAGCAGGTGCAGAACCAGTTCTCCAAGAACCACACCGGCTCCGGCCTCGGCCTCGCCATCTCGCGCTCGCTCGCAGAGTTGCAGGGCGGCGCGCTGAAGATCCGCTCGACCGAAGGCGCCGGTACCATCGTATCGGTGCGCATCCCGCTGAAGAAGTCGCCGCCGTCGGTGAAGGCGGCGGCTTGAGGTTGAGGAGCCGGCATGAGGCGGTCTCTGCGCGACCGCATCCTAGAAGCGCATACGCGCCGCGCGCTACGCCGGGTTCAACGGACGAATAGACAGGCGAGCAGTTCCGGCGACGGTCAGGACGCCGGAACCAAGCCGTCAGATCACTGCATGCTGTCATCACCGCCACCCCATTGGGGGTGGTGGCCGAAGCGGCCCATCTTGGGCAGTTCGCCCTTCTGGATCTTGCCGTCGTTGTTCTTGTCGAGCAGGGTGAACATTTTCTTCTCGCGGCCGGTGATGTCGTCCGCGGTCAGCGTGCCGTCGCCCTTGCTGTCGTAGCGTTCGATGATGCGACGGGCCATGCGCTCGTAGCGTGCCTTCTCCAGCGCGTCCGCCAGTTGGGCGACGGTGAGCTTGCCGCCATTCTCGGCAACAAGCTTTTTCAGCCGCGAATCCATGGCGTTCGAAAACTGATCGAAGGTTATCGTGCCATTGGAATCCCTCATCGCCTTGTCGAGGCGCATCATCATGCGCTCACGCATGCGGTCGCCGCCGGCGTTCTCGGCATAGGCGGTGGTGCCGACAGCACCGGCCAGCGCTACGAAGGCAAGGGCAAGTTTGATGGACTTTCTCATTGGTCTTCTCCTGTTGCATCGTCACCCCCGATGCCAGGACGGCAACCTTTCATTTTGATTCAGGCAGCCGTCCTATCTCTTTGTGGGAACATCGGATTTTCGCGAGCCAGCTTCCGCTTGCGGACCCGATGCTCTTCACGAACCTCGTCCCTCCATCATGGCGGCTTCGTACGCAGCAGAAGGTCGAAATCCTTCCTGACCTTCCGCGACGTCTCCTTGAGGTGCGCCTCCAACACGCCGAAGTCCGGCAGGTCGGTGACTCCCAGAAGCAGGTCCGAAAGCCCAGGCGGGACGTCGTCGCGCTGGAACTCGCCGGTCAGGCAAAGCCTGATCATCTGGGTCAGCGCGGTATACAGCCGATCGGCCTCGCAGAGCTCGTGCCGGACATCGATGGCCGCGAATTGCGGCGCAAGGCGCGCCAATATGTCGGCGGTCGCCGTCACGCGGCGCCCGGGTTCGACATTGCCGGTGATGACCGCTACCTGGGCGATGAATTCGAGATCGATGAGACCGCCCGCAACGAGCTTGATGTCCCAGAGATCGCGCGGCGGCTTTTCCTTCTCGATCAGCGCCCGCATCTCGAAGGCCTCCGCCTTGACCTTGGCAGCGTCGCGCGGCTGGGCAAGCACCGCGGCCACGTCGCCCTCGACCTCGGCGCAAAGTTCGGCATCGCCACCGATCGCGCGCGCTCTGGCCAGCGCCAGGTGCTCCCAGGTCCAGGCGTCCTGGCGCTGATACTTCTTGTAGGCGTCGATGTGGGTGGCGACCGGCCCCTTGTTGCCGGAGGGCCGCAGGCGCAGGTCGAGCTCGTAAAGCACGCCTTCGGCGGTCGGCGCTGAAACGGCAGCAATCAGGCGCTGCGTCATGCGCGTGTAATAGTGCGAGGGCGCGAGCGGCTTCTCGCCGTCGGACTCTTCGGCGTCCGGATCGTGATCGTAGAGCAGGATGAGATCGACGTCGGATCCGGCGGTGAGCTCGCGGCTGCCAAGCTTGCCCATGCCGAGCAGCGCCACCCTGCCGCCGGCAATCAAGCCGTGGCGCAGCGCGAACTCCGTCGTCACTGCGTTGAGCGCGGCTTCGATGGTAAGGTCGGCAAGATCGGAGAAGGCGCGGCCTGCGCGCGCCGGATCGATCGAGCCGGCGAGCAGCCTGACACCGATCAGGAACTTCTGCTCGGAGGCGAAGATGCGAAGACGGTCGAGCACGTCCTCATAGACGCGGTCGCCCTCGATGAAGGCGGCGAGCCGCGCAGAAAGATAGGCGCGGTTCGGCAACTCGGTCAGCAGCGCCGGGTCGAGAAGACCGTCGAACACATGCGGGCGGCGCGTGATGATGGCGGCGAGCCGTGGCGCCGCGCCCATGATGGTCGCCATCAGCTTGAGCAGGGCCGGGTTCGACTGCAAAAGCGAGAAGAGCTGGATGCCGGCCGGCAGGCCGGCGAGGAACTCGTCGAAGCGGACCAGCGCCTCGTCGGCGCGGCGGGTCTGGCCGAAGGCTTTCAGCAGCGCCGGCGTCAGCTCCGTCAGCCGCTCGCGCGCTTCCGCCGAATGGGTGACGCGGTAGCGGCCGAAATGCCAGCCGCGAATGACGCGGCAGATGTCGCTCGGGCGCTGGAAGCCGAGGCGATGCAAGCTCTGCAGCGTATCGGGATCGTCGACGTCGCCGGTGAAGACGAGATTGCCGACCCCGGCCGACAATTCCGGCGCGGTCTCGAAGAGCGCCGCATAATGGCGCTCGACCTGCTGCAGCGCAGTCCGAAAGGCGTCGGCAAACTCCGCCTCGCCGGCAAAGCCCAGCATGAGCGCAATGCGCTCCAGCTCCTCGTCCTCGTCGGGCAGAACATGCGTCTGCTCGTCGGCCACCATCTGGATAGCGTGCTCGACCCGGCGCAGAAACCAGTACTGGCGAGTGAGCGCATCGCGCGCCTCGGCGGTGATCCAGCCGCGCGCGGCAAGTTGGCCGAGCATCGGCACCGTCTCGCGGCCGCGCAGTTCCGGGAAGCGGCCGCCGGCAATGAGCTGCTGCGTCTGGACGAAAAACTCAATCTCGCGAATGCCACCGCGGCCGAGCTTGACGTTGTGGCCCTTCACCGCGATCTCGCCATGACCTTTGTGAGCATGGATCTGGCGCTTGATCGAATGGACGTCGGCGATTGCCGCATAGTCCATGTATTTGCGCCAGACATAGGGCTGCAATTCCTTGAGGAAGGCGGCACCCGCGGCGAGGTCTCCGGCAACCGGGCGCGCCTTGATCATGGCGGCGCGCTCCCAGTTCTGGCCACGTGCTTCGTAGTAATGCAGTGCCGCCTCGACCGGGATCGCCAGCGGCGTCGAGCCGGGATCGGGGCGAAGCCTCAGGTCGGTGCGGAAGACATAGCCGTGCTCGGTGCGATCCTGCAGGATGCGAACAAGGCGTCGGGTGAGGCGCGCAAACAGTTCCGTCGCGTCGAGGGGATCGATGATGGCCGCTGCGTCAGGATCGAAGAAGACGACGAGGTCGATGTCGGACGAGAAATTGAGCTCATGCGCGCCGAGCTTGCCCATGCCGAGCACGATCCAGCCCGATTGCCGCGCCGGGTTCGTGGGATCGGGCAGCTTGATCTTGCCCTGCTCGTGCGCATCGCGCAGCAGGAAGTCGATGGCGGCGCGGGTGCAGGCATCGGCTAGGTCGCTGAGGCGGCGCACGGTAAGCGCCGTTTCGGCCTCGCCGCTGAGATCGGCAAGCGCGGTCAGGAAATGCGCCTCCGCCTTCCATTGCCGAAGCTCCATCATCAGGCTCGATTCGGAAACCGACTCGGCTTGCGCCGCGCGGCCGATCGCCTCGCCGATCGCCTTGAGCCGCGCCTCAACCGGCTGGTCGAACAGCGTGTCCAGAATGGCCGGCCGGCGGTGCGCCATGTCGCGCAGGAAGGGCGACAGGTCGAAGACAGCGGCAAGCAAGCGCTGCAGCCGCCCCTCGCCGGCGAGCAGCGCCGCCAGCCGGGACAAGCCCGCCTCCCCGGCTGCGTCGGCGATCTCGGACAGTTCGCGCCGGGCGCGAGCCTCGTCCAGCGGTCGAAGCGCCAGTGTAGGACGAAGTTGCAACTCGCCTTCGACTTGTTTCTTCGCCATCCTCGCCGCCATCATTGCGTCTCCCGCGCGGGAAAACTCATGACCACGGACAATCCGGGATTGGCAGGCAGAAGATCAAGCCTGCCGTTGTGGAAAGTCATGATCGCCTTGGCGAGGCTGAGGCCGAGTCCCGAGCCCGGCTGCGAGCGGCTCTTTTCCAGCCGCACGAAGCGTTCGGTGGCGCGCGCACGGTCGGCGTCGTCGGGAATGCCGTGGCCGTTGTCGGTAACGGCGAGCCTGATCTCGCCGACGGCCCGCTCCAGCGTCACGCGCACTTTCGGCTCGGTTGCGTCGGCCGAGTATTTGATCGCGTTGTCGACGATGTTCGACAGCGCCTGGCCGATCAGCTCGCGGTTGCCGTCGATCATCAGCGGTTCCGGCACGAGCGCCTCCAGAACCACCCCGGCCTCCTCCGCCACCGGCTCGTAGAGCTCGACCACGTCGCTCACGGTGGCGGCGAGATCAACCGGAGTGGTGGTCTCGGAGGAATAGCCAGATTCCAGCCGCGAGATCATCAGGATGGCATTGAAGGTCTTTATCAGCTGATCGGATTCGGCGATCGTGCTTTCCAGCGCCTGCCGGTAGTCGGTCGTCTTGTGCTTGCCGGCAAGCGTCGCCTCGGCGCGGTTGCGCAGCCGGGTCAGCGGCGTCTTCAGATCATGGGCGATGTTGTCGGAAACCTGCTTCAGTCCCTCGTTCAGTGTCGCGATCCTGGCCAGCATCGTGTTGAGGTTTTCCGACAGGCGGTCGAACTCGTCGCCGGCACCCGTGACCGGCAGCCGTCCCGACAGGTCGCCGCCCATGATGCGGCGGCTCGCTTCGGAGACGCTGTCGATGCGGTTGAGCGCGGCGCGCCCGACAAAGAACCAGATCAGCAGTCCGCCCAAACCCATCATGCCTAGCGCCAGCATCAGGGAGCGCCGGATGACGGCGCGGAAGCGCTCGGGCTCGCCGAGATCGCGGCCGACCAGGATGATCATCTGGTTGGGCAGCCGCAGCACGAAAGCGATGGCGTTATGGCCTTGCTCGCCCTCGGGCTGCGCCTCCTTCTCGCCGATCTGTGGCGGGGCCTGCTCGGAGGCGCCGCTGCGCAGCCGGTCGAGCTCGCCCTCGCCGAAGCGGTGGTAGGAAAAAGGCTCCTTCGTCCAGCCTTCCGTCTCGATGACCCCCGGCTGCAGGCTCTGGACATTGCCGGTCAGAATCTGGCCGTTGGGGTCGGCGATCAGGTAGAGGTTGGCGCCCGGCTGGCGCGAGCGGGCCTCGACCACGCGCACCAGCACTGGCAGGCCGCCGCGCTGGTAGGCGCGGGCGAGACCCACCATCTCGTCGTTGATGGTGTCCTGGGTCTGGGCGGTCAACATGCGGGCCGAGAGCGACGTCATGTAGAAGACCAGCAGCACGGCGCAGAGCGCGAACAGCAGGAAAAAAAGCGCCGAAAGCCGGGCTGCCGTCGTCTTCATGATGGCCGGCAGGGAAAGGGCCATCTTGCTCTCTAAAGCGCTCCGCGTTGAAACGGGTTCAAGCGACACGCTTTAGGTCCATTGCTTTTGCGCATGTCGTCCTTCCAAAACCGCTGCACACTTTTGGGCGGCATGCATTAGCCGCCCTTCAGCATGTAGCCGGCGCCGCGGATCGTGTGCAGGATCGGTTTGTCGAAGCCCTTCTCAATCTTGCCGCGCAGCCGCGAGACGTGAACGTCGATGACGTTGGTCTGAGGATCGAAGTGATAGTCCCAGACATTCTCCAGCAGCATGGTGCGCGTCACCACCTGGCCGGCATGCCGCATCAGATATTCGAGCAGGCGGAATTCGCGCGGCTGCAGCGTGATCTCACGGCCGGCGCGCTTGACCGAATGCGAAAGCCGGTCGAGTTCGAGATCGTCCACCTTGTAGACGGTCTCGGCCTCCCTGGCGCTAGCGCGGCGGTTCAGCACTTCGACCCGGGCGAGCAATTCGGAAAAGGCATAGGGCTTGGTCAGATAGTCGTCGCCTCCGGCGCGCAAGCCGGTGACGCGATCGTCGACCTCGCCCAGCGCCGACAAGATGAGCACCGGCGTGGTGTTGCCGCGCGAACGCAGCGCAGCGATCACCGACAGGCCGTCGCGGCGCGGCATCATCCGGTCGACCACCATGACGTCATAGTCGCCGGCGTCGGCCAGCGCGAAGCCGGTCTCGCCATCACCGGCGACATGGGCGGTGTGGCCCGCCTCGGCGAAGGCCTTCTGCAGGTAGTCGGCGGCCTCGCGATCGTCTTCCATGACGAGAATCTTCATGGAGCCGTTATACTCGATTTCACTGGAATATTGAGGGGCAGGCATCGGACGCGCCTTTGCAATTGTCGGTCCCGCACGTCCTCACTCCAAAACCGGTGACCACTTTTTGGGCGACGTGCTTTTTGCTTCGCACGTCGTTACCCCAAAACCGGCAACCACTTTTGGGCGCGTGCTGTAAGGCGGCAGCGAGTGATGGGATACCCGCTGCCGCCAGGAGCGAAACACGGTGACTGACAGACGTGTTCGGCCCCATGTTTCCCGGCGGCGGTCCGGGGGTGTTGAAACCGCCGCCAGGAAAGGTCGAAAGTTGCGCAGTGGCGCATGATCCTGCCGAAAACCCACGCGGCTTTCGGGATCAGGCGCGCTCAGCCCTTGCCGACGGGCACCGCGACGAAACGGTTGGAGTCGTCACGGGTTATCTGCATCAGCACCGCCTTGCGGCCGGTCTTGGCAGCATCCGTCATCGCCTTGGAGACATCGTCGGTGGTGTTGACCTCGTTCGAATTGATGGAGGTGATGACGTCGCCCGGCTGGATGCCGCGGTCGGCTGCATCGCTGTCCGGATCGACATCGGTGACCACCAGACCCTTGCCGTTCTCCGACTTGGTGACGGTGAGGCCGAGATCGGCCAGCGTGTCGGCCTTGGCGGGCGCGGACTGCTTGCCGTTGTCCTCGTTGGAAGCCTGCTTGTCGCTCGTCGGCAGCGTGCCGAGGTCGACCTTGATCGTCTCGTTCTTGCCATCACGCCAGACCGTGACATCGACCGACTTGCCCGGCGCGTAGGAGCCGATCATGCGGGCGAGTTCCTTCGGCGAGGCGACATCCTTGCCATCGACCTGGGTGATCACATCGCCGGCGGCGATACCGGCCTTCTTGCCGGGGCCCGCGTCCTGGGCGCTCGAAACCAGCGCGCCCTTGTCGGCCTTCAAGCCGAGCGACTCGGCGATGTCGGAGGTGACCGGCTGGATCTCGACGCCGAGCCAGCCGCGCTGGACGGAGCCGTTCTTCATCAGATCGTCGACAACCTGCTTGGCAGTCGAGGCCGGAATGTCGAAGGCGATGCCCACGCTGCCTCCCGACGGCGAGAAGATCGCTGTGTTGATGCCGATCACCTGGCCATTGAGGTTGAAGGTCGGGCCGCCCGAATTGCCGCGGTTGACCGATGCGTCGATCTGGATGAAGTCGTCATAAGGACCGGCGCCGATGTCGCGGCCGCGGGCTGAGACGATACCGGCAGTGACGGTGCCGCCGAGGCCGAACGGGTTTCCGACGGCCACGACCCAGTCGCCGATACGGACCTTGGAATCATCGGCGAAGTCGACATAGGTAAACTTGCCGCCGCCATCGACCTTCAAAACGGCGAGGTCGGTGCGCGGATCGGAGCCGATCAGCTTGGCGTCGAGCTCCTTGCCGTCATTGGTGACCACAGTGAAGGCAGTGCCTTCCGAGACGACGTGATTGTTGGTGACGAGGTAGCCGTCCTCGGAGATGAAGAAGCCGGAGCCTTGAGCGACCGGGCGCGGCTCGCCATTGTTGCCGTGGTCGCGGTGGCGACGCATGCCGAACTGGCCGCCCTGGTCGCCGAAGCCGCGGAACTCCTTGAAGAAGCGGCGCAGCTGCGGATTGTCGGGCAGGTTGTCGAAGCCGTCCTGGTCATCGGAGCCGTCATCGGCCGTCGGCTGGATCTTGGCCTTGACCTTGACGCTGACGACCGCCGGCGACACGCGCTCGACCACATCGGCGAAGCCCGTCACCTGCGGCGCCTGGACACGCACGGCTTCTGCCAGCACGGGTCCGGTACCGGTGGTCACCGCACCGAAACCGATGGCGCCAGCGACGGCCAGCGAGGCTGCGGCGGCCAGTAGGCGCTTGCGGGTGCGGGAATATGAATTGGGGGCAATATTCATGGGTCTCTATCCTCTTTCGAAGGGATGCGCTCAGGCGAGCATCCTCGGGCAAGAGAATTAGAGAGCCGCACATTACGAGGCCATTTCCGGTACATGAAAATTTTGTAATGTTGGCGATCGGCAAGGATGCGTGAGATCACGAGGCTTCAAAATGACCGCAGGCCGCACCAACCGGGTCAAGCCCCGGTCGATTGGGAGACTAAGATAATCGAGGGCATCAAGCGCGGAATATCCGACGCAAAGACGGGCCGTTTGGTGACTCACGAATCAGCAATGGCGGAAATCGACTCGGTCATCGAGGCCGGTGGAAGCTGCGCGCACACGCAAGGTCTGAGATGTGCCTCGCTCGGAGGCTTGCGGAAGCACCCGCGACGTCGTCATCCCAGGGCGAAGCAGGAGCGAAGCTCCGTCGCGGAGACCCTGGGATCCACGCCGTTACCTCAACCGTAGAGTACAGCGGTGCAGAATTCTCCGCCGCAGCGGAGCGTGGAAGTCACGGCATGGATCCTCGGGTCTACGCGCGTCGCTGCGCTCCTTGCTCCGCCCATGGATGACGACGGCATAAGCGTTTCGACCAACCTCTAAGGTGCATTATTCGCGCAGCATCTTGTCCAACGCCGCCTGTTCCTCGGCACTTAGGACGGTTCCCGACGCAGGGCGCCGGGAGCGGGCACCGATCAAGATAAAAGTGCCGCCAACGAGCAGCAGAAGCACCGGCGTGCCCCACAACAGCGCGTTGCGCAGGCTGAAGCGCGGCTTCAGCAGCACGAACTCGCCATAGCGCGAGACGATATAGTCCATCACCTGCTGGTCGGTGTCGCCGGCGACAAGGCGCTGACGCACCAGGATGCGCAGGTCACGCGCCAGGTCGGCATCGGATTCGTCGATCGATTGGTTCTGGCACACCATGCAGCGCAGCTCTTCCGAAAGCGCGCGCGCCCTCGCCTCCAGCGCCGGATCGGGCAGCACCTCGTCCGGCTTCACCGCCTGCGCGGTCCCGGCGAAGACCAGGGCCAGCAGAAGGACCAGCGAGGCAAGTGAAAACCTGGCCCTCATGTCGAGCTCACGGGTGCTGTGGCAGCTACCTGCCTGCGGCGGCGCGACGGCGCGCCGACGCGCAGGCGCCGGTCCATCAGTGACATGGCCGCGCCCGCCATCATCACCAGCCCGCCACCCCAGATCAGCGTCACCAGGGGCTTCCACCACAGACGCACGACGACGGAACCGTCATTGCCTTCGTCGCCGAGTGAGAGATAGAGCTGGCTCAATCCGATCGTCCTGATGCCGGACTCGGTGGTCACCGTCTGACGCACCGGATAGAAGCGCTTGGCCGAGCTGATCTCGCCATCGGCGTTGCCATCGCTGCCGATCATGACGAAGCGGCCGCGATCCTCGGTGAAGTTCGGGCCTTTTCGTGGGAACAGCCCCTCGAACCGCAAGGTATGACCGGAGAGCTCGACCGTCTCGCCGGCGCGCATGGTCAGGATCCTCTCGGTGCCGAAGGAGAGCGTGCCGACGATGCCGAGCAAGGTCAGACCGAGGCCGAGATGGGCAAGCGCGGTGCCATAGACCGAGCGCGGCAGGCCGGCGAAGCGCCGCAGCATGACGGCAGGCGCCGCAGAGCCTGCGCCGGATTTCACGGTAAGGTCGGTGAGCGCGCCGGCGACCAGCCAGACGGCAAGCCCGACGCCAAGCGCCGCGAAGACCGAGGCGCCGTCTATGAACAGACCGGTGACGAGCACGGCGGCAAGCGCCAGCGCGAAAGCCGCCATCAGCCGCTGCGCGGCGGCAAACACATCGCCGCGCTTCCAGGCAAGCAGCGGCCCGAAGGGCACGATCGCCAGAAGCGGCAGCATCAGCGGGCCGAAGGTCAGGTCGAAAAAGGGGGCGCCGACCGAGATCTTGCCGCCGGTGAGCGCCTCGAGCGCCAGCGGATAGAGCGTGCCGACCAGCACGGTTGCCGTTGCCGTGGTGAGGAACAGGTTGTTGAGGACCAGCGCGCCCTCGCGCGAGATCGGATGGAACAGGCCGCCGGCGGTGAGCGTCGAGGCGCGCAGCGCAAACAGCGCCAGCGAGCCGCCGATGAACAGCGTCAGGTTGCAGAGAATGAAGACGCCGCGCGCCGGGTCGGTGGCGAAGGCGTGAACGGAGGTCAGCACGCCTGAGCGCACCAGGAAGGTGCCGAGCAGCGACAGCGAGAAGGTCAGTATCGCAAGCAGCAGCGTCCAGATCTTCAGCGCCGAGCGCTTTTCCATGACGATCGCCGAATGGAGCAGCGCGGTGCCGGCGAGCCAGGGCATGAAGGAGGCGTTCTCGACCGGATCCCAGAACCAGAAGCCGCCCCAGCCCAGCTCGTAATAGGCCCAGTATGAGCCCATCGCGATGCCGCCGGTAAGGAACATCCAGGCGACCAGCGTCCACGGCCGCACCCAGCGCGCCCAGGATGCGTCGATGCGGCCCTCGATCAGTGCTGCCACCGAAAAGGAGAAGCAGATCGAGAAGCCGACATAGCCGAGATAGAGCAGCGGCGGATGGACGGCGAGGCCGAGATCCTGCAGCACCGGGTTGAGATCGCGGCCCTCGATCGGCGCCGGGTTCAGCCTGACGAAGGGATTGGACGTCGTCAGGATGAACAGGAAGAAGGCAGCGCCGATCATGCCTTGCACGGCAAGCACATTGGCCCTCAGCGTCGCCGGCAGGTTCGAGCCGAAGACGGCGACCAACGCGCCGAAGAAGGTCAGGATCAGCACCCAAAGCAGCATCGAGCCTTCGTGGTTTCCCCAGGTGCCGGTGATTTTGTAGATCATCGGCTGCAGCGAGTGCGAATTCTCCCACACGCTCGCCACCGAGAAATCGGAGCCGGCATAGGCGACGGCCAATGCCGCGAAGGAGAGCGCGGTGAGCGCAAAGCCGCTGACCGCGACCGGACCGCCGACCGCCATCAGCCGCTGGTTGCCGGCACGGGCGCCGACCAGCGGCACCAGCATCTGCACCAGCGACAGCGCGAAGGCGAGGACGAGCGCGAAATGTCCGGTCTCAACCACGGCTGCTACTCACTCTTCGTTTCCTGCCACACGCCCTTGGCCTTCAGCCCATCGGCGACTTCCTTCGGCATATAGCGCTCGTCATGCTTGGCAAGCACGCTGTCGGCGACGAAGACGCCGTCCGGACGGAACGCGCCCTCGGTGATGACGCCCTGCTCCTCGCGGAACAGGTCGGGCAGGATCCCGGTATAGGTGACCTTGACCGACTTTTGCGTGTCGGTGACGGAGAAGGCGACGGTTGCGCCCTGCCCGCGCACGATGGTTCCCTTCTCGACCAGGCCGCCAAGCCTGATGCGCTGTCCCGGCTGAACGGTTGCGCTGGCGAGATCGGCCGGCATGTAGAAATAGGAAGCCTTCTGGCCGAGCGCATAGAAGGTGAGCCCGGCAGCCGCCCCGAGGAAGGCCAGTCCGGCAACGATCACCGACAATCGCTTCTGCTTGCGCGTCATCGCTTACTCCGTCGCCGCCACGCCGAGCGAGGCGGCAAAGGCGGTGAATTTCTTGGCCTGCTCGCTGTCGGGCCCGAAAACGGCGACAGCGCGAGCGAGCGCGTCGCGCGCCTGGTCGGCCTTGCCGAGCACGACGTAGGAGCGGATGAGGCGCATCCATCCTTCCTCGTCGCGCGGGTTCTGCTTCAGCCGATCGTCGAGGCCGGCAACCATGGTTTCGATCATCGCCTGGCGGTCTTGCGGCGACATCTGCTGCGCCGCCTGCATCTGCTCGGCGTCCGGCCCATTGGCCGATGCGCCTGCCGCGACCGCTGGTCCAGCTGTTTCGGCAAGCGCCTGCTTCACTGCGCTGCGCCAAGGCGAATCCGGGGGCAAGATGCCCAGCATCTTCTGCCAGGCCGCCGCTGCCTCGGCCTTCCTGCCTTCCTGGGCAAGTCCCATCGCCAGGTAGAAATTCGCCTTGGCATTGACGGGGTCGAGCTTCAGCGCCGCCTCGAAGGCACCTTGAGCCTCCGCCGAGACGATGCCGCCGGCGGCATTGGCGATCGCCTCGCCGAGGCCGGCCTGACGAACGGCGCTGTCGCCGTCGAGGCGGATGGCGTTGCGATAGGCGGTCACCGCGTCGGGAAAGCGTTGCAAGCGCAGATAGACCGGCGCCAGCACGTCCCAGCCCTTGCCGTCAGAGGGGTTGGCGGCGAGATGGGCCTCGGCGCGGGCGACCAATTCGTCGACCGAGGAATCGGCCGGGTTCTTGGCAAGCCGCTCCGCCAGGGGCTGCGAGGGCAGGTCCGGCGAACCGAGCGCGCCATAGAGTCCCCAGCTCACCAGGGGGACCAGCAGCACGGCGGCAGCGGCGATGAGCCGCGCGGCCTGCGAAGGGCGTGGTGCATCCGTTGCTGACTGCTCAGCCGAGCCGAGACGCAGGATGCGGCGGCCGATCTCGGCGCGCGCTTCTTCCGCCTCCGCCGGCTGGATCAGCCCGCGCGCCACGTCGCGATCGATCTCGGAGAGCTGGTCGCGATAGACTTCCAGGTCGTGGGAGCCGGCGGCGGACGCGCCCTTCGGGCCGCCAGCCAGCGGCAGCAGCACGGCCAGGCTGGCGCCCAGCGTGAGGATCGCGGCTATGACCCAGAACAGCATGGTTCTTCCAATAACGGCAGAGCCCTGCCCTGCCAACACAAGCACACTGCGACGCTTTGACGGCAGATCTGTCGTCTGGCCTTGATCGACATCAACCGGACTGGATTATAGGACGATCCGACCTGCCTTGCCCTGCATGTCCTCTGCCAAACATGGGGTTGGCAGGACGCAATTATCAGGTCAGCGGCGTCCAGCTTCCGTCGGCATTGCGGCAGGCGGTACCGCGCGCGGTTACCCCCGCAGCGCCGGCATATACCGTATGGGTGTATTGGCGGCAGTCCTGCGAGCCGACCCGGTAGGGCTGCGCGGCAACGACCTCGCCATAGTGGGATGAGCTGTCGCCCTTCCAGGTCACCTTCTGACCGCTGTTGTTGTACTCCAGCGCCTTGTATTCGGCCTCGAGCCCCTTGCGCTTCTCGGCGTCGCTCAGTCCGGAGCCGATCGAGCCGCCGATCAGCCCGCCATTCATCGCCGCGACGATGCTGGTCCCCACCTTGCCGCCGGAAGCATTGGACCCGGCCGACGGCGTGAGCGAGGCGCTTGGGCCGCTTTTGCCCAGCGTGGTGCAGCCGGAAACGGCCAACAGGGTTGAAACGAGCGCGACGCGAATCTTCATGCCAGCAACCGGTTGTCTTGAGCGGAATGGACTTCTAGAGCAGTTCACCGTTTCACGGAAACGGCTAACCGTTCTATCTCGTTGTTTTGACGCAATTCCGGATGGAAAACCGTTTCACACTTTTCCTGGAATTGCTCTGAGCGAGACGGATTGGGGCCGCGCCATCGGAGACGTGATCGTGGCCATAGTGTTGATATTTGTCGGAAATTTGGCCGCAACCGGCCGCAAGCAAATCGATAAAATACGTCACTGCAGGCTCCGCAATCTCACCACCGCCCTCAAGCCACCCATGCCGGAGCGTTCCAGCGCCAGGACGCCTCCATACTCGTTGACGAGGTCGGCGACAATGGCGAGCCCCAGTCCCGTTCCAGGCTTAGTCTCGTCGAGCCGCCTCCCGCGTTTCAACGCCTCGCGCGCCTTCTCCTCGGGGATGCCCGGTCCGTCATCCTCTATGACGATTTCAAACTGATTGATGCTTCCCGGAACGACGGCGACCGAGACGGCCACCGCGCTCTTTGCCCATTTCATGGCATTCTCGAGCAGGTTGCCGAGCAATTCCTCGAGATCCTCGCGCTCCCCGGCAAAGACAATTTCGCCCGGCGGCAGCGACAGAGAGAGCTTCGCCTGCGGATTGAGCTTCTGCAGCACGCGCGCCATGCGCTCGACCAGCGGCGAGACCGGGGTTCGGAAGACGACGCTGTCGCGCTGGGCGGCAACGCGGGCGCGCTGCAGGTAGTGGTCGACCTGCTTCTGCATCGAGGCGGCCTGCTCGGCAATGAGCTGCCCCTTGGCGCCGCCGAGCGCACGACCCTCGTTGATGAGCACCGCCAGCGGGGTCTTGAGCGAATGGGCGAGGTTGCCGACCTGGGTGCGCGAACGCTCGACGATGCGCCTGTTGTTTTCGATCAGCGCGTTGGTCTCGTTGGCCAGAGGCTCGATCTCGGCCGGGAAGCTGCCGTCGAGCCGATGCGCCGTACCCTCACGCACCATGGCCAGCGCATTGCGCACCCGGCGCAGCGGCTGCAGGCCGAGCAGGATGGCGACGGCATTGATGGCGATCATGCCGACGCCGAACAGCGACAGATAGGTGAGCAGGCGACGCTGAAAGCTCGCGATCTCCTGCTCGAGCTCGCTATGGTTGCCCATGACGCGGAAGCGCGCCGCACGGTTCTTGGCATCGAGCACGAACTCGCTCTCGAAGACCTCGACCTGCTCGCCTTTGATGCCTTCGGTCGAGTAGCTGCGCTGAAAGTTCGCGTTGAAGGGGACCTCGGCGACGCTCGGCGACAGGATCGAGGTGGTCATCGAGGAGGAATGAAGCTCGCCGTGAACGTCCTCGGAGGCTGGCTCCACCGACCAGTACCAGCCGGAATTCGGCTCGGAAAAGCGCAGGTCGCCCAGGTCGGGCGCGCCGGTGAGCGCGCCGTTGTCGGAAATGCCGACGGAGCCGATCAGGTTGAACAGATGCGCCGAAAGCAGGCTGTCGAAGCCGCGCTCGCTGGCCTGGCGGTAGAGCGTGGTGATGAGCGTGAAGATGACGACCAGCGTCAGGATCGCCCAGACGGTCGAAAAGGCGATGACGCGGAAGGTCAGCGAGCGCGGCCAGAGCCGCAGCCTCGAAAGCCGCGTCCTCATAGTTGGTTTCAGCGGTTCCGCGTCACGCCTCCGGCTCACGCATGCGATATCCCATGCCCCGCACGGTTTCGATCATGTCGATGCCCATCTTCTTGCGAAGCCGGCCGACGAACACTTCGATGGTGTTGGAATCGCGGTCGAAATCCTGATCGTAGAGATGCTCGACCAGTTCGGTGCGCGATACCACCTCGCCCATATGGTGCATCAGATAGGCGAGCAGCCGGAACTCGTGCGAGGTGAGCTTGAGCGGGACGCCGTTGACGTCGGCCTTCGAGGCTTTGGTGTCGAGCCTCAGGGGCCCGCAGCTGATCTCGGACGAGGCATGGCCGGCGGCGCGCCGGATCAGCGCCCTGACCCGGGCCAGCACCTCCTCGATGTGAAAAGGCTTGGTGACATAGTCGTCCGCGCCGGCATCGATACCGGCCACTTTGTCGCTCCAGCGGTCGCGCGCCGTGAGAATGAGGACCGGCATCTTGCGGCCGCCGCGGCGCCAGCGCTCGACGACGCTGATGCCATCCATCTGCGGCAGGCCGATGTCGAGGACCACGGCATCATAGGGCTCGGTATCGCCGAGGAAATGCCCCTCCTCACCATCATAGGCGCGGTCGACGACATAACCGGCATCGACCAGCGCATCGGCCAGTTGCCGGTTAAGATCCTTGTCATCCTCGACGACGAGCACGCGCATGGTTCGAAGCCTGTTTTGCGGCGGAGGTATAGGCCGATTCCGCCGGCCTGGGAAACGATAGCGTCAGTCCAACGGGACCACGATCTCCGAGCGGCGCGGGCGCTGGCCCTCCTTGCCGGGAACGAGCACGACGATGACGCAGACCTGCCGGCCGCCGCGCGTCGCCTGCGAGGCCTTGGCAAGCGTGCCGCCATACTGCGCGGCAACCTGCTGGCCGATGGCATAGCAATCGCCGGCGGCAAGCACGACCGGCTGCTCGACCGACGGATCGATGGCCGGCATGGCGATCGCCTGCGACGCGAAAAGCGCGGCTGCGGCAAGCGCCAGCGTCACGGAGCGTATATGGGAGCCAAAGGTTTTCATGATCACGGTTCTAACGCATGCGTGCTGAACATGAAATGAACGGTGAACCGCCCGGAAAAACCATTGCCTGCAACCCCCATAGTATCGTTTTTGCGCAATTCCGGACGCAAAGCCGCTTCGCACTATTCCTGGAATGCTCCAACGCGAGACGAATGAGTCCTGCCGCCCGAAACCCCTCAAACCAAGCCCCGAATTCATAGCCGGAAAATCATCCGCACGGCTACGGTTTTCGGATGCAAAACTTTCGCCCTGCACTAGCTAGGTAGAACGTCCTGGTGATCATAGGAGCTACGATGCGAAGTGAGGACCTTGCCGAGCGTTACCGGGGCTACATCGCCTGCCTCAATGCCCAGGACTGGGACGATCTCGGCCGGTTCGTCGGCGAAGAGGTCCAGTATAACGGCGAGACGATCGGGCTTTCAGGATATCGCCGGATGCTGGAAGGCGACTTCGACGCCATTCCCGATCTGCGCTTCAACATCGAGTTGCTTGTCTCAGAGCCGCCGCGGGTAGCCGCCCGCCTGCATTTCGACTGCCGGCCCAAAGGCATGCTGTTCGGCATGCCGGTCAAGGGCGCGCGTGTTTCCTTCGCCGAGAACGTCTTCTACGAATTTCGCGATAGCCGAATATGCGAGGTCTGGGCGGTCATCGACAAGGCCGCAATCCAGGCTCAACTTGAAAGCTGAGGCCTAATTCAGGTGCTTTCCTGGGTGAGCGCGCGGAAGCGCAGCAGACCGTGATGGACGGTCAGGTCCTCGTCATAGCGCGCCTCGGCGAATTCGAGCGACAGGCGCGTCTGGCCGCGCGGTCCGATGGAAAGCGCCGCGCCGTCGAGGCGGGCCTTGATGCTATCCATGATGAGACGCGTTTCGGCCTCTCCCTGAGCCTTCGACCAGACATGCAGCGTAATGAGCTGATCGTTGTCATTGTCGGCGCCGGATTCGAGATCGAAGGCGCTGGTGCGGCCGTAGGTCACGTGGGGAAAGGCCGCTTTGTCACTTGCCTGCTCGAGCAGGCCGGCGCCGCCCAGCAGCGCCGACAACGATGCGTCCGTCTTCAGCCTCAGGAACAAGGCCTGCATCAAATCGCCAGGCGCCGTCATATGTCTTTCCTCTCGCCTGCCCTGTTCCCTTCGCAGCCTAGCGGCCTCGCATTGCTTTTGCCAGATCGCCGCGCGTTCTCTGCCGGCGATCTCCTCAAGGCTCACCGCTGATCAACGCCACATTGTCCCTGATCACGCCGCTGACGAAACGGATGACCGCCCGCACCGGCGCCTCATTGCCGATCTCGCGGCGATAGACAAGCGAAACGGGGTGGCTGCCGAGAATATCGGGCGTGAGCCGCACGATGCGGCTTTCCGGCTCTGCCCTCAACTCGGCGCCGGAAGCCTGTGCGGTTTTGCACAGGCGTGCGCGAAAATCGTCAATTGCCGGATCGCTCCGCCCGCGCGAGAATTTGCCGGATCGACGGCCCGGGCGCCGATTGCATTCGTTGCCGGGCGCAGGCCGGCTGACGAAGCGGGAGGCTGACGATGAACCTGCTGATCTTTGGCGCCTCCGGCGCGACGGGACGCGCGCTCGTCGCGGCGGCGCTGGCGCAGGGGCATAAGGTGCGCGCTTTCGTGCGCACACCGGGTAAACTTGACTTCAGTCATGAGCGTCTGAACATCGTCGTGGGCAATGTCGCCGACCGTCATGCGGTGGAGAGCGCCATTGCCGGGCACGATGCGGTGTTTAGTTGCCTCGGCGTCGGCGTGCCGCTGAAACACGACCCCGACGTGATCGCCGGTGTCGGTCACATCGTCGATGCGATGCGGCGGACCGGGCCGAGCCGCCTCATCTATCAATCTTTCCTCGGCGTCCGCGAGAGCCGCACGCAACTGGGGCCGCTGCTCGGCGGCATTATCGTGCCGCTCATGCTGCGCCATGAAGTGGCGGATCACGAAGCGAAGGAAGGCCTGATCGCCCGCTCAGGCCTCGACTGGACCATCGTGCGGCCGCCGAAGCTCGGCAATGGCCCGGCAAGCGGCCGGTTCCGCCATGGCAATGACATTCGGGCGACCTCGCTGCTTCCGACGCTGTCGCGCGCCGACGTGGCGGCCTTCATGCTCGCCCAGGTCAACGACACCACCTATTCGCGCAAGGCCGTCTCGCTGTTGCGCTGAACCTCACGACACCGGCGCGGCGCCGCCCTCTTGGGTGCGCCGCGCGATGAATTGGTCGAGCACGCCGGCGGTGGCAGCGGCTGCGGGCGGAGGCTGAAAGTCGGCCAAAATCCGCTTCCAGATCCCGGAGGCTCGCTCGGTGGCCGTCTTGCCGCCGGCCTGCGTCCAATTGCCGAAATTCGACCAGTCGGCCACAAGCGGCTCGTAGAAGGCGGTGCGGTAGCGCGTCATAGTATGGGCGGCGGAGAAGAAATGGCCGCCGGGCTGAACTTCGGCGATGGCTTCGAAGCCGATAGCGTCGGCATCGCCCGGCGTCTGCGCGCAAAGCTCGGCAACGGTCTGCAGCGCCTCGATGTCGGTGATCAGCTTCTCGAAGGAGACGCTCAAGCCGCCTTCCAGCCAGCCGGCGGCGTGGATGCAGACTGTCGAGCCGGCAAGCACCGAGCCCCACAGCGCGAACTGCGTTTCGTGCGCGGCCTGCGCATCGGAGATGTTGGCGGCGCTGCCGCCGCCGGAACGCCACGGCAACCCGGTGAAGCGCGCGAGCTGGCCGGCGCCCAAAGTGGCCTTGATGTGCTCCGGCGTTCCGAAGGCCGGCGCGCCCGATTTCATGTCGACATTGGAGGAGAAGGAGCCGTAGACCACCGGCGCGGCCGGACGCACGATCTGCGCGAGCGTCAACCCTGCCAGCGCCTCCGCATGCTGCAGCGTCAGCGCGCCGGCGACCGTGATCGGCGCCATAGCGCCCGCCAGGCAGAAGGGCGTGATGATCGACACCTGCCCGGCTCTGGCGAAGTCGATGATGCCCTGCGCCATCGGTATGTCGAGCTGGCGCGGCGAATTGGTGTTGATGACGGTGTAGCAATAGGCTCCGTCACGGAACTCGTCCTCGGACAGGCCGCGCGCCAGCCGGACCATCTCGAAGCCGTCCTCGACCTGGGGCGTGCCGCGCGCGAAAATGAAGGGAAGCTTGTCGGACAGCGTCAGTTGCGCGCGGTTGACCGCATAATGGCGAAAGCGGTTGTCGATATCCTGCGGCTCGATGCACGGGCCGAGCATATGCAGCACGTCGAAATGCTGCAGCAGCTTCATGAACTCTTCGAACGCGGCGAGCGTGCCCGGCCGCCGGCCGCGCTCAAGGTCGGTGACATTTGGCGCGCCGGAGCCGGCGAGGAAGGTCATCGAGCCGAGTTCGAGCGCGAGATCGCGGCAGCGGTCGCCGCCATACGTCTGGATGGAGCGGGGCGCCGAGGCGAGCGCCGCCGCGACCATGTCGCGGCCGATTCTCACCATCTGGCTGTCCTCGTCGACCAAGGCGCCCGCCTTGGCAAGAATGCTGCGCGCCTCGGGCAGCAGCACCTTGATCCCAAGTTCCTCGAGCACGCGCAGCGCCGTGTCGTGGATCGCCGCAACCTGATCTTCGGAAAAGACGGGCTGCGGCAGGAAGGGGTTCTTCAGCGAACGGTAGTTCGGACGGCGGCTCGACTCGCTGCCCGCTTCGCTCGTGCGTCCGCGCCGTCGTTCGCGCCGGACATCGCGCACCGCTTCGTCCATCACGTCGGGTCCTCCTCATGCCACGCCGGCCGTTCCAGGCCGACAATGTGCACGGAAAGCCGGCTCCCCTCCCCGGCGAAATCGCCCTCCGCCAACGCTTGGGCGACGCCCTTGCGATCTGCTGAGACCAGAGCAGCCTTCATCGGCTCGTTGGGGTACGGGTCAGCCATCCTGCCGCTCGCCTGCGCTGCTTCACCCGACAGAGCCGGCCGCCGGCACGCCCAATCAACCTTAGCGATCAACAAAGTTTGTGTGTGGCTTCGCTGCCCTTGTGAGCGGTGCTAAAATGGTCGAATAGTCTGGCAGGGTGTACGCTGACACTGCCCACATGCGGTTCGGTGGAAAGGCGCTGGGGCGGAATTCTGGAATGACAAGTCCTTTGAGACCACGCAAGAGAAGAGGCCGGATCGCTTCCGCCTTGCTTGCCGTCGACGCGTGGCTCGATACCTCGCTCTACGAGATCGGGTTCAAGGCGGGCCAATTCTGGGAAGCGGCGACCATCTTTTCCCGCCGCTTCCGCTTGCATGGCTGGCGGCGCGCCATCATCGAGGTGCTGAGCGAAGGCTTCACCATGGGCGCCGGCGGCTTCGTGGTGCTCCTGGCGCTGGCCATGCCGGCCTTCGAGATCACCGCCGGCGACTGGCGCAACCAGGGCGATTTCGCCGTCACCTTCCTCGACCGCTACGGCAACGAGATCGGCCAGCGCGGTATCATCCAGCGCGATTCCGTGCCGGTCGACGAAATGCCGGACCACGTCATCAAGGCGGTGCTGGCGACCGAGGACCGGCGCTTCTTCGACCATTACGGCATCGACGTTCTCGGCCTGTCGCGCGCCATCTTCGAGAATGTGCGCGCCAATTCGGTCGTGCAGGGCGGCTCCAGCATCACCCAGCAGCTCGCCAAGAACCTGTTCCTGTCCAACGAGCGCACCCTGGAGCGCAAGATCAAGGAGGCCTTCCTGTCGCTGTGGCTGGAGGCGAACCTTTCCAAGAAGGAGATCCTGCAGCTCTATCTCGACCGCGCCTATATGGGCGGCGGCACGTTCGGAATCGAGGCGGCGGCGGACTTCTATTTCGGCAAGAGCGTCAAGGACCTGAACCTCGCGGAAGCGGCGATGCTGGCCGGCCTGTTCAAGGCGCCGACCAAATACGCCCCGCACATCAACCTGCCGGCGGCGAGGGCGCGCGCCAATGTCGTGCTGTCCAACCTGGTCGACGCCGGCTTCATGACCGAAGGCCAGGTGCTGCAGGCACGGCTGCATCCGGCCGACATCGTCGATCGCGGCGAGCAGAAGAGCCCGGACTATTTCCTCGACTGGGCCTTCGACGAGGTCAAGAAGATCGCCAAAACCGGCCAGCACTCGCTGGTCGCCCACACGACCTTCGACGCCAACATCCAGAAGGCGGCGGAGGAATCGGTCGAGTTCCACCTCAGGCAATTCGGCAAAGAATACAACGTCACCGAAGGCGCTGTGGTGGTCATCGAGACCAACGGCGCCGTGCGCGCGATCGTCGGCGGCCGCGACTATGGCGCCAGCCAGTTCAACCGCGCCACCAAGGCGCTGCGCCAGACCGGCTCGTCGTTCAAGCCCTATGTCTATGCCACGGCGATGGAGCACGGCTTCACGCCCGACTCGGTGGTGTCGGGCGGCGCCGTCAGCTGGGGCAGTTGGTCACCGCATAACTACAGCGGCGGATCGGCCGGCAATGTCACGCTGCTGACGGCGATCGCCAAATCGATCAACACGGTGCCGGTGCGGCTCGCCAAGGACCATCTCGGCATCGGCCCGATCAAGGCGATGGCCGAATCGATGGGCGTGGAATCACCGCTGGAATCGCACAAGACCATGGTGCTCGGCACGTCGCTGATGACGGTGATGGACCAGGCGACGGGCTACAGCGTCTTTGCCCAGAACGGTTTCGTCGGCTCCAGGCACGGCATCACCCAACTCGTCACCCGGACCGGTGACGTGGTCTATGACTGGACCAAGGACGCGCCGCCGCCGCACCGCGTGCTTTCGGAACAGGCGCTGAAATACATGAACACCATGCTGGCGGCGGTGCCGGTGATCGGCACGGCCAGGCGCGCCCAGCTTCCCAACATCGTCGTCGCCGGCAAGACCGGCACGACGCAATCCTACCGCGACGCCTGGTTCGTCGGCTTCACCGGCAATTACACGGCCGCCGTGTGGCTCGGCAATGACGACTTCACCCCGACCAACAAGATGACCGGCGGTTCGCTGCCGGCGATGGTCTGGCAGCGCCTGATGGCCTATGCGCATCAGAACATCGACCTGAAGCCGATCCCTGGTCTCGATCATCCCTTCGTCGACCCGGAGGTCGCGGCCAAGGCCGAGGAGGCGGCGAAGAAGGAGGCAGACGACGCCACGGCGCAGGCCCAGGCCGAGCGTCCGCCGGTGCTCTCCAGCCGCACCACGCAGACGCTGCGGGACATGACCAGGGTGTTCCAGTCAGCCCCGGTTCTCGAGGCGCCCACCCCACCGGAGACGCTGTCGGCGCTTTAAGTTTTTGTTTTGATGCATGCCGTTGTCTCAGAACCGCCGCACACTTCTGAGCGACATGCATTAGAGAGTCCCACCGAAGCAGCCGGCTTGCCATGAGGGCCTGCCCCGCGATATCCCGAGCAACCTCCTCTTTGTCCGGCCTTCATGCTCAAGAACGCATTCCTCACACTGCTTTCGCTTGCTCTGGCCATCGGCCTCGGCGGCGGCAGCGTCTGGTATGCGCTCAATGCGCAGGACGGCGTCGGTGCGATCCGCATCGGTCAATGGACCGCCTTTCCCGATATCGGCACGCAAGGGGCCGATCCCTATTCGAAGGCGCGCGTGGCGCGCGAGGGCGTCCTGGCGCTCGGCCGCGCCGAGGGCTTGTCCTTCGTCGCCGAGCGCGACGAGACCGGCGAGCCGCTGAAGCGGCAATGCGCCTATACGATCGAAGGCGGATACCCGACGGCCCGCTTCTGGACGCTCTATGCCGCCGACCAGTCTCTCGGTGTCATCGACACCGGCAAGCCGAGGCCCGCCGCGCTGCAGTCCTACGATGTCCTGCGCAAGCCCGACAATATGGTCTCCATCTCGGTCGGCAACCGCCCGGCTCCAGGCAACTGGCTGCTGACCACCGGTTTCGGCAAGATGTATTTCGTGCTCACCTTCTACGACACACCGATCGCCAGCAGCACGGGCCTTTCCGACGTGACGCTGCCCCGCATCCTTAAGGCGGGCTGCAATGCGTAGGCTGCTCCACGCCCTGATCATCGGCCTCGTCGGCGCCGGCATCGTGCACATCACCGTGCTTTTGCTGGTGCCGGAATTTTCCGAGCGCGACGCCTGGTCGCGACTGGCGATGGCGTCCGATCTTTACAAGATGACGCGTCTCGACGCGGAGGCCGGCGGCGCGCCGGTGGTGAAATCCGTGGACCCGCTGTTCTATGCCGCGGCTTGCCGTTTCGATCTCACCGACGGGCTGGTGCGGATCAAGGCGCCGGGAGACGTGCCGTTCTGGTCGGCCTCGGTCTATGACCGCAGCGGCCACAACATCTATTCCTTCAACGATCACAATGCCAACAGCGGCAAGCTCGATGCGGTGGTGCTGACGCCGGCGCAGATGATCGATGTGCGACGCGATCTTCCGGAGGAGTTGCAGGGCGCGATCTTCGTCGAGGCGCCGATTGAGGAAGGCATATTCGTCGTCCGCGCCTTCGTGCCGGACGAGAGCTGGAAACCGATCGTGTCACGGTTTCTCGAGCAGAGCGCCTGCGAGTTGCCGGACTACTAGATTGTACCCTCAGTGATGCGGGACAGGAGGCCGCGGCGAACCTGGCTTGCCCGGATCAACGCCGCTTGGCCGCGCCTGGCCGCCCTGCGGCTGCTGCTCGTAGCGTACGCCGGGGAAAATGATGACCGCCGCCGCCGTGGCGGTGTCGTGACTTGCTCGATTTATGCGTGCCGTTCTCGGCACAAATGACAGGACCATGCCCATGGTTCGCGCATTCCTCTCGGTTTGACCGGAGCACAACGCAACGCCTCCAAACTGGATTAAGGCGGCCAGAGGGTTAACGGAGCGCTAACGGATCGCCGCTAATTTGATGTTTGTTTCTGGCAAACGCGAAATCGGCCCGACCGATCCAGCGAGGCCAGGGTTGTGTCGAGTATCGGGCGTATCCACCGTGTCTTCTTCGGATTTCAGGCACATCGCTATCCGGACCGAAGCGGGAAAAGCCGAGAGGCTGTTCCGCGCCGCAGTGTCGGCCTTCTGCTCGCTGACGCGGCCGTCGCGCCGCGAGATCGCCCAACTCGAGGATCTGACGCTGCCGCTGTTCGACGACGTCTCGGTCGAATCGCGGCGCTATGTCGCCGCGGCGCTGTCGGAGTGTGAATATGCCCCGACGGCCCTGGTGCGACGGCTCGCCGAGGAGCCGGTCGAGACGGCGGCTCCCCTGCTCATCCGCTCGAAGGCACTGAGCGATATCGACCTCATCGCGCTGATCGGCCGCCATGGCCTGCCGCATGCCCGCGCGATCGCGCGGCGCAAAGGGCTCAACCAAACGATTGCCGACCTGATCCGCGCCCTGGAGAAGCCGACGCTCGTTAAGACGCGCCAACCGGAGACGGTCACGAAACTACCGACTTCCGGCACCTCCGCCGCCGACCATCACCCGCCTGCCGGAGAAGCCGGGGAGAATGCTCGGCGCCGGCTGCGCTCGATGATGCGGCCGGCGGGCGACGTCACCGTCAACACGTTCCTTGGTCAGCCGGCCTATGCGAAGCTGCGCGAGACGGCGCTGACCGGCAATGCCGCCTTCTTCCAGACAGCTCTTGCCGATGCGCTGGAGGTCGACTTTGCCACCGCCCGCTCGGTGACCGAGCAATCGACCTATGCAAGCCTGCTTGCGGCGCTCAGGGCACTCGACCTCAGTGAGGACACCGCTTTCCTGATCGCGGTCGCGGTCTATCCCGGCGAGTTCCCGCACCCGCAGGCGATTCGACTTTTCCTCGATCGCTACCGGCTGCTGCATCGCGAAGCGGCGCTCGACAAGGTGCGGGCCTGGAAGGCCGAGACCCTGTCGAGGAGAATCCGCGGCAAGGCAAGCAATCCGGCGGCCGCCGAGCGCCAGGCAACGACCAACGCGGCTTCGGCCGCTGGCCTCAAGGCGTCCTGAAGCTCACCTATTCTGTTCTTAAGGAAAGAAGTTCCTCGACCGGGACCGCACCCGCCTCGATCTCGACCACCCAGATGTCCGGGTCGAACCGCTTTTCCTTTTCCAGCCGCGCATCGAATGCCGAGGCATCATCGCTGCAATCGAGCAAGGTGAAGAAGCGCTCGTCGGGCTTTGCTGAATCGTAACTGGTCTGCGGCGCCGGTCCGTAAAGGGCGACCTCGCCCAACCGGCCGCGCGCCAAAACGAAGACGGCGCCTGCCTCAGTCGCGCCACGTTTGACCACGGCGGCAAAGCCGCCTGCCGTGAAGGCACGGCGCAGCAGGGCCGACACCCACAGATCGGTGGTCACGCGCATGGAAAGGTTCCGAATGACATGCGCGGTCCCTTACAGCATCGAGCCCGCGATATGGAAGGTGCTCACAGCTGTTGCTGCGGCCTAAAGGAAGAGCCCGCAATTGCTCGGGAGTGCCTTAGAACCGGTTCTCGAACAGCTCCGGCGTGATATTCCGTCCACCGTAGAAGATTCCCAAGATCAGTACGCGTTCGCTCTCGACGGCAAAGGCGATACTGACGGTCCGGCGATAGCCGACAATGCGCAAACCAGGCACGATCTCGGTCTGCTCGGTACCTCGCAACGGAAACGTCGCGAGATTGCGGCAATGATCGCGAATGCCACTGACGAAATTCCAGGCGATCGCGGGCGAAGCGCGCCCCGCGATCTGCTCGTAGAGTTCCTCAAGTTCGGCTTTTGCCTGGGATGGAAAACGACCTCATGCGCCATCTCCTACTTGGCTTTCGCCAGGTTAGCGCGATGGCGCGCCTCGAGTTCAGAGAAGACCGAGTCGGCCGCAATGGCCTTAGCCGGATCGTGCCGAAGATCGGCGAGACGGGATGGTATTTCACGATGCAGCCACTTTTCCCGTTCGGCCTCGAAATCTTCCAGCATCCGCAAGCCCGCGCGCACTACCTCGCTGGCATTGTTGTAGCGACCGGATTCGACCTGCCTGCGGATGAAGTTCTCATAGTGAGCGGTAAGGGCATAGTTTGGCATCGTAACCTCCTGCCTCAGCGCAGGAATATA
Organism: Mesorhizobium sp. M3A.F.Ca.ET.175.01.1.1; assembly: GCF_004791945.1. Classification (NCBI taxonomy): domain Bacteria; kingdom Pseudomonadati; phylum Pseudomonadota; class Alphaproteobacteria; order Hyphomicrobiales; family Phyllobacteriaceae; genus Mesorhizobium; species Mesorhizobium sp. M3A.F.Ca.ET.175.01.1.1. The sequence continues at coordinate 251,665 of NZ_SRTP01000003.1, read as the reverse complement.
GCAATAGATGTAAGCTATTGGAACCTTCAGGCTGAGGCACGCTCCAGGGAGAGCGCGGACCATCGCCGATGCAGATCCCCGGTCGAGGAATCCTGTTCGCCCGAACGCAACTTTTTCAGTTCGTCAGACCGACCTCGCGCATCTTGACGTAGACGGCCTCGTCGGGCTCGCCGGTCTCGGGCAGGCCGAAGAGCGCCTGGAATTCCTTGATAGCGGATTTGGTGCGGGCGCCGACGACGCCGTCGAGCTGCATGTCGTTGTTGCCGAATGCCTTGAGGCCGGCCTGGATCTTGACGATGCGAGCATCCGGGGCTGCGCCATTGGCGGGTGCGGAGACCGGGATCGGAGCAGGAACCGCGGCCGGCTCGGATGCGGCGCTGGCCGGCCGCGGCGCCGGGTGCGGAATGGCAGACGTCGTCTGGCGTGCGCCGATCTGGTCAAGCAGCGCATCATCGATGGTGCCGGATGACGGCAGTCCGACCTTGAGCTGATAGGCTTGAATGGCCTTGCGGGTGGCCGGTCCCGAAAGGCCGTCAACCGCACCGTCGTAGAAGTTCAGATCCTTCAATATGCTCTGCACTTGCTGGACAACCGGATCCGGCTTGACCGGCGCCTGTCGTACGATGTTGATCGTGGTCTCGGGCTCGTTGGAGACGGTATCCGGAAATTTCTCGATGCTGCGGGTGGCGAAGAAAGCGCCGGTGTGCGGATAAGGCTGATACCAGAGCGCATTGGCGGAAACATAGAAGAGCGTCACCAGGAAGGCGGTCGATCCGCCGACCAGAACGGGATTGCGCGAGATCATCTGGCCGACCGCGACGGCGCCCTCGCCCAGGACGCCGCGCTCAGGTTCGATCACCTTAGGCCGTCTTGCGGAGCGAGCCATTTCTCTCCCCATTCGCTTCCCCCTTCGGCTTCGCCGCCGGCATCGGCAGCACGCCGTTCGAAGGCGCATCCGATCGCCGCTTCGGCCCGTTGACCGGCAGGCTGATCGTCACCGTGGTGCCCTCGCCCGGCGCGCTTTCGATCGACATCGTGCCGTCGTGCAGCGCCACCAAACCCTTGACCAGGGACAGGCCGAGACCCGTTCCTTCGAAACGGCGCGTGTAGTCGTTCTGGATCTGCGTGAACGGCTTGCCGAGATTGGCGAAATCCTCTTGCGCGATGCCGATGCCCGTGTCGCTTACCCAGAAATGCAGCCGCGAGCCGACGCGCTTGGCGCCGATCACCACGTCGCCGCCATCGGGTGTGAACTTCACCGCGTTCGACACGAGATTGATCAGGATCTGCTGCACGGCGCGGCGGTCGGCATTGATCTCGCCTGCGTCCGGCGCGATCTGCGCGTCGAGCGCGATGCTCTTTGCCTGCGCCAGCGGCTGCATCATCGACCGGCACATCTCGACCGCCTCGATGAAGCGGAACGGCTCCATCTCAGTTGCATAGGCGCCGGCCTCGATGCGTGAGACGTCGAGGATCGATGTGACGACCGACAGAAGATGCTGGCCGGACTCCCTCACCAGGCCGACATATTCCTTCTGGCGCGGATCGCGAAAGGCCCCGAACATCTCGTGCAGCAGCATGTCGGAGAAGCCGATGATGGCATTGAGCGGGGTGCGCAGCTCGTGGCTGACCACCGCCAGGAAGCGGCTCTTGGCCACCTCGGCGGCCGCGGCGGCTTCCCTGGCTGCGGCGAGTTCCTCGCGCAGTGTCGCGACGACATCGTTTTCGCGCAGCACGAAGGTGAAGACATCCTGGTCGACATCGCCGTGCATCAGCTCCAGGCAAAACGGACGAAAATTGTCGGCCGTGCCGGCGCCGTCGCGGGGCAGCCGGATGCGCAGGTCCAGCCGGCGCCTCGGCGCGCCCTCGCGCATGTCGGCGAGCGCGGTGAGATAGGCGACGCGATCGGAAAGGTGGATGCGGTCGAACAGGCCGGTCCCGAACAGCAGCTCCGGCGCCAGCTTCAGGATGGAGCGGGCCTTGCCCGAGGCGTCGAGCACTTCGCCCTGGCGGCCGACGCGCAGCACGACCGCCTCGACAATGTCTTCGAGACGGTCGGCAGCAGGCTCAGCCTGGCGCGTTCCGGCCGAATTGGCGACGGCGCCGGCGCGCGGCAGGAGCGTCAATGCCCAGGCGAACGGCAGCAGCCAATGCCAGGCGGCGATCGCAGTCGCGCCCAGCGGCAGCAAGTGGCCGGCGAATGACTGCAGCAGAATGCCGACAACCGCCACAAGCCCGCCGAACAGCGCCGCGCGCCGGGAACCAGCGATCCACCACGCTTCGACCGGCAGCGCCACGGCAAGCAGAGCAACCGGGGAGGCAAGGCCGCCTGCCGCGGCAATGGCGCCGGCCAGGGCGAACCCGCCGACGGCGAGCGCGGCCTGCGCTGCGAACACCATGCGGCCTGACGCCGCCACCAGGAGCGCCGTGAACCAGCAGAGGCCAAAAGCAGCAAAGATCGTGGCCACCGTGACGGCCGCGCCGAGGCCGGAGGTGACCAGCGTCACCGCGGCGCCGGCGGCAAGGAAGGGAGCGGCGAGCATGACACCGATGAAGCGGCGCTGGTGCTGGCGGTCAGCCTCCCCTGTCACGGTTGGATGCACCATGCGTTCACAGCCGGCCGCCATTGCGCCAGGCAGTTGAACGTATCTGGCCGTCATCGAACTCAATGCAGTACCCGGTCGTGAACTGCCTGCTACGCAGGTGACTCTTGCTTGGCTTGAAACTCGCATCCAGCGTTTAAGGAATGGATAAGGCTGAGGAGGTCATCGCCTCGCTCCCGGCAAATATTGGTATGCCGAAGCCGCAAACTCCGCCGATCTGCGGCCATGGTAAATGGAGGGTTAGCCGCGACTGACGCTACAAATTGAGCGGCCTGCATCGCAAGCGCCAGCGTGCTTGCGAAAACGTCCTTTCGAAACAATGGCATAGATGGTTATCATGACGTTAAGACCATCGGCGGCCTTTGAGTAAAAAGGCAGCTGCAAATCCGATCGTTTCGAATTCGTGTAAAATTTGAGGAAAATTCGCGGCTTTCGCGCAAGCCGACTTTTGCGTGGATGTGCCACTATACTGCCCATAAAAGAGGTCATGCCGATGATGCATGATCCTGTCACGGACGAGAGGGCATCGAGATGGGCTTTCTGATCAGGATGGCATTCTGGTTTTCGCTGGTGCTGCTCGCGCTGCCGCTCAGCGTCGGCTCCGGCGAGGACGGGCGCCAGGCGGTCGGGCCGATCCAGGCACTGTTTGCGGCGCGCGAAGCGGTCGGCGACATTGCCGGCATCTGCGAGCGCAAGCCGGATGTATGCGAGACCGGAAAGTCGGCCATGCACACCATTTCGGTCCGGGCCAAGGAAACCGCCAAGATCGCCGCCGCGATGCTGGATGATCAGGGGTCGGAGCAACCGGCCGGGTCGGCGAAGGTTGCGGACACGTCGGACGAAACCACCGGCAGCGTCGCCGAAGACATCGTGCTGCCCGCCAAGGTCGACATCCCGGTGATGCTGACGGCGAAGAACTGAGATCTGTTTTCAGCCGCTCACTCGGCTTCATTTGATTTGGGGCAATTCCGGACGACAACCGTTCACACTTTTCCTGGAGTTGCGCTTACGCCGCGGGCCCGTCCGACCTCTCGACGCCCGCGGCGGTTTCTTTTTCCGTGACGTGGCCGCACCGCGTCACTATATGCGGGGCAATGACGACCTCGATCCAGACGATCCGCGACGACTTCTCCCTGCTCGACGAGTGGGAGGACCGCTATCGCTATGTGATCGAGCTCGGCGAGGCGCTGCCGCCGTTTCCCGACGAAGAGCGCACCGCCGCCAACAAGGTGCCGGGCTGCGTCAGTCAGGTCTGGCTCACCACCGACCAGGGGCCGGGCGTGGATCCCGTGATCAGCTTCAAGGGCGATTCGGACGCTCATATCGTGCGCGGTCTGGTCGCCATCATGCTGGCGCTGTTTTCCGGCCGGGCGGCGAGCGAAATTCAGAAAACCGACGCCGAGACGACGCTGAAGGAACTCGGCCTCGACGAGCATCTATCGCCGCAGCGCGCCAACGGCCTGCGTTCGATGGTCAAGCGCATCAAGCGTGACGCGGAAGTTGCCCTGAAGCAGACCGCCTGACGCGCCTTCACATTAGAGCGCGCCGCGCTGAAAGGGGTTCAGGCGATGCGCTTTGAGTGTTTGTTTTGATGCATGTCGTTGTCTCAGAACCGTTGCACACTTCTGAGCGACATGCATTAGCGGTCCCGAACAGCAAAACGGCGCCTCACGGGCGCCGTCGAATTGCTGAAGCAAATGCGCAATCAGCGCCCCTTGCGCTTACGGCCGAGCCCCATCTTCTTGGCCAGTTGCGAACGTGCCGCGGCGTAGTTGGGAGCGACCATCGGATAGTTGGCGTCCAAGCCCCACTTCTCGCGGTATTCTTCCGGGGTGAGGCTGTAGTGGGTCATCAGGTGGCGCTTCAGCGACTTGAACTTCTTGCCGTCCTCGAGACAGACGATGTAGTCGTCGTGGACGGAACGCTTCGGATTGACAGCCGGCTTCTGCTTCTCAGCCGACGGCTGCTCGGCCGCGCCGCCGACGCGACCGAGCGCGGCATGGACATCGGCGATCAGGTTAGGCAGTTCGCCGACCGGTACTGGATTGTTGCTGACATAGGCGGCGACGACATCGGCGGTTAGCTCGATCAGTGCGTCACTATTTCTGGAAGGTGTTTCGACGATATCCATTGTGCTCAGGCCCCAACGAGAGTTGTTTTTTAACTGCGCCCTTTTTTCAGATCGGGCATGGCGCGAATTTCACGCAGGAAAGCCTCTACGATTCGCGTCGCGTTATCTTAATGGCGCTGGGGCGCAAGTAAGTCAATTCACAAAAAGAATTATATTGAGCGCTGTCTATCAAATATTGCGGTTTCAGCTTCAAAAAACCGTGCGCCATGTAACTTAGCGAGATTTTTCTGGCCAGACCAGCATAACGTGACGCGGCGTCACTCAAGCTTTACCCAGAGAGCGACCACGCCAATCGACCGCTTATGCTTGGCTAATGCTTGAAAATCCGACGGGATGCAACGGCATATCGCAGGTTGCGAAAGCAACTTTGCGCTCGTCTTATGAAACATCCGCGGAAGTGTCCGATCACTCGGCAGGCGCGATATACTTGCTGTAGACCCAGCCGGTGACGAAATGGCCATTCTGCGCCGGATCGTGCCAGATCTCGCACCAACGATAGCGGATCGCTTGCCGCTGCTGCCAATGCGGCTGACCGGAAAGATCGAGCAGGTCGACCCCGCCGGTGCAGCGGCCTGTCATCTGCAGGCGTGTGCCGTTCGGATAGGCCGCCTGCTTCTGCGATGTGCTTGCCGGATATTTGCGCGCGTTGAGCGTGTCGCCGAACGGCACGCCAGCCACTTGCCAGGCGGCGAAGGCGGTTGCATGAGACTGGCCGGACACGGCCAGGACTGTCGAAACGACAGCCAAGGCCAGGGCAGCGCGAACACAGGACTTCATCTTTTCCCCCTTGAACTTAGTTCTGCAGACCACCTTGCACCCCTGCCCTTGAACTGCCGCTGAGCGGCGTGTTCATTTGCCATTCAAGCAGATCCCCAAGCGAGACGTAATGACCAGACCTTCCGCTTTCCCGCCCGCCAGCCCGCCACAGCCCGAGAAGCGGCCGGTTAGCGACACGCATCACGGCATCACCCGGACCGACGACTATGGCTGGCTGAGGGCCGACAACTGGCAGGCGATGTTCAGGGATCCTTCCCTGCTCGACGGCGCCATCCGCAGCCATCTCGAGGCAGAGAATGCCTATCAGGCAATATTGATGTCGGACACAGCCGACCTGCGGGCCAGGCTCTTCGCCGAGATGAAGGGGCGCATCAAGGAAGACGATTCCACCGTGCCGATGAAGGATGGCCCCTTTGCCTATGGCTCGTCCTTCCGGCTGGGCGGCGAGCAACCGCGCTACTTCCGCACGCCGCGCGACGGCGGCGCCGACGAGATCCTGCTCGACGGCGATGCGGAGGCCGAGGGCAAGACCTATTTCCGGCTCGGCGGCGTCGATCACTCGGCCGACCACAGCAAGCTGCTGTGGGCCTTCGACGACAAGGGCTCCGAGTTCTTCACGCTGCGGGTGCGCGATCTCGCCAGCGGCGCAGAACTGGCCGACCAGATACCGGATACGGGTGGCGGCGGCGTGTGGAACGCTGCTGATGATGGGTTCTTCTACACCCGGCTGGACGACAGCCACCGTCCCTCGAAAGTGCTCTTCCATGCCCTCGGCGACAGCGCGGAAAACGACCGCCTGATCTATGAGGAAACCGATCCCGGTTTCTTCATGGATGTCAGCGGCACGCGTTCCAACGATTGGATCCTGATCGGCATCAACGATCATGAGACATCGGAATACCGGTTGCTCCGCGCCGACCAGCCATTTGCCGAGCCGACGCTGGTGGCAGTGCGCGAGACCGGCCTGCAATATGATTTGGAAGAAGGCGGCGACGTCTTTTTCATTCTCACCAATGCCGACCGCGCCAAGGATTTCAAGATCATGACGGCACCGGTCGAAAACCCGGTGCGCGCCAACTGGAGCGAACTGGTGCCGCATGAGCCCGGCCGGCTGATCCTGTCGGTGCTGGGATTCAAGCATCACATGGTCAGGCTGGAGCGCAAGGACGGCCTTCCGCGCATCGTCGTGCGCGATCGCTCGAATGGCGAGGAGCACTTCATCTCCTTCGACGAGGAGGCTTTCTCGCTCGGCCTGTCGGGCTCCTATGAATACGACACCGAGGTCATGCGCTTCACCTATTCGTCGATGACGACCCCGGCGCAGATCTTCGACTACAACATGCGCACCCGCGAGCGGGTGCTTCTGAAGACGCAGGAAGTGCCTTCCGGCCACGATCCGGAGCATTACGTCACCCGCCGGCTGATGGCGCCAGCCGCGGATGGCGAACTGGTGCCGATCTCGCTGATGCACCATCGCGATACGCCGCTCGACGGCTCGGCGCCCTGCCTGCTCTACGGCTACGGGTCTTACGGCATCACCGTTCCCGCCGCCTTCAACACCAATTGCCTGTCGCTGGTCGATCGCGGCTTCGTCTATGCCGTCGCGCATGTGCGCGGCGGCAAGGACAAGGGCTATGGCTGGTACGACGACGGCAAGCGTCGGCACAAGATGAATACCTTCACCGATTTCATCGCTTGCGCGCGCCATCTGGTGGCCGAACGCTACAGTCGCCACGACCGCATCGTCGCTCAAGGCGGCTCGGCCGGCGGCATGCTGATGGGGGCTGTCGCCAACATGGCGCCGGAAAGCTTCGGCGGCATCGTCGCCGAAGTTCCGTTCGTCGACGTGCTCACCACCATGCTCGACGCCAGCCTGCCGCTGACGCCGCCGGAATGGCCGGAATGGGGCAATCCGATCGCTTCGGCCGGCGACTACAAGACGATCGCGGCCTATTCCCCCTACGACAATGTCGCGGCGCTTGACTATCCGCCGATCCTCGCGCTGGCCGGGCTCACCGACCCGCGCGTCACCTATTGGGAGCCCGCCAAATGGGTGGCGCGGCTGCGCGAGCGCAAGGCAGGCAACAACCCGGTGCTGTTCAAGATCAACATGGAGTCCGGCCACGCCGGCGCATCGGGCCGGTTCTCGCGGCTGGAGGAGATCGCGTACACTTACGCCTTTGCCTTGAAAGTGACCGGCAAGGCCTGATTTTCCACTCGCAATTGCGACAGCCGCGCGTTACCCAATGCGCGGCTTTTTCGCCGCACGCCGTGGAATTTCTCAAGGGTCCGTCATGCTGCTCGTCGACGTCTATCTCGACAAATCGCCGATCCAGGGCATCGGCGTCTTCGCCAAGCACCGCATTGCGCGGGGCACGCTGATCTGGAAGCTCGATCCAAGGTTCGACCGGCGCATTCCCGTGGAGACCTACGAGAATGAATCCGGTCCGGTGAAAACCTATCTCGACCGCTATTCCTACCCGGACCGGCGCGATCCCAACTTCATTGTCTTCGAGGCGGATGACGCGCGCTACATGAACCACGCGGACGAGCCGAATTGCGATGTGTCCTCCCCCGAGGAGACCTACGCGCTGCGCGACATCGCTCCCGGCGAGGAATTGACCTGCGACTACAACCACTTTTTCGAGAACGGCTTCGACTTCCTGGGCGATCGCCACGCATAGCCGCTTCAGTACGACCATAGACGACGCGTTCAGGCAGAGCGCAATTGCGGCTGGCGCCCCATGGCAGATCTGCCGCGCAGGGTTCGGATGCCTGCCAAGGCCTTGCTGGCGATGATCCCGATAGCGATGCCGCCCACAATCGCCAGCGCCTTGAACACCGGAGCCGGCAACAGGTCCGCGGCGGGCGCCATCAACTGCTCCGGCACGAAGCGGTGGAAGAGGTAGATCGGAAATGCCGCGACGGCGATCTGCGTGACCACTCGCGCCACCCCGGCTGACAGGCGAACACGTGGCAGGTAAAGAAGGGCCAGAAGCCCTGCGAAGATCATCGCGTATTTGACCGTCGTGCCGAGCCAGACCGACTCCCAGAAAGCGAGGTAACCCAGCACTGCGGCGGCCAACGCAGTCACCACAAGCCTTCTTTCGGGAGTGTCGGCAAGCCCGGCACACCAACCGAAGACGGCCACGTGGAAGACCCAATGGATGGCGAATATCTGGCGGTTGCCCCAGTCGAAGAACAGCGGCACCGAAAAGCGCGCTGCAGCCGCAAACACCAGCAGGCCGAGCGAGAAAACGAAGAGCCGCGCCAAGGCGAGCTTGCGCACAGCCGGAATCGCGAAGATCAGGGCGAAAACCAGAAGTGTCTGCGCATAGGCCTCGATGAACCAGTAAAGATAGGGGATCATCTCATGGCGCTCCGGTTCGGCATAGCCGAGGTTGCCGGTCAGCGTCATCGAGGCCCAGGGGATCGCCCGCCACGCAACAGCATAAGCGGCGACAGTGAGAAAATACGGGATCAGGACATCGATCGCGGGCCTCAGCGCCTGCCGAATCCGACCGGCGCGGAAATGGTCCGACTGGAAACGTGCCAGGCTGTAGCCGACGAGCAGCATCATGACGCCGGAGCCGCCGGGGATAGGCCATAGCGTCTCGTGATGCACGACCACGAGCAGGATCGCGATGACCCTCAGCACCAGATCGACGGGAATCTCGCTTGCCTGCGCATGCCGGAGAGGCCGCATCGTCCCCTTGCGACCAGCCAGTTCGGCGACGCTCAGGCGTTCCCAGCCGTCCGGCAGCTCCAGGCCGAGGCGTTCGAGTTCCAGCACCAGTTGCAGGAAGCGAAGCGAATCTCCGCCCAGCGACACAAAGCTGTCGTTGCGGCCGACGGCGAGCGGATAGAACACGCGGGCATAGGCGCCAAGCACGCCGCCCGTTTCGAAACGGATTTCCGTCCGCGCTTCCAGCCTCTCCCGGTCCAGGCAAGCATAATCGACCTTGCCCGAGGCAAGCCGGGGAAAGTCCTTGCGTGCCTCAACGCGAACCAGATTGGCCGGCAGGCGGCTGGCCTCGGCAAGAATGCGCTGTGCTCTGCCCCTCGAACCGGAGTCCGTCACATAGGCCTGCAGCCCCCGATCGTCGCCGAGCACCGCAGCGGCAATGCCCGCCCGCTCCAGCGCTTGCTCCATAACATCGAAGCCGATCCTGAGGCCGGCGATCTTGGCGAAGCGGCTCTTGCGCCCGACGATGCGGAAGAAGCCCCGCTCGTCCTGCATGGCAATGTCACCGGTGTTGAGCGCCCCGACCTCGGCGCCGCGCGCGAGGTCGCAGCGCCGCGTGGCGTAACCCATCATCACGTTCGGACCGCGATAGACGAGTTCTCCAGGAATGCCGGGCCCGTCGATGGGCTCTCCGTTAACATCGACGATGCCGAGGCTGCCGCCTGGGACCGCCACGCCGATCCGCTCTTCCCTATCGGAAAGGCTCTCCGGCGGGACGAAAGCGATGCGCGCCGTCGCCTCGGTCTGGCCATACATGACGAAGAAGCGGCCACCCCGGGCGCGCATATGGTCCCGGTAGAGGCGGATGAGATCGGGGCTGAGCGGGCCGCCGGCCACCGTCATCATGCGCAGCGCCTTGAGCTCGGCGTCGCGGAAATGCACCCGCTCCAGGAGTTCGAAGGAATAGGGCACGCCTGACAGATTCGTGCAGCCTGCGTCGGCGATCGTGCCAAGGAAATCGCCATCCATCACCGAGACGCCGGGGAATAGAATGCTGCCTCCGGCGATCAGGTGCGAATTGAGGACCGACAGTCCATAGGAATATTGGAGCGGCAGCACGAGTGCGGCGCGATCCGCGGACGAGAGTTCCAGATAGGTCGCGATCGAGCGCGCGTTGGCTTCAAGGTTGGCATAGGAAAGCCTGACTGCCTTGGCGGCGCCCGAACTGCCGGACGTCATCAGCAGCAGCGCGAGATCTGGGTGCAGCGGCTCGACGTTTCTCGCGGGCGAAGCTTCCTTGACCAGCCGCCAGCGACCGCTGGCCGGCCGGTAGGTGAAATCCGGCTGGAAGGCCGCCAGGAAATCCTCCCACAGCCTGTCGTCGCAAGGCGGCAGCATGGCCACGGCATGGCCGGCCTGCAGAGCTCCAAGATAGGCAGCGACCACATGTTCGGACGTCTCGGCCGAGATGGCCACAAGCTGCTTTTCTCCCTGTCCGAGCTGCGCGGCGAAGCGCCGCGCGAGACCGTCGAGCTCCGCATAGGAGAGCGTCCGTCCGCCGGCAACGAGAAGTGCGGCGCGCTGCCCGCCACGGGCGGCTGCGGACACGAGGTCAATCGAGGACATGGCAAGCTTCGGTCAGCCAGGAAAACTGGGTATCAATGTCAACTAATATGCCATCAGCAGCCATGCGGGAAGCGTTTGGCGTGGCTCAACGCACGCATCCTGGAGCGCGGCCGCGCACGCGCCATCCTGTCAGCTCGCCGGCTTGCGCGCCGGATAGCCGTTGGGATGCGATGGGACGGCCTTGAGGTAGGCGGCGATCGCGGCGCGGTCGTCGGCCGTCAGCTGGGCCATGTTCCGCTGCACCTCGACCATGGCGCCGCCGACGGAATCGAAATCGGGCGTGAAGCCGGTCTCAAGATAGTTGGCGATGTCTGCCTCCGACCAGTCCTTGATGCCGCGTCCGGCTGGCGTGATGTTGGGCACGATGCCTGTGCCTTCAGCGGCCACGGCGCCTGCCAACCACTCGGCCTTCTTCACGCCGCCGGCGAAATCGCGCGGCGTGTGGCATTCGCCGCAATGGCCGGGCCCCTCGACCAGGTAGCGGCCGGCGAGCACTTTGTCCGGCGTGCCTTGCGGCAGGGCGATCACCGGCTCAGGGCTGAGATAGAGCCGCTTCCACACGCCGACGCCGCGACGGATGTTGAAGGGGAAGCCCAGCCTGTGGTCAGGCGCCTTGCCGGCGACGGCCGGCAGCGTCTTCATGAAGGCGTAGAGATCGGCGATATCGGCCGGCTTCATGCGTGCGTAGGAGGCATAGGGAAAGGCCGGGTAGAATTGCTCGCCGGAGGGCGAGACGCCCTTCAGCATGGCATTGGCGAAATCCTCTTCGCTCCAGGCGCCGATGCCGTCCTTGGGATCCTGCGAGATGTTGGGCGGCACGAAGATGCCGAAGGCAGTCTTGAGTTCGAGCCCGCCGGCGAGTTCGAGGCGGGCGTCACCCTTGGATCCCGGTTTGGCATGACAGGAGGTGCAGCCGCCCGCATAGAAGATGCGCTTGCCCCGGGCGGCGTCGCCCGGCGCAAGCTGAGCGAGGGCCGCGGCGTCGAGCCTGACCGGCGCCGAGAGAACCCAGCCGGCGCCAGCACCGACGCCGCCCAGCACGATGGCGGCGCCGACAAGTTTCTTCAGCCAGGCCATGGCCGGCGATCAGCCCTTCTTGATCCTGTAGTTCTGGTGGCAGCTGCCGCAGTCGCCGCCGATGGTATTGAGTTGCGTCTTCAGCGCATCGACATCGGCCGGCGGCGAAGCGACAGCGGCCTTGAGATCTGCCAGGAGCTTGTCCTCGGCCGAGTTGAAGCCCGCCATATCCTGCCAGATCTTCGGCGCGGCGGTGGTGTCGCCCTTGTCGCTGCCGGCCGGGAACAGCTTCTCGGCATCGAACTTCTCGGCGTTGGCCTGCAGAGCCTTCAGCGTCGTCAGCACTGCGCCCGCATCGAAATCGTCCTCGCCCTTGACCACCTTCGACAACTGGCCGGCGAGCTTGCCGCGCTCCTTCATCAGGGCCTGGCGATCCTGGATCGGATCGGCAAAGGCGGCCGAACCGGCAACAGCGAGCATAGAGATGGCGAGGACTAGCTTTCTCATTAATGGCTCCACGGGAAGAAATTTCAGGACTAAGCGTTAACGGGCGTCGCGGCGGGATTATTCCTCGGCGGCGCAACGGTTTTGTCGATGAGGTCGGTTGGCCCTCCTGCATCGGCGCAAAAGAAAAGCCCCGGCATGCCGGGGCTTTTCCGTCGATTTGGTCAGCCTTTCGCCTTCTCGTAAAGCTCCAGGACGTAGTCCCAGTTGATGAGGCTGTCGACGAAGGCTTCGAGATATTTCGGCCGCGCGTTGCGGTAGTCGATGTAATAGGAGTGCTCCCACACGTCGACGCCGAGAATCGGCGAAGCGCCGTGAACCAGCGGGTTCTCGCCGTTCGGCGTCTTGGAGATGGCGAGCTTGCCGTCCTTGACGGAGAGCCAGGCCCAGCCGGAGCCGAACTGGGTGGTGCCGGCGGCGACGAAGTCCGCCTTGAACTTGTCGTAGCCGCCGAGATCGCTGTCGACGGCCTTCTGCAGAGCGCCAGGCAGCTTGTTGCCGCCGCCGCCCTTCTTCATCCATTTCCAGAAATGGATGTGATTGTAGTGCTGGGCGGCATTGTTGAAGAGTCCGGCATTCTTGCCGAAGGACTGCTTGACGACCTCCTCGACCGAGAGGTCGCCCATTCCAGCCTCGGCGGCCAGCTTGTTGCCGTTGTCGACATAGGCCTTGTGGTGCTTGTCGTGGTGATACTCCAGCGTCTCCTTCGACATATAAGGCTGCAGGGCCTCGTAGTCGTAAGGCAAAGCGGGCAACTCAAAAGCCATGGATGGTACTCCCTCAGGAAAAAGTCCGGTGAAACTACCGGACTAAGATAGGACTGGAATGGGCTGGGGCAACTCCGGAACGAAGCGCCGGGCGCCTTTTTAGCCGCTCAGGCGGCGGAAGTCGAATGCGCCCAGTCCCAATAGAGATCGCGCGCCTTCTTGGCCACCGGTCCGGGCTGCAGATTGCGGTCCTCGATGCGCGTGATCGGCACGACCTTGGAATGGTTGCCGGTCGAAAAGATCTCGTCCGCCTCGAGAAAATCGCGGATCGACAGCGCCTTCTCCGTGGTCCTGAAGCCGTAGTCGCCGAGCAGGTTGATCGTGCGCGAGCGCGTGATGCCGGACAGGAAGGTGCCGTTCGCCGCCGGCGTCATCACATGCCCGTCCTTGACCAGGAAGATATTGGAGGTGCCGGTCTCGGCGACGTTGCCGAGCATGTCCAGCACCAGCGCATTGTCGAAGCCGCGCATCTTGGCCTCGAGGATTGCGCGGCCATTGTTGGGATAAAGGCATCCGGCCTTGGCGTTGGTCGGCATGGTCTCGATGGTCGGCCGCCGGAACGGCGAGATGCCGATCGAAAAGCCGGAAGGCGGGATCATCGGCGATTCGTAGAGGCAAAGGCAGAAACGGGTGGAGGACGGATCGGCCGGCACGCCCATGTAGCCGCCATGCTCGGCCCAGTACATCGGCCGGATGTAAACCGCCGTCTTGCCGTCGAATTTCTTCAGCCCGTCCCAGGTCAGGCCGACGATCTTATCGGGGCTCATGGAGGGCTTCAGGCCGAGCGCGATTGCCGAAGCATTGACGCGCGCGGCATGGCGATCGAGATCGGGCGCCACGCCCTCGAACCAGCGGGCGCCGTCGAACACGCTGGTTCCGAGCCACATGGCGTGGCTGCGCGGTCCGAGGATAGCGACATTGCCTTCGTACCAGTCGCCGTCCACATAAGTCCATGTCGCGGATTGCGCCGCTGCTGCCAGTGTCATCGCTCGCTTCCGTGTGGCTGATTTTGTAGGCGCCATTGGAAGATGCCTGGCGGCTGGCGTCAACCGACATCGGCGAAATTGATTGAGGCCAGAGGCAATTGCAGCGCAATCAATGCTTGCGCACGGCGCCGCCACGCCGCAAAACAGCGATCATGCATCATGCAGCCTATGTCTTCGACGCCTATGGCACGCTGTTCGACGTGCACGCCGCCGTTCGCCGCCACGCCGGTGAGATCGGACCGGACGGACAATTGCTGTCCGATATCTGGCGCGCCAAGCAGCTCGAATATTCCTGGGTCAGGACGCTGATGGGCGCCTATGCCGATTTCTGGCAGCTGACCGAGCAGGCTCTCGATTTTGCCTTCCGCAAGGTTCCCTCGGCCGATCCTGCGCTGAAGACGAAGCTTCTGGAGGCCTATTGGCGGCTGGACTGCTATCCGGAAGTGCCCGCCGTTCTCAAGGCGCTCAAGGCGTCGGGGGCCAAGCTCGCGATCCTGTCCAACGGCTCGCCGGAAATGCTGCAGGCGGCAGTGAAATCCGCCGCGCTCGACCAGATCCTGGACGACGTCTTCTCTGTCGACCAGATCAAGCGTTTCAAGACCGACCCGTCGGTCTACGACATGGTGGTCACCGGATGGCGGCTCTATCCGGGAGCGGTGTCGTTCCAATCCTCCAACCGCTGGGATATTGCGGGTGCCGCCAAATTCGGCTTCCGCACGGTGTGGATCAACCGCGCCGACCAGCCGGATGAATATCGCGACCTCCCGCCGGGGCTGATCCTGCCCTCGCTCGAAGGTCTTCTGGCAGGCGCCTGACCATGCTGTTGCTGGAGCGCAACAGAGGTGTCGCGGTCACAGCTTCGCCTTTGTTTGTCCACCCTGAGGCCAGAATTGGAACCGCCTATCGCCGCCGACTGTTATTGGAGCTGCCGCGGCCAGCCTGCGGGTGCATGCTTCTTGCGAACTAAGTCCCTGGAAAAGGCAACCATGTCAGACCCCTTCCGCCTCAGCCGCCGCGGCTTCCTCAATTTCACTGCCCTTGGCGCTGCGTCTGTCGCGGTCTCCGCCTGTTCCACCACCGGTCCCGGGCGGCAGCCGGTGCAGCCGCCACCCCCCGCATACGAGGAGCCGCCGCTCGGCGATTACGAGACCATGTACGGGCCGATGTCCGACTCCGGCTTCGAACTGCCCGCCATCCCGATCAAGAAGATCGACCGCAGGTTCCTGCGCCAGATCGTTCCCGATCCGACCGGCCAGCGGCCGGGCACGATCGTCGTCGATACCACCAATCATTTCCTCTATTTGGTCCGCGAAGGCGGCCAGGCGATCCGATACGGCGTTGGCCTTGGCCGCGCCGGCTTCGAATGGTCGGGCGACGCCGTCGTCCAGTGGAAGCAGAAATGGCCGAAATGGACGCCCCCGGACGAGATGGTCGCCCGCCAGCCGGAACTGCAGGACTACAGCGCCAAGAACGGCGGCATGCCGGGCGGGCTGAAGAACCCGCTGGGAGCCCGCGCGCTCTACCTGTTCCAGGGCAACCAAGACACGCTCTACCGCCTGCATGGCTCGCCCGAATGGTGGTCGATCGGCAAGTCGGTCTCGTCGGGCTGCGTGCGGCTGATGAACCAGGACATCATCGATCTCTACAATCGCGTGCCGAACAAGACGCCGGTGGTCGTAACTGCCAGTGTCGGTGAACCGATGGCCGACATGCCTGACCGCCGGGCCATTCCGATCGACAACGGCGTGCCGGACGACTCTGTCCTGCTGGGGCCGGTGCCGCAGGAGAGTGACGAGATCTTTTGAGCCCCTAAAAGCGCGCGCTGATCAGGCGTTGCGCTTTTAGCCATTTTGGGCGACGGGCATGAGTTCGTCAGCGGTGCTTGGTGAGGATGTCCGCCAACACCGCAACGCCGCGCCGCAACGCTTCCGCGTCGAGACCCGCATATCCCATGATGAAGCCTGCCGTCTCGGGCCGCGGCTCGGTCGGATCATAGAGCGGCGATACCGGATAGAGCCCGATCCCGGCAGCACGTGCGTCGGCCATGATCGCTGGCTCGCCTGCGGAATCGATGCCGTTCATCCAGGCCACGACGTGCAGGCCTGTGTCGGCTCCGGCGACCGTAACACCCGCACGAAGATGATCGGTCAGAGCCTGCAGCAGGACCGCCCTTCGCTCGGCGTTCTTCCTCCGGATGCTGCGGACATGGCGCTCATAGGCGCCACTCGCCAGAAGGTCGGCCAACACGTCCTGTTCCAGCATCGGCGCATGCCGGTCGGTCAGACGCTTCGCCTCGGCGAATGCCCGGGCCAGGCTTGCCGGGACGACGAGATAGCCGAGCCGCAGAGTGGGCGAAAGCGTCTTCGACAGCGTGCCGACATAGATGACTGCGTCGGCGTCGAGCGTCTGCAGCGGCGGGATCGGGGAAATGTCGTGACGGTATTCGCCATCATAGTCGTCTTCGACGATGTAGGCGCCCGTTGCCTTTGCCCAGGCCAGGAGGGAACGCCGTCGCGTCGCCGACAGCACGCCGCCGATCGGGAACTGGTGCGAAGGGGTCACATAGGCCAGGCGGGCCGGCGGCAAGGCATCCGTCCTTAGCCCGTCGCCGTCCACCGGAACGGGAACAGCGATGCCACCCGCCGCCACGAAGGCATTTCGGGCCAGCAGATAGCCCGGATTCTCAATCGCGAACGAATCGCCGGGATCGAGCAGCAGCCGCGCGCAAAGGTCGAGCCCTTGCTGCGAGCCGTTGACGACGACGATCCTGTCCGGCGTGCAACCGATGCCGCGGGCTCGCCAGAGGTAGCCCTGCAGCGCGTTGCGCAGAACGGCGGATCCCCGCGGATCGCCATAGCGCAGCCGCGCACCGCGCCGGAGAATGGCCTTGTTCGACGCCCGCCGCCAGGCCAGCACCGGGAAGTCCGCTCCGGACAGGTCGCCATAGCGGAAATCCGCAACTCTGGCCGGCTGCTGTTCGGCCGGCGCAGGCAAGGCCAGCAGTCGACGCGCGAATGCCGAGACGTTGCGGGGTTGGGCGACCGCGGCGGGCGCTTCCACCGACGGCATCTCCAGTCCCGGAGCCACGATCGCTCGCGCTCCATGCCGGACGATCAGATAGCCTTCGGCGGCGAGCTGGCCATAGGCTGCCGTCACCGTGGTTCGGGACGCGCCCCATTCGGCCGCGAAAGCCCGTGTCGACGGCAGCCGGTCGCCGGGCCGGTAGCCGCCGCTGTGGATCTGCTGCTTGATCGCCGCGATGATACGCCGCGCGACACCGTCGTCCTGCTGCAACTGGACCACCGAAATCCTTCGAGACTGGATATTTTCAGCAAGCCAGCCTTCGGGCATCTTCACTGGCAATGCAAGGAGTTTCGTCATGTACACACCGCCTGCCTTCCGCGACGACGACAGCGAGAGCCTCAGGACGACGATCCGCGCGGCGCGGCTGGCGACGCTGGTCACCGCCACGGCGGAAGGGCCGCTGGCCACGCCATTGCCGCTGTTTCTCGACGAAAACGAGGGCGAGCACGGCACGATCTATGGTCATGTCGCGAAGGCAAATCCGCAGTGGCGCGCGTCGCCGCTGGGCGACGGCCTGGCAATTTTCATGGGGCCGGACGCCTATGTGACGCCGGCGTGGTACCAGACCAAGCAGGAAACCGGAAAGGTGGTGCCGACCTGGAACTATGTCGCCGTCCACGCTTACGGCCCGATCGAATTCTTCGAGGATGCCGACAGGCTGCTCGACGTCGTCATGCGCCTGACCAATCTGCATGAGGGCGGTCGCCCCGCGCCCTGGTCCGTATCGGATGCGCCGGCGGATTTCATTCAGTCGCAGTTGCGCGGGATTGTCGGGCTGCGCATGCCGATCACCAGGCTGGAAGGCAAGCGCAAGATGAGCCAGAACCGCAACGCGGCCGATCGCGCCGGGGTGTTGGCCGGTCTCGCTGCAAGCGAGCGGCCTTCGGACCGCGAGGTCGCGCCACTGATCCCAGTATGAACGCCGGGTCCCAAGCGAATCTATCATGCCGCATCTGACCCAGTTCGCCTTGTATTTCGCGGCCGCGCTCCTGCTCGCCGTCACGCCTGGCCCGGGCGTTTTCTACGTCGCCGCGCGCACGCTCGCCGGAGGACGCGCGGAAGGCATCGCCTCCAGTTTCGGCACGGGCCTCGGCGGCATGGTCCACGTGCTGGCCGGCAGCCTTGGTGTTTCCGCGATCGTGCTGGCAAGCGCGGAACTGTTCACGGCGCTGAAGCTGATCGGTGCCGTCTACCTCGTCTGGCTCGGCTTCCGCACCTTCCAGTCCGCCCGCCAGGAAGCCAAAACAGCGCTTGACGGCGGCGCGCCGACGCCGGCGGTCGGCGCGCGGCGGGCGTTTCGCGAAGGGGTGCTGGTCGAAGCCCTGAACCCGAAGACGGCCGCCTTCTTCCTGGCCTTTATTCCGCAATTCGTGAGTCTGGAGGCAGGTCACGTCGCGTTGCAGTTCATGCTTCTCGGCTTTATCTCGGTAACGCTCAACACCCTTGTCGACGGGGTGGTCGCTTTTGTGGCGAGCCGCGTCCGGGAAGGCGCGGCCGGACGCTCCGGCGGTATCCGACGACTGCGCGAGGCTTCCGGCGGCGCGATGATCGCACTCGGCGTCGGCCTTGCGATCGCCAGGCGCCCCGCTCTTTGATTGCCACCACCACAGAAATGAATACCGAGGTTCCCCTCCCTCCTGGCCAACCAAACGGCCGGTCTTGCTGAGGCCTATTGCCTCAAAAAAATTTTTGCTGCCTTCGGGAATAAATCGCCATCAGCCTCGGTCTTCTGTTGTCGAGGACCTGCCGGTCGAGGTCGAAGGAACGTCACGTTGCCAGGTCGCCATATCATAGGGCTGATGAGACGTCCGCGCGCACCCGGCCGCGCGACCGTCATATTCCAGCTGGGTTCTCGTAAGCGCATCGGCATGGATGCATTGTTCTGGTCCAGTTCGATTGACATTGATGAGACATGTGCCTTCACATTCCTCGCCGCTGGCGACCAGGCGCGTTCCTGGCGGGTACGCTCGCGAGGCAGAACCGCCCTATGAGCATTCGGCGCGAGGCGCTCATGACGGTGCAGCAATGCTGAACAATGATGCGCGGGCCGCTCGTTTCAGCGAGGTCGTGATCCCGCATCTTTCCGACGCGCTTGCACTTGCCCGCTGGCTGACGGGCAACGGCACGGACGCCGAGGATGTGGTGCAGGACGCTTGCATGAAAGCCCATGCGAGCATTGCCACCTTTGCCGGCGGCAATGCTCGCGCCTGGCTCCTGACGATCGTGCGCAATTCATCCTATACGTGGCTGGCGCGCAATCGTCCCCACAGCATCGTCTCAGTCGGCGACCTCGGCGATCTTGACGAGGTGAGCGCCGCGCACGCCACCGATGTGGCTGACAGTCAAAGCCCGGAGGCGAGTCTGATCGCCAAGGCCGATACGGCGGCCCTGGAAGCGGCAATCGCCGCCTTGCCGCAGCCATTCCGCGAGACGCTCGTGCTGCGTGATATCAATGGCCTCGCCTACCGGGACGTGGCAGCCGTGCTCGGTGTGCCGATCGGAACGGTCATGTCGCGGCTGGCACGAGCACGCAGCCTGCTGATCTCTGACCTTGGGAGGGCGCAATGAGCACCCACAATGACGGATTGCCCGAGGATGCCGCCGGAATGAAGCTGATGCTGAACGCACTGGTCGATGGCGAGCTTGATGCAGCTTCGGCGATGGCTGTCGAGCGACGCATCGCCGCCGATCCAATTCTGGCTGCCGACCATGCCCGCATCGTTGCCGTGCGGGGAGCGGTTGGCGGCCTCGCAAAACCGGTCGTCAGCGAGGGATTCAGCGCCCGCATCGCGGCCATCGGCGCGGGGAGCAATGTGCACGCGTTGCGGCCACAGGCCGCGCAGACACGGCAGAAAGCCTCCCGACCGAGCTGGTCAAGACGCGGCTTCGGCTCATTCGATTGGCGAGCCATGGCTGCCTCGATCATGGTCAGCGCGGTGCTGGCCAGCGGCGCCACACAGTGGGCAATGCAGCGCGGCGCGCCCGACAGCTTCGCCGCCGGGGTAGCCAGCGGCCATCGGCGCAGCCTCTTGGCGCAAAGCCCCGTGGATGTCGTCTCGTCGGACCGGCACACCGTGAAGCCCTGGCTGGACGCGAGGCTTGGCGTTTCCCCACCCGCGCCGGACCTCGCGAAGGATGGATTTGCGCTTGTCGGCGGTAGAGTAGAGGTCATCGACGGCCGGCCGGTGCCGGCGCTCGTCTACCGCCACCGCGAGCATCTGATCACCGTGGCCACCGAGCCGCAAAGTGGGGGCACGGCAACAAGCCCGGTCGACCTTTCGGCCGGTGGCTTCTCGCTGGTGCAATGGAGCGACAGCGCGTTCTCGTATTGGGCGATCTCCGACATGGAACGGCCAGAGCTCGACGCGTTCGCGGCCCGCTTTCGCGCTGCGGTCGCCGGCAGCTGACTTTATCCCACCAGCCAGGCGGCGGACGTCGGAGCAGCCCTCAAGCCGCGGAGCGTGTCTGCCATGCCGCGCGCCGAGGTCCGGCTGCCCCGGCCCTGCGCCGATCGAGGCCCAATGCGGCCATCGGCACCCCCGAATTCCGCCAGTCCAAAATATTTTTTCGCAGCATCCCGGGAATAAGCGACGGCCGGACCGGGTCTTGCTGTGTAGCGCGGCCATCCTCCCAAGGCCCGCATCAACCAACCTGGAAGGACTACGACTATGAAGAGAACCGTCTTCACCCTTGCCGCCATCATCTTCGCCACCGGCAGCGCCCTTGCCGGCAGCGATCACTATGACGCCAACAACGCCCAGCCGGTTGCGGCGGTCGATACCACCCGTACAGGTTCCCTCTCGAAGCCTGAAATTGCCCGCCACCGCCCGACGATGGCGGTCAAGCCTGCTCCGGAAGAGCCCGGTCAGGGAATTTGGGGCCGCTAGGCCCGGGGGACCCGGCAAGACGGGCCCTTCGCCATCTCTCGCACCCATGAATTGTAGACACTAGAGGAGACTTCCGATGTTCAACATGACACGCCGCATGGTGCTTGGATCCGCGGCGGCCGCGGCCGCCTTCGGCATCGCCGGCAAACTGGAATTCGCACCCGCCGCCATCGCAGAAACCCCGGTCGAGCCGCTGGTCGGCTTCTACAAATACAAGGTCGGCTCGCTCGAGGTCACCGCCATCTATGACGGCATCTGGCGCAAGCCGCACGACCCGGCCTTCATCAAGGACGTCTCGGTCGACGAGACCAAGGCGGCGCTTGCCAAGGCCGGGCTGACCACCGAATTCATGCCGATCCCGCTCACCGTCGTCGTTCTGCAGATGAAGGGCCGCACGATCATGATGGATGCCGGCTCCGGCGTTGGCCAGTGGCAAGCCAACGCCACGCATCTGCCGGCCAACATGAAGGCCGCCGGCATCGACTACAAGGCGATCGACACCATCATGATCTCGCATTTCCACCCTGACCACGTCTGGGGCCTGATGGAGAAGAGCACCAGCGGGCCGGTGTTCCCGAATGCCGAGCTGATCGTCAACGCCGCCGAATACAACTGGTGGACCGATCCGAGCCGGCTGGCCAAGCTGCCCGAGGGCCGCAAGCCGGCGGGCAAACGCATCGCCGAGAACTTCCCGAAATGGAAGAACTGGAAGCTCGTCGAGGACGGCACGGAAGTGGTGCCCGGCATCCGCATCATGGCGGCGCCCGGCCACACGCCTGGCCACTCGGTCTACCATGTCGACGCCGGCGCCGAGCAGTTCCTCGTCTCGGCCGACACCATGTACGTGCCGGCGCTGCTCGCACCGCATCCCGAATGGCAGGGCGCTTACGACCAGGACGGGCCGATGGCGATCTCCACGCGCCACAAGATCATGGACCAGGTGATTGCCGACAAGCTTCGCATCTGCGGCTCGCACTTCCCGTTCCCTGGCACCGGCAGCTTCGTCAAGGACGGCAACGCCTACGCCTTCACCCCGACCCGGATCTGAACCAGATCACGAACAGAAAGCGACAACTCCAATGAAACATCCACTTTTCGCGGTACTCGGCACCATAGCGGTGCTGACCGCGGCCCCGATCGCCATCACTGTGCCGGCCTTTGCCGTCGACGACATCGAAGGCGCCGATGCGCCTGACCTGACGGCGGTGAAGGCCAAGATCGAGGCCAAGGACTACATGGGCGCTTTGGCCGATCTCCGCGACCTGGCGCAGGACACCCAGCAAGCCGACGTCTACAATCTCCTCGGCTTCACCCTGCGCAAGACCGGCGATTACCAGACCTCGCTCACCTACTACACCAAGGCGCTGGAGCTTAAGCCCGACCACAAGGCGGCCCGCGAATATCTGGGCGAGCTCTATGTCGAGACCGGCGACTTTGCCAAGGCCGACGAGCAGCTGGCTTCGCTGCAGAAGCTCTGCCCGGCCGGCTGCGAGGAACTGTCCGACCTCAAGCATGCCATCGACACCAAAGTGACCAAATAGGGCGCCGGCGGGCGCCCTGCAGCGGAGCCGGCGTTATCCTCCCTCGCGTCGGTTCCGCTCGACATCAAACGCGTTCGGCGCGTCTTGCGCATTCGGCGAGACGCGCGCGTTTTTTCGAAAGATTGGAAGCCACCATGACATCGACCAAACTTGCCGAGAACTCCTACGCGAAGGACGTCATCCTGCTTGTCGGGCGGCTTCTGCTGGCCCTGATCTTCGTGCATGAGGGTCTGCAGCTTGCGACCAATTTCGAGGGCGCCGAGAAGGCCATGGCCGCGCTCGGCGTCGGCGCGCCGCTGCTGCTGGCCACGATTGCCCTGCAACTCGGCGCCGGCCTGTCGGTGGCGGTGGGAATCCTGACGCGACTCGGCGCCATCGGGCTCGGCCTGTTCTGCCTGACGACGGCGAGCCTCTTCCACACCAACTTCGCCAGCCAAAACGAACTCCTGCATTTCGAGAAGGACCTCGCCATCGCCGGCGGCCTGTTCGTCCTCGCGCTCAGCGGCGCAGGCACAATATCCTTGGACACGCTCTTGAAGGGCCTTCTGGACACGGCACGCGGGATGGATACGTCGAACAGGTCGTCGCAGAGCGATCGGCAATCGTCGGTGGGTGAAACCAAACTCCCCTTTTAGTTGGACGCTTCCAACGGGATGCCGTTTAGCGCCCTCGCGCCAGGCTGCCGAGGATGCCGCGCACGATGGCGCGGCCGACGGAGGAGCCGACCGAGCGCACCACCGATTTGATCGCGGCCTCGGCCACAGTCTGGCGGTTGGAGCTGCGCCTGCCGCCCGTTCCCAGCACATCGTCCAAGCCCGGAATACCCCAGCGCGAGCGTCCGCTGTCGGCCTGCTGCGCCTCAGCCTCGGCGTCCTGCGCCTCCTTGGCCTTCTTCTGCAGGATCTCGAAAGCCGATTCGCGATCGACCATCTGGTCGTACTGGCCGGCGACCGGGCTCTCGGCGATCAGCTTGCGCCGCTCGTCCGGGGAGATCGGGCCGAGCCGTGAGGAGGGCGGCCGGATCAGCGTGCGCTGGACCATCGCCGGCACGCCCTTGTCTTCCAGCATCGAGACCAGCGCCTCGCCGGTGGCGAGCTGGGTGATCGCGGTGGCGCAGTCGAAATCGGGATTGGGCCGGAAGGTGTCGGCCGCGGTCCGCACGGCCTGCTGTTCGCGCGGCGTGTAGGCGCGCAGCGCATGTTGGACGCGGTTGCCGAGCTGAGCCAGCACTTTCTCCGGAATATCCAGCGGGTTCTGGGTGACGAAATAGACGCCAACGCCCTTGGAGCGGATAAGCCGCACCACCTGCTCGACACGGTCTACCAGCACCTTCGGCGCGTCTTCGAACAGGAGATGCGCCTCATCGAAGAAGAAGACCAGCTTCGGCCGCTCGACATCGCCGACCTCGGGCAGTTCCTCGAACAGTTCGGACATCAGCCAAAGCAGGAAAGTGGCGTAGAGCCTGGGATTCATCATCAGCTTGTCGGCGGCGAGCACGCTGACGGCGCCGCGGCCGTCGCGGGTGGTGCGCATGATGTCGGCGATGCGCAGCGCCGGCTCGCCGAAGAAGTTCGCGGCGCCCTGCTGCTCCAGCACCAGCAGCGTGCGCTGGATGGCGCCGACGGAAGGCTTGGTGACATTGCCGTAGCGGGCGCTGATCTCGTCGGCGCGCTCGGCGATGTTGGCCAGCAGCGCCTGCAGATCCTTGAGGTCGAGCAGCAGCAGCCCCTCTTCGTCGGCGATGCGGAAGGCGATGTTCATGATGCCTTCCTGCGCCTCAGTGAGACTCATCAGCCGCGAGAGCAGCAGCGGCCCCATTTCCGAGACGGTGGCGCGGATCGGGTGACCCTGCTCGCCGAACAGGTCCCAGAAGATCACCGGGAATTCCTGGAAACGGTAGGGTTCGAGCTTCACCTGCTCGGCGCGCTTGACCAGGAAATCCTTACCCTCGCCCACCATGGCGATGCCGGAAAGATCGCCCTTGATGTCGGCGCAGAAGACCGGGACGCCGGCGTTCGAAAAGCCCTCGGCGAGCACCTGCAGGCTGACCGTTTTGCCGGTGCCGGTGGCGCCGGTGATCAGGCCATGGCGATTGCCGTAGCGCAGCAGGAGCTGCTCGGCGCGCTGGTAGGAATCGTCGGGCTTGCGGCTGGCGCCGATGAAGATGCTGGTGTCGTCAACCATAGGTGCGGTCTCCGCAAATCCGTTTCGTCAAATCGCTTAGCCTCATCCGAGGTATAGTAACGGTATCCCCGAGCCACAATGCCCGCCAGCGAATTTGGGCCGCCAATGAAGCTTGCGGATTGCGAGCATGTTTGGCAATCGGTTAGTGCCGCGACCGGACGGATGGCGCATTGTGATATCGGACACAGCGCCCTAGATTGGCCTGACCGGCCGATGCGGGCGAGAAGCGAGGAGTGCGATGGGCGCGGGCGCCTTGACCAAGGATGTCGACCTTCCAAGCGCGGAGGCCAAGCGTTGGCTGGCGCTTGCGGAAAAGGCACTTGCCGGCGGCTCCTTCGAGCAGAAGCTTGTTTCGCACACGGATGACGGCATTCGTATCGAGCCGCTGAGCGAACGCTCGGTCGCCGCCGAGCCGCTGCTGCGCACCAACCCCAAAGCCCCTTGGATTGTCAGCCAGCGGATCGACGATCCGGACATTGCCCGCGCCAGCGCCCAGGCATTGCAGGACATCGCGCAGGGCGCGACCGGCCTCTCTCTGGTTTTCGAGGGTGCGCCGAACGCCTTCGGCTACGGCCTGCCCAGGACCGCGGAGGCGCTGGAAACGGTGCTCGACGGCGTGCCGCTCAACCGCGTGCAGGTGCGCATCGATGCGCATCCCTGGAGCCGCGCGGTGGCCGACTGGCTGCTCGCCTTCCTGACCCGCCGCCGCTCCGATCCGACGAAGCTGAACCTCTCCTTCGGCATCGACCCGGCGGCGATCTTCGCCGGAACCGGCCGGCTGCGCATGTCGATCGAGGCGCTGCAGGAATCGATGCCGCAATCGCTGGCGCATTTCTTCTCGATGGGCGTGCCGGGGGTGCTTCTCGAAGCCGACGGCCGCGTGTTCCACAATGCCGGAGCCACCGAGGCGCAGGAGCTCGGCACGATGATGGCCTCGGCCGTCGCCTATTTCAGAATGTTCGAGAAGGCACGCCAGCCGCTGGTCTATGCCGCTCCCTATATCGGTTTTGCGCTCAGCGTGGACCAGGACCAGTTCGTCTCCATCGCCAAGCTTCGGGCGCTGCGCAAGCTTTGGGCTCGGATCCAGGAGGTCTGCTCGATCCCGGCTTCGACGGCAAACATTCACGCCGAGACCTCCTATCGGATGGTGACTGTTGCCGATCCCGAGACCAACATACTGCGCACCGCGATCGCCGCCTTCGCCGCAGCCAGCGGCGGTGCCGATTCGATCTCCGTGCTGCCGCACACGATCGCGCACGGACTGCCGGCCGGGTTCGCCCGCCGCGTCGCCCGTAACGCGCAGCTGATCATGGCGCAGGAAAGTCATATCCACTACGTCGCCGATCCGGCCAGCGGATCGGGCGCGGTCGAGGCACTGACCGACGATCTCTGCGCCGCCGCCTGGGAGGAATTCCAGCGCATTGAGGCCGAGGGCGGCGTGCTCCACAGCCTGCAGCAGGGCTACATCCAGAACCGCGTGCAGACCGCCGCAGCGAAGCGCAATGCCGCATACAGGGCGGGCGAACGCGGGATCATCGGCACCACCCTGTTCCCTGCAAGCAGCGAGCGCCCGGTCGAGACATTGCCGGCCGAGCGCCGGCCGGCGCTGACCGAAGGTGTCGCGACATGCGAGCCGCTGTTTCCGGTGCGCATCGACCAATCGATCGGAGCCGGATCATGATCCCGGATTTCAGCCAGATCGGCTGGTCGGCGTCGCGCCGCGCGCCGATCGAGCTCAAGGGCCAGCGGATGACGCCGGAAGGCATCGCGGTCAAGCACCTCTACGGCCAGGGCGACCTCAAGGGCCTGGCCAATCTCGACACCTATCCCGGCCTCCCGCCCTTCGTGCGCGGCCCCTACCCGACCATGTATGTCCAGCAGCCCTGGACGATCCGGCAATATGCCGGCTTCTCGACGGCGGAGGAGTCCAACGCCTTCTACCGGCGCAACCTCGCGGCCGGCCAGAAGGGGCTGTCGGTGGCCTTCGACCTCGCCACCCATCGCGGCTATGACAGCGACCATCCGCGCGTCGCCGGCGACGTCGGCATGGCGGGTGTGGCGATCGATTCCATTCTCGACATGCGCCAGCTCTTCGACGGCATCCCGCTGAATGAGATGACGGTCTCGATGACGATGAACGGCGCGGTGCTGCCGATCATGGCGCTCTTCATCGTGGCGGCTGAGGAACAGGGCGCCGCGCAGAAGGATCTCGCCGGGACCATTCAGAACGACATCCTGAAGGAGTTCATGGTCCGCAACACCTACATCTATCCGCCGAAGCCCTCGATGCGGATCGTGTCGGACATCTTCGCCTACACTTCGCGGCACATGCCGAAGTTCAATTCGATCTCGATCTCCGGCTATCACATGCAGGAAGCCGGGGCGACGGCCGATCTCGAGCTTGCCTACACGATTGCCGACGGCATCGAATATGCCCGCGCCGGTGTTGCCGCCGGGCTCGACATCGACCGCTTCGCGCCTCGCCTCTCCTTCTTCTGGGCGATCGGCATGAATTTCTTCATGGAGGTCGCCAAGCTCCGCGCCGCGCGGCTGCTCTGGTCGAGCCTGATGGAGAAGAATTTTTCGCCGAAGGACGAGCGCTCACTGTCGCTGCGCACCCATTGCCAGACGTCCGGCTGGTCGCTGACGGCGCAGGATCCCTACAACAACATCACCCGCACGATGATCGAGGCGATGGCGGCGACGCAAGGCCACACGCAGTCGCTGCACACCAACTCCTTCGACGAGGCGATGGCGCTGCCCACCGACCATTCGGCGCGCATTGCCCGCAACACCCAACTTATCCTGCAAAAGGAATCCGGCACGACGCGCATGATCGATCCGTGGGGCGGCTCGGCCTATGTCGAGCGGCTGACGCATGACCTGGCGGCGCGTGCGCTTGCCCATATCGAGGAGGTCGAAAACCTCGGCGGCATGGCGGCGGCGATCGAAAAAGGCATCCCCAAGCTGCGCATCGAGGAAGCCGCCGCGCGCACCCAGGCGCGCATCGATTCCGGCGAGCAGGTGCTGGTCGGCGTCAACGCGCATCGCCCGGAAGCCGATATCGAGGTCGACGTGCTCAAGATCGACAATGCCGAGGTGAAAGCCAGGCAATTGGCGAAGCTGCAGCGGCTCAAGGGCACGCGCGATGTGTCAGCGGTAGAGGATGCGCTGGCGGCGCTGACCCGTGCGGCCGAAAGCCACGAGAACCTGCTCGAATTCGCCATCCGCGCCGCGCGCGCCAATGCCACCGTCGGCGAGATCTCGCTGGCGCTGGAGAAGGTGTTCGGCCGCCATGCGGCGACCGTCCAGACGATCTCCGGTGTCTATCGCGACGCGCTCGGCGACAACCCGGCTGCAGACCGGCTGAAGGAAAAGATCGAAGCGTTTGAAAAGAAATTCGGCGCCAAGCCACGCATCCTGGTCGCCAAGATGGGACAGGACGGCCATGACCGCGGCCAGAAGGTGATCGCCAGCGCCTTTGCCGATCTCGGCTTCGACGTCACCGTTGGGCCGATGTTCCAGACGCCGGAAGAGATCGCAAAGCTGGCGGTCCAGCAGGATGTCGACCTCATCGGCGCATCTTCTTTGGCCGCCGGACATCTGACGCTGATCCCCGAGCTCAAGGAAGCGCTCAGAAAGCTCGGCCATGGCGACATGCTGATCGTCGCCGGCGGCGTCATCCCGCCACAGGACTATGACGCGGTGCTGAAGGCGGGCGCGGCGGAGATCTTCCCGCCGGGCACCGTCATTCCGCAGGCGGCGGACCGGCTGATGGATCGGCTGCTGGCGGCTGGTTAGGTCTGTTATAATTTCCGTTGCAACGCCTTAGATGGCGCGTTATAATCCGCGTTGCAACAGAGACATCCCGCTATGAACACCACAATTCGCAAGATCGGCAATTCCGAAGGCGTGATCCTGCCTAAAGAACTCCTCGATCGCATGAACATGAAGGCGGGTGACCAGCTTCAAATTGTCGAGACGGACAAAGGCATCGCACTTGAGCCGGTGGATGACAGTTTCGAGCGGCAGATGGAAGCAGCCCGCAAGGTCATGGACAAGTACAAGGTCGCGCTTCAGAAGCTTGCCGAATGAGCTGGCAGTTTCTGTCGCGTCGTGCCGTTGAAGCAATGCATGCTGAGCAGTTGCTGCGGCATGGCGGCGCGCAAGGTTCGAGGGACGAGAATGCCCTCGAATCCGCTCTTGCCCGCGCTGAGAATAAAGCCAGCTACGACGATCCATCGATCGAGGATTTGGCGGCGGCCTACATCTTCGGCATTGCCAGGAATCACGCCTTCGTCGACGGGAACAAGCGTACGGCTATCGTCGCTGCCGGCGCTTTCCTGTTGATCAATGGCTACGGTCTTACGGCCGACAACGGCACGGTCTACGAATTTGTTATGGGCGTCGCCGCCGGCGAAATCGACGAAGCGGGCGCCGCGGCATTTTTCCGCGATCATACGGTCAAGCTGGAAGACTAATTCTCGGCTTTGTCCGAGAGTTTTGCGATCTCCCATTCCTTGCCGTTGACGGCGGCCACGTCACCGACTTTCTTGCCAAACAGCGCCAGGGCCATGGGCGAGACGTGGGAAATGCTGCCCTTCGACGGGTCGGCCTCGTCCTCGCCCACGATCTTCCAATGCACCTTCTTGCCGTCATCGCCTTCCAGCGTGACGCCCATGCCGAAGCGCACCACATCGCTGCCCGGCTCCGGTACGGAAAGCTCAGCGCTCTCGCGCCGTGCGGTCCAGTAACGCAAGTCGCGCGACACTACCGCGATGCGTTCGCGGTCGGCCCGTCTTTCGGCCTTGCCCAACTCGTCGCGCAGGCCCTCGAGTTCCTGCTCGATCATCGCCAAGCCTCGCGCCGTCACCAGATTGCGGTGCGTGCTGATTGGCCGTTCGCCGATGCCGGCAATGGCATTTTCGCTGTCTTCTTCGCGAGTAAAAGCTCTGCTCATACAATGAACTTAGGCTTGGTGCGGCAACTGCACAAGCGGTTTGCCGACGAGCCGGTGTTGGCATGAATCCTGCGACGGGCCAGGCAAACGCCAGGACCTGTGCCGATGTTGAACAGACGAATGCTGCTTGCCCAAACCGCCGGTTTGGCGGCCGCTGGCATCTTGGCCGGCAGGGCATCCGCGAAGGTGCTGCCGGGCATCGCAAATGCCTCGATGCGTGGCTCGATC
Source organism: Mesorhizobium sp. M3A.F.Ca.ET.175.01.1.1 (assembly GCF_004791945.1). Taxonomy (NCBI): domain Bacteria; kingdom Pseudomonadati; phylum Pseudomonadota; class Alphaproteobacteria; order Hyphomicrobiales; family Phyllobacteriaceae; genus Mesorhizobium; species Mesorhizobium sp. M3A.F.Ca.ET.175.01.1.1. The sequence goes on along the minus strand of NZ_SRTP01000003.1, from coordinate 221,685 downwards.
AATGCCATCGAGATCGGCGTGCAACCGGGCGCGCTGGACGACCAGAGCAAGTCGTTTGCCAAGATGCTGAGCGCGGCCAGCGACCGCGACGCGCCGGTGTTCCTGCCGCCCGGCAGCTATGTCGTTTCCAATCTGAAGCTGCCGCCCCGAGTACGCCTGTCGGGCGTGCCCGGCGCGACGCGCATCGTCTATGGCGGCGACGGTCATCTGATGATGGCCGAACAGGCCGAGCATATCGAGCTCAGCGGGCTGGTGTTCGACGGAAGCAACCGCTGGCTGGCCGACTATGCGCAAGGGCTGCTCGACCTGCGCCGCGTCGCGCATCTGGTCATCGACAATTGCCAGGCCATCGGCAGCGGCAAGAATGGCCTGGCGTTGGAGCGTGTGACCGGCCGCGTCGGCAACTCCGACATTTCCGGCGCGGCGGACGCCGGCATCTATTCGGTCGAGGCAGGCGGGCTGGAGATTTCGGGCAACAGCGTGTCCGATTGCGGCAATGGCGGCATCCTGGTGCATCGTTGGCAGGCGGCCGAGGACGGCACCATCGTGAGCGGCAATCGCGTGCAGCGCATCGGCGCCAAGAGCGGCGGCACCGGCCAGAACGGCAACGGCATCAACGCGTTCCGCGCGGGCAATGTCATCATTTCAGGCAATATCGTCTCGGACTGCGCGTTCTCCGCGATCCGCGCCAACAGCTCCAGCAATCTGCAGATAACCGGCAACACCTGCTCGCGCTCGGGCGAGACCGGGATCTATTCGGAGTTCTCCTTCGAAGGCGCGATCCTCAGCAACAATCTGGTCGACGGCGCCGCCAACGGCATCTCGATCGTCAACTTCAACGAGGGCGGCCGCATGGCGGTATGCTCGAACAACATCGTGCGCAACCTGACGACCACCGGCCCCTACAGCGCCGATCCGCCAGGCTTCGGCGTGGGCATCAGCGCCGAGGCCGACACGACGGTCTCAGGCAATGTCGTCGAGAACGCGCCGCTCTACGGCATGCAGCTTGGCTGGGGGCCCTACCTGCGCAATGTCGTGGCCACAGGAAACATCATCCGCAAGGCGGGTACCGGCATCGTGGTCAGCGTCGTCGAGGGTGCGGGCGGCGCGGTCATCTCGGACAATGTCATCGATGGCGCGCAGAATGGGGCCATTGTCGGCCAGCGCTGGGCCGATCCGGTTACCGGCGATCTGGCCCGATCAGCCGACACAGGCTACGCGCATCTCACCGTCGAGCGCAACAAGGTCAGCTGAAACGGCTACACGCAGGCGACGCAACGGGCTGGTCATGGCTCGCCCGAAAGGCGGCCATAGCGTATGCGTTTCGCATTGTCCGCGCTAGCTCAGCGCCGCCGTCGGCCTCAGCGAACCTACCTTGGCGCCGACGCGGCTTTCGATCGCTGGATGGGCGAGTTCCGTGAGCTTTGCCGCCAGCGGTTCGTCGGACCGAAGCAAGTTTGCCAGCACGGCTGCGATCATTACCTCGGCCCCACGGCCGGCGCCGTCATCGCATTTGAGCGCAATGCCGAGGCCAAGTTCCGGCAAGGCAGCGCAATAGACGCCCTCCGCGCCGGTCTTGACGAAGATGCGGCCGGGTGCGGCCTGCATCAGCGCGAGATCGGCTTTGCCGGTGCCGGCGATAAGGAAGGGCTCAGTCATGCAGGCCGAGAGCAGGCGCTTGGCGGCCTTGGCACGCTCCAGCGCAAAGCCCCTGCCCGTCGCCATGCGGGCGAAGCCGAGCGCGAAAGCTTTCAGCGGCACGGCATAGGTCGGGATCGAGCAGCCGTCGATGCCGCAACGGTCGACGTCATGCGCGGCGCCGGTCACGGATTGCATGGCATCGCGCACCAGCTCCTGCAACGCATGACCCGCCTTGACGTAACCGGCATGGGCGATGCCCGAGTGCACACAGGTGCCAAGGAAGCCGGCATGCTTACCGGAACAGTTGTTGTGCAGCGCGCTCGGCGCGCCGCCGCTGCGCGCGAGCGCAACTGTCGCGTTGTGGTCGAACGGCCAGTGCGCGCCGCATTCGAGCGCCGTCTTGTCCAGCCCTGCCTTGGCAAGCATGGCCGCGGCCAGTAGGGCGTGCTCGGGTTCGCCGGAATGCGAGGCGCAGGCCAGCGCCAGTTCGCGGTCGCCGAAGCCGTAGGCATCGGCCGCGCCGCTTTCGACCAGCGGCAGCGCCTGGATCGCCTTCACCGCCGAACGCGGAAACACCGGGCGCGCCGTGTCGCCGATCTCCCAGACCGGTTTGCCATCGGCATCGAAGACGCTGACGGCGCCGCGATGGGCGCTCTCGACCACCGCGCCGCGCAAAACCTCGACCAGAACCGGATTTGTCATGAGATCACCCGCAAGAATGCGAGGTGCTTCTACCTGATCCGGTCGAGTATGGAAACGTAGTTGGCGACGGCGGCGCCACCCATGTTGAAAATGCCGCCGAGCTTGGCGCCCGGCACCTGGATACCGCCGGCCTCGCCGGTCAGTTGCATGGCGGTCAGCACATGCATCGAGACGCCCGTGGCGCCGATCGGATGGCCTTTGGATTTCAACCCGCCCGAGGGATTGACCGGCAGGCGGCCGTCCTTCGCCGTTGCGCCCTCCAGCGCCAGTTTCGCGCCCTCGCCGGGCCTGGCCAGGCCCATCGCCTCGTATTCGATGAGTTCGGCAATGGTGAAGCAGTCATGCGTCTCGACGAAGGAGAGGTCGTCGAGCGTGACGCCGGCTTTCTTCAGCGCCTGCTCCCAAGCCTGCTCGCAGCCTTCGAAGGCAAGGATGTCGCGCTTCGACATCGGCAGGAAATCCTGGACGTGCTCGTTGGCGCGGAAGGTCACGGCACGGCGCATCTTCAGCGCCGTCGCGGTGTCGGTGAGCACCAGCGCCGCCGCGCCGTCCGAAACCAGCGAACAGTCGGTGCGCTTCAGCGGACCGGCGACGAAGGGGTTCTTGTCGCTTTCCTGGCGGCAGAATTCATAGCCGAAATCCTTGCGCAGTTGCGCATAGGGATTGTCGACGCCGTTCTTGTGGTTCTTGGCGGCAATCATGGCCAGCGCGTCCGACTGGTCGCCATAGCGCTGGAAATAGGCCTGCGCAATCTTGCCGAAGACGCCGGCAAAACCCGCCGGCGTGTCGCCGTCCTCGGGCAGATAGGAAGCCTTGAGCAGGTTCTTGCCGATCTCCGGGCCGGGCGTGGTCGTCATCTGCTCGGCGCCGACCACCAGCACGATTCGGGCCGCGTTGGAATCGATGGCGCGGATGCCTTGGCGAACGGCGGCCGAGCCGGTGGCGCAAGCATTCTCGACGCGCGTCGCCGGCTTGAAGCGCAGCCGGTCGTCGGCTTGCAGCACAAGGCTCGCGGTGAAGTCCTGCGGGGAGAAGCCGGCGTTGAAATGACCGAGCACGATCTCGTCGACATCGTCCGGGCCGATGCCGGCATGGTCGAGCGCTTCCGCGGCGACCTTGGTGATCAGGCCCTCCAGCGTCTCGCCTTCGAGCTTACCGAAGCGCGAATGCGCCCAGCCGACGATGCATGCGGTCATGGCAGCCTCCTTTTGCCGCAAGCCTAGCACGTCCTGTCGCGGCACGTGACTCAATATTGTTCAACAATGAACCGTTTTCCAGTGCGTGTTATGGGCCAGAGCGGGACGATCGGTTGAGCCGGGCGGCGATTTTGATTGATTGATCCGTCAATAAAAAATAATCTCTCCTCCAAACTGGACCCCCTTATGCCGAAAATCGGAATGGAACCCTTGCGCCGCAAGGCGCTCATCGATGCGACGATCTCGGCGATCGGCGCGCGCGGTTCGCTGGACGTGACCATGTCCGAGATCGCCGGCCGCGCCGGCGTCTCCTCGGCACTGGCACATCACTATTTCGGCGCCAAGGACGAGCTGCTCCTTGCGACGATGCGGCACATCCTTTCCGAGCTCAACGCCGACACGAGGCGCGCGCTTCGCCTCGCGGGCACTGCCCGCCAGCGCGTTTCGGCCCTCGTCGCGGTCAGCTTCTCCGACGAGCAGTTCCAGGCGGAGACGATTGCTGCCTGGCTCGCCTTTTATGTCGAGGCGCAAAAGTCGTCTGCCTTGCGGCGGCTGCTTCGCGTCTATGCGCGGCGCCTGCATTCCAACCTGATGAGCGGGCTTACCGGCATCCTGATGAGGGCCGAGGCCGACCGCGTCGCCGAAGCGACGGCGGCTCTGATCGACGGGCTCTACATCCGGCGCGCCCTGAAGGAGGGCGTGCCGCACGCGGCAACGGCCATAGCGCTCGTCGAAGACTATCTCGAAACCAAGCTCAGCGGACGGAGCCTGCCTTGACGAGCAGACGACCCAATTTCCTGATCGTCATGGTCGATCAGCTCAACGGCACGCTTTTCCCCGACGGACCGGCCGGCTTCCTGCATGTGCCGCATCTGAAGGCGCTCGCCCAACGCTCGGCGCGCTTCGCCAACAACTACACCGCCTCGCCGCTCTGCGCGCCCGGCCGCGCCTCATTCATGAGCGGCCAGCTGCCCTCGCGCACAGGGGTCTATGACAACGCGGCCGAATTCGTCTCCTCGATCCCGACCTTTGCCCACCACCTGCGCGGCGCCGGCTACTACACCTGCCTGTCCGGCAAGATGCATTTCGTCGGACCTGACCAGTTGCACGGCTTCGAGGAGCGGCTGACCACCGACATCTATCCCGCCGATTTCGGCTGGACGCCGGACTACCGCAAGCCCGGCGAGCGCATCGACTGGTGGTACCACAATCTGGGTTCGGTGACCGGTGCCGGCGTTGCGGAGACCACCAACCAGATGGAGTATGACGACGAGGTCGTGTTCCTGGCCTCGCAAAAACTCTACCAGCTTTCGCGGGAACAGGACGATGCGGACCGCCGGCCGTGGTGCCTCACCGTTTCGCTGTCCCACCCGCACGATCCCTATGTCGCGCGCAGACAGTACTGGGACCTTTACGAGAACTGCCAGGCGCTCGATCCAGAAACGCCATTCATCCCCTATGAGGAGCAGGATACGCATTCGCAGCGGCTCTACCGCGCCAGCGACTATGCGGCCTTTGAGATCACGCCCGAGCAGGTGCGCCGTTCGCGGCGCGGCTACTTCGCCAACATCTCCTATGTCGACGACAAGGTCGGCGAGCTTGTGGATGTCCTGAACCGCACCCGCATGCTCGACGACACCATTATCCTGTTCTGCTCGGATCACGGCGACATGCTGGGCGAGCGCGGACTGTGGTTCAAGATGGGCTTCTTCGAGGGTTCGGCGCGAGTGCCGCTGATGATCGCCGGCAAGGGCGTGCCGGCCGGACTTGTCGAGGCCCCGGTCTCGAACCTCGACGTGACGCCGACGCTCTGCGACCTAGCCGGCATCGACATTGCAGCGATCGCGCCATGGACCGACGGCCAGTCGCTGCGGCCGCTGCTGGGCGGCGAGGCGCGCACCGCGCCGGTGCTGATGGAGTATGCGGCGGAAGGCTCGTACGCGCCTCTGGTCGCCATCCGCGACGGCAATTACAAATTCATCCATTGCGAGCTCGATGCGCCGCAGCTCTTCGATCTCGAAGCCGACCCGCTCGAGCGCGACAACCTCGCCGGGGATCAGGCCAATGCCACTCTGGTCGCGGCCTTCATGGAAAAGGTCCGGGCGCGCTGGGACATGCAAGCCTTCGACGCCGCGGTTCGGGAAAGCCAGGCGCGCCGCTGGGTCGTCTATCCGGCGCTGCGCAATGGCGCTTACTATCCGTGGGACTTCCAGCCGCTGCAGAAGGCCTCGGAGCGCTACATGCGCAATCACATGAACCTCGACAATCTCGAGGAGAGCAAGCGGTATCCGCGAGGCGAATGATGGCAAGCGTTCTCGTTCCTACCCTGGACCACCTCAAACAGGCCTATGCCGTCACGTCTGCGGCCACGCAGGTGACGCCGCTGCTGGAGTCGGCCGCCCTCGCCCGGGAAACCGGCGCGGCGCGCGTCTTCGTCAAGCCGGAGTCGTTGCAATGGGCGGGCTCCTTCAAGGTGCGCGGCGCCTACTGGCGGCTGAAACGGCTTTCGCCGGACGCGGCGAAGAAGGGTGTCGTCGCCTATTCCTCCGGCAATTTCGCGCAAGGGCTGGCGGCGGCCGGCCAGGCGCTCGGCATTCCCGTCACCATCGTGATGCCGATCGACGCCCCCGCAGCGAAACGCGACGCAACCGCCGGCTATGGCGCCCGCGTGGTGCTGACTGAGCATGGCGATCGCGCCCGCGAGGAGGTGGCCGCCGCCAAGGCGCGCGAAATCGCCGAGACGGAGCATCTCACCCTGCTTCATCCCTTCGACGATCCCGAAATCGTTGCCGGCCAGGCCGGCGCCGGGCTGGAGGCGCTCGACCAACTGGCGGCAAAGCAGGTGCACGCCGACCTGGTGTTTTGCTCGGTCGGTGGCGGCGGGCTGATCGGCGGCGTCTCGCTCGCTTTCCACTATCTGTCGCCGAAGACCGCGATCATCGCCGTCGAGCCCGAAGGTTTCAATGGCATGGGTTCGTCGCTGGCGCATGGCGCGATCGAAACCATGCCGATCGGACCGAAATCGATCTGCGACGGACTGATGGCCAGGAAGCCCGGCGAGGCGCCCTTCGCGGCGGTCAGTACGGCTGGGGTTCGCGGCGTCACCGTCGACGACGGCTCGGTGCGGCGGGCGATGAAGATCGCCTTCGAGCGGATGAAGCTGGTGCTGGAGCCGTCGGGCGCGGCCTCGCTCGCGGCGCTCCTCGGCGGCAAGGTGAATGTGGCGGGCAAAACCGTCCTCGTGGTGGCTACCGGCGGCAATGTCTCGCTCGCCGATTTTATGGCGCATGTGAACAATGCTTGAAGCGGATTTCGTCATCATCGGCTCCGGCTCCGCCGGTTCGGCCATGGCCTATCGCCTGTCGGAAGACGGTAAGCATTCGGTGATCGTCATCGAGTTCGGCGGCACCGATATCGGGCCGCTGATCCAGATGCCGTCGGCGCTGTCGATTCCGCTCAACATGAGCCTCTATGATTGGGGTTTCGCCAGCGAACCGGAACCGCATCTCGGCGGCCGGGTGCTCGCCACGCCGCGCGGCAAGGTGATCGGCGGCTCGTCCTCAATCAACGGCATGGTCTATGTGCGCGGCCATGCGCGCGACTTCGACCATTGGGCCGAACAAGGTGCTGCCGGCTGGGGCTTTGCCGACGTGCTCCCCTACTTCAAGCGCATGGAGGATGCGAAAGGCGGCGAGGACGGGTGGCGCGGCCAAGGCGGCCCGCTGCATGTGCAGCGCGGCACGCGCAGGAATCCGCTCTACGGCGCCTTCATGGAGGCCGGCCGCCAGGCTGGGTTCGAGCTCACCGACGACTACAACGGCTCGAAGCAGGAAGGCTTCGGGCCGATGGAGCAGACCATAATGAAGGGCCGCCGCTGGTCGGCCGCGAACGCCTATCTGAAGCCGGCGCTCAAGCGCAAGAATGTGAGTCTGGTCAAAGGCTTCGCCCGCCGCGTGGTGATCGAGAATCAACGCGCTGTCGGCGTCGAGATCGAAGCTAACAAAAAGATTCAGGTCGTTAAGGCGCGACGTGAGGTGATCGTCGCGGCATCGTCGATCAATTCGCCGAAGATTCTGATGCTGTCCGGCATCGGCCCGGGCGCGCATCTGCAGGAAAACGGCATCCAGGTGATTGCCGACCGTCCGGGCGTCGGTGGCAACCTGCAGGACCATATGGAACTCTATATCCAGCAGGAATCGACCAGGCCGATCACGCTCAATTCGGTGCTCAACCCATTCTCCAAGGCATTGATCGGGGCGCAGTGGCTGTTCTTCAGGACCGGGCTCGGCGCCACCAACCATTTCGAGGCGGCAGCCTTCGTGCGCTCGCAGGCCGGCATCGACTACCCTGATATCCAGTACCATTTCATACCGGCGGCGGTGCGCTATGACGGCAAGGCGGCGGCGAAATCGCACGGCTTCCAGGCGCATGTCGGGCCGATGCGCTCGAAGTCGCGCGGCTCGGTGACGCTGCGCTCGCCGGATCCGAAGGCCAAGCCGGTGATCCGCTTCAACTACATGTCGCATCCGGATGACTGGAGCGAGTTCCGCCACTGCATCCGGCTGACGCGCGAGATCTTCGGCCAGAAGGCTTTCGACGCCTTTCGCGGCAAGGAGATTTCGCCGGGCAGCCACGTGCAGAGCGATGACGAGCTCGACGACTTCATCCGCGAGCACGCCGAAAGCGCCTACCATCCTTGCGGCACCTGCAAGATGGGTCGCGCCGACGACCTCACCAGTGTCGTCGACCCGGAATGCCGGGTGATCGGCGTCCAGGGCCTGCGCGTCGCCGACTCCTCGATTTTCCCGCGCGTGACCAACGGCAATCTCAACGCGCCATCGATCATGACCGGCGAGAAGGCGTCGGATCATATCCTCGGGCGCACGCCACTGGCGCCGTCCAACCAGGAACCCTGGATCAATCCGCGCTGGCAGGTGGCGGACAGATAGGCCATTTTCGCGGACCAAGGTCCCCAGGCAGCGACAGCAAATCGGAGAAGAACCATGCGCGCCCAGCCAACGGCATCGCATTATGTCAACGGCCGCTACATCGAGGACGAAGGCGGCGCGCCGCTGCCGGTGATCTATCCGGCAACGGGCGAGACCATCGCCACGCTGCATTCGGCGACACCGAACGTGATCGAACTCGCGATCGAGGCTGCCCGCGCCGCGCAGCCGGCCTGGGCGCGGCTGAAGCCGGTCGAGCGCGGGCGCATCCTGCGCCGCGCCGCCGACATCCTGCGGGCGCGCAATGCCGACCTCGCGCGGCTGGAGACGCTCGACACCGGCAAGGCGATCCAGGAAACGCTGGTGGCGGATGCGCCATCGGCCGCCGACTGCCTCGAATATTTCGCCGGCGCGGTCGCAGCCTTCAACGGCGAGATGATCGACCTCGGCGGCCCTTTCGCCTATACGCGCCGCGAGCCGCTGGGCGTGTGCGTGGGCATCGGCGCCTGGAACTATCCGATCCAGATCGCCGGCTGGAAGTCGGCGCCGGCTTTAGCCATGGGCAACGCCATGGTGTTCAAGCCGTCCGAGAACACGCCGCTTTCGGCGCTGGCCCTGGCCGAGATCTACAGCGAGGCGGGCCTGCCCGACGGGCTGTTCAACGTCGTGCAGGGCTACGGCGATGTCGGCGCCGGCCTCGTGGGTCATGATGTGGTGGCCAAGGTGTCGGTCACCGGCTCGGTGCCGACGGGCCGCAAGGTGCTGTCGCTCGCCGGCTCGAAGATGAAGCATGCGACGATGGAACTCGGCGGCAAGTCGCCGCTGATCGTCTTCGATGATGCCGACCTCGAAAATGCCATCGGCGGCGCCATGCTCGGCAACTTCTACTCGACCGGCCAGATCTGCTCCAACGGCACGCGCGTCTTCGTGCAGAAGGGCCTGCACAACCGGTTCGTCGAGCGGCTGGTGGAGCGCACCAAGTCGATCCGCATCGGCGATCCGCTCGATCCGGAAACGCAGATGGGACCGCTGGTCAACAAGGTCCAACAAGACAAGGTCGTTTCCTACATCTCCGTCGGCAAGCAGGGCGGGGCGACACTTGCCTGCGGTGGCAACGTGCCATCACTGCAGGGTTTCGAAGGCGGCTTCTTCATCGAGCCGACAGTGTTCACCGGCGTCACCGACGACATGCGCATCGCGCGCGAAGAGATCTTCGGGCCGGTGATGAGCGTGCTCAAATTCGACAGCGAGGACGAGGTGATCGAGCGCGCCAACAACAGCGAATTCGGCCTGGCGGCGGGCGTGTTCACACGCGATCTGCCGCGTGCCCACCGGGTCATCGCCGATCTGCAGGCCGGTACCTGCTGGATCAACGCCTACAATCTGACGCCGGTGGAAATGCCTTTCGGCGGCGTCAAGCAGTCCGGCATCGGGCGGGAGAATTCGCTGGCGGCGCTGGCGCATTATTCGCAGCTGAAGGCGGTCTATGTGGAGACCGGGGACGTGGTAGCGCCTTATTGACAGATCACGAACGCCGGCGGGACAGCGCCCCCCTCTGTCCTGCCGGACATCTCCCCCACTTGGGTCCCACTTGGGGGGAGATTGGCAGCTTGGGCGCCCCACTCTCTTCTACGATGTTGGCGATTGGCGAAATCCATCGGCGACATCTGATCTCCCCCCTCGTGGGGAGATGTCCGGCAGGACAGAGGGGGGCGCGAAGGAACGAGGCGTCCGCGCGTCTGCTCCTAACGTCACCCCTTCTCCGCCGTCCCGTCCAAATACTGCGTCAGCGCATAGACCAGGTGGTAGAAGATGCTGGCCGGCACGTCGGTGGCCAGCGAGCGGCCGCGCTCGTCGATGCCGTCGATCCAGAGGCCGAGGGGCGCCGGATCGATGTGCCAGCGGAACAGCCGGCCGACGCGCGCCTCGATCTCGGGCTTGAGGTCCGGCCCACCCGAGCCGTCGAGCGCGATGGCCGCCTTCACCGCCTCGGCCTGCGGCCAGCTGCGCGAGACCGTGTCGAGCGGCAGCCCCTGGCGAGAGACGGCGCCGTAGGACAGGCCAGTGGCGCGGTTCAGGCCGTTGGCGACGGCCGAGGCGTAGAGCTTGCGGGCGAATCCATTCAAGTCGGTCTGGCCGCTGCGGGCGGCGAAGTCGATGAGCAGCGAGGCCCATTCGAAATGGTGGCCCGGCTCGGTCCAGATGCCCTTCTCACCCGCGACCGGCTTCCAGTCGTCGTCGAAATATTCGCCGAGCGTCCAGCTTTCGGCATCGAAGAAGTGGCTGCGGAACAGATCGATGATGCGCGAGGCACGGCGCAGATAGGCACGCTCGCCGGTCGCCCGATGCCAGGCCAGAAAGGCCTCGAGCAGATGCATGTGCGGGTTGGAGCGCCGCTCGCCTTCGCCGTTCGAGGTTTCGAGAAAGCCGGTCATGCGGCTGTCCTCGAGATGGGCGTCGAGGAAGGCGAAGGTCTCCTCGCCGAGCCGCAAAGCGTCTGGATGGCCCGACATATGGGCATGCGCCAGCGCGAGCAGCACGCAGGAATGATCGTAGGCGTCCTCGACCGGGTCGGCGACCGAGCCGTCGACATTGAGCGTGCGCACCCAGCCGCCCCTCTCGGTGCGGCCCCGGCCTGCCATGAAGTCGATGCCATGGGCGATCAACCGGTCGGCGGGACCGTCCCAGCCGCGCTCCTTGGCGACGGCGAAAGCGTAGACCTGGCGCGCCTGGGTGCGCATGCGCTTCGGCTTCATCAGCGGCGCGGTGTCGAAGCCCAGTGCCTCATGGAAGCCGCCGTGGCGCTCGTCGACGCCGATGGTCGACCACAGCGGCAGCGTCTCCTCGAACAGCCAGTGCCGCACGCGCCGCCGCCAGGCGCCGCTCTCGATGACACGATCATGCGCCGGCGTGAACCGCGTCTCCAGCCGACCGGACTTCTCCAGCTGCTCGACGATCTTCTTGACGTGCTGGCTGTGGCCGACCGGCGCGACGAAGGTGGCGTCGGCGGTGGAGACGATGGCGACGTCCTTCATGCCGATCGCCGACAGCAGGCGGCCGTCGCCGCGGATGTAGGAGTTCTCGCAATCGATGGCGACGACATCGCCGAGAATGACATTGCCGTGCTTGTCGGAGGGGCCGACATCGAGCAGCGACTGCCAGGAGCCAAGATCGTTCCAGCGGAAGCCGGCCGGCACCATGGCGATGTCCCTGGCCCGCTCCATGACCGCATAGTCGATCGAGGTCGAGGGAATTTCGGAATAGAGGTCCAGCGGCATATAGAGGCCGGAGAGATCCGACGTCGCTGCCTGGTATGCAGCTTCCGTCGCCTGCCAGATCCTGGGCTCGAAAGCGGCGAACGCATCGCGCATGGCGCCGGCGCGAAACAGGAAGATGCCGGTGTTCCAGTAGAAGGTGCCGGCCTTCACATAGCTTTGCGCGGTGGCGAGATCGGGCTTCTCTACGAAGCGCGAGACGTCGAACACACCAGCGCTCTCGGTGGCCACCTCGATATAGCCATAGCCGGTCTCAGGCTGCGTCGGCTTGATGCCGAACACAACCAGACGGCCGGCGTCGGCCGCCGCAGCGCCGGCCTCGACGCTTTGCCAGAATTGCTTCGCGGTCGAGATCTCGTGGTCGGAGGGCACCACCAGCATGAGCTCGTCACCATATTCGGAAAGCGTGCGCAGCGTGGCCAGCGCCACGGCGGCGGCGGTGTTGCGTCCCGTCGGCTCGAACAGCGGGCCACCGCCGGCAAGATCGAGGACGGCGAGATCGGCTCGGACGCGCTCGGCATGGCGTTCGGAAGCGATGAGGAAGATCGGCGTCTCCCCTTCCGGCCGTGCCGCCAGCCGGCGCAAGGTTTTGGCCAGCATCGAGCCGTCGCCGGAAAGATCGTGGAACTGCTTGGGGTTGTCCTCGCGCGACAGCGGCCAGAGCCGCGAGCCAACGCCGCCGCTCATGACGAAACTGACGATGCGCTGGCTCATGGACGCGCCTTGCTAAAAAGTCTGGTTGTAGACGCCGACTTCCGGATTTCGGCGCAGCACGGCGTCGACCGCATCAAACATCTGCCGGCGCCGTTCCGACGATATCGGGCTCTCAACCACCACGACAAGCTCCGGCTTGTTGGAGGAGGCCCTCACCAAACCCCAGGTGCCGTCCTCGGCGACGACGCGCACACCGTTGACGGTGATGAGCGCGGTAATTTTTTGGCCGGCGAACTCGGCGCCCCCGTGCCGCATCGCCTCGAAGGCAGCGACCACGCGCTCGACCACGCCATACTTCACCTCGTCGGCACAGTGCGCCGACATGGTCGGCGTGCCGAAGGTCAATGGCAGGGCGCGGTACAGATCGGCCATCGAGCTTTGCGGATTGCGGTCGAGCATCCGACAAACCGCGATCGCGGTGATCAGCCCGTCGTCATAGCCGCGGCCGATCGGTGGATTGAAGAAGAAATGGCCGGACTTCTCGAAGCCGGCGACGGCACCAAGCTCGGCAACGCGCCGTTTGATGTAGGAATGGCCGGTTTTCCAATAGTCGGTCCTGGCACCGTTGTTGCGAAGCACCTCATCCGTATTGAACAAGCCCGTCGACTTGACGTCGACGACGAAAGCCGAGCCCGGACGCTGACTGGAGATGTCGCGCGCAAGCATGAGGCCAACCTTGTCGGCAAAGATCTCGTTGCCCTCATTGTCGACGACGCCGCAACGGTCGCCGTCGCCGTCGAAGCCCAGCCCGACATCGGCGCCTGTCTCCCGCACCTTTTTGCTGATGGCATGCAGCATCTGCATGTCCTCGGGATTCGGATTGTAGCGCGGGAAGCTATGGTCGAGGTCGACATCGAGCGGGATCACCTCGCAGCCGATGCGCGCCAGCGCTTCCGGCGCGAAGGCACCGGCGGTGCCGTTGCCGCAGGCGCAGACGACCTTGAGCTTTCTCGATATGTGCTTATCCCGAGTGAGGTCATCGAGATAGGTCGCGCGGAAGCCCGAGACGAATTCATAGGCGCCGCCGCCGGCTTGGTCGAAGTCGGCTTCGAGCACGATCTTCTTGAGCGCGCTCATCTCCTCGGGACCGAAGGTCAGCGGCCTCGCCGCGCCCATCTTGACGCCGGTCCAGCCATTCTCGTTGTGCGAGGCGGTGACCATGGCAACGGACTGTGTGTCGAGCGCGAACTGAGCGAAATAGGCCATCGGCGACAAAGCGAGGCCGATATCCTTCACCCGCGCGCCCGCCGCCATCAGGCCGCAGACCAGCGCCAGCTTGATCGATAGCGAATAGGAGCGGAAATCATGGCCGGTGACGATGTCCGGCCCACCGCCGAGGCGTCTGATCAGCGTGCCCAGGCCCATGCCGAGCGCCTGGACGCCGATCAGGTTGAGTTCCGGCGCTTGTGTCGAGCCGGGATGGCCGAACCACCAGCGCGCGTCATACTCGCGGAAGCCCGACGCCTTGATCAGCGCCGAGGTCTCGAATTCGAAGCTGTTGGGCCGGGCTTCGCCGACCATCGTCAGGGACAAAATCTGAAACTCCACAGGTCCGAAAGGACGATTTATCGAGGTGACGGCCTATCACACAAGGTTTTAAGTCGGTGTTTATCAGACGGCGAAATCCCACGGCTTCAGGGCAAGTTTCGGGAAAGCAAGGAAATGCGACACAACTGCAGCCATTGACGCTTGCAGGATCGGAAAGTGGCGGCTATAAGCCCGCGGTCTGGTCACGGAGTGTAGCGCAGTCTGGTAGCGCACATCGTTCGGGACGATGGGGTCGCAGGTTCAAATCCTGCCACTCCGACCAGAAAAAACAATGGGTTAGCAACACCGTACTTCGCTACCCCACAGATATCCCCACAGAAATAGACACGTAGTCAGGCGCCCGGTCTGCGGACAAGACCCAAACGGTATGAGTGGGACAACCACTGCCGCCGAGGAAACTTAAGACCAATACCGGCCCCCGACATTTCCCGATTGAGGCCCTGCAGCCCAACCAGTTCGACGGCCAGACCTATCTTCCGGTTCGCAAGCTCCTGGATTTCGAAGGTCAGATGGAACAAGCCGATCAGCACGATCGATCTGGCGTTCGCGACAAGGCGCGCCGATAGGGCGGGCGTTTTTCTGCTCCTGCCTTCTTCGGCGATGCAACAATCGGGGGAATCGTCCGATGGCATCACACACGCGGTCACCACGACCAACTGCCCAGCCGGCCCCTAAACCAGCTGCTGAAACAAAACGGCAGCCACGACGTTTTTTCGCCTGGCGTAGGCGCGTAAGTGGCCAGCACCTTTGCGGCGGTTGCCTACCCGCCAGCCCCTAAGCCTGAGGCAGAACCGGATCGGAAGGGTGCTAGTGGTGTGCGACCTCTTCTTCAGCGTCGCGGCGTGGAAGTGGCGCAGGCGCGATTTTCTCGCAAAATATGTCGAACCCTCTTTATGGCTCTCTCGCCTTGAGGCGCTGGACGAAGAATACGGCGGCCGCGTGAAAGCTTGTTGCTGACGTCCTTCTCCTCGGCGCCGATTGCGGCCAGCTATCAGCCAGATCGGCATAACTCAGGTTCTGCAGCTTCAGCTTGGTCTTGAGAAGCCGCTGGCCAGCCGTTCCCCCCTTCCTCCCTCTTCCGAATATTTTCCGCCAAAAATCTCGTTCGACCCACTGTGTTATTCGACTTCGTATTTAACTAAAAAAGTTCTTCTTTTCTAAATAAAATCCAGATATACCTATTGATTTATTCTGGTAAGTATCTATGTTATTAGGTGTATTCTACTGAGCAGGCATCTATTCGCTTTTACTAAAATCCTAATTGGAACTCAGGGCAAGAGGAAATGATGTCGAGGACGTCGAAAGGGGCACGCCTTGTCTGGCGCGATGAAAGTAGAAAGCAGGACGGAGCCTTGCGAAGCCGGGCGGGCTGGTTCATCCGTGACGGCGCAACCTTCATCAGCGCTTGCGGTAGCACTGGCGACCGCGAACGCGCTGACAAACGGCTCGCTCAATACATCATCGAAAAGTACCGGCCGGTCCGCGGGCGCGGCCGTGATCCGGCCACCGTCCCGATAGCTGACGCCGTCAGCGTCTACCTGACAGACGTCGCGTGCGGCCACGCCAAGCCGAAAGAAACCGCTAGTCGTATGGCCGCGGTGCTGAACTGGTTCGGCGACATGATGATTGGCGACGTCGACGGTAAGATCTGCCGTGACTATGGCAAAGCGCACGGCGATGGCGCCGCCGCCAGGCGGCAGCTGGAGGACTTGCGAGCAGCGCTGAACCACTATCATCGAGAAGGCTATGTGACCTTGTCGCCGCCGATCTTGCTGCCACCGAAGTCCGCGCCTAGGGACCGCTGGCTTACACGTGATGAGGCCGCAGCATTGCTTCGCGCTGCTTGGCGCATGCGCCAGTCCTGGAAAGGGCAGCCCAGCGACCGTCGCACGGGACGCCACGTCGCGCGCTTCATCCTGGTTGCTCTATATACCGGCACTCGTTCGGCCGCGATCTGCGGCGCCGCCATTCGACCGACCGACGGAGCGGGCCATGTCGATCTCGAACGCGGCATTTTCTATCGTCGTGCAGTTGGTCGCCTCGAGACGAAGAAACGCCAGCCGCCGATGCGCCTGCCCGATCGCTTGCTTGCCCATCTGCGGCGATGGGCGCTCACGCCGCTGGAGATCAAGACCAGGAGGCGCGGCAAAAGCGCAAGCATCGGCCGCATGATCGCCCACGACTACGTCGTGGAGTGGAACGGCAAGCCCGTCCAATCGATCAAGAAGGCTTTCCGCTCGGTGGTCGAGGCGGCCGGGCTCGGCTGGTATGACGATTTGGCAACACCTGAAGGTGGCAATCGGCGCGTGTTCCGCACCGACATCACGCCGCATGTCTTCCGCCACACAGCTGCGACCTGGCTGATGCAACAGGGTTCCGATCCCTGGGCGGCCGCCGGCTTTCTCGGGATGACGGTCGAGATGCTGATTGAGACCTATGGCCACCATCACCCCGATTTTCAGGCAGATGCCATCCGGGCGATCGTCTCCAAGTCTCGCTCGCGAAACCTGCCTAAAAACGTCGTGAGAATGGCGGCATGGACAGAAGGCGAACGCTCCCGCCACTCGCCACAGAAACCTCCACGGTCAAGTTGGAAACAAAGCTGAACAGAAGCCGCCAGGCATGACAAGAAATGCCGGGCTTTGCCGGCTGCCCCCATCGGGACGATTGGGGTCGCAGGTTGAAGTCCTGCTTCTGTGTTCTCGCCGGGGACACATCGCTTATTGCGCGTCGGCGGCCTCGCGGATCTCCAAGTTGAACGGCTCATAGGAGCCGCCGGTTAGTTCCCTGCCGTCCTTTCTCTCAATTATGAAAACGCCATCGCTCTTGGTCGGCCGACGAAGGAGCTCTGCCATGAGCGGAACCTTCACGAAGCAAACTTGAGGCTCCGACGGAGCTGAGTCGATGGAACGGAAGCCTCTCGTGCGAATTCTCGTTCAAAACCTTCCGATCCACGCAAAAAGATACCGGCCAACGCGAGATAGGAATGAGCATAAATGCCTGGCAGTGATAGCCACTATAGACTAAGCAGCTTGGCTCGATCACTACACTGAGTTCGCGTCAATGCGAGAAAGCCCATCGTGCAGCTCCACTTCTGGCCGATTGCCCTGTGCTTCGTCCTGCTGACCCTTACCGCCCTGCCTGATCCGTCCTCCTCCGACAATCGCCTTAGATTAGATAAGTTCCAAGTGCGGCTGGACTCGTTGGCGAAAAGCTTCAGACAGTGCATGAAACTGTTTCTTACGGCCTCCTCTGGAGGAGATGCGATCTGCGGCGACTCACACATTGGGCGCAATCAGTTTCAATGACGGAAAGTACGTCCGGTAGCGCCTCACATCGCGCGTCAGCAGCGGCAGCTGGGCGACAGCCGCATGCGCACCAATGAAGAAATCAGGTAGCACGCCGTTCCTTGATCCACCGGCCCGCCGGTAGTGTGTGAAGACCTTTCCCGCCAGAAACAGGGCGGGCCGCGGCATGGAAGTGATTTCGAGCCCAGCCCCATCGACAAACGCCTCGAGATGCTCGATGCGTTCATAGCGAACAGCAAGCTCAGCATAAACCGCGTCATTGATGAGCAAGGGGCCATCAAGGCTCGCTGCTTCAAGCTGATAAAGTGACCAATCCGCCCACTTCAGATCATCGGTGACAAGATCGAGGAGGACGTTGGTATCGACAAGCGTCACGATTCGCCACGAGTGAGCGCCATGATTGCGTCGGTATCGAGCCCCTTGCCGGCATGGCCACGCAATCTGGCGAAGCGGCTCGCGGGCTGCTTCTTGTCGGCGCGCGCAAGCACCACGCTGCCATCGGCAGCGCGACGGAAATTGACCTTGCTCCCGGGAACGATGCCGAGAAGATCACGAACCGGCTTCGGGATGGTCACCTGTCCCTTGGCTGTGACGGTGGTCGTCATGTCTGCTCCTTGGTAATACCGTGCTCCAAATAGGTATTACAAAAAAGCTCAATTTTCAACCCCGGTTAGTCCAGTGGATCGGTTATGCACGCGTTCTACTGACGAACAGGCGACCGCAACACAGGAGACGGAACTGCGTTCGGCCGGTTGCAAGACAATTATCCAGAAGCACGGCTCCGCCTTGCCCTTTCCAAGCTGCTCCGCAAGATGGGCCCGCCGACACGCTCGTCGTCGCACAACTTGATCGTCTGGCGCGATCCGTCAGCCATCTTGTCGAGGTCATCGAGAATTCGGGGGCTAAGAATGCGCATTTCCGCTCGTTGCGGGATCCGACGTCGAATGGCAGGTTGCCGTGTACCTGGCCGATCCGGCCCTGCTCGGAAAATCCCAGCCGCGGAAGTGATCGGGACATGGCTAACTAACAGCTTGCGCCTTGCGAGTGTGGCGGACCCGGAATCGTATTCGCCATCTTTCTGGCAAGGCCAATCAGCCGCAAAACGGCACGTTTCGGATTCGTTTCAAGCCAGAAAGCTTTGATTGAACAGAGACCGTTACGGCCATCAATAGGTTTCCATACCGTCGCATCAAAGGCGACATTTCGCGCGAAGCTCTCACCGGCTAGCGTAACGCCTTGGCCTAGCTGCACACTAAAGATGACACTCGCTTGGCCACCTTGGCACATGTTGACAGCTGGGCGGCACCCGTCGGTAACGATGCCTTCCAGGGTAGGTAAATCCAGCAGCGGTCCGCTGGTTCCGACCGGCACGAGCAGTTGCATCCCCGCAAGATCTGCCCACGTGACCACTCGCTTTTCGGCAAGGGAATGACCAGTGGGCACGAGAACAAAGATACGCTCCTGCCAGAACATCTCGGCGCGGCAAGAGGTGACTTCGCCGAACCCAGGCGCAAAGATGATGTCGAAGCGCCGACGGCATACGGCTGTCAGGCATTGTTCACGCAAAATATCCTCAATGGCCAAACTGACATTTGGATATGATTTGCGGAAGCGATCGATGAGGCGCTTCGCCGCCTCACCCGGCAGGAGCGCGATATCGGCATCGGGGTCGAAACCCTGGCGGTGTTCGTGCGGTTCTGGCTCGCGACCACGCCAGCTTTGCCGGAACCTGCGGCACAGGCGGCTCGCGCCAAGGCGGGCGAACGCTATGAGGCTTTCGTCGCGGCCTTGGGCAGGCGTTTGGCCAAGGGACCGAAACTGCGGCAGGAGATATCGGAGGATATCGATCCAATCGACGGCGTGAAAATGCCGCCCCCAGCCGGCGTGTAGGCCCTTGTTCGCGCCGGCAGCTCATAGGGTTCATCGCCGCCTATGGACCACTACGACCCGAAAAAACAATGGGATCCGTCACCTACCCCAACCCGATACACCCGAGTCATGACGCTGCGTCCGTCACCGCTTTTGCCCCGGTTACTTTCAGCCCACCATCTCCCTCCCGATATTCGCCTGAAACCATGCGCGCAGGCCGGCCATCAGATGCTAGTCGCCGCATTTCGTGCCTTCAGGTGTGTCATTGCTCCCGACAATGACACGGTCACCCTTGACGGCACGCATATCCGCACTTCAAGCAGGGGTACGCAGATCGCCCTTGCGGCAGGACTCGATCGAAGGCCGGATCAGCGATCAACGCCGGCAGTATAACTGCGATCCATTTTTCTAGCTTTGAGGTGCCTTCCACATGACGTTGGTCACCACCGAGCGTGACCTTCGTCAGATGTTTCCGCTCCTGAGCCCCGATAGAAAGCCATATGCGCTCCTGTCGCGACTACCATCGACAGAGGTCCCCACATCGCTCTTCAGGTCGGGCCGCCGCTCTTGCCGCGGCCACGGGCCGAGTGTGAGTGGGCGCGATCTTCAATCGCTCAAAGGTCAGCGGACGAGCCGCATTTGTTGCAGCTGGAAAATTCTCCAGACCGGCGGCTGCATTCGAAGGGAAAGTGCCATGCAGGATTTGCCTAGAAACATCGATGCCGACGTCGTTATCCAAATCGGCCGCATACTCGATGATGCGCCCAAGGAGGCTGGGATTTCGGTATCGGAGACGATCGCCGAATGCCGCCGGCATACTTCGACCAATATGACCGACGAAGAGCTCGAGACGCTGATCGTGCAGATGAGGGGCCCGCACGGCCGCGCCGTGATCTTCGATGGAGAGGCAGACTAGGACCACGGCGGCCAGTCCCGCCCGGAAGATCCGCCTGAGAGTTGCTATTGGGGTAGAAGCGTCTGCGACGTTGCCTGCGTCTTCGGATTGAATCGATACCGCAAGATCCACGACGGCGGCCCAGTCAAGTCATATCAAACCGCTTGGCATCTCGGTCTCTTAGGGCAGATAGGATGCTTGTGTTCCCCTCTCCCACATTAGCCTTTCAGCACCGAATAACGAGCCTGAATGGCTGCTGCCGGCCATTGTGCTCGACAGCGCGCTCTTACTTTGACCTAATGGCATCCTGCCCCAGTTCGACGGAATCCAAGCCATCGGAGCGGCCAGGTAGGAGAATGAAGTTCACGCCGACTGCCATTTTGCCGGTAATCGCGACGCTGCTTTTCGCCGCGGGCTGCTCGTCGACCGCCGCATCTCTCGATCCGGCGAAATACGACAGGATGAGTTGTGCCGAGCTCAACAGTGCGCTCGGCGACACCGCCACCGACATCTCACGGACTGCCATCAGCCGCGGCAAGGTCGCCAATACCAGCGTGCCGAGCTGGCTGCTCGGCGGCGAGCGGGTCAAGACGGTTGTGGCCAATCGCGATACCGCCCGAATTGAAAAGCGGCAGCAACAGCAGCAGGCCATCGTCGCGGCAAGGAAGCAAAGGTGCCCATCCTCGCAATGAGCTAGCAGCGGCCGGTGACGGTGTTATGCGCTGATCCGGAACCTGGTCGTATCGATCGCGGCGTTCATCAGCGTCTGCGTGTAGGCCTCGCGCGGATTGCCGAAGATGTCTTCCGTCGGTCCTTCCTCGACGATCTTTCCCTGCTTCATGACGATGATGTAGTCGGCCATGGCGCGCACCACCGCGAGGTCGTGGCTGATGAAGAGATAGGACAGTTGGTGATCGGCCTGCAGCTTGCGCAGCAGCTCGACGATCTGCTTCTGCACCGAGCGGTCGAGCGCCGAGGTCGGCTCGTCCAGCACCACCACCTTTGGCTTCAGGATCATGGCGCGGGCAATCGCGATGCGCTGGCGCTGGCCGCCGGAGAACTCGTGCGGGTAGCGGTTGCGCGCATTGGGATCGAGGCCGACCTCGCGCAGCGCCTCGACAGCGCGATGGTCGCGCTGTTTGCCGGTCAGCGACGGCTCGTGCACCAAAAGTCCCTCGGTGATGACCTGGCCTACCGTCATGCGTGGCGACAGAGAGCCGAACGGATCCTGGAAGACGAGCTGCAATTCGCGCCTGAGCGGCCGCATCGCCTGGCGGTCGGCCTCGGAGATGTCGCGGTCGCCGAAGCGGATGACGCCGTCGCTGGGCAAAAGCCTCAGCAGCGCGCGGCCGAGCGTCGACTTGCCGGAGCCGGACTCGCCGACAATGCCGATGGTCTGGTTCCGCTTCAGCCTAACCGAGATCTTGTCGACGGCCCGCAGCATCAGCGGCTCGCCGCCGAGGAAGCCGCCGCCGATCTTGAAGACGACTTCGACATTGCGGCCTTCGAGCAGCACGGGCGAATTGGCTGGCGGCGCCGCCTTGGTGCCGGTCGGCTCGGCCGCGAGCAGCATCTTGGTATAGGCGTGCCGCGGGTTGGCGAAGAGCGCCTCGGCATCGCCCTCCTCCACCACCTCGCCCTGGCGCATGACATAGACGCGGTCGGCGAAGCGGCGCACGATGCCGAGATCGTGGGTAATGAAGACGATCGCCATGCCGAGCTTGCGCTGCAGCTCGGCGAGCAGCATCAGGATCTGCGCCTGGATGGTGACATCGAGTGCCGTCGTCGGCTCGTCGGCGATCAGGATGTCGGGATCGTTGGCCAAGGCCATTGCGATCATGACGCGCTGGCGCTGGCCGCCCGACATTTCGTGCGGATAGGATTTCATCCGCCGCTCGGGATCGGGAATGTGCACCAGCCTTAGGAGCTTCAGCGCTTCCTCACGCGCGGCCTGCGCGTTCAGGCCACGGTGCCGGCGGATCGGCTCGATGAGCTGGTTGCCGATCGTGTAGAGCGGGTCGAGCGAGGTCATCGGCTCCTGGAAGATCATGCTGATCTTTCGGCCACGCACCTTGTTGAGCTCACTCTTGGTCATGGTCAGCAGGTTCTGGCCGCGATAGTCGACAGCGCCCGTGGCCTCGCCGTTGGAAGAGAGCAGGCTCATCGCCGCCATCATCGTCTGGCTCTTGCCGGAGCCGGATTCGCCGACGACGGCGACCGTCTCGCCGGCATTGACCGTGATGTTGATGCCCTTCACCGCCTCGACCGTGCCGTCGAGGGTCTGGAAGCGGACGCGCAGGTCCTTGACGCTGAGAATCGTTTCGGAAGCCATGTCAGCGATCCCCATCCTTATCGATCTTTCGGGTCGAGCGCATCGCGCAGGCCGTCGCCAACGAAGTTCAGCGCAAACAGCGTCGAGACGAGGAAGAAGGCGGGAAACAGAAGCAGCCAGTTGGCGGTGCCGATGTTCTTGGCGCCGACCGAGATCAGCACACCCCAGCTGGTCATCGGCTCCTGCACGCCAAGGCCGAGGAAGGAGAGGAAGCTTTCCAGGATGATCACCTGCGGCACGAGCAGCGTCATGTAGATGACCACCGGGCCGAGCAGGTTGGGGATGACATGGCGCAGCAGAATGCCGCGCTGGCCGACGCCCATCGCTTCGGCCGCCTGCACATATTCCTGCCTTCGGATCGACAGCGCCTGGCCGCGCACGATGCGCGCCATGTCGAGCCACAGCACTGCGCCCACGGCCAGGAACATGAGCACGAAGTTGCGGCCGAAGAACACCACCAGCATGATGACGAAGAAGATGAAAGGCAGCGAGTAGAGCACGTCGACAATGCGCATCATGACCTCGTCGATCCTGCCGCCGGCAAAGCCGGCCGTCGCGCCGTAGATGACGCCGATGACGCCGGCGACGACGCCGGCAAGCAAGCCGATGGCCAGCGAAATGCGCCCGGCCATCAGCGTGCGCGAAAGCAGATCGCGTCCGGTGTTGTCGGTGCCGAAGACGAAATATTGCTGCTTGACGGCAGAACTCATCGTGGCTTCGAGCCCGTCAGGCGACTTGCTCTCGATCCTGGTGCCGTCGAAGGCGTCGGAGCGGTCGAGATAGCGGATGCTGCGATCGTCGATCGGCTTCTTGGACGTGACGGTGACTATGATGCGGTCACCGTCCTGGTGCCAGTCCTTGATGTCGACACGCATGCGCTTGATCGCGTCGGTCAGCGCGCCCTGGATCATGTCGGGTTTCGGATAGGCCGACAGGCTCGGCGGCGTGCGCACGTAGTCGCCGTATATGGTGGTGTATTCATGCGGCACGAACCATGGGCCGAACACGCTGATGACAGCGATCAACGCCAGGTAATAAAGGCTGAGCATGGCGGCGCGATTGCGCTTCAGCCGCGCCCAGGCATTGCCCCATAGCGAGCGGCCGACGATCGGCTCCGGAACGGCTGCTGCAAGGTCAGTCATAGCGCACCCTCGGATCAACGACCGCGTAAAGAAGATCGACGATCAGGTTGAAGACGATGGTGAAGAGCGCGATCACCACCACGGTGCCCATGACCAGCGTATAGTCGCGGTTGAGCGCGGCATCGACGAAATAGCGTCCGACGCCCGGGATGGAAAAGATCGTCTCGACGATGATCGAGCCGGTCAGCAGCGCCGCCGCCGCCGGGCCGGTGAAGGAGACGATCGGCAGCACGGCGCCGCGCAGCGCGTGCTTGACCACCACCGACCAGTCGGAGAGACCGAGCGCGCGGGCAGTGCGGATGTGGTGGGAGCGCAGGCTTTCAATCATCGAGCCGCGCATCAGGCGCGCGACGATGGCGATCTGCGGCAGGGCCAGCGTCAGCACCGGGCCGACCTTGTTGATGAAGGCGCCGTCGCCCCAGCCGCCGATCGGCAACAGCTTCCATGAAAGCCCGAAGACGAGTTGGATCACCGGCGCGATGACGAAGGTCGGGATGGTGCTGCCGGCGGTGGCTAGAGCAATCACCGAATAATCGGCTATCTTGTTCTGGTTGAGCGCCGCGATCGTGCCAAGGATGCTCCCGAGCAGCAGAGCCAGCACCAGCGCCGACGAGCCGAGTTGCACGGAGATCGGCAGGCCCTTGGCGAAGAGTTCGGTGACGGTGAAGTCAGGCAAATTATAGCTCGGGCCGAAATTGCCGCGCAAAAGATTGCCGAGATAGTGGACATATTGCAGCCAGAGCGGATCGTTGAGGCCGAACTGGGCTTCGAGATTGGCCCTGATTTCCGGGCTCAGGCCCCGCTCCTGGTTGAACGGACCGCCTGGCGCGACACGGATCAGGAAGAACGCCACCGTCACGATGACGAATAGCGTCGGGATGGCGGTCAGAAGCCGCCGGAAGACATAACGCAGCATCGGCGCCCCGCTTCAGCCAGGGCGACAGCTCTCCAGACGAGACCGTGGCGCGCTGGCATCTTCAATCTTCGCACCGGGCAGCCTGAAAATCCAACCAGACTTTCGGCGCGGTACGTCGACGGACCGCAGCCGCCGCTCCCAGAAGGGAGCGGCGGCACGGCCAAGGTTTCTTGTCAGTCCTTGGAGATGAAGCGGGACGGATGGATGTCCATCACATTATCGTCGAAGCCATGCAGCTTCGAGGACACGATGTCGTGGAAGCTGTAGTAGAGAAGCGGAATCTGGCCGACATCGTCGATGAGGATGCGCTCGGCCTCGGCGAGGTCCTTCATACGCTCCTCGGGCTTGCCGCCGGCGGCGGCCGCCTTGTCCATGGCAGCCTCGTATTTCGGGCTGTCGTAGTCCGAGTAGTTGTTGCCGCTGGTCTTGCGCGAGATGCCGAGGAAGGTTTCCGGATCCTTGTAGTCGGCAATCCAGCCGGCGCGGGCGACGTCGTAGTTGCCCTTCTGCTCGAGGAAGCCGTAGTGGGTCTTGGTGTCGGTGTTGAGCAGCGTCACCTCGATGCCGAGCGGCTTCAGCTGTTCCTGGATGGCGACCGCCGTGTTCTTGTGGTTCTCCGAGGTGTTGTAGCGGATCTCCATCTTCAACGGATGCTCGGGTGTATAGCCGAGTTTCTCAAGGATCTTCTTGGCCTCGTCTTCCCGATCGATCTGCGACATGTCGGCATATTTCGCCATGGCCGGCGTGTAGCCCTCGATGCCCGGAGGCACCATCGAATAGCCGGGCAGCATCGAGTTCTGCCAGACCTTCTCGGCGAGGAAGTCGCGATCGATCGCCATCGAGATGGCGTTGCGCAGCTCGACATTGTCCCACGGCGCCTTGTCGGTCTTGATCGCATAATAGTAGGTGCCGAGATATGGCCCGACGCGGACCTGGTCGCCGAATTTGGTCTTGAGATCGGCGAGTTGTTCGGTCGGCAGGTCACCATAAGAGTCGAGTTCGCCGGCCTCGAAGCGCTTCATCGCCGACGAGCGGTCCTCGGTCGGGATATAGTTGACCACATCCATCTTGACGCTGCCGGCGTCCCAGAATTTCGGATTCTTGACCAGCTTGAGATGATCGTTGGGCACCCATTCGGCCAGCGTGTAGGCGCCGTTGGAAACGAGCTTGCCCGGCTTGATCCAGTCGGCGCCGAGCTTGTCCATCGAGGCTTTGTTGACCGGATAGGTCGCCTGATGGGTCAGCATTTCCAGGAAGTAGGGCGTCGGCGCCTTGAGCGTGACCTCAAGGGTATTTGCGTCAATCGCCTTGACGCCCATGTCCTCCGGCTTACCCTTCTTGGTGTTGAAGTCCTCGGCGCCCTTCACCGGATAGAGCATCGAGGCGTATTCGGCCGCTGTGGCCGGATCTTCCAGCCGATGGAACGAATAGACGAAGTCTTCCGCCGTCACCGGGCTGCCATCCGACCAGAGACCGTCCTTGCGCAGCTTGAAGGTATAGACCAACCCGTCGTCGGACACTGTCCAGCTTTCGGCGGCGCCCGGAATGAGGTTCGTCTTCTGGTCATGCATGACGAGGCCCTGGAACATATCGCGTATGATATCGGCTTCGTAGACCGTCGACGTCTTGTGCGGATCGACCGTCTCCGCCTCGGCGGCGGATCCGCGGTTGTAGACGGTCTCGGCGAAGGCCGGCGTATAGAAGGTGCCGGTGGCCAAGACCAGGGTGGTGGCGAACACGGTCGCCTTCAGCATATTTTTGAGCATGAAGTCTCTCCCTTTCGGCGCAGCCCCTCAACCACGCCTTTTACGTGTTGACGCCCGGAGCCATTCAATGGGCCCTTTTTGAGCGTGCCGCCGGTTCCCTCCGGCGACTGGTGGCTGGAGACTAGATAGAGCGAAACCTTATTTCAACCACCCGCTGCTTGACGCTGAGTAAGCAGTATCTCGCTAAAACAGCGATATCTAATGCCTAAGCTTGCGGCTCAACTTGGCGCAGCTTTCGCCGCTTCAGCCGTTTATGATTTTTGCAGGCAGGTTTGGTCATAGTCCTGACCATGCCGAAGGAACGTCGACGGGTCGAATTCGCGATGCTGATCGGTCTTCATCGCGCTGTCGCCGGCATGGGCCCAGGAAATCTACTCCGGCGGCGTGATCAGGCGATCCGTCCGAGGAAGCAGCCCAAGGCCGGCAGCGCAAGCACCCCCTCCTCAAGAACTCCGCCAGCATCGACCGCGAGTTCGATCGGTTCGACGACAGCAATATCGGGCGGCAGAGCCCAGCCAGCGTCCGCGCCGGCAAAATTGAAGAGGCACAACAGACTTTCACCATCGCGCTCGCGGACGAACGCCAGCACATCGCCCTCGGCGTCGAGAAAACGGATCGAGCCGCCAACCAGCGCAGCATGGCGCTTGCGCAGGGCCAGGATCGACCGATAGGCGGCAAGGACCGACCGCTCCTCGCCGTTCTGCACGTAGACTGCGCGGTCACGATGCGCCTGCGGGACCGGCAGCCATGGCTTGCCGGTAGAGAAGCCACCGTTCTCGGCGCCCGCTTCCCAGACCATCGGCGTGCGGCAGCCGTCCCTGCCCTTCACACCAGGCCAGAAGCGGATCCCCAGCGGGTCGCGCAGGTCCTCATAGGCAAGCTCGGCTTCGTCGAGCCCAAGCTCCTCGCCCTGGTAGAGGCAGATCGAGCCGCGCAGGCAGGCCAGCAGAGCTATCGAGAATTTGGCCACCGCATCCGGATTTTCTCCTGGCCGCGTCCAGCGGCTGACGTGGCGGACAACGTCGTGGTTGGAGAAGGCCCAACAAACCCAACCGGCGGCAACCGCATTCTCGAACGCCTCGACGCAGCCGCGCACATGCGCGGCCGAGAATTGCGGACCGAGCAGGTCGAAGGTGTAGCACATCTGCAGCTTGTCGCCGCCGGACGTGTAGGCGGCAAGCGTCTGCAGCGATCGGTCCTCATCTCCCACCTCGCCGACGGCGGCGCGATCGGGATACTCGTCCAGCAGCGCGCGGAAGCGTTTCAGGAAATCGAGGTTTTCCGGCCGCGTCTTGTCGAAGAGATGCTCCTGGAAGGCATAGGTGGTGGTTGCGCCATTGGTGCCGGCGACGCTCGCGGCGAGCGGCGGGTTGTCGCGCAGCCAACGGTCGTGGAAATAATAGTTGACCGTGTCGAGCCGGAAGCCGTCGACGCCGCGCTCCAGCCAGAAGCGCACGGTGTCGAGCAGCGCGTCCTGCACTTCCGGATTGTGGAAGTTGAGGTCCGGCTGCGCGGCCAGGAAATTGTGCATGTAGTATTGCCGGCGCGTGGCATCCCATTCCCAGGCTGGGCCACCGAAGAGAGATTGCCAGTTGTTTGGTGCACTGCCGTCCGGTTTGGCGTCGGCCCAGACATACCAATCGGCCTTGGCACTGTCGCCGCTGGCCCGGCTCTCCACGAACCATTCGTGCTTGTCCGACGAATGCGAGATCACCTGGTCGATGATGAGTTTCAGGCCGAGCCGGTGCGCCTCGGCAACCAAGGCGTCGAAATCCTCCAGCGTGCCGAACATCGGATCGACGTCGCGATAATCCGACACGTCATAGCCCATGTCGGCCATGGGCGACTTGAAGAAGGGCGAGAGCCAGATGGCATCGACCCCGAGCGAAGCGACATGGGCGAGCCGCGCGGTGATGCCCTTGAGGTCGCCGCTGCCGTCGCCGGTCGAGTCCTGAAAGGAGCGCGGATAGATCTGGTAGATGACGCAGCCGCGCCACCATTCGGCCTCCCG
Organism: Mesorhizobium sp. M3A.F.Ca.ET.175.01.1.1; assembly: GCF_004791945.1. Lineage (NCBI taxonomy): Bacteria > Pseudomonadati > Pseudomonadota > Alphaproteobacteria > Hyphomicrobiales > Phyllobacteriaceae > Mesorhizobium > Mesorhizobium sp. M3A.F.Ca.ET.175.01.1.1. Next base: position 193,424 of record NZ_SRTP01000003.1, on the reverse strand, counting down.
TTCGGCATTGCCCGCAGCCATCACGAACCCTTCCTGGCGCGGGCGTTTTCGGCCCGCCGTTCGATCATCAAACTCACACTGCGGCCGGCGAGCGGCCGCGCAATATCGACCGGCTGCGCTTCGATCGCCGGCCGCCACTCGAAACCATCCCGGACCGGCAAGGTGAACAGGCATTGCCGGCGGTCGCCATTGATGATCACGGCAAGGCGGCCGCCACCGCTGTCGTCGAGCAGCATGACAAGGCGATGTCGCGCCGGATCATGCCAGTCGGCCTCGCCGAGAGCGGTGCCCATCTCGGTCAGCCAGACGGCATCCGGAATGTCTGAACCATCTGCCGGCTTTCCGGTCAGGAATCGCGTATCCGAGAGCACCGGAAAAGCGCGGCGCAGCCCCGACAGCGCTGCCGTGTACTGCTCCAGCGCCTGATCGCGGCCGGCCCAGTCGAGCCAGGTGACGGCATTGTCCTGCGCATAGGCGTTGTTGTTGCCTTTCTGACTGCGGCCGAACTCGTCGCCGGCGGTAAGCATGATGGTGCCGCGCGAGGCAAAGAGCGTGGCAAGCAGCGCGCATTGGTCATTGAAGCGAGCCTTGGCGACCGCGGTGTCATCGGTCTCGCCCTCGACGCCGTTGTTCCAGGACAGATTGTCATTGTGGCCATCACGGTTCTGCTCGCTATTGGCCGCGTTGTGCTTGCGTTCATAGGCGACGATGTCGGCCAGCGTCATGCCGTCATGCGCGGCGATGAAATTGATACTGCGGCTCACCGGCTGCCCATCCTTGCCGAACACGTCGGAGGAGCCGGCAAGCCGGGTGGCTAAAGCACCGACTGCGCCGGAATCGCCGCGCCAGAAGCGCCTGACATCGTCACGGTAACGGTCGTTCCATTCCAGATATGGCGGCCGAAAATTGCCGAGCTGGTAGCCGTTAGCACCAATATCCCACGGCTCGGCGATCAGCACCCGGTCGGCCAGGACGGGATCGCCAGCGATGGCCTGGAGCAGCGGCGCATTCGGGTCGAAAGCGCCGTCGACCCGGCCAAGCACCGGCGCAAGGTCAAAGCGAAAACCGTCGACGCCGGCATGGCGGACGAAATGGCGCAGCGTGTCGAGCACCATCTGCTGCACGACCGGATGATCGCAGGCGACGGTGTTGCCGGTGCCGGTGTCGTTTACCAATCGGCCGTCCGGCTGGTGCCTGAAATAGGCCTCAGCGTCGAGGCCGCGCAGCGACAGCGTCGGGCCCAACCTGTCGCTTTCGCCGGTGTGGTTGAAGACGAGGTCGAGGATGGTGCCGACGCCCGCTTCGCGCAGCGCGGCAACGGTGTCGCGCAACTCCTGTAGGCCGCCGGGAGCCAGGCGTGGGTCGATGGCCATGAAGGTGACGGGGTTGTAACCCCAGGCGTTGCTCAGCCCCAGCGGCGGCAGGTGCCGCTCGTCGATGGAAGCGGTGATGGGCATGAGCTCGACAGCGGAGACGCCGAGACGCTTGAGGTGCTCGATGACAGCCGGATGGGCGAGCGCCGCGATGGTGCCGCGCTGCGCCTGCGGCACGTCGGGGTGCAGCCTGGTGAAGGAGCGGACGTTGAGCTCGTAGATCAGGCCGCCGGGCTGGAACAATGGTTGCCCTGGAAGGAGCGGCTGCGGAAGCGCACACGCTACTGTCTTCGGCATCAATGGTGCCGTGTCGGCACCCTCGTTGCGTTTGGCTGCAAGTCGCCAGTGGTATTGATAGGGCCGGTCGATCTCCAGCGCATAAGGATCGGCGAGAAGCTTGTCCGGATCGAACCAAAGGCCGCGCTCGGGCGCATAGTCGCCGTCGGCGCGCAAACCATACCGGGTGCCTTTGGCGAGCCCCGAAACGAAGAGGGTATGCACACCATCGCCTTGCGGTTGAAGCTGGAGCCGCTCGACCTCCCGGGAGCCGATGTCGTCGAAGATCGAAACCCACAGACGTCTCGCCGATGACGACCAGACGCCGAAGCGGATGCCTTCGGAGGTGATGGTGGCGCCGAGATTGCTCACGCTTGCCAGTCTCGTAGCTTGCCGCAACCTTCGAAAGTTGGCCGGAACCTCCATGAGCTCGTCATCCCTGGGCGAAGCAGGAGCGAAGCTCGGTCGCGGAGACCCTGGAACCCATGCCGTGACCTCAACCGAAGGGCGCAACGGAGCAGAATTCTGGACCTCGGCGATGACTCGACGTCACGGCATGGATCCTCGGATCTGCGCCGCGTCGCTACGCTCCTTGCTTCGCCCATGGATGACGAAGCGATGAGCGTATCTGCCAATCGCCAAAGTGGGCGATCCGGCCAACACCCCTCATGCGTCTCGCCGCTGCGCGCCGGTTCACCGCCCGGGGGCGAGCCACGTGTCTCGCCCCGTCCTTCGGACCCCACAAGGGGAGAAGGGGAAGTCCTCACCACCCTCAAGTAATCACGCTCGGCTTGTTGCGGCCGGTGTGGCTCTTGATGCCGGCGATGTCGTCGGCGGCGGCGATGAGGTCGGCGAGCGCTTCCTGGGTATCGAGACCGTGGCGTCTCTTGTCGGGCTCATAGCGCTCGATATAGACGCGCAGCGTCGCTCCGGACGTGCCGGTGCCGGAGAGGCGGAAGACGACGCGCGAGCCGCCCTCGAATAGAATCCTGATGCCCTGGTTCTTGCTCACCGAGCCGTCGACGGGATCGTGATAGGCGAAGTCGTCGGCGCTGGCGATCTTCATGCCACGTACGGTGGTGCCGGGCAGCGAGCTGAGCTTGGCGCGCAGTTCGTCGACCAATGCATTCGCGCGGTCGGTCTCGACCTCCTCATAGTCATGGCGCGAATAGTAATTGCGGCCATAGGTCTCCCAGTGCTTGGTGACGATGTCCTTGCAGCTCTCGCCGCGCACGGCGAGAATGTTGAGCCACAAAAGCACCGCCCACAAGCCGTCCTTCTCGCGCACGTGGTTCGAGCCGGTGCCGGCGCTTTCCTCCCCGCAGATCGTCGCCATGCCGGCGTCGAGCAGGTTGCCGAAAAACTTCCAGCCGGTCGGTGTCTCGTACATGCCGACGCCGAGCTTCTCGGCGACGCGATCGGCGGCGCCACTGGTCGGCATCGAGCGGGCGATGCCCTTCAGCCCTTCCTTGTAGCCGGGCGCCAGATGCGCGTTGGCGGCCAGCATCGCGACCGAGTCCGACGGGGTTACGAAGATGCCCTTGCCGATGATCAGATTGCGGTCGCCGTCGCCGTCCGAGGCGGCGCCGAAGTCAGGCGCGTCCGATCCCATCATCTCGTCATAGAGATGCTTGGCGTGGACCAGGTTCGGGTCCGGATGGTGGCCGCCAAAATCCGGCAGCGGCTTGAAGTTGCGGCAGGTGCCGTTCGGCGCGCCCAGACGGCGTTCGAGAATCTCCTTGGCATAGGGCCCGGTCACCGCATGCATGGCGTCGAAGCGCATGCGGAAGCCATATTTGAAATTGGCGCGGATGGCGTCGAAGTCGAACAGGCTTTCCATCAGCTCGGCATAGTCGGTGACCGGATCGATGATCTCGACCGTCATGTCGCCGGCCTTGACGGTGCCGACCCTATCGATGTCGATCTCACCGATATCGGCGATTTTGAAGCTCGAAATCGTATTGGTCTTGGCAAAGATCGCGTCGGTGATCTTCTCCGGCGCCGGGCCGCCATTGCCGGCATTGTACTTGATGCCGAAATCCTCGTGCGGGCCGCCCGGATTGTGGCTGGCAGACAGGATGATGCCGCCGAAGGTCTTGTATTTGCGAATGATGTTGGAGGCGGCGGGCGTGGAGAGAATGCCGCCCTGCCCGACCATCACCTTGCCGAAGCCGTTGGCGGCGGCCATGGCGATGGCCTTCTGGATGACCTCGCGGTTGTAGTAGCGGCCGTCGCCGCCGATCACCAGCGTCTTGCCCTCAAAACCTTCCAGCGCGTCGAAGATCGACTGGATGAAGTTCTCGGCATAGTGCTCTTGCTGGAATATCGGCACTTTCTTGCGCAGGCCGGAGGTGCCGGGCTTCTGGTCGGGATAGGGCTTGGTGGGGACGGTCCGTATCATGCTCAGGCAACCCTTTTGGAAAGCAGCAAGCGATAGAGTTCGACGTATTTCTCGGCGCTCCTGTCCCAGGAGACGTCCGCCTTCATGCCCTGGCGCTGGATCGATGCCCAGGTCGCGGGCCTGGCATGCACCTCTACCAACTGGCGAATGGCATGCAGCAGCGCGCCGCCATTGTTCGGCGGGAACTGGAAGCCGGTGGCGACGCCGGCCGAAAGTGCCGCCTCGTTGGCGTCGATGATGGTGTCGGCAAGCCCGCCGGTGCGCGCGACGATCGGCACGCAGCCATAGCGCAGGCCGTAGAGCTGGGTCAGGCCGCAAGGCTCGAAGCGCGACGGGATGACGATCGCGTCGCAGCCGCCCTGCATGATGTGGGAGAGCGCTTCATCATAGCCGATGACCACACCGATGCGGCCGCGATGCCGCGCCGCGGCGGCTAGCAGCGAGCCTTCCAGACCGGCATCGCCCGAACCCAGCACCGCCAGCCGCGCCCCGCGCTGAACGATGCCGTCGACGACAGCGGCCAATATGTCCATGCCCTTCTGCCAGGTCAGCCGGCTGATGACGCAGACGATCGGGCTGTCGTCGCTCTCGAGATTGAAGCGGTCCTCGACGGCTTTGCGGTTGGGGCGGCGCGCATCGAGCTTTTCGGCCGAATAGTTGGCCACAAGATGCTTGTCGGTTTCGGGGTTCCAGATGTCGACGTCGATGCCGTTTACGATCCCGTAGAGATCGACGGCGCGCATGTTGATGAGGCCGTCGAGGCCCATGCCGAACTCCGGCGAGCGGATCTCTTGCGCGTAGGTCGGGCTGACCGTGGTGATCGCCCAGGCGGCCTGCAGCCCGGCCTTGAGATAGCCGACGCCGCCATAATATTCGACGCCGTCGAGCTGCATGGCCGCGCCCGGCAGGCCGAGCTCGCCAAAAATGCCGGCGCCGAACTGGCCCTGGAAGGCAAGGTTGTGCACGGTGATCAGCGACGGCACGCCGACCGCCTTGCCGTAGCGCATGTAGGCGAGCGTCATCGCCGACTGCCAGTCATGGGCGTGGACGAGGTCGGGCTGGTAGCCGGAGATGGCGCCGCCGGCGATGTCGCCGCCGATCTGGCTCAGCGCCGCGAAGCGCCGCCAGTTGTCCGGCCAGTCGGAGCCGGAGACGGTGCCATAGGGCCCGCCCTGGCGGTCGAAGAGATGCGGCGCGTCGAGCACGAAGAGGTCGAGTTCGCCGATCCTGACGGCATGGACCGAAGCCTTGCCGCCCTGCAGCAGCGGATACTGATAGAGCGCCTTCTTTTTCTTGAAGGCGTCCATCACCACCGGATAGCCGGGAACGAGCGTGCGCATTGCCACACCCTTGCCGGCGAGCGCGATCGGCAAGGCGCCGGTCACGTCGGCAAGCCCACCGGTCTTGATCAGCGGGAAGATTTCGGGCGTGACCGACAGAACCTGCATACGCTAACGATCCACTGCTAATGCATGTCGCCCAAAAGTGTGAAACGGTTCGGGGAAAGCGAGATGCACAAAAACAACTTAAAGTGAAAGCTTGTTGATCAACCTCATCAGGTTGACAGCTTTGCTGGTCAGCTTGACAGCTTGTTGATCATGTCCTGCGTGATCAGGCAGATGCCCTTTTCCGAAACGCGGAAGCGCTTGGCGTCGAGCGCCGGGTCCTCGCCTACCACAAGCCCCTCCGGAATGCGCACGCCATGGTCGATAACGACGCGCTTGAGATGCGCGTTGCGCCCGACATAGCAGTCGGGAAGCATGACCACCTCTTCCAGCTTGGAATAGGAATTGATGCGCGCGCCGGTGAAGATCAGGCTGCGGCGCAGCGATGCGCCGGAAATGATGCAGTCGCCCGAAACCAGCGAGGAAATCGCCTCGCCGCGCCGGCCGTCCTCGTCATGGACGAATTTCGCCGGCGGCTTCAATTCGGCATAGGTCCAGATCGGCCAGTCGCGGTCGTAAAGGTCGAGCTCGGGGGTAACGTCGGTGAGGTCGATATTGGCTTCCCAATAGGCGTCGACCGTTCCGACATCGCGCCAATAGGCCTCGTTCTCGGCCGTCGAGCGCACGCAGGACTTGCCGAAGCGATGCGCGACAGCCTTACCGTGCTGGACGACATGGGGGATGATGTCCTTGCCGAAGTCGCGGCTCGATCCCGGCTCGGCCGCATCGCGGCGCAACTGGTCCATCAGGAACTTGGTCCTGAAGACATAGATGCCCATCGAGGCCAGCGCGAAATCCGGCTTGTCGGGGATGCCGGGCGGATCGGCGGGCTTCTCAATGAAGGAGATGATGTTGTCCTTCGCATCCACATGCATGACGCCGAAGCCCGTCGCCTCCATGCGGGGCACTTCGAGGCAGCCGACGGTCACGTCGGCATTGGCGTCAACGTGCTGGCGCAGCATCAGCTCGTAGTCCATCTTGTAGATGTGGTCGCCGGCCAGGATGACCATGTATTCGGGGTTGTAGGCCTCGATGATGTCGATGTTCTGGTAGACGGCGTCCGCCGTGCCCTCGTACCACTGGGTCTCCGAGACGCGCTGGCTGGCCGGCAGGATGTCGAAGCTCTCGTTTCGTTCCGGCCGCAGGAAATTCCAGCCGCGCTGCAGGTGTCGGATCAGCGAATGCGCCTTGTACTGGGTAGCGACGCCGAGACGTCGAATGCCGGAGTTGAGCGCATTGGACAGAGCGAAATCGATGATGCGCGTCTTGCCGCCGAAATAGACCGCGGGCTTGGCGCGCCGGTCGGTCAGCTCCTTCAAGCGGCTGCCGCGCCCGCCGGCCAGCACATAGGCCATGGCATCGCGTGCCAGCGGCTGGGTTCGTTTCGTGTCTGCCATCAGTACCCTCCCAAGTAAGCTGCCCGGACCGTTGATGCGGCGAGATGGGATATCATCTGCTTCAGTCCGCGGCGAATTCCAGCATGATCGTCGACAGCGGCGGCAACAGCATCGTCGCCGATGTGCCGCCCTCCTCTCCGCTCGCCTCGACCATGCCGCCATTGCCCATGCCGGAGCCGCCATAATCGCCGGCATCGGTGTTGATGATCTCGCGCCATTCGCCCGCCTTCGGCAGCGGCACGCGATAGTTCTCGCGCGGCACCGGCGTGAAGTTGGAGATGATCGCGATCGGATTGCCGCCGGGCGCGCTGCGCAGCCAGGCGAAGACCGAGTTGTCGCGATCGTCGACGATCAGCCAGGAGAAGCCTTCCGGCTCGCAGTCACGCGCATGCAATGCCGGGCGCGAACGGTAGAGATAGTTGAGATCCCGCACGACTTGGCGGACGCCGCGATGCGGGCCGTGTTCCAGCAAGTCCCAGTCGAGCGCGCGCGCCTCGCTCCATTCGCGGCGCTGGGCGAATTCCTGGCCCATGAAAAGGAGCTTCTTGCCGGGATAACCCCACATGAAGGCGTAGTAGGCGCGCAGCGTGGCGAATTTCTGCCAGTCGTCGCCGGCCATCTTGTGGAGCAGCGTGCCCTTGCCGTGCACGACCTCGTCATGGGAGAGCGGCAGCACGAAATTTTCGGAAAATGCGTAGATCAGCCCGAAGGTGACTTCGTTGTGATGGTGCTTGCGATAGATCGGCTCCTTGGAAAGATATTCCAGCGTGTCGTGCATGAAGCCCATGTTCCACTTGAAGCCGAAACCGAGCCCGCCTTCATGCACCGGCCGCGACACTTTCGGCCATGAGGTCGATTCCTCGGCGATGGTGATCACGCCGGGGTGGTGGCCGTAGAGCTCCTTGTTCATCTTCTGCAGGAAGTCGACGGCCTGCAGGTTCTCGCGTCCGCCCTTCTCGTTGGGGATCCACTCCCCCGCCTTGCGCGAATAGTCGAGGTAAAGCATCGAGGCGACGGCGTCGACGCGCAATCCGTCGACATGGTATTTCTCGGCCCAGAACAGCGCGTTGTTGACGAGGAACGACACCACCTCGCGACGGCCGAAATTGTAGATGGCGGTGTTCCAGTCGGGATGAAAACCCTGGCGCGGGTCCTCATGCTCGTAAAGCGCGGTGCCGTCGAAGCGCACGAGCCCGTGCTCGTCGACCGGAAAATGCGCCGGCACCCAGTCGAGGATGACGCCGACGCCGGCGCGGTGGGCGCCGTCGACAAAGCGTGCGAAGCCGTCCGGGTCGCCGAAGCGGGCGGTCGGGGCATAGAGGCCGGTCGTCTGATAGCCCCAGGACGGATCGAAGGGATGTTCCGAGATCGGCAGGAACTCGATGTGGGTGAAGCCGGTGTCGACCACATAGGGGATCAGCCGCTCGGCAAGCTCGTCCCAGCTCAAGAACGTGCCGTCGTCGCGAAGCTGCCACGAGCCGGCATGGACCTCGTAGATCGAGATCGCCTCGCGGCGCGGATCGGCCTTTTGCCAGAAGCTGCGGTGCGCCTCGTCGGCCCATCGATGCGCCATCGGCGGCGCCGTCACCGAGGCCGTCGCCGGGCGCAGCTCCGACTCGAAGGCGAACGGGTCAGCCTTTAGCGGCAGCCTGACGCCATCGGGAGCGATGATCTCGAACTTGTAAGGCCGGCCGGCGCCTAGATCGGGAATGAACAGTTCCCAGATGCCGGTGTCCTTGCGGTCGCGCATGGTGTGCCGGCGACCGTCCCATTCGTTGAAATCGCCGACCACGGAGACGCGTTTCGCATTGGGCGCCCAGACGGCGAAATGCACGCCGGTGGCACCCTCATGGTCGATGATATGGGCGCCGAGCTTGTCGAACAACCTCAGATGCGAGCCCTCGGCCATATAGTAGTCGTCCATCGGGCCGAGTACCGGGCCGAAGGAATAGGGATCGGTCAGCCACCACTCGGCGCCGGCATTTTTCGCGTGGTAGCGCAGCGGCTGGCGTTTGCGGATCGAAAGCCTGCCTTCGAAAAAACCGGCATCGTTGCTGCGGACGAGTTCGCCAGCCTCCTTGCCGGCCAGCGTGTAGGCGGTGACGGATTCGGCATTCGGCACGAAGCAGCGACCGACGAAGCCCTTGCCGGCTTCATGCACGCCCAGGATTGCAAAGGGATCGCCATGCGTGCCGGCAACAATCGCCGCGACATCGCCGGCTGGCGCCAGTCCGTCCGGCCCGCTTGTCGCAGCGGTCGCGCGCGGCTTCCTCATCAGGCGGTCGCCCTCCCTGGGCACCTTTGTTCTGGTGCATGCCGTAATCCCAAAACCGCTGCGCACTTTTGGGCGACATGCATCGACTTTGTTCTGGTGCATGCCGTGATCCCAAAACCGCTGCGCACTTTTGGGCGACATGCATCGACTTGTTCTGGTGCATGCCGTGATCCCAAAACCGCTGCGCACTTTTGGGCGACATGCATCGACTTGTTCTGGTGCATGCCGTGATCCCAAAACCGCTGCGCACTTTTGGGCGACATGCACCGGACGGCCACATTGTTCGTGGCCTCATGCAATCATATCAGACGGGTACGTTCCAGATTTCTTTCGCATATTGGCGGATGGTGCGGTCGGACGAGAACCAGCCGACGCGGGCGACATTGCGGATGGCGCGGGCTTGCCAGTCGGGACTGTTGCGCCAGACGGCGTCGACCTCGCGCTGGCAGGCGGCATAGGAATCGAAATCGGCAGCCACCATGAACCAGTCGCTCTGATAGAGGCCGTTCATCAGTTCGCGATAGCGGTTGGGATCGTCGGGCGAGAACACACCGGAGGAAATCGCCGCCACCGCCTGCGCCAGTTCGGGCGAGGATTCGATCACGCCGCGCGGATCATAGCCATTGCCGCGGCGCTGCGCGACCTCGGCAGTGGTGAGACCGAAGATGAAGATGTTGTCGTCGCCGACACATTGCTTGATCTCGACATTGGCGCCGTCGAGCGTGCCGATCGTCAGGGCGCCGTTCAGCGCGAACTTCATATTGCCGGTGCCCGACGCCTCCATGCCGGCGGTCGAGATCTGTTCCGACAGGTCGGCGGCCGGCATCATCACCTCGGCTAGGCTGACATTGTAGTTCGGCAGGAACACCACTTTCAGCAGGCCGCGCACCGCCGGATCGCGATTGATGACCTTGGCGACATCGTTGGCCAGTTTGATGATCAGCTTGGCGTTGTGATAGCTGGGCGCCGCCTTGCCGCCGAAGAACTTCACGCGCGGCATCCAGTCCCGCTCGGGATGCGAACGGATCTGATCGTAGAGCGCGATCGCCTCCAGGATGTTGAGCAGCTGGCGTTTATACTCGTGGATGCGCTTGATCTGGATGTCGAACAGCGCCGAAGGATCGAGCCTGATGCCGAGCCGGTCGGCGACGAGATTGGCGAGGCGCGTCTTGTTCTGCCGCTTCACAGCGGCGAACTTCTCGCGGAAGGCGGCATCGCCGGCAAACACATCGAGGCCCTTGATCGCCTCGATGTCGTCCATGAAGCGGTCGCCGATCGCCTCGCGGGCGAGCGCGGTCAGCCCCGGATTGCACTGGATCAGCCAGCGCCGCGGCGTGATGCCGTTGGTCTTGTTGTTGATGCGGTCGGGGTAGAGCTTGTGGAGATCGGCAAACACCGTCTCCTTCATCAGATCGGTGTGCAGCGCCGAGACGCCGTTGACCGAATGCGAGCCGACAAAAGCGAGATTGCCCATGCGCACGCGGCGGTCGCCGTTCTCCTGAATGAGCGAGATTCTGGCGATCTGGTCGCCGGAGAACTTTCCGGTGGCGCGGGCCTCGAGCAGCGCCTGCGCGTTGATGGCGTAGACGATCTGCATGTGGCGCGGCAAAAGCCGCTCGAACAGCGGCACCGGCCAGCTCTCCAGGGCTTCGGGAAGAAGCGTGTGGTTGGTGTAGCCGAAGGTACGCTTGGTGACGTCCCAGGCCTGGTCGAAATCCATGCCGTGGACATCCATCAAGAGCCGCATCAGTTCCGGCACGGCAACAGCGGGATGGGTGTCGTTCAGGTGGATGGCGGCCTTGTCCGGCAGCGATTTCAGATCGCCATACTGGCTGAGATGCCGCTGGACGATGTCCTGCAGCGAGGCGGTGGAGAAGAAATATTCCTGTCTGAGCCTGAGCTCCTGCCCGGCCATATGCGAATCGGCGGGATAAAGCACGCGCGACAGCGCATCGGCCTTGTTGCTTTCGGCGAGCGCGCCGATGTGGTCGCCTGCGTTGAACTTGTCGAGCAGGATCGGGTCGATCGGCATGCCGGACCAGAGGCGCAGCGTGTTGACACGCTTGGCGCGCCAGCCGGCGACCGGCGTGTCATAGGCGACGGCAAGCACATGCTCAGTCGGCTTCCAGACGTGGCGTTCGAGCCGGCCGTCCCTGGAGGTGATCGATTCCACCGAGCCGCCGAAGCCGACCTCGAAGGAGCGCTCGCGCCGTTCGAACTCCCAGGGATTGCCGTGATCAAGCCAGGTCTCCGGCAATTCGACCTGCCAGCCGTCATGGATTTCCTGGCGGAACATGCCGTTGGCGTAGCGAATGCCGTAGCCGTGAGCGGGAATGTCGACGGTCGCCATGCTTTCCATGAAGCAGGCGGCAAGCCGGCCAAGGCCGCCATTGCCGAGGGCTGCGTCCGGTTCGAGCGCGGCGATGAGGTCGAGGTCGACATCGAGCGAGGCTAGCGCTTCGCGCATGTTCTCCATCAGGCCCAGATTGGAGAAGGCGTCGCGCATCAGGCGGCCGATCAGGAATTCGAGCGAGAGGTAATAGACCCGCTTTTCCTGCTTGTCGTAGGCCTCCTTGGTCGCCTGGATCCACTGATCGACGACACGGTCGCGCACCACCTTGATCGAGGCGGTCAGCCAGTCATAAGGCGTGGCAACGGTGGTGTCCTTGCCGAGCCGGTATTTGAGGGCGAGAAGCACCTCGTTGGCGAGCGTCTTGGGATCGGGATGGTCGAGAGCGGGGGCTTCGGATGTCATTGCACGCGTCATGCTGCCTCTCGTGATCATGGCCCGATCATACCGGCTTTCGCCGATCGTCCTACCCCATTTTATTGCAACGCAGCATACCCTCAATCGATTTAGGTTGCGAAGCTACCCGGTTGGCTTGCGGCAATTTGCCCTCCGTCGTCAGGCCGCCAATGCGTCTTCGGGCGGTTTCTTGGCGCCGGTCATGAGGGCGACGGCATCGGACATTGAGATCTGCTTGGGATCGACCACGCAGAGGCGCCGTCCCAGCCGGTGGATGTGGATGCGGTCGGCCACCTCGAAGACATGCGGCATGTTGTGCGAGATGAGCACGATGGGCAGGCCGCGCTTCTTGACGTCGAGGATGAGTTCAAGCACGCGCCGGCTTTCCTTGACGCCAAGGGCTGCCGTCGGCTCGTCCATGATCACCACTTTCGAGCCGAAGGCGGCGGCCCGCGCCACCGCCACGCCCTGCCGCTGGCCGCCGGACAGCGTTTCGACCGCCTGGCTGATGTTCTGGATGGTCATCAGCCCAAGCTCGGTGAGCTTGTCGCGGGCGCGCTTTTCCATCGCCGGCCGGTCGAGCATGCGGAACCAGCTACCAAGCGGGCCGGGTTTGCGGATCTCGCGGCCGAGGAACATGTTGTCGGCGATCGACAGCGCCGGCGACAACGCCAGGTTCTGATAGACGGTCTCGATGCCGGCCTCGCGTGCCTCGATCGGCGAGCGGAACAGAACCTGTTTGCCGTCGAGCTCGATCGTGCCCTCGTCGGGGATCACCGCCCCGGAGATCGCCTTGATCAGCGTCGACTTGCCGGCGCCGTTGTCGCCGATCACGGCCAGGATTTCGCCCGGATAGAGATCGAAGTCGCAGGCGTTGAGCGCGGTGACTCGGCCATAGCGCTTGGTGAGATTGCGCGCGGTGAGGACAGGCTGCTGGGTCATGGTTACACCGAAACCTTTCTGATCCACTGGTCGATCGCGACGGCGCCGATGATCAGCACGCCGGTGAGCAGCACTTTCCATTGCGGATCGGCGCCCAGCATGTTGAGGCCCATCGAGACGACGCCGACGATCATGGCGCCGAACAGCGTGCCGAGGATCGAGCCGCGGCCGCCGAAGAGCGAGATGCCGCCGATCACCGTCGCGGTGATGGCCTGCAGATTGTAGTCGGTGACGGCAGCCGACGGTGAAATCGAGCCGTTTCGGCCGATCGAGACCCAGGCCGCGAAGGCGGCGATGAGGCCGGCCAGCGTATAGACGGCCATCAGCACCTTCTTGGTCTGGATGCCCGACAGCTTCGCCGCTTCGGGGTCGTCGCCCACGGCATAGACATGGCGGCCCCAGGCGGTGTGGTTGAGCACGTACCAGAGCAGCATCACCAAGAGGACCATGGCGATGACGCCGGCCGTCAGCACGGCGGAGCCGACCCTGAAACTGATGGCGAAGAGATGCAGCAGCGGCGCCTGGGCATCGACGTCGGCGTCGCGGATCGTCTCGTTGGCCGAGTAGATGAAGTTGGTGGCCATGACGATGTTCCAGGTGCCCAGCGTGACGATGAAGGGCGGTAGCTTCATGTAAGCGACGAGCAGCCCGTTGAGCAGGCCGCAGGCCGCGCCCGCGGCAAGGCCGAGCGCCACCGCGAGGATGGTCGGCATGCCGTAGCTGACGGCGCAATTGCCCATGACCACGGCCGAGATCACCATCACCACGCCGATCGAAAGGTCGATGCCGGCGGTCAGGATGACAAGCGTCTGGGCAGCGCCCAGGATGCCGACGATGGCGATCTGCTGCAGGATCAGCGTCAGCGTGTAGGACGAAAAGAACCGTCCGCCGATGGCGATGCCGAAGATGATGATCGACAGCACCAGCACGATCAGCGGCACGGCGGCAGGCGTGGAATGCAGGAAATGCTGGGCGCGCTTGACGAACGACTTGCCGTGCTCGTCAAAGCTGGCGACGCTGGTGTCGCTGCCCGAGAGTACCTTCTCGAATTCCTGGATTTGCGACATTTCTCCTCCCGTCTCACGGAGCTTCGTCATGGCTCCGTGCCTCGTCTAGCTTCCGGTCTTCCGCCGGGATTTATCAGCGCATACGAAAATGCATCGTCCACCCGAAGCGGCCGGGGATCAAGTCCCCAGCCGCAAGCTTTTGCACACCGGTCAGGCGGGCATCAGCCCCAGCACTTGGCCAGGCCTTCCTTGGTGTCGATGGACTTCACACCGTTGGCCGGCTTGTCGGTCACCAGGTTGACGCCGGTGTCGAAGAAGTTCTTGCCTTCGGTCGGCTTCGGCTTGGTGCCGTCCTTGGCATAGGCGGCGATCGCCTCGATGCCGAGCGCCGCCATCTGCAGCGGATACTGCTGCGATGTGGCGCCGATTACGCCTTCGGCAACCGACTTGACACCCGGGCAGCCGCCGTCGACCGAGACGATCAGCACCTGCTTTTCGAGACCGACGGCCTTGAGCGCCTGATAGGCGCCCACGGCGGCGGGCTCGTTGATGGTGTGGATGACGTTGATGGTGTTGTCCTTCTGTAGAAGGTTCTCCATCGCCTTGCGGCCGCCTTCCTCGTTGCCGTTGGTGACGTCGTGGCCGACGATGCGCGGGTCATCCTCGTCGCCGATCTTGTTCGGGTCCTTGGGATCGATGCCGTAGCCGATCATGAAGCCCTGGTCGCGCAGCACGTCGACGGTCGGCTGAGACGGGGTCAAATCGAGGAAGCCGATCTTGGCGTCCTTGGCCTTGTCGCCGAGCGTGGCGGCGGCCCAGGCGCCGATCAGCTTGCCGGCTTCCAGATTGTCGGTGGCGAAAGTGGCGTCAGCGGCGTCGATCGGATCGAGCGGCGTGTCGAGCGCGATCACCAGCAGGCCGGCGTCGCGCGCCTTCTTCACCGTCGGCACGATGCCCTTGGTATCGGAGGCGGTGATCAGGATGCCCTTTGCGCCGTCGGCGATGCAGCTCTCGATCGCCGCAACCTGACTCTCGCTGTCGCCGTCGATCTTGCCGGCATAGGTCTTGAGGTCGACGCCGAGTTCCTTGGCCTTGGCGGTGGCGCCCTCCTTCATCTTGACGAAGAAAGGATTGGTGTCGGTCTTGGTGATCAGGCAGGCGCCCACGCCCGCGGCAGACGCGGACGAGGCGAACGCCATCAAGCCCAACCCGGCAGCCGCGAAGACGGTGGATTTCAGCAGCGATTTCTTGGTCACGATATCCTCCCAGTGGAACCTTTGCGGGCGCCGGCCAGCCCGGCGCCTCGAGCGCATCCAACCTTTTTCCCAGCGTGGACGCCAGCCCAACAGACACCAGTCCGAGACGCGTGTCAATAATTAAATCACTCTTATTTATTATTGACAGCGGTGCGCCGTTCACTCATTCTGAACGAAAAGCAGTGAGGGGAAACTGACGGAGGAACAGGGTGGAGACCGGCATTGCGAGGCACGGTTCGCCCGAAGCTTTGGAGAGCCGCATGCATCGCGGCACCAACCAGAGCGGCATGCGCGACCACAACGAAAGGCTCGTGCTGTCGCTGGTGCGCCAGCATGGCAGCCTCGCCAAATCCGACATTGCGCGCATGACGGGGCTCTCGGCCCAGACGGTCTCCGTCATCATGCGAGAACTCGAGAACGACAAGCTGCTCGTCCGTCAGGCGCCGTTGCGCGGCAAGATCGGCCAGCCGTCCATTCCGATGGCGCTCAACCCGGAAGGCGCTTTTTTCATCGGCCTCAAGATCGGCCGCCGAAGCGCCGAGCTGGTGCTGATCGATTTCCTCGGCAACGTGCGCGCAATGCTGCAGAATTCCTACCGCTACCCGGCGCCGCGCGAGACGGTCGAGTTCGTCACCGCCGGCATCAAGAAGATGCGCGGCGAGCTGACGCCGGCGCAGGACAAGCGCATTGCCGGGCTCGGCATCGCCATGCCGTTCGAGCTCTGGAACTGGGCCGACACCGCCGGCGCGCCGCGCGACGTGATGGACGAATGGCGCCACCGCGACATCCGCGCCGACATCCAGGGGCAATGCGACTTTCCGGTCTATCTCCAGAACGACGCGACGTCGGCCTGCGGGGCGGAGCTCGTCTTCGGCCAGGCGGGAGGCGCGCGCGATTTCGTCTATTTCTACATCGGCGCCTTTGCCGGGGGCGGCATCGTGCTCAACGGACGCCTGTTCGGCGGACCGACGGGCAATGCCGGCGCACTGGGCTCGATGCCGGTGCCAGGACCCGACGGCAAGCCGACGCAGCTGATCGACGTCGCCTCGATCGCCATATTGGAGAAAGCGCTCAGCGCGAAAGGCGTAGATGGTTCTTATCTTTGGACCTCGCCGCAGGAATGGGGCGAGATCGGCGCTGAGTTCGACGCTTGGATCGCCGGCGCCGCGCAGGCGCTGGCCTATGCCATCGTGGCGGCCTCGTCAGTCATCGATTTCGAGGCCGCCGTGATCGACGGCTGGATGCCGCTCAGCGTGAGGCGGCGACTGGTCGACGCAGTCACCGATGCGCTCGCCGGCATCGATGCAGAGGGACTGAAGCTGCCCATCGTGCGCGAAGGAACCGTCGGCATCCATGCGCGGGCGCTGGGCGGCGCCAGCCTGCCGCTGTCCGAACGCTTCCTCGTCGGTCCGACCTCCATTTCCAGGAGCGCCTGACATGCTCATCGGCATTCCGTCGCTGCTCGGCCCGCAGCTTCTGGCGACGCTGCGCGCGATGGGCCACGGCGACGAGGTCGCGCTGGTCGACGGCAATTATCCTGCGGAGGAACAGGCGCGGCGGCTGATCCGCGCCGACGGCCATCATCTCATCCCCGTGCTCGACGCGATCCTCAGCGTGCTGCCCGTCGACGAGGCGGTGCCGGAGGCGCTGTTTCGCGCTTCGGTCCAGGGCGATCCGGCGCTTGCAGATCCGGTGCATCACGAGATGGAGGCGGTCTGCGCAAGACACGCGCCCGGACGCAAGGTGATTGCGCTCGCCGGCCCCGACTTCTATGCACGCGTCAAGACCGCACACGCCATCGTGGCGACCAGCGAACCCAGACTCTACGCCAACATCATCATCCGCAAGGGCGTGATCCATCCGCCGGAGACCGACAAGACATGATCCTCTGCTGTGGCGAAGCCCTTATCGACATGTTGCCGCGCACGACGACGGAAGGCGAAGCGGCCTTCGCGCCTTATGTCGGCGGCGCGGTGTTCAACACGGCGATCGCGCTCGGGCGGCTGGGCGCGCCGGCCGGGTTCTTTTCCGGCCTGTCCTCGGACCTGTTCGGCGGCCAGCTTCGCGAGGCGCTCGGGGCGAGCAAGGTGAGTTCCACCTATGCGCACACGTCGCCGAAGCCCACGACGCTTGCCTTCGTGCGGCTCACCAAGGGCCAGGCGACCTACACTTTCTATGACGAGAACACTGCCGGACGCATGCTGACCATCGAGGACCTGCCGAAGCTCGGGGCCGAAATCGAAGCCATGCTGTTCGGTGCCATCAGCCTGATCTCCGAGCCGGCTGGATCGGCCTATGAGGAGTTCATGCGGCGTGAGCACAACAGCCGGGTCATGATGCTCGATCCGAACATCCGCCCGAACTTCATCCCCGACAAGGCGAAGCATCTGCGGCGCATCCGCGAGATGATGGCGATGGCTGACATCGTCAAACTCTCGGACGAGGACCTCAACTGGTTCGACGAAGCGGGCTCGCATGAGGACGTCATCCGCAACTGGCTGGAGCGCGGACCGAAATTGATCGTCGTCACCCATGGCAGCGAAGGCGCCGTCGGCTACAGCAAGGAGCACAGGGTCACGGTTGTGCCGGAACGGGTCCAGGTCGTCGACACGGTCGGCGCCGGCGATACGTTCAATGCCGGCATTCTCGCCTCGCTGCACGAACAGGGCCGGCTCACCAAGGCAGGGATCGGCAGCCTCTCCGAGGACGCGATCCGCAAGGCGCTCGCGCTCGGCGCCAAGGCGGCCGCGGTGACGGTTTCAAGGGCCGGCGCCAACCCGCCATGGCGGCACGAAATCGCCTGATCGGCCGTCGGCGCCGACTGGGCCTCCCTGCCCGAACCGATCACTTTATGTTTCCATCGCCGGCACTGTGAGAAAAGCGGGCGCTAAAATGCGCCTTGAAGGCCGCTTTTCCGGCTTGTTCGGACGAAGCGCCGGCAAAACACGGTAACAGCCTGCGACACTTGCGCAATTCGCCTTGGCCGTGGCCGGCTTTCTCGGCCGCGTCAAGTCTGGTACCAGCGGGCCGGTTTACTGGCAGTATCTTGAGGCCGACATGCAGTTCATCGATCTTGGCGCGCAGCGCGAACGAATCCGCGACCGGCTCAAGGCCGCGATCGACCATGTGGTCGAGGACGGCCGCTATATCCTCGGGCCGCAGGTCACCGAGTTCGAAAACAAGCTCGCAGCTTTCGTCGGCGTCAAGCATGTCGTGGCCTGCGCCAACGGCACAGATGCGTTGCTCCTGCCGCTGTTCGCCGCCGGCATCGGCCCTGGCGACGCCGTGTTCGTGCCGAGCTTCACCTTCGCCGCCACGGCGGAAGTGGTGGCGCTCGCCAAGGCCGAGCCCGTCTTCGTCGACGTCGATCCCAGCACTTACAACATCGACATTGCCAGCCTTGAGGCGGCAATCGAAATGATCAAGAAGCAGGGCCGGCTGAAGCCGAAGGCGATCATTCCGGTCGACCTGTTCGGACTTGCCGCCGACTACGAGGCGATCACGGCGATCGCCAAGCGCGAAGGGCTATTGGTGATCGAGGACGCTGCGCAGTCGATCGGCGGCTCCGCCGACGGCAAGATGTGCGGCTCGTTCGGCCATGTCGCCTCGACCAGCTTCTACCCGGCAAAGCCGCTCGGCTGCTACGGCGACGGCGGCGCTATGTTCACCAATGACGCTGCGCTGGCCGACAAGCTGCGGTCCTTCGCCTTCCATGGCAAGGGAGAGACGCAGTACGACAATGTCCGCGTCGGCATCAATTCGCGCCTCGACACGCTGCAGGCGGCGATCCTGATCGAGAAGCTCGCCATTCTCGAGGACGAGATGGTGGCCCGCCAAGCGGTGGCGCAACGCTATGCCGACGGCCTCGGCGACATCGTCAAGGCATCGCGCAACCTGGGCCACGGCCGCTCGGCCTGGGCGCAATATGCCATTGAGACGCCGAAGCGCGATGGGCTGAAGGCCCATCTGACGGAAAAGGGCATCCCGTCGGTCATCTACTATGTGAAGCCACTGCATGCCCAGGTCGCCTATCGCGACTATCCGCGCTCGCCGGCCGGCCTTGCGGTTTCGGAAGAACTGCCGAAGCAGATCCTCTGCCTGCCGATGCATCCCTATCTCAGCGAGGCCGACCAGGACCGGATCATCGAGACGATCCGCAACTACATTGGATCGAATTCGGCGAGCGTCGCGGCGGCTTGATGATCTCCCCCCTTGAGGGGGAGAGGGCCGGCAGGCCAGAGGGGGTCGGTCCGACCGGGCTCGGCCCTTTATCACAGACGAACGGGGTCGGCGCTCTATGCGACGCGACCCCTCTGTCGCCTTCGGCGACATCTTCAAGGGGGGAGATTAAACCGTCCCCCGCTTCCCCGTCGCAATAAAATGCGGATTGGCGAAATCGCTGTCGTCCGCCTGATTGCGCTTGCCGTAGACGAGCGGTCGGCCGTCCAGCGTGCGCGTCATGCCGCCGGCGGCACGCAGCACCGCGTCGCCGGCTGCGGTGTCCCATTCCATGGTGCGGCCGAAGCGCGGGTAGACATCCGCCTCGGCGGCGGCGACAAGGCAGAACTTCAGCGACGAGCCGACCGAAACGATCTCGGCGGCGCCGAGATCGCGGATGAAGGCGTCGGTCTCGGGCGTGTTGTGCGAGCGGCTGGCGACGACCGCGAGCGGCATTCCACTTGCCCGCACGGCAATCGGCTGGCGGCCGGTGATATGAAACTCGCCGTCGATCTCGAGCATTTCCGCCTTGCCCGGCCGGCCAGAGAAGAAACGGCCCGTGCAGGGTGCGAAGACGACGCCGACTTCCGGCACGCCGTGGCGTATGAGCGCGATGTTGACGGTGAAATCGGTGCGGCGGTTGACGAACTCCTTGGTGCCGTCGAGCGGATCGATGAGGAAGAAGGCGTTGTCGAGGTCCGGCGTCGCCACCCCTGCCGCCACCTCTTCCTCGGCCACGCAGGGAATGTGCGGATAGGCAGCGCGCAGGCCGGCCAGGATGATCTTCTCGCTTTCGCGGTCGGCTTCGGTCACGGGCGAAGAGTCGGACTTGTTGTCGACGGCACAGCCTTCGTGGAAGACGCGCATCACCTCGCGCCCGGCGTCCAGGGCCAGGCGCTCGAAGACGCCTAGCATGGCCTCGTCGTCAGATACCGCCGCCATTGTCATATTGGTCTTCAGCAATGTCGCGCTCATCCAGCCAGCGTTCCAGGGCTTCCGCCATCTCCTGAGGGCTCTTGCCGAGCGTCTCGAGACGGATTTCGGGGTTTTCCGGAGCCTCGTAGGGCGAATCGACGCCGGTGAAGTTCTTGATCTCGCCGCTCAGCGCACGCGCGTAAAGGCCCTTCGGGTCGCGGCGGGCGCATTCCTCGAACGGCGTGTCGACGAACACCTCGATGAACTCGCCCTCGGCCATGAGCTCGCGTGCCATGCGCCGCTCGGCGCTGAAGGGGGAGATGAAGGAGACGATGACGATCAGCCCGGCATCGGCCATCAGCTTCGCCACCTCGGCGACGCGGCGGATGTTCTCGACGCGGTCGGCGTCGGTGAAGCCGAGATCGCGGTTCAGCCCATGGCGGACATTGTCGCCGTCGAGAATGTAGGTGTGACGGCCGGACGCGAACAGCTTCTTCTCGAAGAGATTGGCGATGGTCGACTTGCCCGAGCCGGACAGGCCGGTGAACCAGAACACCGCCGGGCGCTGGTTCTTCAGGTCGCTGCGGCCGCGCTTGCCGACATCCAGCGACTGCCAGTGGATGTTCTCGGCACGGCGCAGCGAATGGAGGATCATGCCGGCGCCGACGGTGGCGTTGCTGATGCGGTCGATCAGGATGAAGGCGCCGGTGGTGCGGTTCTCGCCGAAGGGATCGAAGGCGATCGGCGCCCGCGTCGAGAGGTTGCAGACCCCGACCTCGTTGAGGTCCAGCGACTTCGCCGCCTCATGCGCGAAATCGTTGACGTTGACCCGGTACTTCAGGTCGGTGACGGTGGCGCTGACCTGGTCGGTCTCGGTGCGCAGGATGTAGGAACGACCGGGCAGCAGCGCCTGCTCGTCGAACCAGACGATGTTGGCGGTGAACTGGTCGGCGACCTGCGGACGCGCGGCCGGCGACACCAGCATATTGCCGCGCGACACCTCGACCTCGTCCTCGAGGACCAGCGTGATCGCCTGTCCGGCAACCGCCTGCTCAAGGTCGCCGCCATGCGCGACGACGCGCTTGACACGGGTGGCCCTGCCCGACTTGGCGACCACGACCTCGTCGCCTTGCGAGACGGTGCCGGAAGCGATGGTGCCGGCAAAACCGCGGAAATCGAGGTTGGGACGGTTCACATACTGCACCGGGAAACGGAACGGCAGTTCGACGGCTGCCTCGTCGACCGACACGGTTTCCAGATGCTCGATCAGCGACGGCCCGGAATACCACGGCGTGCGCTCCGATCGATTGGTGACGTTGTCGCCATAGCGCGCCGACATCGGGATCGGCACAATGCTTGCGAAGCCCAGTCCTTTGGCGAACTCGCTGTAGTCCGCCACGATGCGATCGAAGACGCTCTCGTCGAAGCCGACGAGATCGATCTTGTTGACCGCAAGCACGATGTGGCGGATGCCGAGCAGCGAGGCGATGATCGAGTGGCGCCTGGTCTGGCGCAGCACGCCCTGGCGTGCATCGATCAGCACGATGGCGACGTCGGCGGTCGAGGCGCCGGTCGCCATGTTGCGCGTATACTGCTCGTGGCCGGGCGTGTCGGCGACGATGAACTTGCGCTTCGGCGTGGCGAAGAAGCGGTAAGCGACGTCGATGGTGATGCCCTGCTCGCGCTCGGCCTCCAGCCCGTCGACCAGCAGCGCGAAGTCGACATCATCGCCGGTGGTGCCGTGCTTGCGCGAATCACGCTCGAGCGCGGCGAGCTGGTCCTCGAATATCTGCTTGGTGTCGGACAGCAGCCGTCCGATCAGCGTCGACTTGCCGTCGTCGACCGAGCCGCAGGTGAGAAAGCGCAACAGCGACTTCTTCTCCTGCGCGGCCATGTAGTCGCGGATCGAGTCTGTCGGGGCGAGGCTTTTGGCCATGATGTGGCGCATGTTCAGAAATACCCCTCGCGCTTCTTCTTTTCCATCGAACCCGCCTCGTCGCGGTCGATGAGGCGGCCCTGGCGCTCGGAGGTGCGGGCGGTCAGCATCTCGCCGACGATGGCTTCAAGCGTGTCGGCATCCGAATCGATGGCGCCGGTCAGCGGGTAGCAGCCCAGCGTGCGGAAGCGCACCAGCCGGTTCTCGACCGTCTCGCCGGGGCGCAGCTGCATGCGGTCGTCGTCCTTCAAGATGAGCATGCCGTCGCGTTCGACCACCGGCCGCTGCTTGGCGAAATAGAGCGGCACGATCGGGATGTTCTCCTGCAAGATGTACTGCCAGATGTCGAGTTCGGTCCAGTTCGACAGCGGAAATACGCGGATCGATTCGCCCGGCGCGATACGGGTGTTGAAGATCTTCCACATCTCCGGCCGCTGGTTCTTGGGATCCCAGGCGTGATGGGCATTGCGGAAGGAGAAGATGCGCTCTTTGGCGCGCGACTTCTCCTCGTCGCGGCGGGCGCCGCCGAAGGCCGCGTCGAAGCCGTATTTGTCCAGCGCCTGGCGCAGCGCCACCGTCTTCATTACATGGGTGTGGGTGTTGGATCCATGGTCGAAGGGGTTGATGTTGTCGCGCACGCCGTCCTCGTTGACGTGGACCAGCAGGTCGAAGCCGAGCTTCTGCGCCATCTGATCGCGAAAGGCGATCATCTCGCGGAACTTCCACGTCGTGTCGACATGCAGAAAGGGAAAGGGCGGCTTGGCTGGATAGAAGGCCTTCATCGCCAGGTGCATCAGCACGGAAGAATCCTTGCCGACCGAATAAAGCATCACCGGCTTGGAAAAAGAGGCTGCAACCTCACGGAAGATGTGGATGGATTCGGCCTCGAGCCGCTGCAGGTGCGTAAGCGCGATATTCATGGACTGTTGAACGTTCTTTCGTGCCGGGCGGACTTGCATGAGACGTTGGCGCCGTTTTCGTGAAACAGCCCGGCAAGTCCTGGACCCTTTTGGCGGGCGTTCTAGCAGATCGCTCTGGTTTAGAACAATGCCAGACAGGCCAGTCGGTGACCAGTTACGGAATGAATTTTCCACGCAAGCCTCACGTTGCGAAAAATCCTGCCCGCGGAGTGAGTGGGGCCAAAAGAGCGAAGAAAACTGTTGCCGCGCCCGCAATCTCCCGCATTTCTGGAGGTCGCTGTGCGATCATGCCGCCCATCTTGTGGTTCCGGGCAAGGCCAGCCGCCCTATCGCAGAGCTGTGGCAGCCGCTATACCGGCCCGGGGACCTGGCAACACCAGCCGGCAGGGCAGCTTAATCCAACTGCGAAGCAGAGCATTGAACGCGCTTTCATCCCTCCGCCGGCACTTCACGCCCGCACAGATCAACATCTACTTCTCGATCGGCTGCTTCTTCTCGCCGCCGGTGCTGGGATCGGCGGTCAGCTTCGTCTTCCATGGCGGCGCGCTGTGGTCGGTGATGCTGCTCGCCTTGAAGCGACGGCGCCTCAACATCGACAGGCCAATGCTCGCCATGACGATCGCGATCTATGCCTATTGCGCGGCAGTGGTGCTCGCCTCGATCGTCAACGGCACGCTTGAAGCGGACTTCAGGTTCTTCCTGCCGCTGGTCACGCTGATGTTCTTCCCGATCTCCTATTCGACATGGAGCATCACGGACAAGACGACGCTTGCCCGCAGCGCCGTACTCGCGAGTGCTGCCGCTTGCATCGGCGCCCTGGCGCTCGCCATCGTGCAGTATTACCGCATCGGCATCAGGGCCGAAGGCGGCGCTGGGAACGCGATCGTGTTCGCAACGGTCACCTGCCTTGCCGTGGCAACGAGCCTTGCCGGGCCGCTGTCCGGGATCGAGAGGCGGAACTGGAAGCGGCTCGCCGTCGCGGCGCTCGCCGGCACCGTCGCGATCCTCTATTCGGGCTCGCGCATCATCTGGCTGGCGCTGCTGCTGGCGGTGATTGCCGTGCTCCTGATCAACCGAAGCAGGCTGGGCGGGCCGAAGCTAAGGCGCCTGGCGATGATCGCCGGGGCGGCCGGCATGGCAGTCGCCGCCATCGGCTTTCCCGTCTTCATGGATCGGGCGGACTTCCTGTTCAGCGACTGGACCGCACTGGCCACGAAGGGCGATCACTCGACAGCGCTCGGCCTGCGCGTGGCCATGTGGGAGATCGGCGCCGAGGCGTTCCGCAACGCGCCGATCTTCGGACACGGCATCACGGCCAGCCGCGAGCTGATGAAACAGGGTTTTCACGACCAGTTCGCAATGGAGCAAGGCTTCAACCATTTCCATAACGGCTTTCTGACCGCGCTGGTCGAGGCCGGCCTGCTGGGCGCCATCGCCCTGGTGGCGATCTTCGTCGTCGCGGTGTGGAATGCGGCGCGGGTGCTGCGGGCCAGCGCGGAGGCGACGGAGCGGCTCGGCGCGACAATGGTGATCGTCACCGTCATCACCTACCTTGTCGGCGGGCTGACCGGTATCTTGCTCGGCCATGACATTCTCGACGCGACGCTGATGGTGTTTCTGGTCTCCGGCACCTATCTGGCCTGTGGGCGAACGGTGTCGCCGACCGGAAAAAGCGCGCCTGCCGTGGCGCCGTCCGCCGGCCAGCTGCGATGAAGGTTCTGGTCACCGGCGCGACCGGCTTCATCGGACGTAGGCTCGTTGACCGGCTGCGCGAAGCGCAATTCGACGTCCGGATTGCTTCGCACCGCCCGGAGGCAGCGAGCGGGAACGACGTGGTCCGGCTACCGGAAGCCGAGGCTTCGGACGAGGACTTCCTGGCGCTCATGCGCGATGTGACGCATGTCGTCCATTGCGCGGCGCTCAACAACGACCGCGCCGCCGGCGAGACCGAGTATCTGGCCGCCAACGCGACGCTGAGCGGACGGCTGGCGAAAGCCGCGGCCGGGCGCGCCGACGGGCGTTTCATTTATTTCTCATCGATCCGCGCTGTTGCCGGCCCAGGCTTCAGCGGCACGATCAGCGAGGCGACGTCCCCTGCCCCACAATGCGCCTATGGCCGCTCTAAGCGCCAGGGCGAGATCGAAGTGCAGGCAGCCTTCGCGTCAGTGGGCCGCGCCGCCGCGTTGCGCCTGCCACCGGTGTATGGCGAAGGCATGAAAGGAAACCTGGCCACGCTGATGCGGCTTGCCGACACTGCCCTGCCGGTGCCGACAGGTGCCCTCACCGGGCTTCGCTCGCTGATCTCGGCCGACGCTGCGGCGGGTGCAGCGGTGCATCTGTTGACCCGACCTGGATCGCTGCACCCGGCCTATGTCGCGAGCGATGCGTCTCCTGTCGCGATGTCCGACATCATCGCCGCGTTTCGACAAGGATTCGGCCGCCCGGCTCGCCTTTTGCCCCTGCCCGCCCGGCCGCTCGTGCTGGCGGCAAGGCTGCTCGGCAAGCAGGCATCATGGCGGGCCTTGACCGCGTCGCAGACCTGCGACCCATCGCTGCTGGTCTCGGAGGGCTGGAGACCGCAGGCCGACACGCTCGGCCGGCTCGAGGAACTGGCGCGACGGGCTGGTCAATCCCGGTAGAGCGTGCCGAGCAAGATCTTGACATCGAGTCCGATCGAGGCCGCCTGCAGATAGGCGGCATCGGTCTCGGCGCAGAGCTTCGGGTCGGACATGTCGATGCCGCGGATCTGGGCAAGGCCGGTGATTCCGGGGAGCGCGGCCAGCACGCCGAGTTGCCGGCGGCGCTCGATGAGTTCCGTCTGCGCCGGCAGGCATGGACGCGGGCCGACCAGGCTCATCTCGCCCCTCAACACGTTCCAGAGTTGGGGCAATTCGTCGATCTTGGTCCTGCGCAGAAATTTGCCGGCGGCGGTGACCGAGCTGGACGGCGCCTCATGGGTCGGCAGGGACGGCGTTCCCGCATACATGGTGCGCAGCTTGTGGCAGGCAAACGGGACGCCGCCGCGGCCGACGCGAGGCTGCGAAAAAATGGCGGGCCCGGACGACGTCAGACGGATCGCCAGCATGGCGACCAACAGGACAGGTGATGTGAGCACCAGCATGACAGCCGCCACGATCACGTCAAAAGCCCGCTTTGCCGTCACGGCATCAGATCCGGCGCCAGAGGAAGGCGAGATAGAGTCCCAGCGTGCCCATCAAGGTCTGCCGGTAGACGCCGCTTTTGCTGAGCAGGCTCAAACGCCTGAAAACGTTGCCCTTGCGCGCCCTGATGAACAGGCGAAGGCAAAGCGCGGCCTCGCGCGTGAGCAGATCCCGATTGGCGGCGAGCCCAGTGAGATTGCTGTCGGTCCAGGTGGCGAACTGGCCTTGGAACAAACGCCCCAGCCGCGAGAGCCTCGCCTTCCACGAGACATTGGCGCCGACGAGGTTCGCCCCATGCTGCCGGTATCTGACCAGCGGCCGCGGCTCGTAGCGGACCTTGCCGCCGGCCGCGGTAATGATCAGATAGGCCCACCAGTCGTGGCTGACGAATTCAGCCCTTGCCGAGGCCTTGGCCAGAAGCATGCGCGCCGCGCGGTTGAGAAGCATGGTGTTGCCGCCGGCGATGCTCTGCACCAGCGCGTTGCGAAACGACGGCGGGCGCCGGAACAGAGGCGAATTGCCGGCCGGGACGCCGGTCTCCGAAATGGTCGCAGTGCGCGAGCAGAACAGAAGCGGCATTTCCGCGTCCAGGGCCTCCATCCAGCGGATGGCGCTCTCCAGCCGGTCCGCCTCCCAGATATCGTCCTGGTCGCAGAAAGCGTAGTAGTCGGCGTCAATGCGGGGATCGACGATCATCGAGCGGAAATTCGCCGCGAAGCCCTTTCGCGGACCGTCGACCAGCGTCAGCGAGCCCTTGTTCCAACGTGGCTGCCACGCCTCGATGATGGACCTCGTGCCATCCGCGGAGCCGTCATCGGAAACCCATAGATCGATTGCAGGCCAGGACTGCGCCACCAGCGATGAGAGCTGCTCGTCGATGAAGGCGGCGCCGTCCTTGGTGCCCAGCAGGACGGCGACGCGCTGGTCTTGTCTGGTCACGGGTTCAGAATCACTCACCTAAGGGCGTTCGCACGGGCTTCAAATACCCAAACATGGACCGGCAGCACAGACCCAATCAGCCCGAGCGTCCCACCGCTTTCGGCAGCGCCTGGTCGCGCGCGCCGCCGGCAGCCTGCTCGACCCGGTGCAGTCCCGCCAGGACGGCAAGGGCGGCGGCCTTGTCCTGGTCGCGCATGGCGGCCTGCAGCGTCGTCAGCGCGGCCTGGATGCGCGGCCATTCGACGACATCGGTCCTGAGGCCGAAAATCTTGGCGATGTCGAGCTTGACGACCTCCTCGCCCTCGCCCTGCAGCGTCTCATGCAGCTTCTCGCCGGGCCGGATGCCAGTGAAGCGGATCGGGATGTCGGTGTAGGGGCTCTTGCCGGCCATGCGGATCATGGTTTCGGCGACTTCGAGGATCGGCACAGGCTTGCCCATGTCGAGCATGTAAATGGCGTAGTCGTCCGCACCCTGGCGCTGCTCGGCATCGGCGGCCGACATGATGACCAGGTCGACGGCCTCGGACACCGTCATGAAATAGCGGGTCATGCGCCGGTCGGTGATGGTCACCGGACCGCCGGCCTCGATCTGCGCCTGGAAGATGGTCGCCACCGAGCCGGTGGAGCCGAAGACATTGCCGAAGCGCACGGCGATGAATTTGGTGCCGGGGGCGGCGTGACTCGCCTCGCCGGCCTGCGACGCCGGCCGGGCGGCATGGACCTCGTGCAGCGAGGACACGATCTGCTCGGCCGCCCGCTTGGTGATGCCGAGCACCGATGTGGGGTCAACGGCCTTGTCGCTGGAAATCAGCAGGAACTGCGGCACGCCGCATTTGGCGGAGACCTCGGCGCAGGCGAGCGTGCCGAAGATGTTGGTCTGGATCGCCGCTTCCCAGTTCTCCTCGAGCAGCGGCACATGCTTGAGCGCAGCCGCGTGGAAGATGATCGCCGGCTTGAACTCGCCCACGAGGCGCATCATGTGGCGACGGTCGGTGACGTCGACGATGCGGCTGGTCAGGCGATCGCGATCCTCCTCCTCGATGAGCTGGTCGAGCTGGAAGATGCCGAATTCCGAGAGGTCGGCGACGAGCACCGCTTCGGCACCGAGTTCCAGCGCCCGCTTGACCAGGATGCGGCCGATGGAGCCGGCGCCGCCGGTGACCAGCACGCGCTTGCCGCCGACAAAGGCGGAAATGCGCTCGATGTCGGTGGCGACGGCCGAGCGGCGCATGATGGTCTCGATCTCGACGGCGTCGAGCACCAGCTTGCCGCCCTGCCCCAGCTCCGAGAGGCCCGAGAACTGGACGACGGCGATGCCGCTGTGGCGGGCGATGCGCACCAGCTCGGCGTAGTCCTCGATGTCGCGCTCGGCGCCGTTGCCGAAGATCACCAGGTCGAGGTTCTCCGTGCCGTTGACATAGTCCTCCAGCACCTCGACCAGGCGCGGCCGGACCGCGACCACGGGCACGCCCTGGATCTGCGTGCCGAGCGGCGCGTCGCTCCCCGTCGCCATGATGCCGGCGATGGCATATTCGGCGGGCACTGCGGTGCGGGTGAAGCGGACGATGACGTCGGCCTCGCTCAGCCGGCCGATGAACAGCGCCTGCTTGACCGGAGCGTCGCCGGGCGCGCGGCGCAGGATGCGCCAGCTCGCGCCGTCGCGCAGGAAGCGATAGTAAAGCCGCGGCGCCGAAATGATGGTGAAGGACACCAGGAAGAAGACGATGAACTGGCGTTCGTTGAGGCCGGCGACTGGCTCGAAGAAGCGAAAGCCCAGCGAAGCGAGATAGAGGACGACAGTGAGGCTGCCGCAGCCCTTCAGGATGTTGAAGAAGTCGGGCGTGGAGGCAAAGCGCCAGACCGTGTTGTAGAGCCCGCAGGAGCGGAACAGCACATGCGCCACCAGCACGATGAGCGCCCAGCAGACCAGCCCGCCATAGGAAAGCGCCTCGAAGGAGAGCCGCGACTGCGACAGGACGAGGCTCAGCGCCACAGCGACCAGAACCATGACGAGGTCCTGGATCATGATGATGGCGCGCCGCATCCTCGGTCGGAGTTCCGATACGGCTTCTACATAGAAGGTCATCAGGCAGTACTAAACTCCAGGCGCAGGGATATTACTACCAGGATAGCACCGGCGAACATCGCCAACTGCTATTTCAGATTGCAAATCCCCAGCCCCGTCGCCCCGCTACGGCAATTAGCGCGGAGTTGGGGGGAGGGCTAGAGGTTTTTTGGAGGCTTTACTTGATCTAGAAGCAAACAATCGCGGTCACCGTCGTCATGTTCGACGCAAATGGCGATCTCTGCGGTTGTGCAGCGCTCACGGAGCCATATGTGCGCTACTCTCCCGTCTCCGAAATCCTGCAAACTCGTACGTCCGCCTTGGCTACTCGAACCTGGCGAACGGGAGCCGCTTCAGGGCGCCGTAAAGCACCGCTGGGCGCACTACTTCATAGATGGTGACCGGTACGTCCGCTTCACGCACAAAGACCCTGAGTCGCCATCCTGCCTCAAGATCGACGACAGGCATGTTCAGCGAGAATTTCGCGGGCAGATCTTCTTCAATATCAGCTAGGGAACGCACTGTCGAACCGAGAATCTTGTCTTTGCTTGACACGATCTCGATTCCAATAAGCCCTGCCGAGGCCCGGACGAGCGGCACGACGCCGAGATAGATGGCCGCCAGCGACGGAACCGCGAAATGGATACTATACTCCCTGTAGGATATGCCCGAAAGATCCTCGCTCAGGCGCAGTTCATCAAGTCGCCCCCTGCCGAACTGCTGACGGCTGAACACATCAAGTGGAGCAAATACGGGGGAAACCATGTTCCACATCTCGCTTGACCGCCAATTGACGGCTCTGGCAAGCCTGAGCGGACGCGAGAAATGTTGGGCTTCCACCTCAGAATGCAGCCGGGCAATCGTGGAAGCCACAGCGGGCTCGATCCTTTCGGAGAGCATGCCCAATCGAGCCATGGAGGTGTCAGCCATCCTTTCGGTCGTGCTTGTGGATACCGAACGTTTGAAAGCGTTCAGATAAAGGTCCATTAATTCCGCGCGGACGTAGCTTGAGCGACCCAGAATCCCTATTGTCCGGTGGGCGCTGCGCAAAATCTCGGCTCGCCGTTCAGTGGAATACTCCAGAAACTCCTTGACGGCATTCGCCAGTTCTTCAGGGGAGTTGCCCCTAGCGATCAAACCGCTGTAGCGATGTTTGATCAATTCGGATACGCCCCCTACGCTAGGCGATATAACGGCCACACCAGACGCCATGGCTTGAAGCATCGTCTGCGGCATGGATTCGTCCAATGCGGAAATAAGCAATACGTCGCAGTTCCTGTAGAAGTGTTCCGGACGGGAAACGAACCCGTGGAAAACTACGTGGTTTTCTAGGCCTTGTTCCGCCACATAGTCGCGACAAGCCTTCGCGTACTCAGTGTGAAGATCGTGGTATCCAATCAGGTGGACTGTTACATCCTTCCCGGCCTTGCGCAGAAGTAGAGCCGCTTTGATGGCAGCGAGTTGGTTCTTGCGAGGCTGCAAAGTCCCCGAGACGACTATTTGCAGCGGATCTTGCATCGCGAACTTTTTGGCCTCGCGCACAGGAAAAAGCGAGAAGTAAGCCTCGTCGACTGGGCAGACAACACGGCGCACAGGGACCCCTGAAGTTCTCTTCCATCGTTCACCATGAGTTTCCGACGAGCAATGAACAGCATGGGCGAAGCCCCGTGTATCAGCGCCCTCATAATATTGGTGGACACTGGCCACAACGGGAACGCCCAGTTCCAATCCGAGCGCCGTCATGGCTGGCTGCCAGGTGGCGAAGTGAAGCAGACCTATTTCAAGTTCCACCAATTTTTCTCGAATGCGTCGAGCAACATCAATATCCGCCGCCTGCCGTGAGCGCACTTTGGAGACATCGGCGTGATCCATCCCATGCTGCCAACGTTCCTCCAAGAGAGGGGCGTCCTTCGTCGCCTCCCGCCAGAGACGACCAAACTCCGGTCCAAACTTCTCGCTCTGCGGCACCAGACCAACAACCCTGAAGCCGAACGAGGATACAAGCGTCGCATGCCGCAGCAAATGAAGCGTTGCGCCTCCCAGTGCAGCCTCGTGGAAAGCGTAGAGAACTGCCTTGTGCTTTAATTGCGCATGAAGTTCTGTAGCAGCGAGAGCGCCATAAAAATCATAGTATTGGATTTCGGTGGTGTAGCAGTTTTCAACATAGGCGCGTGCTCGCTCCAACATTTGGTCACGCTGCTCTGCCTTTAGTTTAAGCAGAGCCTCAATCGCATCTGCCCAGTCCTCAGGTCGGTTGCGCACCTTGACACAAACCGCATCAGGTAAATGGCTGTAGGGCGCCACGTCGCTCATTACACTGATTGCACCAGCGGCAACCGATTCCAGCAGTTTGACCGGACTTTTGCTCCGTTCTGCACGCGTCTCACCCTCAAGAGGTGTGAGCGAGATGTCAAAATAGGTGCTGCTTAGTTCCGCTAGATACTTTTCGTAGGAATGTGTGAAAGGTCTAAAATGGACATCGCAATCCAGAACGGGAAATTTCCTCGGGTCGATGCCCCAAAAATGAAATTCGACCTCCTTCTTGTAACGAGACGCGACACGCTGCAATCCCGGCCACAGTTTGGCAACGACTTCCCCTCGGAACTTATTGCTGAAAATCGCTATTCGCAATTTTCCAAATCTGTTGAAGTCGCGATATTTTATATATCTTGATTTGATGTTTGATCTAAGACGGATTGCATGAGAATTTAATTCTATGACATCATCAATTATTTCGTCGCTGTACCCGATCACAGTATCAGCTGCGGATATCTGCGCCACTATGCTCCGGTATGCTGGCGTATCAGGCGCTATAGAGGAATGTTCCGGCCCCATTTCATGGAAGCGAAGCATGTTGTCATCCATGAGATAGGCGCAGGGAATGCTCTTTCGCTCCTTGTCCTTTAACAATTTTTCCGCCGGTCCCACAGTGCGATAGAGGACGGCGACGTCAGTATCCGACGTATCGAACGATGCAACCTCCCGCTCTCTTACAAAAGTACTTGTAAACCCTTTTTGTTTAATGATATTCTCAAAATTTTTGACGGTAACATCTACAGATGTGCTATAATCTGGCTTTGTTATTAGCACACGCTTGTGCGCCATCGCCCCAGATGCCACCGCAGCCAATTCCGAATTGTCACAGTATTCATTATATTTTGCAATAAACGGTAAAACATCCTCTCTATAGTATCGTCGAATCTCTTCGACCGAAAATCTATTTCCCCAATCATCGGCTGCAATCAAATCGTACTGAGCAATATTCACAGGAAGCAGGTGCCTATCCCGATTGAGCTGCAAGTATTTCAACGTACGTGTTAAATTGGAAGGCACATCCCTGCCAAGCGAGTTCTCCATATTGGACCGAACGATCGAACACGTCGCATCGACCCATTGAAAGGGAGCGCTTTTCCCAAAACGCAGCCAAAGATCGTAGTCCGAATAACGCCTGGCCGCCACGTGGGGATCGTACATGCCGTGCCTATCGAAAAGAGCAGCATGGTGGACGACTGTGTTGTTCGCGATGTAGTTGCCGTGCAGAAGGAGGGCGTAATTGAACTCCTGTCCCAGTACACGCTGAAAAATTTCGCCTTCATCCATCGCGCGATAGATATCACAGCTCCCGTAGACGACGCTTGGTATCGATTGGTGCTCAAGCCACTCCATGCGCACTTTCAAACTGTCGTTCGTCCAACGATCGTCGTCGAACTGGTACGCTATGTACTTGCCGCGAGCGTGGAGCGCAGCCTGATCCACGCGCAGGGCGGGAAGGCCACTGTTATGTTTATACGAGTGAATGATGACCCTAGGGTCGGCGCGCTGAAAATCATCTAGCACATCGGCGGTGCCATCACGCGAACCGTCATCGACCACAAGGAGCTCGAGGTCGCCATAACTCTGCGATAGGACGCTCTCAATCGAAATCTGCAGAAGCCCGTTTGCACGTGCAAACGTTGGCAGGATTACCGTCACCTTGGGTACCGACTTACCTTTGCCGGTGCGCCTTATGGAAAGATCGTGGCTGCAATCGCCGAATTTCATGTTACCCCCGAACCCGCAACCGCGGGTGTACACTAATTGAACCGTTGCGGCGGGCCCTAGTTATCTCTGTGAAGCCTCATACTCAGCGATCACATCCTCAGTCCTGCCGTCCATCACAATTCGTCCTTTTTCCAGCCATATCGTGCGAGCGCAAAAGCTCTTCAGTAGATCAAAGTTGTGGGACGAAAAGACAAGTATTTTGCCTTGTTCCATGAAATCGAACATGCGGCGTTTTGCTTTGTTGGCGAAGCGAATATCTCCCGCTCCCATAACCTCGTCTATTAGTAAGATCTCCGGATTTATGCTAGTCGACACTGCAAACGCAAGGCGAATGAACATGCCGGCCGAATAGGTACGGACTGGATATGCTAGGAACTCGCCAAGTTCAGTAAAATCTTCAATCTCCGGCAGTTTCGCCTCAATTTCATCGGGCGTCATGCCAAGCAGCAAACCCCGGATGCGGATATTGTCTCGACCGGTTTGATGCATTTCGAACCCAGTCGCAAACTCGAACATCGGGCAAACATGCCCCTCGGTTTCCGCGACGCCAGTGGTCGGCATATAGATGCCCGCCATGACCTTCAACAGAGTGCTCTTACCCGCACCATTGAGGCCGATAAGTCCCACCCGTTCGCCCTGCTCAATAGCAATAGTCACGTCCTTCAGAGCGTCTACAGTGTAACTCGAAGAGGCGCCCACCCCGCTCCGCTTTCTAGCCAGCCAGCCTATGAGACCGTCGGTGTTCATATCCCCGGTGAAACGCACACCGACGTTCTGTAGTCGTATGAAGTTCTGGGTCAAAGGAGAAACACCACCCTCTTGTCCAAACGTGAAGCCACGTACCAGGCAATGCAATACACGATCAGGACATAGCCAAGGATAAAGCCATAGGTCGACATCGGCGCCAACGTTGCAGTCAAGATTGGCTGACGAATGACTTCAATCAAATGGTAGATCGGATTGACGAGGTAAACCAATTCTAGGCCATGGCTCTTGAGAACGCTGGCTGGAACGACTATCGGAGTCAGATAAAATACAACCTGCAACACACTTGCCAGCGCGTGCGGCAGATCGCGGATGGCGGTACCAAGATAAGAAAAAACGGTTGTGTGCCCCAGTAGCGCCAAGTACAATAGAACAATGCCTGGGATAGCCGTCAGCCACCCGCCAAATGCGAACGTGCCGAGAAAAATCTGGACAATAGCCACAGCTATTAGGCCCATCACAAAGTTCATACTATTGCTAACAAGCGCGCGCAAGATATATATTTGCTTCGGGTACGAGAACTGCTTGATGTAACCTTCGGCGCTTATAAAGACCGTACCTGCGTCGACTATAGATGATGAAATCAGTCCCCAGGTAACAAAACCCAGCATCAGGTAAGGGAGAAAGGCCTTCAGATCTTGCCCGAACATGACGCCATAAACGAAGCCAATAGCGCCTACGTACACGCCCAGATTGAGAAGGATCCATAATGGCCCGATGAAGGAACGGCGGTAGCGGCGCTTGATATCCTGCACGCCGATAAAAAACCAGACGCGATATAGCAGAACCGAGCGAATCACATCGCGGAGCAACCTGCTCTTGTCCACACTTGAATAGCTATGTCTCATCGAACCGAACCGGATATGCCGAAGGTCGTTGCGTTTCGAGTCATGACGCCATTTCGGGCAATTCCAAGGTGTGCAGGGTAGCGCGACTCCACGTTAGCCCACACGATGTTGCCGCGGGGACGTACAAGCCTGCGGCACGCTGACCGTCGACAGATGACGCAACCGGACCGGTTGCCACAAGCCGGCTAAACAAAGGTAACTGAGGCATCAAGCACCCGCCAATAACCTTCTGACTACTCTCTTTGTTACTAAATATAGACCCCCCTGCTTATAGGTTACTATAACATGAATTGTGTATCTTTCCACTATCCCGCAACACTTTTTCCACAAAAATCGCCAATTGATGAGAGGTTTTATGTCTCTTGAGCGTTTCTTATCAACACCTATGAATACATTTGCCCACGCGTGTGAAACTGCCGGCAAATCATACCGCCCCTTGACGTGAGCGAATGCCGAATCCGCCAATCGATTTCTTTTTTCCGGGAAAATTATCAATAATGACAGCGCTTCAAACCAACCATCCAGGGTATTTGGCACCAAAATACCGGTCTCATCGCTCTTTACAACATCTCTGTAAGGAGGAATGTTGGAGTAAATGCCAGCTATGCGGCAGGCGCTATATTCACGATACTTGTTGTCGGTCTTGCTCCGGTTTGCCTCATGGTCAATCAGTGGCGCCAACCCAATCGCCCAATTTCTCGAAGCCTGGAATCTGATGTAAGTAGCGTAGTCACCGGTATGCGGAAAAAAGCGCACTCTCGCTCCAGGCGCGACCCCCTTTGGAAAAACACCAGCAAACTCGAATACCGTTTTCGGGAAACTCTTCAAAACCGATTCAATAAGCGGTGCGATTAAATCCAAATCGTCGACACGTGAGGGGCTTCCTGCAAATCCGATCCGGATCTCGTCGCTGGAGGATTGAGCCACACCATCAATAATTGAAAAATCGAAAAACGCCGGCAACATCGTCACGCGAGTATTAAATCTGGAAACGAATGTTGCCAGTTCGGAGGAGTTAACGATCACGGTTTCTGCATGGCAGACTGCAAATTCCAGTGACTTTCTAACAATTGGGTGCCGATAATACACCGCAAGTGGATTGTCCCCCGTGATTCGCCAAAAATTATCGTCAATATAGTATATGTACGACCTGTTTGCGTCGACGAGCAATTGCGCCCACGATAGAACCAGCGGGTCAGCGCATCGTACAAACATTGGAATGGTGTCGGGAGTAATATCGTCGATCTGAAGTTCATTAAGGAATTTTACTTCGTGATCTACGCCATGTTCTCGACAAGCTCCCATGATTTGCTCTAGCAAATATGTGGTAGCAATCTTTGATTCTATAACCATTAGAATGCTAGCCATATCTGGCTCGCATAGCGGCTCGATATGGCGGGCACAGCATTGGCTTGAAGGTGCCCCTTACGGTCATAACGCTCTATCTTGGCAAAGGCCCATGCGAATGAGGCCTCCCTGGCGACTCTCCTCGACGAATCCCTGGCGTGCGTAAAGGCGAATAGCCCTGGCATTCTGCTCTATAACTTCCAGGAAGAGATATGGGAGTTTCAAGAATTGCGTGCCGAAGCGAACGATCTCGCGGCACGAACGGCTGGCGTAGCCTTTCCCCGCCATCTCCGGCGCGATGAGAAATCTGCCAACTTCGGCTCTTCCGGCGCCGTTTTCGATATCATAGATGCCGCATTGGCCGACCGGCTGCCCATTCGCCTCCACCAGAAAGAAAAAATCGTCCTCCCTTTGAAGGTACCTTTTGTACCAGGCGAGGTGGTCATCGAAAGCAATCCTGTCAGAGTTCTTGAACCAAACGCGCGCTTCGTCGCGGTTTCGCCAAGCGAGGATCGTCTCCAGATCGCGCTCTTCCACAAGCCGCAAGACGACAGTTCCATCTCCAAAGGGAACGACGTGCTGCTTCATTGTGCGTATTTGAGGACCAGTTCGGCTACCAGGTCCACATCCGCCTTGCTCATACGAAGATGAAGTGGCAGCGAGATTATTTCCTGGCTCGCTACCGCCGCGTTGGGACATGAGCCCGCGGCGAAAGCGTACATCCGATAGTCGGTATTGTCGCGATAGTGAACGCCGGGATAGACGCCGTGCTCGTTCAAGGCGAGCATCAGCATGTCGCGGTTCTTTACACGTATCTGCAGAAGATGCTGTGCAGACTCACAACCGTTGGCGGTCGGCACCACGCTGACCCTGTTGTGCCCGTCAAAATGCTGACGGTACCAAACGGCCAGTTGGCGTCGGAATGAGTTGTCGATATCGAGATATTTCAACTGGACGAGTCCCATGGCAGCCATGACGGAGTTGCCGTGGAATTTGTACCCAATCTCCTCAACATCATACATCCATTTGTAGGCCCCTTGGGCGGCCGTGCGGGCATATGTATCCTTGTTGATGCCCAACCACGTAAGCTTGCGGACCCGCTCGTCGTCCTCGGCATCCTTAAAGCAAATCATCCCAGAGTCGGCAGTGGGAAGATTTTTCACGGCCTGATAGCTGAACACCGACACATCAGCATCGCCGCCTACATGCTTGCCGCTGGCGCGAGTGCCTGCCATGTGGGCTGCATCGAGCACGAGCTTTATGTCATGTGCGCGACAGATCTCGAGTATCTTCTGATATCTGCCGACATTGCCTCCCATCCCAACAAAAATAAGAGCCTTCGTTTTGTCCGTGATGCGTTGGCTGACGCTTTCAGGATCGAGGCAAAGGTATTCGTCAACGTCTGCAAAAATCGGCTTCAGGCCTGCATAGAGGATAGCGTGATTGGTGGAAACGAATGTTAGAGGCGTCGTGATGACCTCATCGCCGTCATTCCATCCATATTTCGATTTGAAAAGCTGAACAGCCAAATGAAGTCCAACCGTGTTGGAGTTCAGGAAGTGGGCATGGGGCAGCCCGGTATAGTTCTTCCACGCCGTTTCGAATTCAGCGGTCTTGAAGCCGAGCCCGGTCCAGCCCCTTTCGAGACACTCACGGATTTCCGAAAGACATTCCTCGACACGGAAAGTCGGTACGAATAGCTGAACAGTCATAAATTTCTCCAGTGTTGCGTGTTGCCTACTGGCTCATTCTCCGTGCGGGCCTGCCTTGCCGCTTCAAGCACAAATCGGGACACAGTTTCTTCAGTCGATCGGTGCCAATCCGGTGCACTCCAGCCAAACACCGAGGCAAATTTTTTCGTTGAAAGTGTTGAGTTGGCTGGGCGCAGCGCCTTTGTCGGATAATCCTTGGACGCGATGTCGCGAACCTGCGCATGGGGGCCACCAAACGCCCGGCTTGTGTCCAGGATATGACGGGCGAAGCCGCTCCGGTTTATCTCACCGCTGCCGGCCAGGTGGTAGATGCCCCAAGCGGCGAAATTCTGGTCGTCGCGCAGCCTTGCGGCCACGTGCAGGATCGCGTCGGCGATGTCGAGCGCGGAGGTCGGCGTTCCTGTTTGATCGGCGACGACCGAAATCTCATCGCGCTCGGCGGCAAGCCGGAGTATGATCTTGACGAAATTCGTGCCGAAGGGGCTGTAGGCCCAGGCAGTGCGCAGGATGAGGTGGCGCGGGTTGGCGGCAGCCACGGCCTGCTCGCCGGCGAGCTTGGAGGCGCCGTAGACGCCGAGCGGCGCGGTCGCGTCGGTCTCGACATAGGCGCCGTCCTTGGTGCCGTCGAAGACATAGTCGGTCGAGAGCTGGATGACGGGAACGCCGAGCCGCGCCGCAGCCTCTGCCACCTTGCCTGCGCCGACGGCGTTGGCGGCAAAGGCCAGGTCGCTCTCGTCCTCGGCCTGGTCGACGGCGGTGTAGGCTGCGGCCGAGACGACGAGGTCCGGCCGTGCCGCCTCGAGCGCCGGAAACACCGTGTCGGGCCGGGTCAGGTCAAGCGCCGGGCGGCCGACGGCGACCACTTCCACGTCGCGGCGGCTGCGCGCCGCCTCGATCAGGCTGGCGGCAACCTGGCCCTCGCGTCCGGTGACGGCAAGCCTCACGCCGCCCCCTTCCTGGCTTCGACCTGTCCCAGTCTTTCGCCGGCATAGCGCTGCTCGCGGATCGGCCCCCACCACCATTTGTTGTCGAGGTACCAGTCGACCGTCCTGGCCAGGCCGCTGTCGAAATTCTCCCTTGGCGTCCAGCCGAGATCGCGGGCGATCTTGGAGGCGTCGATGGCATAGCGGCGGTCGTGGCCGGGGCGGTCGGTGACGAAGCTGATCAGGTCGCGGTGGCTTTTGCCGCCGGCGCGCGGCCGCCTCAGGTCGAGAAGGTCGCAGATCGCCTCGACGACGGCGAGATTGGTGCGCTCGGAATTGCCGCCGACATTGTAGCTCTCGCCCGGCCGGCCCTTCGTGGCGACAAGCTCGAGGGCGCGCGCGTGATCCTCGACGAACAGCCAGTCGCGCACATTGGCGCCGGCGCCGTAGACCGGCAGCGGCTTCTCGTCGAGCGCGTTGAGGATGACCAGCGGGATGAGCTTTTCCGGAAAATGGTAGGGGCCGTAATTGTTCGAGCAGTTGGAAAGCACCACCGGCAGGCCGTATGTCTCATGCCAGGCCCGCACCAGATGGTCCGACGCCGCCTTGGACGCCGAATAGGGCGAGGACGGCGCATAGGGCGTCTCCTCCACGAACATGCCGGCATCGAAGGGAAGATCGCCGAACACCTCGTCGGTCGAGATATGGTGGAAGCGGAAGCCCGCCTTTCGCGTCTCCGGCAGGCCGCGCCAGTAGTCGAGCGCGGCGTTCAGCATGCGATAGGTGCCGACGATGTTGGTTTCGATGAAGGCACCTGGCCCGTCGATCGAGCGGTCGACATGGCTCTCGGCGGCGAGGTTCATGACGATGTCGATGTCGTCGCGGCGCAAGATTTCCAGCACCGCGCGCTCGTCGCAGATGTCGGCCCGCTCGAAGCGGTAGTTGTGCGCGTTCTCGATCGGCCTCAGCGAAGCGAGGTTGCCGGCATAGGTGAGCTTGTCGAGATTGGTGACGCGGTAGGCCGGATTCGCGCACAGATGCCGGCATACGGCCGAGCCGATGAAGCCGGCACCGCCCGTCACCAGAAAGTTCATGCCGCCGTCCTTCCTCACGCAAACACCTCTGCGTTGCCGAGCAACGGCGCCTTTCGGTCCTTGTCCGAAAGCTGGAACCCGCCTGGAACAGTGGGCCATTCGATGCCGATTGCCGGGTCGTCGAAACGGATCGACCGGTCATGCTCCGGCGAATAGGTGTCGGTCACCTTGTAGAGCACCTCGGTGTCCGGCTCGAGAGTGACGAAGCCATGCGCGAAGCCCTTCGGCACCAGGATCTGGTTGCCCTTTTCGGCCGATATCTCCAGCGCCAGCCATTTGCCGAAGGTCGGCGAAGAGCGGCGGATGTCGACCGCGACATCGAGCAGGCTGCCCCTGATAACGCGCAGCAGCTTGTCCTGCGCGCGCGGCGGCAGCTGATAATGCAGCCCGCGAAGCACGCCGGCCGCAGCCGAATAGGAGTGGTTGTCCTGCACGAAATCGAGGGCGATGCCGGCGTCCGCGAAACGCTCGGCATTCCAGGTCTCGCTGAAATAGCCGCGCGCGTCGCCATGCCGCTTCGGCACGATCTCCAGCACGCCATCGAGGCCGAGCGGCCTGACCTCAAGCACCACGTTCCTCCGTCAGGTCGGCGACCCGCTTGCGCAGATAGGCGGCATAGTGATTCTTGCCCAGGCGCGCGGCGCGTTCCAGAACCTTGTCGGCGCCGAGCCAGCCCTGTTCCAAGGCGATCTCCTCCGGGCAGGCGACCTTGATCCCCTGGCGGTGCTCGATGGTGCGCACGAAGGAGGAAGCTTCGTGCAGGCTGTCATGCGTGCCGGTGTCGAGCCAGGCATAGCCGCGGCCGAGCTGATGCACCTGCAGCGCGCCGCGCTCGAGATAGACATTGTTGACCGCCGTGATCTCGAGCTCGCCGCGCGCCGAGGGGCGGATCGAGCCAGCAATGTCGACGACATCGTTGTCGTAGAAGTAGAGCCCGGTGACGGCCCAGTTGGACCTGGGCTTCTGCGGCTTTTCCTCGATGGTCAGGGCGTTGCCGGTCGCCTTGTCGAACGAGACCACGCCATAGCGCTCCGGATCGTCGACATGGTAGGCAAACACCGAGGCGCCGGTTTCACGCGCCGCCGCCATGCGGCAGAGCTGCGACAGCCCGTCGCCGAAATAGATGTTGTCCCCCAGAATCATCGACACGCCGTCCCTGCCGATGAAGTCGCGGCCGATGATGAAGGCTTCCGCCAGGCCGTTGGGCTGCGGCTGCTCGGCATAGGCCAGGCTCAGACCGAACTCCGAGCCGTCGCCAAGCAAGTCGCGAAAGACCGGCAAGTCGCGCGGAGTTGAAATGACCAGGATTTCACGTATTCCCGCGAGCATGAGCACGCTCAGCGGGTAATAGATCATCGGCTTGTCGTAGATCGGCAGGATCTGCTTAGAAATCGCTAATGTAAGCGGATAGAGGCGTGTTCCGCTGCCTCCTGCCAGGATAATTCCTTTCAACAAGCTCTCCTTGAACTGCCGAAGCCCCCGCCCAGCCATCAAGTCGCCCGTGCTTAGGAGTGACGCACCGGCTTGTCAATTGTCCTCCCTGATTCTTCGACCCGCTCGGACAGGCCGTCGCGCCGCGCCATGAAAAAGGCCGGCGGACAGGGCGCCCGCCGGCCTTTTGATGATTTTGCCTTATCTCAGGCGCGCTTGAGCAGCGACCAGACGGCGGGGACCAGGCTGGCGGCAAGCGCCACCTTGATCAGGTCGCCGACGACGAAGGGCAGGACGCCGAACTGCCATGCCTTTTCCGGCCCGATGAGCGTCGCCAGCCAGGCGAAACCCATCGCCATCATGACGATCTCGGCGACCAGCATGGCGCCGAACAGCTTGACCGCATGGCGGTCCCAGCCGCGATCCGCGGCCCAGCCGGCAATGGCGGCCATCACCACGAAGCCGGCGAGGTAGCCGCCGGTGGAGCCCAGCATGTAGGCAATGCCGAGGCCTTTTTCCGGCGTGCCCTGGAAGACAGGCAACCCAAAAGCGCCCTCGGCGAGGTAGAGGATAAGCGTCGCGATCGCCAAGCGCATGCCGAAGGCCGATGCGATCAGCAGGACGGCCAGCGTCTGCAGCGAAAGATCCACCGGGCCGAGCACAATTTTCGTCTTGGCCGAAAGCGTCAGGAGGATGGTTCCGACAATGGCCAGAAAGAGCTGTGTCCCAAGCCTTGCAGCCCCCTGCTCTGGCAGAGCGAGAGAAACTAGCGGACGCATCGTGGTTGCAGTTGCCATGGTCTTCCCCGTAGTGGCTGATTTGCTGGCTGTGATTTTCCTATATTGGCTTCCGTACCGAGCGGCAATCATTTTGCCGCGCAGCAGCAGGGCCCCGGCATGACGCTCGAATTCGAGACACGCTTCGATCCGGCCTACGGCCAGGCGGTCACCGTCGCGCCGCATGTGCTGCGCGTCACCGCCACAAACCCCAGTCCGTTCACCTTCCACGGCACCAACAGCTATCTTGTCGGGCGCGAGACACTGGCGGTGATCGATCCGGGACCGGACGACGACGCCCATCTCGAGACGCTGCTTGCCGCGATCGGCGGCAGGCCGGTCAGCCATATCTTCGTCAGCCACACCCATCGCGACCACTCGCCGCTCGCGGCGCGGCTGAAGGCGCGCACCGGCGCGACCGTACTTGCCGAAGGGCCGCATCGCCCGGCGCGGGCGCTGCGCATCGGCGAGATCAACCCGCTCGATGCCAGCGCCGACACGGCTTTCATTCCCGATGTCGCGCTGGCCGACGGCACCCTCGTGCCTGGCGATGACTGGGCGATACGAACGGTGCTGACGCCGGGCCACGCGGCCAACCACGCGGCCTTTGCGCTGGAAGGCACCGGCATCCTGTTTTCGGCCGACCATGTCATGGCCTGGGCGACGTCCATCGTCGCGCCGCCCGACGGCGCAATGGCGGACTATATGGAATCGCTCGACAGCCTGATCGAGCGCGACGACCGCCTGCTTTTGCCCGGCCATGGCGGTCCTGTCGTCGCGCCGCGCAAGTTCATGCGCGGCCTGAAGACGCATCGCAAGATGCGTGAGCGAGCGATCCTCGAACGGATCCGCGACGGCGACCGAACGGTCAAGGACATGGTGGCGGCGATCTATCGCGACACCGATCCGCGGCTGCATGGAGCAGCCGGCCTGTCGGTGCTGGCCCATCTCGAGGACCTGGTGGCGCGCGGCCTGGTTGCTACCGCGGGCGACCCGGCGATCGACGGCATCTTCGAGCCTGGCTGACCAATTTTTTGCGCGGCTGGCCTATTCGGCCGGCGCGGCACCCACCTGGCCGGCGACCTGCTGGTCGAGCTCGGCAAGGAAATCGGTGATGCGGGCGGCATTGTCGCCGAGGTCGTATCGGCCGTAGCGCGAGGCCGAACGCATGTCGACGACGACCGAGTCGCCATCGTCGGTGACGCGGATGGCGACGTCGGCGGGCAGACCGATCGCGAAGCCCCTGGCAACCGCGTTGATCGTCGCCTCGCTCTGGCCGTTGATATCGGGATAGGGAGCGGTCAGTTGCCAGTCGCGCCGGTCGAGCACGGTTTCGGCGGCGTCGACCACGGTTTCGAAAGGCAGGTTGTAGCTGCGCCCGGTGACCAGCGGGTAGGCCTCGGCCTGCAAGGCCTGCTCGC
The DNA here is from genome assembly GCF_004791945.1 of Mesorhizobium sp. M3A.F.Ca.ET.175.01.1.1. Taxonomy (NCBI): domain Bacteria; kingdom Pseudomonadati; phylum Pseudomonadota; class Alphaproteobacteria; order Hyphomicrobiales; family Phyllobacteriaceae; genus Mesorhizobium; species Mesorhizobium sp. M3A.F.Ca.ET.175.01.1.1. The sequence goes on along the minus strand of NZ_SRTP01000003.1, from coordinate 149,794 downwards.
CGGGCGTCGGCGACGACAGCGCGTTCATGTCGCTCGTCCGGTCGCTGGTGTCCAGCACCGGCGGATTCTCGAGATCGGTCGAGATGTCGCGCAGCGGCGGATAGATCGTTGCCCAGTAGGCGGCGAGGCCGTATGGCGCCAGCACCAGCAGCGCCAGCAGCGCGCCGACGCTGAGATCGCGGCCGCCGCGATCGCCGAAATTCCACAGCCTCGACAGCGCAAGCCCCGCGAGCAGGAACGCCAACGCGGCAAGCAGCGCGACGAGCGCCAGCACCCACAGAAAGGGCGGCGTGTCGACGAGGTCGAGGCGATAGCCGGCAACCACCGTCAGCAACAGGACCAGCGAGAACGCTCCGATCCGCCGCGACCAGCCGGCCGCTCTCGACGTCTGCCGTTCAGGAATTGTAGCCATCGTCTGCCGCATCACCCCAGTCCGCGTCGAGACTTAGCGCAGTTCAGCGTTTCGTGGAATTACTGAACTGCGCTAACTGTCTGTCTTCACGCAATTCCGGACTGAAAACCGCCGCGCGCTCTTGGCTCGGGCTTGAAGGCGAAAGAATGAACAATCCTCAATCCGTCGGCAGCCGATAATCCCTGAATTGCTGGCGCAATGTGGTCTTCTGGATCTTGCCTGTTGCCGTGTGGGGAATTTCGCCGACGAAGGCAACATCGTCCGGCATCCACCATTTGGCGACCTTGCCGTTCATGAAGGCCAAGATGTCGCCCTTGCTCGGCTCCTTGCCCGGCTTGCGCACGACCACCAGCAGAGGCCGCTCGCCCCATTTGGAATGGGGCACGCCGATCGCGGCGGCCTCCGCCACGTCGGGATGGCCGACGGCAAGATTTTCGAGATCGATTGTGGAGATCCACTCACCGCCCGATTTGATGACGTCCTTGGCGCGATCGGTGATCTGCATGTAACCGTTGGCGTCGATATGCGCCACGTCTCCGGTGTCGAACCAGCCGTCGGCGTCGAACTGCTCGGAGCCGATACTGCCGTAATAGGCGCGCGCGATTGCCGGACCGCGCACCTTGAGCCGTCCGAAGGTCTTGCCGTCCCAAGGCAGCGCGTTGTCGTCGTCGTCGGTCACCTTCATCTCGACGCCGAAGGGCGGATAGCCCTGCTTGCCCTGAACATCCAGACGCGCCTCGCCGGAGAGCCCTTCATACTCCGGCTTCATGGTGCACAGCGTGCCGAGCGGCGACATTTCGGTCATGCCCCAGGCGTGCACGACCTGGACATCGTAGTTGTCCTGGAATTTCCTGGTGATGGCGCGCGGGCAGGACGAGCCGCCGATCACGACCTTTCTCAGATGGGGAAGCTTGTTGCCGGTCTCTTCCAGATATTGCAGCAACATCATCCAGACCGTCGGCACGGCGGCGCTGAAGGTGACCTTTTCGGTGTCGAGCAGTTCATAGATCGAAGCACCATCCATCTTGCAGCCGGGCATGACCAGCTTGGCGCCGATCATCGGCCCGCTCTGGCCAAGGCCCCATGCATTGGCGTGGAACATCGGCACCACCGGAAGAATCACGTCCCGCGCGGATATGCCCATGGCGTCCGGCATGGCGGCGATCATGGCATGAAGGACGTTGGAGCGATGGCTGTAGAGGACCCCCTTCGGGTCGCCGGTCGTGCCGGAGGTGTAGCACATGCCGGCGGCAGTGTTCTCGTGGAAGCTCTTCCAGGCGAAGGCGCCGTCGGCCTCGGCCAGCCATTCCTCATAGGCGACCGCATTCGGCAATGAAGTTTGCGGCATGTGCGCCCCGTCGGTCAGCACAATCACCTGCCTCAGCGACTTGACCTGGCCGCCGATCTTTTCGAGCAACGGCACGAAGGTAAGGTCGACGAAGACCGCCCTGTCCTCCGCGTTGTTCATGATCCAGGCGATCTGCTCGGGGAAGAGACGCGGGTTGAGGGTGTGATAAATCGCGCCGATGCCCATGATGCCGTACCAGGCCTCGATGTGCCGGGCCGTGTTCCAGGCGAGGGTCGCGATCCGGTCGCCCAGGCTGAAGCCGTCACGCTCCAGCCGCTGCGCGACCTTCAGGGCGCGATGGTGGATCTCGGCGTAGGTGGTGCGCACGACGGGACCCTCGATCGAGCGCGTCACGATCTCGCGGCGACCATGCTGCCGTTCGGCATTGTCGATGAGCTTATGGCAGAGCAGCGGCCATTCCTGCATCAATCCAAGCATCGCGGTTCTCCCCTTTGCGCTTTTGCGTCGTTGTTTCACGCATTGTGGGACGAACCGGCGGATTGTCCAGCCGCCATAAGTCCAAGGCGGCGGCAGGATCGAAGCATCCCGGGATTCGCCATAATCCGGCCATCGTCGACGTTAAGTTTTGTTAACGGGCTGGGTGAGATTGGCGAATGGAGAAGTTCGCATGGAACCGCAGTTCGACGACCAAACCCTGGAAAGCTCGCTTGCCGAAAGCCTGGCCGAACTGACGCCGGACCCTAAAGCCGTTTCCGACGACCAATTTGCCGAAGTCGTCGGCGGTGCGCTGGAGGCCGTCGGCGGCACGCTGCTGTTCAAGATGTGCGTCGACAACGCCGGCGAAACCGAGCATGTCGCCGCCGCCTGCATCGGCGGCGCCGGCAATCGCCAGTTCCTCCTGCTGACCCTGCCGACCGCAGGCGGCGCGCTGAAGGTCGAGACCGCGGCGAGAAGCACCAACCCGGTGGCCGGCATCGCAGCCGCCTATGCCGGCCTGATGGATGCGTTCAAGGCCGCCGCCTGACGTCGCGTCGGGTGCAAGAAAGGGGCTCGGGCTTGTGCAAGTCCTTTGTCCGACACAGTTTATGCCGGGAAAGGAGATCGTCATGGACAAGCGCGCCAATTCGGCACCCGGCTTTCAGCGCAATCCCGACAAGCTGATAACCATCGAAACCTATCGGGGCAGCGTTACGGTGCTGGCAGGTGGCAGGGTCATCGCCAGGTCGACACGGGCCTGGCTGCTGTCGGAGCCGCCCTATGCCCCGGTCTACTACATTCCGTTCGACGATATCGATTTCAGCAACCTCGCCAAGACCGGGCACTCGACGCATTGTCCCTACAAGGGCGATGCCAGCTATTGGAGCATTGTGCCCGCCGGAGAGAACGGAACGAATGCGATGTGGGCCTATGAGCAGCCCTTCGACGAAGTGCTAGATATCCGCAATCATGGCGCGTTCTACGCGAGCAAGGTGACGGTGGAAGCCACGCCGCAATGACAGGCGACTGTTCGCGGGCCGGCTGAAGGGAACTGGTCAGTCGGTAGTGCCGTCATTGCCCACGTCCTCGGCATCGTCGAGGCGAACGAAGGTCATGCCTTTCTGTTTCAGGGCGAGCAGGCCCTGCACGACGCCCTCGCCGGCCGCGTGGGTCGGCTGGTTGATATGAGCAATGATGACGTCGCCGTCCTTGGCAGCGGCGATGCGCCGGGTGGTTTCCTTCGCTCCCAGCAGGGAGCCGCCGTCGCCGTTGATCGAGAAGCCGGCGATCCTGAAACCCAGCTTGCGGATCATAGCGATCGCCGAAGGACTGTATTCGGCAGTGGCGCCGCGAAACCATTTTGGCGTCGGACCGCCGGCGCTCGCCAGCGCGGCGGCGCCGGTCTCGACTTCCGCCAGAACGGCCTCGGGACTGCCGGCGCTGCGGATGCCGTAGATCTTTTGCGGCGTGTCGACCGCCGGTATGTGGCGGCCGCCGTGATTTTCGAGTTCGAACAGCTCCGAGTGCGCCCGCATGATCTCGACAGCGGCGGCATTGCGTTTCAGCCAGATGCCGGTGACGAAAATGGTTGCCGGAATCTTGTTCTCTACCAGGGCGGAGAGAATGCGCGTATCGGTCTTGCCGCCGCAGGCGTCCAGCGTCAGCGCGACACGACCGCCGCCGCCCTGCGGCTTCACGTGCAAGGTCGGCTCGAGCAGCGTCCCGGCCTTGCCGGCCGACACGACCGCGAGCGACAGCGCGAGCGCGCACAGATGTTTCCGAAGCAGACCCGTCATTCTTCCCAAACCCCGGCGCGTCGCGCCGCTCACCGCAAGAGGCCGTCAACAAAACCGGCATCTAGGCAAAAATCGGGACGGTTCATATCTGAAAAGGAGCCGACGCGGCGATTTGCCCGGCGATCAGCTCGCCTGCCGCACCGCAACGGGGGTTCGCGACAGAAGTTCGCCCACCGCTTGGACCACGGGATCCACTTCGAGACGCCAGACGCAGCACGACCGGCTTGGATCTTTGCGGCGGCACAGGTCGCCGCCGACGCAGTCGCAAGGCATGGGCGGCTGCAAGGAGATGCTGGGAGCGCCCACCGGTCCCCAGCGGACAGGGTTGGTCAGGCCGAACAGGCCGACGACGGGCGTGCCTGCCGCAGCCGCCATGTGCATCGGGCCGCTCTCGTTGCCGAGAAATAGCCGCGCTTGTTTGAGCAGAGCCTGGAGCGTTTCGAGCGAGAGGGCACCGACGAGATTGACGATCGGGGTCTTGGTGCCCCCGACGATCTGCTCGGCCGTGTCTTTCTCGTCGGGGCCGCCGACCAGAACGATGGCCAGTCCGCTGTCGTCGGCAATCCTCTCGATTGCCGCGGCAAAGCGTTCAGGCTGCCATCGGCGCCCGGGGAAGCTTGCGCCGGCATGCACCGCCACATAGGCGTTGGGCCGAAGATGGAACGTGTCCAGCAACGCCAAGGCCCGTGTTGTCTCAAGCGGCAGCGGCTGGATGGCAGGAACCCGAACGCGCAGGTCTACGCCAAGCGCCTCCAGCGGCGAGAGATAGCGATAGAGAAAGTGCTGCTCGCCATAGCCGAACGGCTTTGCCTTGACATTGGCACGTTGGCGCTCGAACCAACGCAACGGCCTTTCGGGTGGGTGATATCCGACGCGGATCGGTGCGCTGACCAGTCCTGAGATGAACCGCGACGTCTTGGAATCGGAGATGTCGATGATCATGTCGAAGCGGTAGCGGCGCAGTTTGAGCACCGTTCGAACGAGTTCCTGCGCGCGCCGCAACGGGGTGCCGCGTATATGCGAACGGCGGAAGGTCACGGCCTCCGCGGCGATGTCGTGGGCCGTCAGAAAACTGGCTAAGCGGGCTTCGCAAAGGAAGATGATCCGGGCACCGGCATATTCGAGCTGCAGGTTCCGCGCCAACGTCGATGCAAGCACGAGGTCGCCGATGAACTTGGTCTGCACAATCAGGATCGACCGCACGGTGCTGGGGGAAGCCTGCAACGTCTGTTCCTTTTCACCGGGCGGATTGGGGACCGCAGAACTGGGCGGAGACAGTGTCGACATCGGGGCCGTCACGCGCAGGTTCGCGTGGCTTTGTCCAGGAAAGCGTAAGCGCGCCGCGGCCTCTCAGCGACGCTGCGACGCCTGTCCTGCGACCTGCACGGCGGCCTGCGCTGCGGCCAGCCGGGCGATCGGCACGCGATAGGGTGAACATGACACATAGTCGAGGCCTACCTCTTCGCAGAAACGGATCGAGGCCGGATCGCCGCCATGTTCACCGCAGATGCCGAGCTTGATGCTGGACCGCGTCGACCGGCCCTTTTCCGTCGCGATCCGCACCAATTCGCCGACGCCGTCCACGTCGAGCGAAACGAAGGGATCCTGCTCGATGATACCTTTCTGGCGATAGGTTTCAAGGAACGAAGCTGCATCGTCGCGCGAGATGCCGAAGGTCGTCTGGGTCAGGTCGTTGGTGCCGAACGAGAAGAATTCGGCCGCCTCGGCGATGATATGAGCGCGGATGGCGGCGCGCGGCAGCTCGATCATCGTGCCCGTGAGATAGTCGATCTTGGTGGCTGTCTCCTGCATGACACTTTGGGCGACCGCATCGATGCGCGCCTTGACGTATTCCAATTCCTTTACGAGACCGACCAGGGGAACCATGATTTCGGGCACGACCAGCGCGCCGGCCTTGCGGCCGGCCTCGACCGCCGCCTCGAAGATGGCACGAGCCTGCATCTCGGCGATCTCGGGATAGGAGACGGCGAGCCGGCAGCCGCGATGGCCGAGCATCGGGTTGAATTCATGCAGCGCCTCGGTGCGCTGCCTGAGCTTGTCCGCCGAGACGTTCATCGCCCTTGCGACCTCGGCGAGCTCGTCCTCGGTCTTCGGCAGGAATTCATGCAGCGGCGGGTCCAGCAGGCGGATGGTGACCGGCAAGCCGGCCATGATCTCGAACAACTCGAGGAAATCCGAGCGCTGCATCGGCAAGAGCTTGCCGAGAGCGGCGCGCCTATCCTTCTCGGTATCGGCCAGGATCATCTCGCGCATGGCGACGATGCGGTCGCCCTCGAAGAACATGTGCTCGGTACGGCAAAGCCCGATGCCTTCGGCGCCGAACGAGCGCGCCATGCGCGCATCGAGCGGCGTCTCGGCATTGGTGCGCACCTTCATGCGGCGCGCGGCATCCGCCCAGTCCATGATGGCGGCGAAATCGCCCGACAATTCCGGCTGCAGCATGGCGACGGCGCCCTTCAGCACCTGGCCGTTGCCGCCGTCGATGGTGATGACGTCGCCCTTGCGGAAGGTCTGGCCCATCGAGGTCATGGTGCCGGCCCTGTAGTCGACGCGCAGCGAGCCGGCGCCCGATACGCAAGGCTTGCCCATGCCGCGCGCCACCACGGCGGCATGGCTCGTCATTCCGCCGCGGGTGGTGAGAATGCCCTCGGCCGCATGCATGCCATGGATGTCCTCTGGGCTGGTCTCGATACGGACCAGGATCGCCTTGCGGCCTTGCGCCTTGGCGTCCTCCGCGTCGCTCGATGAGAAGACGATCTCGCCGGTGGCGGCCCCAGGCGAGGCCGGCAGGCCCCTGCCAATGACATCACGCGCGGCCTTTGGATCGATGGTCGGGTGCAGGAGCTGGTCGAGCGAAGCCGGGTCGATCCGGGCGACCGCCTCCTCCTTGGTGATCAGCCCGTCCTTGGCCATCTCGACGGCGATCTTGAGCGCCGCCTTGGCGGTGCGCTTGCCGGAGCGGGTCTGCAGCATCCACAGCTTGCCGCGCTCGATGGTGAATTCGAGATCCTGCATGTCGCGGTAATGCTTCTCCAGCCGGTCGGAGATGTCGACGAAAGCCTGGAACGCATCCGGCATCAGCTTCTGCAGCGACGGCTTGTCGGAGCCGGCGGCGATGCGCGCCGCTTCGGTGATGTTCTGAGGCGTGCGGATGCCGGCGACCACGTCCTCGCCCTGGGCGTTGACCAGGAATTCACCGTAGAGCTGCCTTTCGCCGGTCGAGGGGTTGCGGGTGAAGGCGACGCCGGTGGCCGAGGTGTCGCCCATGTTGCCGAACACCATGGCCTGGACGTTGACCGCCGTGCCCCAGCTTTCCGGGATCTCGTGCAGGCGGCGGTAGGTGATGGCGCGGTTGTTCATCCAGCTTGAAAAGACCGCTCCGATCGCCCCCCAGAGCTGCTCATGCGGGTCCTGCGGGAACGGCTTGCCGAGCTCCTCCTCGACCTTGGCCTTGTAGAGCGCGATCACGCCCTGCCATTCGACGGCGCTCAGCTCGGTGTCGAGCTCATGGCCGAGGCTGGCTTTCTGGTCCTCGAGGATTTCTTCGAACACTTCATGGTCGAGCCCCATGACGACGTCGGAATACATCTGGATGAAGCGACGGTAGCTGTCATAGGCAAAGCGGGCGTCGCCTGCATCGGCGGCCAAAGCCTCGACGGTCTCGTCGTTGAGTCCGAGGTTGAGAACGGTGTCCATCATGCCGGGCATGGACGCACGGGCGCCGGAACGCACAGACACCAGCAGCAGCTTCGAGGGATCGCCAAATCGGCGACCGGTGATCTTGCCGATATGGTCGAGCGCCGACAGGACATTCGCCTCCAGCCCGTCCGGATAGCTGCGGCCGTTGGCGTAGTAGGCGTTGCAGACTTCGGTGGTGATGGTGAAGCCCGGCGGCACCGGCAGGCCCAGGTTGCACATTTCGGCCAGATTGGCGCCCTTGCCGCCAAGAAGGTTGCGGTCGCTGGCACGGCCTTCGGCAGCACCGTCGCCGAAGGAGTAAACCCACTTGGTCATGCACGCCCTCCAAGTCCCTGGAATAGACAACATCCGGACCAAGGCCCGGTTCCCCGCCCTTCCGATGCGAGCGATAGGATGCTGCAGTGCGAAAGGCAAGGCGTCGCCGAACCGGCGTCGCAACTACAATCGATTAATCAAAAGCTGCGTCAAAAAGACTTGCCGGCGAAAAAGGCACGATATAGAACATAACAGGAACATAGTTGGAGTGGCGTGATGAAGCTCAACGGAAAACTCGACTATCTGGAACTGCCGGCGACCGGCAGCACGCTGGACAGCGTCAAATCCTTCTACAGCTCCGCGTTTTCCTGGTCCTTCACCGATTACGGTCCGACCTATTCGGCCTTTGCCGAGGGGCTCGACGGCGGCTTCCAGGCCGACGCCGGCGAGGCACCGGCCAAACCGCTGCCGGTCCTCTATTCCGAGAACCTGGAGGCGACGCTGGAAGCGGTCGAGAGTGCCGGAGGCACGATCGTCAAGCCGATCTTTTCCTTTCCCGGCGGCCGGCGGTTCCATTTCACCGACCCGGCCGGCAACGAGCTCGCAGTCTGGGGAGAATAGAGGGATAGGCTCTCGCGGCGGCCAAGCGACACTCTGACCCGCAAATCAGCCTGTGCAATTGTCATCACGGCATTGAGCTTTGCGCCGGCTCGTCCTATAAGGCCGCGCGCAGCGGGCATGCCCCGGCTGCTGGGGCGTCGCCAAGTGGTAAGGCATCGGTTTTTGGTACCGACATTCCCAGGTTCGAATCCTGGCGCCCCAGCCAACAAACTTCTAAGCAATTGTTCTGACTCACTTTCTTCATCCGAAGAAAGCCAATCACACCGCCTTGCTACAATTGACTGCTACAAATCAGGGCGGGGACGTCGTCTGCTCAACGTGGTTCGACGAGATGGCGTGTTCCATTTCCGACGAGTCGTACCCTCGCCGCTGCGGTCTCGGATTGGACGTTCTGAACTCGTACGAAGCCTATCCACAAATGCTGTGGCGTCTGCCAGAATGCGTGCTGATTTGCTCTACAGATATTCTGAAGGACTTTTCGCGGCCGCCGCCTCCATGCTCTCATCCGATAAAATTGCCCAGCTGGTGAAAGAGTTTTATCAGCTGACCCTGACGATTGACGACCATCGCCGACTTTTCCCGGAGCAGCCGTGGTCCGAGGAGGACCATCAAGCGCGATCGGATTATCTCGAGCATACGCTCGCCGAGCAGCGTGACGCGCTGCGGAAGAATGATTTCGAGAAGGCCAATCCGGCGGCTCAGGTGGTGATGGCGCGCAGCAAGCTGGCTGAAGGCGACCTCGGTCCTGGCGAGTATAATCAGATCCGCCAAGCGATCTTGCGGGCCAGTATCGACATTATAAGTGAGCTACGGGCACGCCAGGATGGCGACTTCAATCACGACCCGCGAGACAGATTGCTCAAAGATGCGCTTAGTGGACCGACCGACGCATCAGAGCGACTGAGCAAGACCTCTGCCCTCTCGGTAGTAGCGCCCTCTCCGCCAGCACCAAGCGGCGGGCCGAATTTCTCGGAAATTGCAGAGTGGCCTGCTGCCGGTTTTTCGGACACCAGGTTAAGCTAACATAGCTTTCTCCTCGAACTCGACAGGGCTCATATAGCCCAACGTCGAGTGCCGTCGCCGAGGGTTGTAGAAGCGCTCGATGTAATCGAACACGTCCGCCCTGGCGTCATCTCTCGTCCTGTAGACCTTGCGGGCTGTCCGCTCAGTTTTCAGCGACGAGAAGAAGCTCTCCATCGCAGCATTGTCCCAGACGTTGCCCGACCGGCTCATCGAACATGTGATGCCGTGGTCGGCCATCAGGCGTTGGAACTGCTCGCTGGTGTATTGCGATCCCTGGTCGGAGTGGTGCAGCAGGCTGTCGGGCTTGCCTCTCCTCCAGATCGCCATGATCAGGGCATCGGTGACGAGCTGCGCCGTCATCTCGGCCTTCATCGCCCAGCCGACGACACGCCTGGAGAACAGATCGACGACGGCGGCAACGTAGAGCCAACCTTCTGCGGTCCAGATGTAGGTGAAGTCGGCAATCCATTTCTGGTTTGGCGCCGATGCCTCGAAGGCACGGTCAAGGAGGTTGTCCGACACTGCCGAGCGCTGGCCAGTATCTTTCGGCAGCCCACGACGCCGAGGCCGAGCCCGCAGACCGTTCTCCCGCATGAGCCGCTCGATGCGGTGCAGGCCGCAGGAGAAACCCTCGGCCAGCACGTCATGCCAGACGCGACGTGCACCATAGGTTCGGTCGCTGCTCTTGAAGCTTCGGTCGATCTTGGCAATGAGAATCCCGTCGTGCCGGGAACGAGCGCTGGGACTGCGATTAAGCCAGGCATGGAAACCTGAGCGGGACACATCCAGCGCGTCGCACAGCCATGCCACCGGCCAGATGTTCCGGTGCCTCGCGATGAAAGCGAACCTCATGTCACTTCCCTCGCGAAGTAGGCTGCGGCCTTTTTTAGGATGTCGCGCTCCGCCTTCAGCTTCGCGATTTCCTTGCGCAGCCGGTCAATCTCGAGCTGCTCCGGCTTCATCTGCCCGTGGCCGGGAAAGGCGTGCTGCGGATCGGCCGACAGCTCGCGCACCCATTTGCGCAGCACATTCTCGTCGACATCGAGGTCGCGGGCAGCCTGGGCCACCGCAACGCCCCGATCCTTGATCAATCTTACCGCCTCAAGCTTGAACTCGCGGCTGAACTTCCTTCTTTGCATTCCCACTCTCCAGTTCCGTCAAACACCTTATCTCGGTGTCCACGAAACCGGCAGCAGGCCAGTTCCGCGCGGCAGATCATGGCCAGGCAAATGCTTGGATTGAAGTTGCGCGGGGCCGCTCCGATCGCCTGACTGCGATTGAACCAGGCCCTCGAACCGACCTTGCTCTGGCGGCTCCACTATCTCGCTGGCGCCGTAACTATGCGGTCACGCTGCGCATTGCCGCCTTGGAGCTTAGCGAGCAAACGCCATTCGATAGAATGGCAGCGCTGGTCGACTGGATGGTGTCCGACTTCGTTGTGGCCGGGCCTGCCGCTCTCTTCGCAACAATGTATCTATCTCCGCGGGCGTCTCGGGCGGGAATGTTGAAGCACTTGAAATCACCGGATCGCGCCCGGGCCCTCGCTGGCGTGTGCAATGCGGCGTGGGATATCACTCATCTCAGCGACTTCGTGCTACGAGCCACATCGTCCGATGCCGCCGGCCGGAGGTTCCTCCTGGCGACTGCCGACCAAGTACTCGCCAAGATAGGCCGCATGCTGATCGATAGTAGCGAACACCTGGATGAGTTCGAACAGAAACTTGCAGTCGACATCGAGCCTTGGTGGGCGAGTGAAGCTCCAGCCATCGCAAGACTCGTTTGCAGAGCGGTCGCCACCGCACGGAGTCGGCCCCCTCCAATCGCTGCGGGCGACTATGTTGATGATTGTATTTCGGTTGGTGGCGTCTGCTTGCAGGTTGGGCTCCTAAACGAGCCACGCGACCATCGCCTTAGCCTAACTACCCGCCAACGAAGAATATGAGAGGAACCGGCCACCACAACTGGAACTCACGCAAGCGCCAGGGGCTCATGTGACACTCGGCGTTAACATGTTTTGACGCCTACCTTTCAGGTAGGGATCCGATATGCCATCACTTGGCGATTGGTTCTTGCTTGCTTGTCGCCTTTCCATCCCTGCCCAAACGCGCGGTCTTAAGAGCACTTTCAATGCGCAACGCGGAAGCGTAGCTTGACGAGACGCCCGCTACTTTAGCAATCAGACCTTTCTTGAAATCAATTATTCTGAGTAGAAATTGTTCCAAGCTCTCTTCGGGAACGCTTGGATTGCTTCCGAAGAACGACTTCATCAGGTTAGATGATAGCCCTGTAACGGGAGAATAAAGCGGCAGCTCGCCGTACAGCACTCGAAGCTGTTCGATGTGGTTCTTGAGATCCATTTCGTCGGATGTTGAATAGCCTGTATCGAGTCGCCGATTGATGAGCGATTGCATCTGGTCGTGCGTCGCTTCGGCCGTGCCAGCTTCTACTCGGATGTATACAGCTCCTTCGCGTATCCCCTCGCCGGTTTTTCTCGCCACGAATGGATATGTTCCACGCTGAAATCGACTATGACGATCTGAAACAGCTTCCCCTGCAGCTTTTCGTATTCGCTCGCACCAAAATCAAGGTCATGGATTGATATGCGATCCCTGAGCGCGTCAGGAATGAAGTTCTTTAGGCCGTCGATCACCTTCATCTTGTCGGTTAATTCATCAAGACCGACTGGCTCCGCTGTACCGTTTTTGTTTTCTTCCACACCCACAATAAGACACCCCGGCCCGGTATTCCCGATACCCAAAAGGTGCCTTGCTAAGATCGGTCCTTTCGGCCACTCGCGCTTGTAGTCCAGATCTCTGCTCTCACCGAGGCTTTCGGTGAAAAACTTCCGAAAATTTTCTCGAGAAGGCTCCTTCAGAAAAGAAGCGAACAACTCCTTTGTGCCCCCCGGCAGCTTCCGTCTTTCGGCGTTGGACATTCACCTCACCCTCTCCGATGCCGCCAACCATGCGTTGGCCGACTTCTTGAAAGTCGATGGCACCGCTGTTAGCGGTCAAACTGCCTCCAAAGGAAGCCCTTTTTTCAGTTGACCTTCGACCGTCACTGATGGACGGCAAAAACATGTGAGACAGGAAGACCACGTGTAACTTGGTTTCCGCCGCTATCACACCGGACCGGGCGTTGACTATCGGCAAGCAGGCACCAGAGCAAGGCGAGGCCCACGAGAATGATATCGTACTCGGACACCGCACTGACGATCTCGGAAACGTTGCAGACCAACGCGATCATCTGGATCCATTCGCTACCGGAACACGAGATGGGGCCTAGTCGGCGCATTCTCGAAGACCTTGAGGGCCTCGCCACCGCCGGCGTTTCCCCGTCTGCACATATGCGGTTCGAGACCGTGCCCAACTGAGCGATCTCTTCAGGCAGTTGACGACGAAGGCCAAGCAGGGATTGAGGCCGGTGCTCCATGTCGATGCTCACGGGACGATTGCCGAAGGCCTCTTGCTTGCGCCGAGCGGCGAACGCGTCGGCTGGGGCGAGATCATCGAAGATCTCCGTGCCCTGAATGTTGCGACGGCCAACAATCTGACCTGCATCTTTGCTCTGTGCTTCGGGCTGCATCTCTACAAGCAGGTGAGCCTGAAGCGACCGGTGCCGTCCTATCTTTTCTTTGCGCCGCCCGCGGAAATCAGCGTCGGCTTCCTCGAGGCGCAAACACTGGCCTTCTATCGGGAGATGAATCGCAGCTCGAATGTGACGGCCGCATTCGAGAAGACTCTGGGCGGGGCGATGGAGTCGTTTCACTGCCAGGGTTTGTTCCTGCAGGCGCTGTTGCGATACATCCGAACCTACTGCATCGGGCGCGTGCGGCAGGATCGCCTTGAGCGCATGGTCACGGCCGCCCTGCAACGCGACGGCATCGCCTACCCTTCCGGCGCACAATTGAAACAAGCCCGGCGAAAGATACGCGAATCTCTGAAACCAGGTCAGAAGCTGATCGACGTATTCGCGCCGTCGTTCCTGATCGGCCGCGCCCCGGCTTTCACCTACGCCGATCTCGACCGGGTTCTGAAGCGCTCTGTTCCCTCCGAGCGGTCTCAACCGCGCTCGGGATCGAGTTGAACGCTGAGCGAGCTTAGGCTCGGATCGCGATGGACAACGCGAAACCATCCGGACGACGGTTCGCGGGCCCCTGTTTTTGGCCCACTACTCTTTCTGCGGTCTAGACCCTCGGTGCCTGCGTGATCGCTACGCGCATTACTGGGAACAAAATGTGTCCCACACGCGCATTAATTATTGCGCCCACAAACCCTCACGGACACGTTGGCTACGGCGCCGATTGCTGGGGCCTTACCTCCGGCCATGGCCCGTTTGGCTATGTAGCGCATTCGCCTTGCGACGACAGGGGCGTGATTACACCGAGCGCCGCTCTGTCGAGCCTTCCCTACACGCCGGCAGAGTCCATGCGTGCCCTGAGATATTTCTGCTCGAAGCCGCTGCATCGGATTTGGGGGAACTTCGGATTTGTCGACAGTTTCTGCGAAAACTTAGGGTGGTTCGCGCGAACGCACCTAGCGATCAATCAGGGACCCATCATAGCCATGATTGAAAACCATCGCAGCGGATTGCTCTGGGAACTCTTCATGAGCGCGGCCGAGGTGCGCGAGGGATTAAGGAGGCTGGACTTCGTGCAAGCGTAGGCGGTGGAGCGAAAACTTCGCAGGATAGCTTCGCGTTGAATTCGAAATTAATTTCCGCTAATGATCGATGACTTCACGCGGTTTCGTTAAGAGGTCGACAACCGCCAAAAAGCGGGTCGCTCCGGGATAAACCTACAGGAAGACCCTATGTCATCTCGCCCCGAAGATCTGACCAGTCGCTCCTGGGACTTTATCATCATCGGCACCGGCATGGGAGGCGCAACGATCGGCTATGAATTGGCGAGACAGGGGCGTTCTGTCCTATTTTGTGAGGCCGGAAGGTCGTATCTCACTGCCCAGGATACTCTGCAAGGTGACTGGCTCGATGCGCTCACTGGAGGAAAGGTCCCCTCGCCTGAGCAACTAGATAGGGCAGGACGGTCACGAACCGATATTTACGACATCAGTTCGGGGAAGCCAATCCTCATGCGCCCAGTTCTCGGAACTGGAATCGGCGGCACGAGCGCTCTTTATGGCATGGTGATGGAGCGGTTCTTTCCATCCGACTTCGAACCAGGACAGTATTTTCGGGACTGTCCCGAGGCCAACCTTCCAGAGAAGTGGCCCATCACTTACGACGAACTCGCACCCTATTATACCCAGGCCGAAAGGATTTACGGCGTTAAGGCAACGAAGGATCCCCTGCATCCGGACCAGCGTCCAGGTGGAATTGTCCCGCCGCCGCCACTGACGCCAGCAAGCGGCGAGTTGATGAACCGCTTTGAGGCGAAAGGCCTTCATCCATATCGACTGCCGATGGCCTGCAACTATGTCGAGGGTTGCCGGGAGTGCGTTGGCTTCATCTGCGATAAGCGGTGCAAGCGCGATAGCGCCACCTCATGCCTTGAGCCGGCGCTTCGCGATCACGGCGCCGACATGATCACGGGGTGCGAGATCCATTCACTGGACTCAGCCAATAACAAGATCACGGCCGTAAACGCCCGATGGCGGGGCCAGGAGATCAAGCTTTCCGCGAAGACAATCATTCTTGGCGCGGGAGCCATCCGAACCGCGGTGCTGCTTCTCAACTCCGGCGAGAAGAACAAGGGGTTGGCTAATGGGTCGGACCAAGTTGGCCGGAACCTCATGCGACATCTGCTGGACTATTACCTGGTCTACCCGAAGGCGCCATCCAGCGGTCTCCTGAAACAAATCGCGTTCAATGATCTCTACCTCGCCGACGGCAAAAAGTTTGGCACGGTGCAGTCGAACGGCCGCCTGCCACCCGCTTCCACCATCGCAAAATTCTTAAGGGAAGAGTTGAGGACCTTATGGCCGCCTCTCGCTTACCTGTTTCCTCTCATACGACCGGCTATTGAGTTCAGGATCGGTATGATGCTTTCCAGAGCGCATGTTCTCGCTGCCTTCCTCGAAGATCTCCCCTTCAAATCCAACAGGGTGACGCCTTCGAGAAGCGGCGGCGTCGACCTGTTCTACAGGATCAATCCGTGTGACCAGCGGCGCCTTCGTGAATTCCGCCGCCAAATTCCAGACCTCATCGGGGAACACCGATATCGATCGATTTTTCGGGCAGAACAGAACGCGACCCTGGGGCATGTCTGCGGTACTTGCCGCTTCGGCGACGACCCGCGTACGAGCGTTCTTGACCGTTTCAATCGCGCTCACGAACTTGACAATCTTTACGTCGTGGATGGCTCCTTCCTTCCCACGAGTTCCGGGACCAACCCGGCGCTAACCATCGCCGCGAACGCCTTGCGGGTCGCCGACCATCTCAGCGCGCGTCACTGAATCCTGCCGCCATTCTGTTTGGCCAAAGCGTCACGCCGCACGCGGTCGAACAGCCAGCTACGAAACAGAGCGCTGCTTTCCCTGGCTGGTTCGCCGTCGGGCTCGACGACGAAATAGCCACCCGGAACCTTAAGGGGCTCCGCGTTGATGGCCGGAACAAGAAGTCCGCTCGCCAACAGATCGTCAATGAGCGGGAAACCTGCCAGTGCTATGCCCTGCCCTCCCAGCGCAGCCTGGATAAGCATGGTGAAATGGTTGACTGTGAACCCGCGCTTACCGCGGCTGACCGTCACCCCATTGGCAGCGAACCAGTCCGCCCAAGTGCTACCCATGAAGACCGGTGCCCCTTCAAGCGAAATCAGAACCTCGTCGAGAAGTGCTTCGGGCTGGGTGGGCGGCTGACGTCCTTGCCAATAGGATGGACTGCACACCGGCATGTCGGACGCGCCGAGGAGGAATTTCGATCTCAGATTCGGCCAGCGGCCGCTCCCGTAACGTATGCTTATATCGATCCGCTGCCGCGCAAGATCAACAATCTCGTCGTTGACAGCTAGGCGCAGCTCGACCTCCGGATATAGCTGGCGGAATTCTGGCAGACGCGGTGTCAGCCAGTTCGTACCAAAGGCACTGGTCATCCCTACTACTACGGCCCGGGGCTCCTGTGTGGCGCGGACGCGTTCGCAAAGTGCCGCAACCGCTTGGAGCTGCGTTGGCAGCCCCCCATTCAATAACAAGCCCTCTGCTGTCAATTCGATGGAGCGGTAAGTTCGCTTGAAGAGCGATACGCCTAGGAATTCCTCGAGCTCGCGTATTTGACGACTTACCGCGGCCTGGGTAACGCCCAGCTCCTCCGCTGCGCGGGTGAAACTGAGCAGGCGCGCGGACGATTCAAAGGCCACTAGAGAAGCAATCGACGGGATCGACTTGCGGAAGCTTGACATAATCAAAAGTAATGCAAACACGATTTTTATGCAAGTTTACCAGTCATCTCAAATGCAGCTAGATAGGCTCAACGGCGAGAGGACACGAAATATGTACGCGAGCACGGCCACGCCTGTAGGAACCCGAGCCACAGTCACCATCGAGCCCGCTCTCTACAAGGAGGTTGCTAGCCACTGGCCTTCCGGCGTCGCCGTCATCACAGCGGCCGACAGCGACGGAAAGCTGAATGGCCTCACCATGAGTGCGGTCATCGCCCTCTCCTTATCACCGATGCAGTTCCTCATTTCCGTCGACAAGCGATCCCTAACCTTGCCTATCATCAAGGATGGAGGCCGGTTCTGCATCAACTTCCTCAGCAGCTCTCAAGCGGACATCGCGATGCAGTTCGCCAGCAAGTCAACCGACAAGTTGGCCTCGGTGAAGCATAGGGTTTCCCAATGGGGACTGCCCATCCTCGATGGGGTGGTCGCGAGCATCACTTGCGAAGTTCACTCAATCATGCCCGGCGGAGACCACGAGCTCATCGTTGGCGATGTACTCGATATCGAACATTTCGGTGGTGAAGCCCTGGTCCACTTCAAGCGCGCGTTCCACACGATCCCGTGAGTTAGCCCGTTTTCAGCCGCATCGCCTGGCTGCGACTGACTTTCCATACAAGTTCCTTTGAACGGCAGTCCCTTGCGACTGCTCTCGATCTTTTTGGATCTGATGGCACCTCCGGCGTAAGTCGCGCAGCCGCTCGCATACGAGCCAGGCCTTCCGCCATAGTCACTCACTCGCTCTAGAGCGTAACAAGGGTAGGATTCAGCTGGCCACAGTCATGGCCCTATCGCGCTGCAAACGTGCTGCGCCTCAGGTCGTCTTTCAAGCTTGACGCACCAACCTCAGATGTCGCTGATGACCAGCGTGTCCGCCGCGCGCCATCCCAGGTACACCTCGCTGCCAATCTCCGGCGTGTACGAAGCGCTTATGATTTGCTCAAACTGCTCGACCACCAAGCGGCCCTGAATGCTTATACGATGCCGTTGTACGCCATTCATGAAGGTCGAATCGACGACGACGCCCTTGACGGTATTGTCCATCTCCGGCCTCGTGGGTGTGATCCGCATTGCTTCTGGCCGCACACAAATCCAACAGGCCCCGCTCCCGACAAAATTGCGAGCAGACGCAATCCGGTCGCCAAACTCGGTGACTGCAATCACGCCCGTGGACGCTTGTTCCAGCCCGGCGACGGGGATCAGGTTGGCCTGCCCAAGGAATGATGCGACAAACCGGTTTTGTGGATTGCGGTAGAGCTCTCTCGCGGACCCAATCTGGACGATTTCGCCGAGGTTCATGATGGCGATGCGCTCTGCCATTGATGCAGCCTCGCCCTGGTCGTGCGTGACGTAGAGCACCGTGCAGCCGAGTTTGGAGTGAAGCTGTTTTATCTCGTACTGCATTTCCTCCCGTAGGTTCTTATCGAGCGCGCTCAGCGGTTCGTCCATGACCAGCAGGGAGGGGTTGTACACGGAGGCTCTGGCTAGCGCGACACGCTGCTGCTGGCCGCCGGAAAGCGCATTGGGATGGCGGTCGGCCACATTGTCGAGCCGCACCAGCCGCAGAGCGCTTTCGACCCGGGCGGCAATCTCGCGCTTCGGAACCCCGCGCATTTGCAGCGGGAACGCGATATTCTGGCCAACGGTCTTGTGCGGGAACAGCGAATAATTCTGGAAGACCATTCCGATGTTTCGCTTGAAGGGCGGCACGCCTTCGATGCTGACGCCGCCAATCTTGATATGCCCCTCGCTGGCCGCAACGAACCCAGCCGTCAATCCAAGCAGCGTGGTCTTCCCCGAGCCGCTGGGCCCGATGATTGAGAAGAATTCGCCCGCTTCGATGTGAAGGTTTGTCGGCTTCAGCGCGACCGCCGCGCCATAGCGCTTGCAAATCCCGAGGTAATCGATCGGCTGCCCGTTTGACTGGAGTTCGCCTGGGTTGTCGATGCCCATTGATCGGGACGAGAGACGGGACATTTCGCTGACCACCGCGTTCATCGTGTAGCCTCTGCGCTTGTGTTTTGTTGGTGGCCGACCCGTTGGAGCAGCGCCACCGCACTGAGAAGGCTGAGTGAAAAGACGATCGCGACGGCCGATGCGGCCGCAATCGTAGGATCCATCTGAAACCTGATTTCGTTCCACATATAGACGGGAAGCGTCACAGAGGATGCGTCCGTAAGGAAGAGCGCGATTATGATCTCGTCGAAGGAAAAGGCGAACGCGAAAATCGCACCAATCAGGATGCCTAGCCGGATCATCGGGAAGGTGACGTGCCGGAAGGTATTCACGTGACCCGCTCCGAGTGTCATCGCGCTGAGTTCCATATTCGGGCTGTAACCGCGGAGCGCGGCCGAGACTGTGGTAAAGACAAGCGAAGTTGCGACCGCCGAGTGCACAGCCGCGACGGCAAGCTTCGATCCAATCATGCCGACGCTTGCGACAACCGGGAATACGCCGATTGCAAGGATGATCTGCGGCATGACAAGCGGCGCCATGACAATGCCAGAAATCGGCCGGCCGAAGACAACTTTGCCCCGCACGACAGCCAGCGCCGCTAGAGTACCGAGGGTCGCCGAGATCAGCGCTGTCGCCAATCCGACGGCTGCGGTGTTACCAAATGCCAATAGATAACCCGGATTGTTCCAGAGGCGATCGTACCATTGGTAGGACACCGCCTTGATGGGCAGCGTGAAGAAGCGGTCCGCGCTAAACGAGATCGGCATGATCACCAGTATTGGAGTCAGCAGATAAAGCAGCCCCAGAAACGAAAAACCGATCGCGACACCTGTCGCCATGCGGTCGAAGATGCGCCAGTTCATGCCACCCCCAGCCTCACACCGCGCAGCCTTGCAAGCTGCCAGACTAGCAACAGGGTAAGAAGCACCATCATCAGCAGTACCGTCGCCAACGCCGAAGCTAGAGGCCAGTTCAGTGTCTTGGTAACCTGTTGCTCAATCAAAACGGCAATCATCATGTTCGAGTCTCCACCGAGTAGAGCTGGCGTCACATAGAAGCCGAGTGCGGTGATGAACACCAGGACGGAACCTGCCATTATCCCAGGCAGGCACATAGGCACGTAGATGTGGATGAAGGTCCGCACCGGATTGGCGCCTAAGATTGCTGAGGCCATCAGCTTCGTCCGGTCCATCTGGCGCATCGAACTCAATATGGGGAGGATCATCATCGGAAGCAGTACCTGCACCATTCCGACTTGCACGGCGAGCGGATTGTACATCAGTGGGAGGGCCTGATCGATCACGCCTGTGTCGATCAACATCTGGTTGACAAGCCCGTGCCGGCCGAGCAAGGCGATCCACGCATAAGTTCGGGTAACCACACTGGTCCAAAGTGGAACCATTACGCAGGCAAAGGCGATACCGGCCCAGAACCGGCGTGCATTACAAATGACATGGGCGATTGGGAAACCAATGAGCAGGGCCAGAACGGTGCTCATGACCGCCGTCTTGAAGGTTTGCGAAAGGACATAAAGATAGGTGGAATTGGAAAAGATTTCCGCGAACTGACGCAGATCAAATGCCACCCCATCAACGCTCCGATAGACCACAATTCCGAGCGGCAACAAAAATGTCGGCACCAGGAATAGAAGCGGCGGCAAGATCAGGAACTTAAGTGAAAACTCGGGCGTCCAAGCCCTGCCGCCACTCATTGCTGATTCTCCGTGACAAACCTCATGACCGGAAGCGCCGCGCTCCAGCAGGCGCTGGATGCGGCACTCCCGAATATTAGCCATCTTAGCGCTAGCTCAGCCGAGCAACCACTTATTGAACATCTCGGTCAGCTTGTCGCCATTGTCGGCCAGCCAGGCAAAATCCTGGAATCGGTTCGTCGCCGCAAACTCAGGAGCGGTCGCTGTTTTCGCAAGCTTGTCCGGCTCAATTAAGGGGATCGCCTTAACGTTGGTTGGCCCCAGCGGTGTAAGGTTCGTCAGCCTCGCCTGCGGTTCTGGCGTCGCCATATAGGCGGCGAACTTCATCGCCTTGTCCTTGTTCGGGTGACCGGCCGGGATGACGATCGCATCGCCATCAAGAACCGTGTTGGTGTTGAGGTACTTCACCGGTTTTCCGTCTGTGACAAGACCGTCAGCGCGATTGACCCACAACATGCCCATGTCAACTTCGCCGCCGCCGAGCATCTGCTGCGACTGAGCTCCTCCCTCGTACCAGCGGATGGTGTCGCGGATGGCAGTCAGGGTCTTGAGTGCCAGATCCGCATCCATGGGATAGAGCTTGTCGATCGGAACGCCCGCGCCGAGCAGAGCGATCTCGAAGGTCTGATTCCAGTTCTTGAAGAGGGCCCGCGGCGCCCGGTTTGACGGATTGAAGAAATCGACCCAGTTCTTCGGCTCTGATCCCGGCTTCACTGCATCGGTGTTCCAAGCCAGAACGCTTGAAGCCACGTCGGTCAAGAAATAGTTCTTGCCGAACGAGCCCTTCATGAGGTCGTCCTTCTTGACCAAAGAATAGTCCAGAGGCTCCGACAGACCGAGCTTTTCGGCCATAGCCGCTTCACCCGCCGAAGTTAGAAGGACGTCGGCCTGCCCCCACGCTTTGGCCTCCACCATGGCCTTCAGTTCGGCTAGGCCCTTATACGGTTGGGGAACTATCTTAATGCCGGATGCAGCCTGGAAGCCATCGTAATAGGCTTTTTGTAGCTTGACGCCGAAGTCACCGCCGCCGCCCGTGACAAGCAGTTCGGTCGGCGATGAGGATTGAGCCAACGCTGATTTGCCCGCCGTTACGGCAAATGCGGCAGCGCCAGCACCAACTTGAAGCAGCTGCCTGCGAGACAGCTGTAGATTTTTTCCAGTTCTTTCCATTGAATTACTCCCATTCTTTCCTGTTATACTTCCAACGTGAGGCGGAATTAATTAGTCCGATCTGGAATTATTTTGTGCTTATCCCCAGATCATTTCCGTCTTCTATTCTATTCGGCAAGCCTCCTCGAATGGAAGGCGCGGAAGCCGGGCAAACAGTTTCGACCGATCACCGTGGCCGAGATTCACCAGAAAATTCGATCGCCAGCTCGTGCCCGAGAAGAATGCCTCGTCTACGATCGGCCGCTTGAAACCCGACATCGGCCCCGCATCCAGCCCCACGGCGCGAGCTGCCATGATTAGATAAGCTCCCTGGAGGGTCCCGTTGCGAAACGCCGTTTCCTCAGCCGTCGCACGCGATGAGGTGAACCAGGGTCTAGCGTCGGTATGAGGAAATAGGACCGGCAGCTTATCGTAGAAGGCCTCGTCATATGCGACGATGACGCAGACCGGTGCGCTCATCGTCTTAGCCAAATTGCCGGAAGAGAGCGCGGGGCGGAGCCTTTCTTTCGCTTCCATGCTGCGAACGAAAACGAACCGCGCCGGCGAACAATTGGCCGATGTCGGACCCATTTTGAGCAAGTCGTAGAGATCGTGCAGGGTAGAGTCAGGCACGGGCTCGTCCAACCAGCCGTTCGCGGTCCGCGCGCACCGGAACAGTCGATCTATCGCCTCATCGGACAAAGGATGCTCTTTGGTCAGCATGCATTTTCCATTGCGTCTGTCGTCGTGCAGCGAGCCATCAGCCACCGCCGTGATCGCGAAGGTTTTCCCGGAATGTCCGGCCCCTATAGTCGTTGCGAAAGATGCCTCGTCTTTGCAGCTCCGGGACAACTCCGGTAACGAATTGCGCATAGGCGGTAGGGCTCAGCGACGGGGAAATGATGAAACCGTCGCAGGCGTCGGCCTCAAAATACTCCTGCATGAAGTCGGCGATCATGACAGGCGTGCCGATTACCTGGGGTGCCATTTGGCGTACCCCCCAGATGTAGCCCGCGTCGCGCAACGTCTTGTCCCCGGCGCCTTGGAGAATGAGGTCGAGCATACCACGCGCGCCTTGGGTGATCTCCATGTCCTGGAGCGGTTTATCGAGAGGGTATTGCGAAAGGTCGACGCCAATAGCGTTGGAAATCTCAGCAACGCCAAGTTCGGCGCTCACCAGGGAATTGATGTAATCCGCCTTTTCCCTCGCAATCGACTCCGTCTCGCCGATGACCACGTCGATACCAGGCAAAATGGCACAGTGGCCGGGATCGCGGCCAGCCTTTACCACGCGGCCTTTCAAATCGTCGTAGAATGCCTTCATGTGCGCTTTATTGGCATGCAGCGTAAAGACGACTTCCGCCCAGCGCGCCGCAAACTGGCGTCCGCGGTCGGACGAGCCCGCCTGCATCAGCACCGGAGACGTCTGAGGCGAGCGCGGTGTCGTCAAGGGCCCGCGGGTTCGGACAAACTTGCCTTCGTAGTTTACGTAGTGGACTTTTGAAGGATCCGCGTAGATGCCGTTCTCGCGATCGTGAATGAGTGCGCCTTCGTCCCAGCTCCTCCAAAGCGCTTGGCAGGCCTCCACGACTTCGTCCGCAAAATCATAACGAAGCGCCTTATCGAGGAGCGCGTCCTTCCCGAAATTGCGAGCCTCGTTGTCGTTGGTTGATGTGACAATGTTCCAAGCGGCACGCCCGCCACTCATGTGATCCAAAGTCGCGAAGGAACGGGCGATATGATACGGGTGATAAAAGGACGTTGACATGGTGGCTGAGAGGCCAAGATGGGTGGTGACCCTTGCAATTGCAGACAGCAGTTGCATCGGCTCCAGCATCCAGGTCTGACCGGGCTGCCGCAGGTTTGGCGCGAATGATCCGCCATGCATGTCATTGAGCATCAGCACGTCCACGAAGAACATGCCGTCGAATTTTCCGCGCTCGAGTATGCGCGCGATGTTCTCGTAGCGCTCCGGATTTAGCGCCTCGATGCCATCACTTTCGAAGTGTCGCCAAGCACCGTTGTTGTGCCACGTCGGCGTCACGCAGCAGTAGCCAACGAGATGCATTTCACGTGGCATCGCACCTGATCCTCTTTCGTTAGGCGATCTTACAACATGCAATCAGTTTCACAACACAAAAATGAAACATAATTCCGACAGCCGGCATTTTGTGAGTGAGTCGTTGGGGCTTCGGGACCCGGAATAGCTCATCTGGTTCACCGCCTTCTGCGTGCCGTGCTAAGTTCAGATGACCTTTAAATCTTCCCGCCAGCGACCGGGCACGAGCCTTGAGCAGTCCTCCCACCCAAAGAGCGGACGCGCCCACAAAGTTGCCATTGAATGACGGACCCTATTGAACCGCCCGGCCATTGCTTATATTGGTAGCAAAACGGAATTTAATTTCAATAGTGAACCGCATGCGCAACGCCGACCCGGGAGGACTCACGTGACTACGCAAGACAAGCCGAAAGGTCGCCTTCCATTGGAAGGCATCAAGATTCTCGATCTTTCGCGAGTTCTGGCGGGCCCTTGGGCAACCATGAGCCTTGCCGATCTGGGCGCCGAAGTCTGGAAGATCGAGAACGTCGATGGAGGAGACGACACGCGCGCTTGGTCTGTACCTAGCTATAAGGGCGTCAGTACATATTATCTCAGCGCCAACCGTGGGAAGAGATCTTTGGCGCTCGACCTGAAATCAGAACAGGGACAGGAGATCGTGCGCGGTCTCGCAGAGCAGTGCGACGTGGTCGTGGAGAATTTTCGGGTTGGCACAGCTGAGCGCCTTGGCGTCGGCTACGAGCAGTTGCGAGCGATCAAGCCTGACCTGGTGTATTGCTCGATTACCGGATATGGACGAGACACTTCCGAGGCAAGGCGCCCCGGTTATGATTTCATAGCACAGGCCGAAAGCGGTCTCATGGCCATAACTGGAGAAAAAGGCGGTCAGCCTCTCCGCTTTGGCATTGCCATTACGGATATTGCGTGCGGGATGGTGGCAACACAATCAATTCTCGGTGCACTTTTTCATCGGGAGCGCACCGGAGAGGGACAGCACATCGACGTTTCGTTGATGGATTGCGCTCTCAATCTTCTTATCAATGTCGGAAGTGGGTTTCTTAACAGCGAAACGAAGATCGAGCGCTATGGAAACGCCCACCCAACTGTCGTGCCATACCAGATATTCGACTGCGCCGACGGGTCGTTTGCCCTCGCCGTCGGCACTGACCGCCAATTCAAGGCGCTCTGCCAGTCGGTGATAGGCAATCCCGGCCTTTCAGAAGATTCGAGATTCCAAACTGCCAATGCAAGAGCCAAGAATCGGGAAGTCCTCATCCCGATTCTCGAGGACGCCTTCCGCTCGGAAAGCCGGCAACATTGGATGGAGGCGTGCAGTGCGGCAGAAGTACCTGCCGGGATTGTCAAGACAGTTGAAGAAGCGCTGAATAGCAGGGGGGTCCAAGAGAGATCGATGGTGCAAACGCTGCAAAATCCGCACCTCGGCCCCGTCAAGCTGATCCGCCCCGCCCATGGACTGGCAGCTCAGAAAGATGCGGACTATCTCGCGCCGCCACTGCTGGGCCAAGACACGCGCGCGATCCTGAAGGATGTGCTCGGCTATTCCGACAAAACAATCGTTTCCCTTGAAGCCGCGGGGGTGATTTCGGGTTTCACGCAAACGACTGAGCGCGAGATCGCCTGACGCTTCGACGCGTGACACGGTGTAAGCAATGCGGGGGTGTCGGATAGTTCAGACACTCAGTCAGTAAGCGCGTGTGCCCGGACGAGAAAGCGCTCGCGCTCTGGCCCAGGAACCAGGGCGCCGCCAGTCGTCCAGATCACATGCGTTGATGCAGAGACCTTGTGCTCTATCCCGTGCCGGGACAGATAATCGCGGCCCACATTGCTCTGCGTCAACCGTACCGGGCCGGCAAAGGCCGACACTGCCGATGGTTCGACGTCAAGTCCCAGGACATCATGGGCGCGTCCGAGGAGGCGGAACGCCTCCTCGTCGGATACGGTAAAGATACCGCTCAACCGAGTCTTCATCAGCGGCGCGACCAACATGGAAGCTTGACCAACTGCCAGGCCGTCCAACTCGGTTCGATTGTCCAGGCCAATGTCATACACCGAAACTGGCTCTTCGGACCCTGAAAGCAGCTGCACTAACATGCAGGGCGATGCCACCGGCTCCGCAAAAAAGCAATGCACGTGTGGGCCAAAGATCCGCTTCAGGCCAAAGGTAATCCCGCCCGGTGCTCCGCCCACCCCGCATGGGATATAGACAAACAGCGGGTGATCCGAATCGACGGCAATGGCAGCTGTCTCGAGCTGGTCCGCGAGCTCCCGCGCAGCGGCAGCATACCCGACAAAAAGATCGATCGAGCGTTCGTCATCTACGAAATGAGCCCGCGGGTCCCGCTCAGCGAGTTCGCGGCCCTTCGCCACCGCTTGCGCGTAATCGCCCAAGTGCTCAACAACCTCGACGCCGCGGTCGCGCAACCTATTCTTCTTCCACTCCTTCGCATCGCTCGACATATGCACGACTGCGCGGAACCCCAGTGCGGACGCCATCATACCGATGCTCAGGCCAAGGTTGCCTGTGCTGCCCACAGCGACCGTGTATGATGAAAAAAGCGATCTTGCCGATGGTGTATCGAGTGCGATGAGATCGGCGCCCTCACTGGTCAGATTGTTCGCGATCGCAAGACGCTCAGCTAGCGCGATCACCTCGTGGAAGCCGCCGCGCGCTTTGACGGAACCAGCAACCGGTAAAGCGTGATCCGCCTTTACCATCCAGGAGCCGGCAATGCCCACCGACTGCCCATAAGGGCCTGCGTCAAGCAGTGCGGATGATATCACCGGCTCGTCGCTCGCCCGAATACCGAACCTAGCCGATAACAGCCGATCGGCGCGCCTCAAACGGTCGGCTGCGTCGTCGGCCTGGCGGAGAAGACCTGCCTCCGGATTGGTCGGCGCCACGCAGGAGTTAGTCCACAGGCAAGGCTCCCTGCTGCGCAGCGCCTGGTCAATCGGGAGGTTGGATAGGAGATTGGGCATTGGCGCGGCGTCCACTATTGAGCGATTGACATTTAGCGTCGCCACCCGCGTTGAGCAATGGAATTTTATTTCGATTATTGACTCTAGCCATTGCATAGGATCGTACTGGGATGCAATTGCACGGTGTTATCCCGTGCCCAGAAAATCTATCGACCAACATTCTGATGCATGACGATGGGCCGTTCATCTCGGAGGCGCACATGCACGTTTGCCGGGAGACCACTTTGAACGCCAAAGCCTTTCCGCATCTTCGAGCGGTCTGCTACGTTTTTTCGGGAACCCTCGTCTTTGCCCTGGTGTTCGCGTCGTCGAAGCTGACCGGCGGCGCCGTAGGGTTGGGGCCGATTATGTTCCTGAGATATCTCGGGAGCATTCTCGCCCTGGTGGCTTACGTGTACTTACGGGGTCAGTGGCCCATCGCGCTGCAAAGCCGTCGGTGGGGATTGCACCTCTTGCGCACCTTGTGCTCGGTCGGCGGAGTTGGTGCTGTCATCTACGCCTCGGCCAGGATGCCGATTCTAGATGCCACTGCTATCAGTATGCTCCATGTGATCGGCTCGGTCGCGCTGGCCACGATTATACTCGGTGAGCCGCTGACCGCTCGAGTACTCGGCGGCGCGTCGCTGTCGACGGCAGGAGGCGCGATCGTCATGATATCAGGCGGAGCGTTCTCAAGGGAGGGTTCCGACGTGCTTATTCCGGCGCTGGCTGCCTTGGCGTCCGCATTCCTGTTCGCGTTCGACGGGTTCTTACTCAAGATATCCTCGCGAACCGATAGCCCCCTAGTGACACTCGCGCATATGAACGTGTTTGCCTTCGGGTTGACATTGATCCCTTGCTTATTGTCGTGGAGCGACGTTTCCGTTGGCAGCTTTTCGCTGCTTGTTGCCTTGGGGCCGCTCGCCCTTGTAGGTCAGTACCTGGTCGTCAAGGGGTACATGATCGCGCCGCTTTCGGTTGTGGCGCCGATCGATCACACCCTTCTGGCCGCGTCTTGCCTCGTAGGTCTAGTACTGTTTGGCGAAATCCCCGGTCTGGGTGCGGTGTTAGGATCCGCGACGATCGCCGCGGGAGCCCTTCTTGTCGCAGCTGCTAAAGCAAAAAATCCGCGACGGAGCCCGACCGGTGCGTCGCCAGGAAACGGCGGTACGGGTTCAAATTTAGACCGAAATTAATTTCCGATTTTCGTCGCCTAGATGTTGTTTTTGACGTCAGAGCTCGATTAGGATGCATGTCGGAGGTCGCCCATTCGCCCGGGAATGGTTGTTGCTGCAGCGCCTGACTACCCCCTTGCGAGCGCGGTCATTCACGCTCACACCGCCCGAATTAGATGTCGTAGGAAGAAATGGCTGAAGCTTTCATCTGTGAATATGTCCGTACTCCCATTGGTCGTTTCGCCGGGTCCCTGTCTTCTGTGCGCGCCGACGACCTCGCCGCGGTACCGCTGAAAGCTCTGATGGCGCGCAACCCGTCGGTCGACTGGGCCGCTGTGGACGACGCCTTGTTCGGCTGCGCAAATCAGGCCGGCGAAGACAATCGCAACCTCGCCCGCATGGCGCTCCTGCTCGCCGGCCTGCCGCAGGAAGTGCCCGGCTCGACCATCAACAGGCTTTGCGGTTCGGGAATGGATGCCGTGATCACCGCGGCACGCGCCATAAAGGGGGGTGAGGCGGAGCTGATGATCGCCGGTGGCTGCGAATCGATGAGTCGGGCCCCCTTCGTCATGCCGAAGGCCGAAGCTGCGTTCTCACGCAACGCCGAAATCTACGACACCACAATTGGCTGGAGGTTTATCAACCCGCTGATGAAGAAGCAGTACGGTGTCGACCCCATGCCGGAAACCGCCGAGAACGTCGCGGAGCTGTTCGACATAACCCGTGTCGCGCAGGACGCTTTCGCGGCCCGTAGCCAGGCGAAGGCCGTCGCAGCGCAGGCGAGCGGACGGCTTGCCCGGGAGATCGCTGCGGTGACGATCCAGCGGAAGAAGGGAGAGCCTATCATCATATCCAAAGACGAGCACCCACGCGCCGACACCACCGTTGATGTTCTTGCGAAGCTGGCTACCCCGTTCCGCGAGAACGGGACCGTTACGGCCGGGAACGCGTCCGGCGTCAATGACGGCGCTGCAGCCCTGATCATCGCTTCGGAGGCCGCAGCGACCCGAAACGGGCTGACCCCGATCGCTCGTATTTTGGGCGGCGCAACCGCGGGCGTCGCGCCCCGGATCATGGGCTTCGGCCCCGCCCCGGCTACGCACAAGCTGTGCGCGCGACTTGGCCTGAAGCCATCGGACTTCGGCGTCGTTGAACTCAACGAAGCGTTCGCCTCACAGGGTATCGCAGTGCTGCGCGATCTCGGCATCGCCGAAGGCGCGGAGCATGTGAATCCAAATGGCGGAGCCATCGCGCTAGGCCACCCACTCGGCATGTCGGGTGCGCGAATTACGGGAACGGCCGCGCTCGAACTGCGCGAACGGAACGAGCGCCTCGCGCTCGCAACGATGTGCATTGGTGTCGGCCAGGGAATCGCCTTGGCACTGGAGCGGGTCTGACGGGCGACTGAACCAGCGGCCGCGCCGGCCGTGTTCATCTAGAGCCGACACATTCCGGAATCGGCGTCACCGCCCTCCCCTCGCTGAACCAGCTGACCAGGTTCCGCGCCACCAATTCGCCCATCAGGTGTCGCGTGTGGATCGTCGACGATCCGACGTGGGGCAGCAGGCAAGCGTTCGGCAGGTCGAGCAGTTCGGCCGGAACGCGCGGCTCATGCTCGAACACATCGAGCCCGGCCGCCAGAATCACACCATGGCGAAGTGCGTGCGCCAATGCGGCCTCATCCACTGTCGAGCCTCGCCCGATGTTGATCAGCACACCATTCGTGCCGAGGGCGGAGAGGATCTCTGCGTTGATGGCATGTGTAGTGCCTGGTCCCCCCGGAACAACGCAGACGAGCGTATCCACGCTGCGTGCCAGATCGAGCAGGGTCGGCTGCCAATGCCAGGGGACGTCAGGGACTGGCTTGCGATTGTGGTAGGATACCGCGGCGCCGAACGCCTCGAGACGCCGTGCAATTGCCCGACCAATGCGCCCGAGCCCGTATATTCCGAGCTTGCGGCCGCGCAATGTTCCCCTAGTCAATGGAAACGGACCCTCCAGCCACTGACCGGCCCGGAGGAACGCCTCCGCTTGGGGCAGCTCCCGCAGCGTGTTGAGGAGCAGGCCGATCGCGGCATCTGCGACCTCCTCATTCAGAATGTCAGGCGTATACGTAACGATGATGTTTTGCGACAGTGCCGCATCGACGTCGACCTTGTCGTAGCCGACACCCAGGCTCGAAATGATTTCAAGCTGCGGCAGGGCCGCGATGAACGGAGCTCCGGCCCCGCCCATCACCGCGGCCCCCCGCGCCAGCGCAGCCATTTCGCGAGTCACCAAGCCGGCGTCAGGCCGAGGCAGGACGAAAAGGTGGAATTGCGGTTCGAGCGTGGACTTCACGCTTTGAGGCAGAGGCCCAGCCACAATGAGGGCAACCCGCCCCCCGCGCATCGATCCGCTTTTGTTTCCCATGGATCCATCCCTCTAGCGGCCGTCAGCCCTCGCCCGGCGAGGGGCGCGCGGCCACCTGCGCCACGGGGAACATCGGAAGATAGAATTAGCCTCGCCCGACGAACGGCATGCCACTCGCCATCACGGTCATGAACAGAACGTTTGCATCGAGGCTCATACCGGCCATGTAGGCCACCCCTCTCGCAACATTATGGACGTCCATAACAGGCTCGGATCGCATTTGACCGTCGGCCTGTCGCACACCACTGGACATCCGTTGCGTCATATCCGTCTCGGCATTGCCAATGTCGATTTGTCCGCAGGCGATAGAATAGGCCCGCCCATCCAACGCGAGCGACTTGGTGAGTCCGCTGATAGCGTGCTTCGTTGCCGTGTAAGGCACGGAGCCCGGCCTCGGCGCGTGGGCCGAAATGGAGCCGTTGTTGATGATCCTGCCACCCATCGGGCTCTGATTGCGCATGATGCGGAACGCCTCTCGCGCGCACAAGAACGCTCCAGTTAGATTTACCGACACGATCCTCTCCCACGCATCGACAGGCACCTCATCGATCATGGCGTAGGGATGACTTGATCCAGCATTGTTGAAGAGCAGGTCGACGCGCGCGAAGGTCTCGACCGTGGTAGCGAACAGCTCTGCGACCTCGGCCGAATTCGAGACGTCGCACGTCTTTGCAAGCGCTCTCCCAGGAGGCACGCCAGATTCCGCGATCGCGGCGTTCAGCCGATCAAGCCGCCGGCCGCAAAAGGTGACGTTCCATCCCTCGCCGAGGAGGGCATGCGCGACTGCCTTTCCGATCCCGGTTCCCGCGCCAGTAACAATTGCAGTGCCTGTAGCCATGACTGTCTCTCTACCGATTGCCCACCGGCGCCAGACCATTCGGCATTTCCTCCTCGATGTAGATGCGAATGATCTCATCGAAGTCCGCCTCCGCGGTAAACCCGAGCTCCTTGGCACGCGTGGCCTGGTAACCCTTCGGCCATGTGCTCACGATGCGCTCGATCGCGGGATCGATCTCGTCGCGCAGCAAGCGCAGATACTGAGGTCCGGCGACGCGCGCCATCGCCTCGATCTGTTCGCCGACGGTGCAGAAGACGCCAGGCATATTAAGGCTGCGTCGATGGCCGACGCGGTCGCTGTCAATTTCTGCCGCATGAATTAGAAACCCCACAGCCGACCGCGGACTGGCGCTGCTGTGCACAATGTCCCGTGGTACCGGAACGACAGCCTCGACTCCGTTGAGCGGCTCCCGGATGATGCCGGAGTAAAACCCGGACGCAGCTTTGTTGGGCTTGCCCGGACGGATGCAGATCGCCGGGAGGCGGATCGAAACGCCATCAATAAAGCCCTTACGGGTATAATCCTGGACCAGAGCCTCAACGATCAGCTTTTGCGACCCGTAGGATGTCAGGGGCGTCGGCGCGAAGTCATCATCAATGAGGTCCGGTACCGGCCCGCCGAAAACCGCACCCGAAGAGGAGAAGACGAAGCGCGGTCGATTGCCCTGGGTCCGCAATGCTTCCAGAAGCGCGAGCCCGCCATGAAGATTGACGCGATAGCCGAGATCGAAATTGGTTTCCGCCTCGCCGGAAACGATGCTCGCTAAGTGGAACACGAAATCAGGCTTCGCCGCGGCGAGACGGTCTAAGATTGCAGCGTCGGCGATGTCACCCTGGAACGTGCCGATCTCCACCCCCGGAGCGTCGGGCGGCGTGCAGGGAAAGGCGTCGAAAAGATCTATCGCCGTCACGGGACGGCCAGCGAGGCCCCCCTGGTCGAGGAGCCGCTTCACTAACCTGCTTCCAAGCATGCCGGCCGCACCGGTTACGAGAACGCGCATTTGACCTCTCCGATTATGCCGAGCGGCCGTCCGCCAGCGCGAGAACTTTGCGGATGGCGGCGAGAGAAGCAGGTTCGTCGAGAAGTAGCGGATGAGCGCGGCCCTGCACGTTCACGAGCCAGGATGACGGCAGCGCCGCCGCCATTTTCTCGGCGTGTTCGCGGGTCAGGAACCGTGAGTTCTCACCCCGGCAAATCGCCACTGGAATGTCGCCGACCTTCACGAACTCATCCCATAAGCTCGGAGTCTCCGTCTTGACCCGCTCCCACTCCACGTGAATTCCGGGATCGAAGTCGCGCACCCATTTGCCGGGGGAGATTTCCCCGTAGACCAGCCGCGCGTACATCCGCCAATCGTCGAGACCGAAGTCCGGAAATCCCTTCTCATTCGGTACCCGCAGTTTCTCCGCAGCTTCGTCGAGGCTGTACTCGTCATGATCGGCAAGGGCGACCATCTTCTTGCCAAGCGGGTTGAATGTCTCGGTTCCCGTGTCGTTCGCAATGATGCCTCTGATGCGCCCTGGTCGGCTCGCCGCCATGCGCCAGGACATGAAAACGCCAATTGCTAAGCCCGCCAGCACCATTTGCTGGATACCGAGAGCCTCGGTCAGCCTCCAAACATCACCGACGAGCGCGTCGAAGCGATAGTCAGCAGGATTCGTAGACCGTCCACCTTTTCCCCGGCCCCGCGTATCGATGGTGATGATCCGCCTTTCGGCGGCAAGCCGCGGTGCAACGCGATCGAAATCGCGTGCTGTGCGCATCAGACCCGGGAGATAGACAAGAGGAACGGCGTCCGAGTGCGTGCGGGGTGCGTAATCCTTATAGAAAACACTCATCCCACCGCCGACGTCGAAATGATTTTCCGTTACCGTGAATGATTGTTCCATTGCTTTGTGTCCCGTTCTGGCAGCGCGTCGCAAGCGCTAGCCGATATCGCGCAATCAGTTTCAGAATCGCAGGATGAAGCAGGCGTCAGCGCGACAGCTCCGGCGCATGCAACCGAAGCTTGGCCGCGGCAGCTCTCGAAGAAGATCAGTTCGCGGCGCGACGCTCTTCGTCGGCAATGGCGCGCTCGACAGCTTCGATGACCGGCTGCAACTTGCCGATATCAAGTCCACGTCCCAGATAGGCGATTGGATAATGCATCGCGTCTTGCGCGAGATTTCGTCTCCTCTGGACGAGCTTGGAATGAAGGTTGCGCAGGTTTTCGGCGTGGTTGGGATGCTCCCCTCCTCCGCTTGCCTTGGCGTATTCGGCCTGATGGGCGAGAGTGTCGAGATCCTCGGGATTTGCCCTCTTCATTGCCATTTGTAAGTTCCGATCATCTTGAGTGTTAAAGAAGCGTCGACAGCAAGTCCGCCGAGTAGGTCTCTGGCTCGGTATTGCGAATACCGATGTCGGCGCGTTTCCATATCTGAGCAAGAGGCCCCGCTACGCCGAAGAATGGGTCGTAATCGATCACTGGTATTTCGCGCGCGCGCTGGCAGAGTTCGTAATACTCGTCCGGGAAACCCATCCGGAAATCGACTACGCCAAAGCCTTCGTGAAAACCGCCCGTTAGATCAAGGTCGTCGCTGAATTCGAAGCCGCAATGTCCGACGCCAGCGGGAATAACGATGACGTCGCCTGCATTGAGCTGCGATTTAATACCATTGTGGCCTCCGAATTTTCCGATGTGCACTCCCTTGGTCACACAAATGAATTCGTGGGCCTCAGTGTGGAAATGATGTCGCGGCCACATTCCATCGTGAGCGTGCCAAGCAGGGATCCACTTGTTCTGCCGCATAATGGCTTCCATCGTCGGGACATCCCAGCGGATGACGTTCCGGTATATGAGAAGCGGAAGGCGGGAATTCGGAACGCGCCCATTTCCTTCAAAGAAGTATTTCTCGATCGTCACCGTCATGGGAGCATGCCGCCTTCTTCAAAGAATCACCAACCGTGCTGCCAAAGTCGGAAAAGGCTTACTCTGCAGGAATAGCACAAAGATCACCGACGCGGCAGGATCGAACTTTAATTCCAATTACACCCAGGAGCCGGCGTGGGCAAGCTCAAATGAAGAGGAGGACAAATATGTCACGGAAGGATCGGATCGTTGCCGTCCCATATCAGGGCGGCCTGCTTGAGCCTCTCAGCGTGAGGGCTTCCTTCGGGTACCGCGATCAGTTCGACCAGGCCGAGCGGGCCCTCGAAGAACATCGTCTCGGTCCCAGTTGACGAGACATTCCGCTGCAGCCGACGCATCCCCGCTGCAACGAGCCTGCGCTCGTCGTCGAGGATGTTCGAAGTCCGCATGCCGACATGATGCACGCCTCCAGAAAGTGGCGCGTGATCGATGATGCTGGGGGCCTTTGAGTGCAACTGCATCAGCTCGATCTCGACCCCTTCCCGCCACGCAAGCGCGACGCTCAGATCGAACTCCGTGAACGCCCCCCGATATTCGCTCTCCACGAAACGGATGTGCGGGATCAAGCGGAACGGGCCAACACGCATGTGTCTGGCCCAGAACAGCACTGATTGCTCCAGATTATCCACCACATAGGCAATTTGTGAAATCGGAGGAAGAAAACCGTCCAGCGGGAGGGGCGTGCTCAGACTGCGGTCTACGGTCGTCAATCTCGTTCTCCCTTATCAATCCTACCTGAATTGGAGACGTGCCACGAAGCTTAATGGATCTCCGGCTCCGCCGTCGGCGCGTTACCGGTCAAGAAGTCGAAGTCGCAGCCAAGATTCGCCTGTGTGACATGACGGCTGTACATAACGCCGTAGCCACGTTCATACCTGCGGATAGGAGCGACCCAGGCCTTGCGGCGCGCCTCCATCTCCTGCGCCGATATTAGGACATCGATGCGCCGCCCATCGACGTCCATCTCGATGATGTCGCCGTCGCGCAGCAGGCCGATCGGTCCGCCGACGAAAGACTCCGGCGCAACGTGCAGCACGCAGGCGCCATAGCTCGTTCCGCTCATGCGGGCGTCGGAGATGCGGATCATGTCCCGAATGCCCTTTTCTAAAAGCTTTTTTGGAATGGGCAATTGCCCCCATTCGGGCATTCCGGGGCCGCCATTTGGGCCACTGTTTTGCAGCACGAGCACCGAATTCTCATCGACATTGAGACCCGGATCGTCAATCCGCGCAGTCATGTCGTTGTAGTCTTTGAAGACCAAGGCTGGGCCACGATGCTTCAGAAGCCGGGGCTCAGCGGCGGTCCGCTTGATGACCGCCCCGTCGGGAGCCAGGCTGCCCTTCAGGACGACCAGGGCACCGGCTGGCTCGACAGGATTGTCAAGCGGCCTGATGACATCGGGCAGATAGACCTCGAATGGCGCGATCGCCTCGCCGAGCGAGATCCCGCCGACGGTGCGTGTGGTCAAATCGAGGCGGTCCGCAATGACCTTGAGCGCCGCCCCAACGCCCCCGGCAAAGTGAAAATCCTCCATGAGGTATTTCCCTGAGGGGCGCACATTCACGATGAACGGCGTCTCGGCAGAAAATTCGTCAAAGCGCTCCGGATCCAGCTTTATTCCCGCCCTCCCGGCGAGCGCCACAAGATGGATCACCGCATTCGTAGAGCCCCCCATCGCGAGCGCAATCTTGATTGCATTGTCAAAGCTCGCCGGCGAGAGGATGTCGGATGGTTTCAGGTCCTCCCAAACCATGTCGACGATCCGTCGTCCAGACGCGGACGCCATCCTGGCATGCGCTGCATCGACCGCAGGAATAGTGGCGGCGCCAGGCAGCGTCATGCCGAGCGTTTCGGTGATCGCAGCCATGGTCGAGGCGGTCCCCATCGTCATGCAGGTTCCGGGCGAGCGCGCGATGCCGCTCTCGATGCCCTCTTGCATGGATTTGTCCGCATTGCCTGCGCGACGGTCGGCCCAGAATTTCCAAATGTCACTTCCACTGCCGAGGCGCTCGCCCCGCCAGTTACCGCTAAGCATCGGTCCCGCGGGCACGAAAATCGCCGGCAGGTTCATGCTGATAGCACCCATCAGCAGCCCCGGAACCGTCTTGTCGCACCCGCCCATGAGCACCACCCCATCTACCGGATTGGCACGCAGTTGCTCTTCGGCCTGCATCGAAAGTAGGTTTCGATAAAGCATGGTCGAAGGCTTCATAAATACCTCGCCGAGTGCCATCGCCGGCAGCTCGACCGGGAAGCCGCCGGCCTGGATAATGCCCCGCTTGACGTCGTCGACGCGTGTCTTGAAATGCGCGTGGCACGGGTTGAGGTCGCTCCATGTGTTTAGGATGGCGATGACGGGCTTCCCGTCGAAGTCATCGCTCGCATAGCCCATCTGCTTCATTCGGGCGCGATGGCTAAGCGTGCGCATATCGTCCGGTCCAAACCAACGCGCGCTTCGCAGATTAGAGGGATCACGTGCGGCCATGGGCACCTCCACTGGGACTAGTTCGCGACAATCGTCACCCGATCGAGAGTTCAATCACGAACGGCGCGTCGCTCTTGAAGCTCTGCTTCATCAGGTCACCGCAACGCTCCAGAGTGTCAGCGCGCGCCCCGTCAACACCCATGCCATTGGCGATCTTGATCCAGTCGATCTCAGGGTTGGAGAGATCGAGCATGTTCATGGCTGTAGGCCCGGGGGTTGCGCCGACGCCCTGATATTCGTCGATAAGGATCTTGTACTTACGATTGGATAGGATGATGGTTGTTACCGGGAGCCGCTCACGGGCCTGCGTCCAAAGTGACTGCAGCGAGTACATTGCCGAACCGTCCGCCTGCAATCCAATTACACGCCTGCCGCCGCCCGCGACCGCTGCCCCGGTGCCCACGGGCAGGCCATCGCCGATGGCACCACCCGTTAGATGCAGCCACTCATGAGCTGGCGCTGCAAATGTTTCTTTATAGAACCCGCGCCCGAAGGACACGCTTTCATCGGCCACGATTGAGGCCTCCGGCATCAGAGCCGCTACGGTGCGCGCAAGGCCCTCCGGAGTCACGGCGCCCCTCACAGCCTCCGGCCGTGGGCCAGGATCGGGTATGGCGACCTTCGGTGCGTTCAAAATTCCCGCAAGTTGGGAGAGCGCATCTAGCGCGCTCTGGTCGTAGCGCGACAGATGATGGAAAATCGTCTCCGGATTGTGATGGATCGATG
The DNA here is from genome assembly GCF_004791945.1 of Mesorhizobium sp. M3A.F.Ca.ET.175.01.1.1. Taxonomy (NCBI): domain Bacteria; kingdom Pseudomonadati; phylum Pseudomonadota; class Alphaproteobacteria; order Hyphomicrobiales; family Phyllobacteriaceae; genus Mesorhizobium; species Mesorhizobium sp. M3A.F.Ca.ET.175.01.1.1. The sequence continues at coordinate 112,390 of NZ_SRTP01000003.1, read as the reverse complement.
GCTTGCCCGGATAGCCGAAAAAGCCAACCGGCGGCTTCGCTCCAACCAGTATGATATGGCTGAATCGCCAGAGTCCTCTCTTCGCCGCGTCGGCTGTATAGCCAACACGCTCGAGCGGGAGCCGCCCGCGGCCGCGCGAGATCCGGGCGCAGACATATTCCGCCAGCAGCGAGGCCCCGGTGGCGTGAGCGACACGGAAGGCAGCTTCCTGCGCATTGGCAAGGGTCGCACGCGCCCCGAGTAGGATGAGGGTATCCTTGCCGTGCTCGCGGAGAATCCGCGCGGCTGTCTCAAGGGCGTGCCGATCTACCTCGGTTGGCCCCTCATCCGGCAGCGGTTGTGAGGGCGTCCCGCCCTCGTCCCACGAGGCATCCGACGGCAAGATGAGAGTCGCGATTCCGCCGCCGTGTCGGCGAGCGATCTGCACAGCGCGCGCGCCGTCGCGCCCGACATCGCTGGACCGGGTGCAGGTGAAGACCCAATCTGAGCAGGCACGTGCGATCGCTTCTGTGTCCGTTGTTAAAGGCGCGTCGAACGACCTATGCCAAGTCGCCTGGTCGCCGACGACATTGACCATGCCGCTGCGTCCGCGTCGCGCGTTATGGATGTTCGAGAAGCCGTTGGCCAACCCGGGACCGCAGTGCAGAAGGCTCGCGGCGGGACGCTCAGAGATGCGATAATAGCCGTCGGCCATGCCTGTCACGACGTTTTCCTGAAGGCCGAGGATGCAGCGGATTCCGGGGATCTGGTCGAGTGCGGCGACGAAATGCATTTCGCTCGTCCCCGGATTGGCGAAACAGGTGTCGATTCCGCAATCGATCAGCGTATGTACAAGGCTTTGCGCACCGTTCATGTTGCCTTTTGCCGCTGCGGCCATGCACTGCTCTCCTGTCTATCTTCGTCTTGCGCACCGAATGCCAAGATGAGGCACTACCCTGCGACTTCGGGCGCACGGGCAGGGACTTAGTCGGCCGTCATTTCGCGCGCTATAATGATCTGCTGTATCTGGGATGTTCCCTCATAAAGACGGAACAGTCTGACATCCCTGTAAAAGCGCTCGACGGCCGAGGCTTGCATGTAGCCGGCACCGCCGTGAACCTGCACTGCGCGATCAGCAACGCGGCCCACCATCTCTGAGCAGAAGAGCTTGGAGGCTGCCGTCTCTTTGACAATCCGCTCGCCGCTATCATACCGTTTGGCCGTGTCGACTACCATGCAACGCCCGGCGTAAGTCTCGGTCAAGCTATCGGCGAGCATTGCCTGCACGAGCTGGTGTTCCGCGATTGGTTTGCCGAACTGGATACGGGTCCTGGCGAAGGCGCTCGCCTCATCGCACAGCCGCTCCGCAGCGCCGACACAAACGGCTGAGATATGAAGTCGGCCGCGATTTAGCACCTTCATCGCCGTCTTAAAGCCGCGGCCTTCCACCCCGCCGATAACGGCGTCGGCAGGAACCCGGCAGTCCTCCAGAATCACGTCGCAGGTCCGGGTGCCGCGCTGCCCCATTTTGCCGTCCACCGAGCCCAGGGACAAACCTGGCGCGTCGCTACGAACCAGAAAGGCGGTGACGCCACTTGGCCCGGGGCCGCCGGTTCGCGCCATCAGCGTAAAAACATTCGCAAGCGGCGCGTTGGTAATATAGCGTTTCGTGCCATTCAGGACGTAATGATCGCCATCTCGAACCGCACTGGTCTTGACCGAACCAGCGTCGGAGCCAACGTCCGGCTCGGTAAGCGCGAATGAACCGATAGCTTCCCCGGACGCGAGGCGAGGCAACCAGTAGGCCTTCTGGGCCTCTGTTCCGTCGACAATGATGCCCTGCGAGCCAATACCGTTATTCGTGCCGATCACTGAGCGGAACGCCGGCGACGCGTAGCCAAGCTCGAAGGCAAGCGCCACTTCTTCTTCCATGGTCAAACCCAGCCCGCCATACTCCTCCGGGATCGACAGACCAAACAGGCCGAGTCCTCGCATCTCCTGGATGATAGCGGGCGGCACTGCGTTCGACGCCTCAACCTCGTTCTCGGCAGGGATCAGCCGCTCCCGCACGAACCGTCGAACCGATTCCACCAGACCACTGAGAAGTTGTTCGTCTCTTATCACCGGACTCTACCGCCAAACCTGGAAATGCGCATTCCACGATGTGGACGTCGTTCTGCCACATCGCACTGAGGACATCAACAGCAATGGAACTAAATTCCACTTTTCTGCATTGCGACCTTCTGTGGGATGCTCTCGATTGGCCGATGACAAATGGCGGCAAGGCTCCATCGAAGGGTTGGTCACTCGTGTTCGAATGCACAGTGACGCCTCACACCATGCTGAACGGCCGTGGTGGATTTATATTTCATTTCCTTATAGAGGTGTCATTGGGATCGGCACACACGGTAGCTGGAGCTTGAGGCATGAGAAAACGAACCAAGACACCCGATGAAGTCGCAGGGGACGATAGTGTTGCCGCGAGTTCCCTGGTCCGCGGACTCGAAATCTTGCGGGCATTCAGGGCAACCGACTCGACGTTGGGCAACCAGGATTTGATAGACAGGACTGGACTTGCCAAAGCCACCGTTTCCCGCCTCACTTACGCATTGGTCAGTATGGGTTATCTGAATTATGACGAGGCGATGGGGCGATATAGTATCGGTCCATCGACCGTTTCGCTCGGATATTCCGCCCTGAGCTCAACACCGGTGGTACGCGTCGTGCAGCCTTTGTTGCGACGCCTTGCAGATAAGACCGGAGTAGCTGCAGCTTTGGGCACCCGAAATGGGCTAGAGATGATCTACCTTGCAAATAGCCGGGCTTATGGGCCGGTGACGTTACAACTGAATGTTGGGTCGCAACTGCCTATCTGGCGCACCGCCATGGGTCTCGCCTATGTCGTGGGGATGATGCCAGAACTGCGCAGTGATCTGATAAAGCAGTTGATCGCGAGCGAGCCAAAGAGCCGCCGTGCGATACGGCAAGCAGTTGATGAAGCTATGAATATGTATCGAGAACGAGGCTATGTTTGCTCTTTCGGCACTTGGTACAGCTACATCAACGCAGTCGGAGTGCCATTCCGCCCTACAGACGGATCGCCTCTTGTGGCATTAACCTGTGGCGGCATATCCGACATTCTTTCCAGAGACGCCTGCCTCTCAACTGTCGGACATGAACTTGTCGCGGCCGCGCGACACCTTCGTGAGCGATTAGAGGATCCAACTATCGGACACACCTGAATAGCTGGCCGGAACGAGGGGCCGTCAGGGCGACTTTCCGGTTCTACTGACCTCTCTCATATTCAGGAAATGCGGCGGCCAGTAGGACAGCATTCCGTCAGGAAGTGTTCGGCTGTACCCACAGCCGCCCGATTGCGCTTCATCTTCGCTTGACCTGCTTCGGTAACAGCCGCGCCATTGGGTCGGTCGAGGCATGAATGTTTGGGCTTCTGAGTGGTCAGCTCGGCAAGCGGGTCTGGCATCATCGTCAGCGCATTGGTGGAGTGTATGGTGCGAGTTGCAATTTCCCCCAACATAAGTGATTATCGAAATTAAGTTCCTTTTTTCGCTGAATGCCTTTCGTTGGGAGTCCTAAATAGTGTCAACGGTGGATACCGTCATTGTCGGCGCCGGAATTGGCGGTCTGACAGCAGCTGAAGCACTGCAGCGGAGCGGCCAGAAAGTTCTCGTTCTCGAGGCGACCAACCGGCCCGGCGGCCGCATAGTGAAGATAACGAGGAAGAACGGCGACGCGGCTGAAGCTGGCGCGCAAGGTATCCATTCGAACTATACCGAAATGCTTGGGATGCTCGACCGGTTCGGCATGAAAGGGGACCTGCGGCCGTCCTTTGGCAAAGTCCAATATCTCGACCATTCTGGCGCGCCCCGAATATCCGGCGGGAATTCCGACCTCGCCAAGATCGTGGGAACGCGTGGAAAGCTCGACCTCGCCTATTTCTGGGCGCGCTACTTCACTTTTGCCAAGAAGTTCCCGCAGTTCGAGGCGGTCAGGGACATTCCGCAATACGACAATGTCAGCGCCGCCGAGGAGTTGCGCTGGGCCGGACGAAACTTCACCGATTTCGTGCTGCGACCGATGTCTTGGGCGATGGCAAATTCAACGCCCGACAAAATCGGCATGTACTACATCGTCAACGGGCTTCGGATTCGCATGACGACCAAGATCATGAGCCTGTTGCACGGCAATGAATCTCTGATGGCCAAGCTCGCGAGCACCGTGCCGGTGCAATATGGGGCGCCGGTCAAGACGGTGCTCACCACCAATGGCGTGGTCGACGGCGTCGAGCTTGAGGATGGGACGGCCATTAAGGCGAACCACGTCATCTTGTCTTGCACCGCTGCGATCGCTGGCCAGCTGCTCACGGAAGAGTTCGGTCAGGTCAAGCGCTTCCTGACGAACTACACGCACACGCCGCTCTCACTCGTGTTCTTCTTTCTTGATCGGCCGCTTGGTAAAGAAGCCTATTCGTTTATGGGCCATCCGTTCCGCGATGCCATGTTCAACATGGCGCTCGATCATTCCAAGAAGACGCCTTTTCTCGCCCCCTCTGGCAAGGCGATCGTTTCCGCCTGGCCGGCCTTCCCTAGGTCGGTAGATCTCATGAAGCGCACCGATGCAGAAATCATCGAACAGGCGCGAACAGACCTAGAGGGCTTTTTCCCCGGGTTTTCGTCATGGATCGAAGAAGCTCGAGTCGTCCGCCACCATCGCGCCGCGGCACGCTACGAGCCAGGAATGTACCGCAAGGTCCTCGATTTCAAGAAGGAAGCCGAAACGTTTCGCGGCATTTCTTTCGCTGGGACGGATTACGACAGCATCCACATGGAAAGTGGCGTGCGCAGTGGGCAGCGCGCCGCCGCTCGCGCGCTGCGCGGCGCATGATCCCCGGGACCGGAAAATCGATCGCCGGGAGGACTTGAGTTCACATGGCCGAGACGTTCGATACCGTCATCGTCGGCGCGGGCACCGCCGGCTGCGTACTTGCCGACCGGCTTTCCATCGATCCGGGCCGACGCGTGCTGCTGCTGGAGGCGGGCAGATGGGACTGGAATCCGCTGATCCATATCCCATACGGCGCCCGCAAGATGTTCGACCACTCGATGTTCCAGTGGGGCGACATCTCTGATGCCGACCCGACCCTTAACGACCACCGCCAAAGTGTCCCCCACGGCAAGGTTATAGGCGGTACCGGCTCGCTGAACTTCATGGCTCATGTGAGGGGCCATCCCAACGATTACAAACGCTGGGTCGAACAGGGCGCGACTGGCTGGAGCTACGGCGAGGTGCTGCCCTTCTTCAAGGAATGCGAGACCTGGGAGGGCGGCGAGAACGAGTGGCGCGGCGGCTACGGCCCCCTCGGGGCGTCCAAGGCCAAATTTGTTGATCCGCTGCCTCGGGCTTGGTTCGCAGCAGCCAAGGAACTCGGCCATCCGCTGACCGACGATTACAATGGCGAACACAACGAAGGCTTCGGCGCGATCCAGTACACTATCCGGGACGGTCGACGCTCTTCACCAGCCAGGGCCTTCCTGCGGCCGGCGATGAGCCGCAGAAATCTCACCCTGCGCACCGGCGCGCACGTCACGAAGGTTATCTTCGAGGGCCGGCGCGCCGTCGGTGTGGAGTATGTCAAGGGCGGCCAACGCCGTGTCGTGCGCGCGTCGGAGCGCGTCGCATTGTGCCTCGGCGCGATCAACACGCCCCACCTACTCCTGCTCTCCGGGATCGGACCAGCCGATCACCTGCTAGCGTCCGGTATCGCTCCGCTTGCCGATCTGCCCGTTGGAAAGTCGCTTGAGGACCACCTGGCCTTTCCATTGCTCTGGCGCCGCAAGCGGCCCGATCCGTTTCACAAGTCACTGCGACTCGACCGCATCGCCCTGAACATGCTGCGTGCCCACTTCTTTGGAACCGGCCCAGCCGCGCACTTGCCCGGCGCAATCATGGCTTTCCTCAAGTCCGAGGCAGCCCTTGTCCAGCCCGACATCCAACTCGTCATTTCCATGATCTCGCCGGAGGCCAATCTCTGGTACCCTTTCATCAACCGTCCTGGAACCGGATCGTTCGGCTTGAAGGTCAATCTGCTCAGTCAGAGAAGCCGGGGCGAGGTGCTTCTGCGGTCCACAGATCCGATGGAGCGTCCGCGGATCCTCTACCGCTCGCTCGAGGCGCCGGAGGATGTGGCTACCATGCGCCGAGGCTATCATCTTGCCATGGCTCTCGGGGAGGCCACCGCCATGGCACCAATGAGGGCGGAAACACTCCTCCCCGCCAAGCCTCTCAAGACCGATGATGACATCGACGCCTTCGTCCGCGCCAATTCGTTCCAGCAGTACCACCCCGCCTGCACCTGCCGGATGGGCAATGACGAACGCAGCGTCCTAAATGCCGATCTGAGCGTTAAGGGTTTTGACGCACTCAATGTCGTCGACGCCTCGGCCATGCCCCACCTTATCGGCGGCAACCCGAATGTGGTGATCATGATGATGGCCGCCAGGGTGGCGGCTATGTGGAAGCACTGAGGACCATTTTTCGCCTTTTGGCGATCAGGCGTGGGTCGACCGCAAAACTCTCTATCCGAATGTTGCTGGAGCTAGGATGTCCGATATGCCGGTGAAGCTTGAACGCCGCGGTGCAATCGCTGTGGTGACGATCGATAATCCGCCCGTCAACGCGCTTGGGCTGGCCGTGCGTCAACGGCTGCTCGAGTTGGTCCCCGAACTGGAAGCCGACGGATCCGTTGCGGGGGTGGTGTTAACCGGAGCCGGATCGCTGTTCGTAGGGGGCGCCGATATCACGGAGTTCGAACGCCCACCGCAAGTGCCACACCTTCCGGAGGTGCTGGAACGGATTGAGCGTTCGGGCAAGCCGTGGGTCGCAGCAGTCAATGGACCGGCGCTCGGTGGCGGCGCGGAGCTGGCGCTCGCTTGCCACTACCGTCTGGTCTCGCCCAAGGCTCGGTTCGGGTTGCCCGAGATAAACCTTGGCATCATCCCGGGAGCAGGTGGTACACAGCGTCTTCCGCGGCTTGTTGGCGTGGAGGCTGCGCTGCCAGTTATCGCGGAGAACGCTCAGATCGATGCGCAGCGCGCGATCGAGCTGCACCTTGCCGGGTTGGTGGAGGGTGACTTCCTCGAGGGCGTCATCTCGGCCGCGGCCGAAATGACGACGCGCCCTTTGCCTTCTGTGGCAACTGAGCTGCCGGTCGCCGATCCGGGCGAAGGCTTCTGGACTGAAGCCGCCGCCCGAATTCGCAAGTCAGCCAAAGGCGCCAAGGGCCCTCTCGCGGCACTCGAGTCACTGCGCCTGGGTGTCCAGAAGGGCGCAATGGAGGGGTTAAGCTTCGAGCGCGAAACGTTTCTGCGCCTGCGTGCTTCGGACGAGGCGGCAGCCCTGCGCTACCTGTTCTTCGCCGAGCGATCTGCGTTCCGGTCGGCGGCGCTACGCGGCGTCGAGCCCCGACGTATCAACCTGGCCGGGGTCGTCGGTGGCGGAACGATGGGGGTGGGCATTGCCACTGCCCTCCTCAATGCGGGATTGACTGTTGTGCTTTCCGAGCGGGATGCGGCGAGCCTGGACCGCGCAAGGACCGCGCTGGAGGCTGTGTTCGCCGCCCAGGCCAAGCGAAAGATACACTCCGACCAGGAAGGCCGAGACAGGTTGGCGCGTCTCAGCGGGAGGGTCGGTCTCGACGAACTGGCCGGCTGCGACGTGGTCATCGAGGCCGTCTTTGAAGACCTCGACGTAAAACGGGACGTATTCGCCAGGCTCTCACAAGTCTGCCGCGCCGATGCGATCTTGGCCACGAACACTTCCTATATCGATCCGCGGCTTATCGTGGAGGGATTTGGCAACCAAGAACGCTTCATCGGCTTACATTTCTTCAGCCCCGCGCAGGTCATGAAGCTGCTCGAAATCATCCCCCTGCCACAAACCGCGGCGGACGTGAAGGCAACGGGGTTCGACTTGGCAAAACGGCTGGCGAAGGTTCCGGTCCGTGCCGGCATTTGCGAGGGGTTCATCGGCAACCGCATCCTCAAGCGCTATCGGGGCGAGGCGGAGCAGATGGTGGCCGAGGGGGTGGATTTCGCGGCTATTGACGCAGCTCTTAGGGATTTCGGATACGCGATGGGTCCGTTCGAGATGCAGGATTTGGCGGGGCTCGACATTTCGTTCATGAACCGGGAAGCCGCCCGTGGCAGGGGCGAGAACGTTCCGGAGACTCTCGGCGATATCTTGGTACGCGCAGGGCGCAAGGGGCAGAAGACCGGTGGGGGCTGGTACGATTATGAGCCCGGCGAGCGCAAGCCGCAGCCCTCGGCCGCGACGGCCCGCCTTCTCGCGCCCTCAATTGGCACACCGAAGCAGGTGGACTCGCGCAAGATCATCGGCAGGTTGATTAATGCGATGGCCGACGAAGGTCGCAAGATCTTGGAAGAAGGCATCGCCGACAGTCCAGAAGCCATCGACCTCGTCGAGGTGCACGGCTACGGCTTCCCGCGGGGTAAGGGCGGCCCTATGTTCCTGTCGGCCCGCAACGCCATCTAAGCGACGCATCGGCTTTGCCGAAGATGTCCACGACTAGGCACCCCCCACCGGCAAAGCTCGCACCATCCAACAGACTGGGCCGATGCCCTCACGGTGCAAAGCTGTAACGGCCGGCCAAGGAATCGAGAATCCACCCGTAAGCCAGGCCGGATCGTGAGGAGAAAAGCATGAGCGCCACAAGGGCATTTGTCAGCCACGAGGAAAACTATTTCGACGTTGGCCAAAATCATCGGCTGTATTTCAGGGATTACGCCGGCGCTCAAGACGCTACACCGATCATCTGCCTTCCCGGTTTCTGGCGCAATGCTCGCGATTTCGAGGGTCTTGCACTGCATCTGTCGCAAACGCGGCGTGTCGTCACTCCCGACATGCGGGGCCGCGGCAACTCGACACGCGCGTCTGACCCTTCGGAATACAGATTTGAGACATTGATCGATGACGTCTGGAAGCTTGCCGATCATCTGCACATGGACCAACTGGTCGTGGTCGGGACCGCCCTCGGCGCATTCATGGCTATTCAGATGGCTCACGATTGTCCGAACCGCGTCGCCGGCATCGTGCTCAACGACGCCGGGACGGAAACGACACCGCCGGGGAGTAAGCGGCTCGGCGGAACCGTCGATCACCTTGAGCGGCCCCTCGAGTTACTCGCCATGAAACTGAAGGAAATCAATAGCAAATACTTCCCGGAGTTCGACGACGAGGACTGGCGGTGGTTCGCCAAACTCTCCCACCGCGAGACCGCGAGCGGCCAGTACGTCCGCGACTTCGACCCGATGACCAGCGAAGAAACGAAGCGCTTCCGCGCCGATAAGCCGTCCCTCTGGAACGAGTTCGCGGGGCTTAACATACCGATTGCTGTGTTAAAGGGAGCGTTGTCTGACTTTCTCCCCCAAGACCTAGGAGAGAGGATGGCCGCTGCAAACGCCAATGCCACGCTGACCGTAGTCGAGGGCCGCGGCCACCCGCTCCTACTGACCGAGTCCGCGTCGCTGGCCGCGATCGAAACGCTGCTGGCGAAGGTGGATTCTCGAGGTGAAGCAGCAGCTTGACCGTAAGGTGCAAATCGAAATTTAATTTCATTTTCATTGACGATCGAAAGACTTGCTGGCATTAGTACTCCCAGCTGAACGTCCGCCGCGCTCTAGCCTGACCGTCTGCTGAAATGCGCGCGTCTCGAATGCGAAGGTGTCGAAGGTGTCAACTCTGAGCAGTCACAAAGTTTTTGGGGACAGATGACCAGCTATCCTGACGTTAAGCTTTACATCAACGGAACTTGGCGGCCCGCCGAAGATGATCGCTGGATCCCGGTGACCGATCCCGCGACCAATCTTGAAATCGGACGTGTCGCGCATGCTTCTGAGCGCGATCTTGATGACGCGCTGGCCGCCGCAGAAGCCGGGTTCAAGGTTTGGGCCGGCACTTCGCCTTTTGAGCGCGCCAAACTAATGCGCCGAGCTGCAGAAAATGTCCGTGCTGACGTCGAGGACATAAGCCGGTGGATGACCCTGGAACAGGGCAAGCCGCTCTCGCAGTCTCGCCTCGAAACGTTGGCGGCTGCGGATATTATCGATTGGTTCGCCGGAGAAGCACAACGCACCTATGGCCAGGTTATTCCGGCCCGATCACCCGACGTTCTGCAGTTCACAATGAAAGTGCCGGTGGGCCCTGTGGCCGCCTTCACCCCCTGGAACTTCCCCCTGAACCAGATTGTGCGCAAGCTTTCAGCCGCCTTGGCCGCGGGGTGCTCTATTATCGTCAAGGCGCCGGTGGAAACGCCCGCAAGCCCTGGAGGCCTCATTCAGGCGTTTGCGCGCGCTGGCATTCCGGCGGGAGTAGTCAATCTCGTCAACGGCCGATCAACCGAAATCTCGCGCTACCTCATCCCGAGTCCAATCATTCGCAAGATCAGCTTCACGGGATCAACTCCCGTCGGGAAAGAGCTCGCTGCACTTGCAGGCCTTCACATGAAGCGCGCCACGATGGAGCTTGGTGGTCATGCCCCGGTAATCATCGCCAAGGACGCCGACCTGGACCACGCACTTTCATCGTTGGTGCAGTTCAAGTTCCGCAATGCAGGACAGGTATGCATTTCACCGACGCGTTTTTTGGTGCAGGACGAGTTGGCTGACAGCTTCGCGGAGCGCTTCGGAGCTGCGGCGAAGAAAATCAAGGTTGGCAGTGGCCTTGATCCGGCAACCGAAATGGGTCCGCTCATTAACGAGAAGCGCGTAAACGCGATTGATGAGTTGGTTAGGGATGCTGTCAAAGAAGGCGCCAACTTGGTGGTTGGCGGAAGACGGATAGGTAACCAGGGCTGGTTTTACGAGCCGACAGTATTGGCCGACGTACCCACGTCGGCTCGTATTATGAATGAAGAACCTTTTGGACCAATAGCGGTAATCAATCGATTCTCGTCGGTCGACGAAGCTATCGCGGAGGCAAACCGACTTCCGTACGGGCTGGCTGCCTATGCCTATACTCGTGATACAGCGTTGGCGACCCGTCTCGCCAACGAAGTTGAAGCTGGCATGACCACGATCAACCACTTGGGCTTCGCTCTCCCTGAGGTTCCCTTTGGAGGCATCAAGGATTCTGGTTACGGCACCGAAGGAGGTTCTCAGGCCGTTGAACCGTATCTCGAGACTCGGTTCGTGACTCGCAAAGGGTGACATTCGCTCAGCGTGAGCATCCGCTTACGGTATATCTCAATCCACCGGTTGCACGGGCTGAGCGTCACTCCGCGTAAAGAAGCGAGCCGCGTAAAGAAGCGAGCAATGAACACCCAGGTTCTTGAAGAGCGTGAGGGTCAGCGCTCACCCGCATTCAAACGAGCAAAGTTCGGCAGCAAATCGACTTCCTACCAGTTTCCGCTGGCAAGGATAGCCCAGTGTCGGCAATTACTCCGACTTACCAAAAAAGACCTTTGCGAAGGCCCAGGCGACCTTCGGTCGAAGCAGGGATCGGACGAAGTTGCGCATGTCCTCCCGAGACAACTCAGTTGTCGCGTTATAGGAACCGATCCGGCAAGTGATGATTGGGCGCTGTTCCCGAATCTCGACACCGCACAGAAGCATATCTAGCTTCATCGAAGGCGCATTGATCCTCATCGGCGGAGCTCATGAACTTGAATTGACATAGCACTTGTGGCTCGAGCGGAGGCTGTGGCGCGAATGCATTCAGTTGCCGTTCAGATACCGGCGGACTCGTTCCGCATCTGGATCCGAGTGGCTACTGCCCAGAACCTGCCCAACGACCATCTTACCCGAAAGACTGCCGGCGAAGAGCCCCTCCCCGTTGAAACCGATATTTGCGATGACGTTCGGCATCCCGGCCATTGGCCTGATGATCGGGGCGAAGTTTTCCGTGATATCGATCGGACCGGACCACACAGCTTCAAGCGCAACTCCCTTGAGCTGTGGAAAACGACGCTGCATTTCCTCGTAGACACGTTCATACTCGACCGGGTCTGTGTCAGCTGCCCTGTCCACCGTGGATGGCGAAAACAAGCCCTTAGTTGGCATACCGCCTCCAAACAGCAGGCGATCCTTATAGGCCCGGGCATAATAGAACGTCATTCCGACATCCTCGATGTAGGTGAATTCTTTTAGGCCAAGGCTCTGGAAAACGTCATCCTGCAACGGAACGGTCGCAACCACATAGGATTGACGTGGAAACAGGAGCTCATTGAACGGCTTCATGTGGTATGTGTAGGCATTCGTCGCAAGCACCACCTTGTCCGCCTTGATCGTGCCCCCGTTCGTCGTAGTTACAGAAACCTTGGAGCCGTCATCATGGATATCGGAGACTTTGGTGGCTTCGTGGATCGCCACGCCCATGCCGCGAAGCTGCTCGGCGAAACCCCGCACAAGCTTAAATGGCTGAACCGAGCGCCAAGCCGTGAGCACCATGCCGCCATGTATCTCATAAGGTACCGGAAGGGCCTGCCGAACTTCATCGCCGCTCAAAAGCTTGTTTGGAGTGCCGCGCTGGTGAAGTAGCTCCGATTCATGCTGCAACGTCTGCCAGGCGTCAGCGTCGAGAGCGTGCATGAGGATCGGTTCGTCACGGTACTCACATTCGATTGCGCCATCCGCGATGCGTTTTTCGAATTCGTCGCGGCTCCTCAGGAAGTACTTAGCCGCAAAACGTTCCTCCTCGAGATCGAAGCCAGTGATAAACGAGGTACGCAGTTCACGCATTCCGGTCGTCACCCCACCGAAATTGCGGCCGCTCGGTCCGAATCCAACATATTCGGCCTCCACCACGGCGATGTTCAGGTCAGGTGCCGCCTTCTTGAGGTAGTAAGCGGAAGAGATGCCGGCAAATCCCGCGCCGATAACCAGAATGTCCACGCTGATGTCACTATCACCAAGCGGATAGGTAGGCTCGACGTTGCCAGTGGCCCAGAAGCTCACCTTGTATGGAAAGTTGATCACGAGGCTTCATCGTCCCGAGTGGTTGACGCACCGTTGGATTATGCCAAGGTGAGAAAGCCGTCAAGCGCACCATCCCAAAACTGAAACTTTATTTTGATTTTAGGTAAGCTACTGAAGCCTCGGCAGCCCGGCCTGAGCCTCCGTCGGCTGACCACAGCGGCGTCTCGACCTGCCCAATCATCCGGCCGGTATCGCATAGCTAGTGGCGGGTAGCTAGTGTCGGGACTCTGTTCATTTCAAGGTCACGGGGCAACATAAATGGTTGCAATAGGCGAGCATTTCTGTCGAATATGGAACTAAATTCCGTTCGTTGATCGCATATGGGGGAACTCCCGAGTGCCGGATTTCGATACAATCGTGGTTGGTTCAGGCATCGCTGGTCTAACCGCCGCAACCAAATTACAGCGCGCCGGGCAAAATGTTCTCGTATTGGAAGCGACTGAACGGCCGGGGGGCCGCATTGCCCGTATCATCCGCAGAAACGGTGACCGAGCCGAGGCTGGGGCGCAAGGGCTCCATTCGAATTATACGGAGATGCTGGGCATCATTGCCAACTATGGAATGACGGCGGATGTCATGCCTACTGGCAGCAAGTTGCAATATCTGGATCGCCGGGGGCGCCCCCGAATATCGGGCAGCAACATGGATCTTGCTCGCATCATCGGCGTTCGAGGCAGCTTAGATCTCGCTCGATTCTGGACCCAGTACTTCACCTACGCAAAGCCCTTTTCTCAGTTTGAACTCAGTACGGATATTCCAGAATACGACAATGTCAGCGCCGCCGAGGAGCTGCGCTGGGCCGGACGAAACTTCACAGATTTCGTGCTCCGTCCGATGTCCTGGGCGATGGCAAATTCCACCCCCGACAAGATCAGCATGTACTACATCGTCAACGGGCTGCGCCTCCGGATGACGACTAAGATTTTGGGACTGCGGGGAGGTATTGCGTCGCTTCCGCAGCGCATGGCTCAGGACTTGCGGATCGACTACGGAAGCCGTGTCCAGTCTGTTCTAACAACCGCCGGCTCGGTCGACGGCGTACTCCTCGAGAACGGCAAGAGCTTGAAAGCAAAGCATGTGATCTTGGCATGCACAGCCGGCGGAGCGGGCTCCGCTCTGCCCGAGGAATTTCAATATCAAAAAAGTTTCCTGTCTAATTTCACCCACACGCCGATGCCGCTGGTTTTTTTCTTTTTGGACCGCCCAGTTAAAAGTGAAGCCTACGCCTATATGGGCCACGGGTATCGCCACGCGACCTTCAACATGGCGGTCAACCACGCTGCTAAGACGCCTTATCTTGTTCCAAGCGGCAAAGGCCTCATTTCAGCGTGGCCGGCATTTCCTGCAGTCGTCGAGCTGTTGGGCCGTTCCGACACGGACTTGATCGAACTGGCAAGGAAAGACCTGGAGGATTTCTTCCCCGAATTCCCCGCCGCCATCGAAGAGGCGCATGTGGTTCGGCACCACTGGGGGCTCGCCCGTTATGAACCTGGAATGCACCGCAAAGTGCTGGATTTTAAGGCAAGCGCAGAACGGCTACGAGGGGTGTCCTTCGCCGGAACCGATTATGACAGCATTCACATGGAAAGTGGCATCCGCAGTGGCCAACGGGCCGCCGACCGAGCTCTGCGAGGCGCTTAGCTTACACGTCCAGAAGCGCTTGCTCGCCTACCAGAATCCTATCGGCGACATCCGTTCTTTTCAGCAGAGAGCCTGCGACCGACCGGCGCCCCGATCAGCGGTTGATGCAAACACCGCTGCCCGCAAGTCTCAACCAAGCGGTCCTCCCGCTAAGTTCAGCTGCTTCCACAGGTCGACAGCACGCGCGGCCATCATAATGACGACGATGTTGGGATTGCCAGAAATGAGACGGGGCATGGCAGAAGCATCAACTACGAACAGGTTGGCGGTACCGCGCACCTTCAACTCATTTGTGAGAACAGCTTGGCCGTCGCCTCCCATCGGGCACGTGCTGGCTGGATGATACTGCTGAGTTGCCGTGGCCCGAATGAAGCTGTCGATTTCTTCGTCGTGCTCAAGCACCCGGTCAGGGTTTTTCGGGCCTTTTCTAAAAGGGGCCAGCGCTGGGGAGTTACCAAGATCTTGGGCGATCCTGAAGCCCGCTCGCAGCACTTTTAAATCGTGATCATCCGACAGCGAGTTGTAAACGATCTGAGGCCGCGTATGGAAATCGGCAGAAGCGAGCTTGACCTCTCCCCTGCTCCGTTGCGATGTCAGCTGGACCTTAACTGCAAACTCAGCTTGTGCGCGTACATTTTGGCCCGGCAGCCAAACGTTCGCACTGGGGCTAATGAACGGGATGAGAAACTGAAGATCAGGCGCGACAAGCTCGGGGGACGATCGAATGAAACCGCCAATCGACCCTGGGAGATGCGCTGCAGGCCCTGTGCGAAACAGATATGCCCGCATCATATTGACGGCTATTCGATCGAGCCTAAGCGATGCGTGAAACGGATCGACGTCGTGCCTTTCCCATTCTACGAAGTAGCCGAGATGATCCTCCAGATTCTTGCCGACCGGGAGATCGAGGACCGGGTTGATTCCAACCTGCTTCAAATGATTGGCCGGCCCAACCCCCGACAGCATTAGGACTTGCGGGGTATTGATCGCCCCCATCGAGAGAACGAGGCGGTCGGAACATAACGCTTGCCCAGTCCGCCCGGCCCGCACGTACTCGACGCCAACCGCCCGCCGCCCGTCAAACAACACTCGAGTGACGGTAGCCCGTTTTATCAGCCGCAAGTTTGGACGAGATAGCGCCGGTTTCAGGTATGCTGAGGCGGCGGAGCTTCTCCGGCCGTGATCCACAGAATATTGCATTGGACCGAAGCCCTCAGGACTCTGTCCGTTGTAGTCGGTCGTTCTGCCCTGGCCGGAGGCGTCGATTGCCGCGAACCAGTTTTGTGCGATTGGATCACGCAACGCGGAAGGCTCGACACTGACGTGTCCTTCAGCGCCGCGCCACTGATCCCCTCCGAGTAGCCAGCGCTCGCTCTGACGAAAAAATGGCAGCACGGCCTCGTAGCTCCAGCTCTTTGCGCCGCACCTAACCCAGTTTGCGTAGTCATGGGGATGCCCGCGCACATGCGCCATGAAGTTGATCGAGGAAGTTCCTCCTATGAGCTTGCCGTGCGGCACCCGTTGCCGACGACCATTTAAGCCTGGATCCGGCTCTGACCGGTCGTTCCATTGATACCAACCCCAGTCGAGCAGCTTGCGTGCGCCAAGGGGAATCGACACGAGCGGGTTCCAATCCCTCCCACCAGCCTCAAGAAGCAGCACTCTGGTGCCGGGATTTTCCGAGAGCAAGTTTGCAAGCACGCAACCCGCGGAGCCGGCGCCCGCGACTATGATGTCGTATGTTTCGTTTATGACGGCATCCTCCGATAGCCACTTAGCTGCGTCATGACCGCATTAAAATGGGCGACTAAACTATCGATGCAATTGTGGTTAGCGTCGCCCTGCGATCTACGTCGCCAGTGCCCAGGCTCGCAGGTGGTCTCACGCTATCACCGCCCCAAATTCGAAGCCGATCGATGTGCTGGACGCTGCCGGAGCATCTCGACCGTTCGAGAATTTATAGAATTATATTCCGAAAACGATTGCCACGTTCTCGCGCTTATGGCAAGCATAAGTGCTGCCCTATAACCAAACAGAACGCAGCGGGGTCGCACAATGGGATCAAGTTCGAGACAGTCCGGCCGCGGCGCACCCCCGATGAGGGCCGGCGTAATTTAGGAGCCGATCATCGTGGTCGCACCGCCACGAATGGCGACAATGCCAACCCGGCAGGTCCAGCCAGTTACAAAAGCTGCGCGATGGCAAAGTGCTAGTCAGGGAGCCAACGGAATGAACTCAACAGAGGAAGGAGCAAAAATGAAAAACTTAATCGTAAACAGACGCAGCGTTCTCAAAGGTGCGGTAGCGACGGGTGCTTTTCTCGCCGCCCCCGCTATCATTTCTTCCAAAGCGCTCGCGTCCTCAGGTGAGCTCAATCTTCTCACCTATGCCGGTTTTCCATTGCACAAGGACGTCTTTGACGCGTTCAAAGCAGACACCGGCATCACGGTGAATGAAATCGGCCAACCTGACTCCGACAGCATCCTCGCGCAGGCGAAGCTGGCCAATCCCGGCGAACTGGACTTGGTCGAGGCTACCATAACCAATCTGCCGGTCTATCCCGCGAGTGGGATTGTGCAGCCGCTCGATCCTGCCAAATTGGAACTGGCCAACACTTCAAAAGGCATGCCCGGGACTGTGGAAGGCGATAGCGCCTATGTGGGCGGCAAGCTCTACTATATGTCGGCGCTATGGGGCGGCGAGGGCATGGCTTACGCGAGCGACGTCAAGGACCATGAATTCGGCTCCGCAAGCCTTGCAGATCTCTTTGACCCGCAGTTTGAAGGTCAGGTCACGCTACGGCCTTATTCAGGGCTTGCGGCGCTAGGTCGGGTGATGGAAGCTCAGGGCAAGTTGCCCAAACCGTATCTAGACGCCTACAAGGACGAGGCGTCGATGAGGGCTGTATACGACGTCATCCTCGCAGAAGCGGTGAAGCACAAAAAGAACGTCGCGCAGTTCTGGACGAACGACAACGAGGGCATCGGCGCCTTCACTACAAATGGTTGCCGAGTTGGTCTGGTTTGGGAGTCGATCGGGCGTTCGCTTGGCGACCAAGGTACTAACGTACGGTGGGTTACTCCGAAGGAGGGCGCTTTCGGATGGAACCAAGGCTACGTTCTTACGAAGAGCGCCAAGAATGTGGACCAGGCGTATGAATATCTAAGGTGGATTTCTCGGCCCAAAAATGGTGTCCGCTGGGGTGTTGCGAACCAAGGACTTTCCAGCGCGGCAGGATCGATCGACCTGCTAACAGGTCCGTTCAAGGACTTCAGCGTGAAGGCCTATCCTCCGGAGGCCGTTGCCAAGATGTGGTGGTGGCCGGCGCAAGAGCCTTGGTTCATCAAATTGCGCGGCGAATATTCTGATCGCTTCCGTTCAGCCTGAAAGACGGCATGATGAGCTATTGGGCACCCAATCCAGGGTGCCCATTATTTTCTTAATTCAAACTCGATGGCGGCATGAAGTTCGGACAAGAAGAAATGAGTGAGGGGGTCGAGATCAGCCGCGTCAGCGTGGACTTTGGTCGATTCAGGGCAGTGGATAACGTGTCGGTTGATATTCGCCCAGGAGAATTCTTCTCCTTCCTCGGACCTTCCGGATGCGGCAAGACGACAATTCTCCGCGCAATTTCCGGCTTCCTCGAACCGACTGAGGGCAGCATCAGTATCGGCGGACGTCCCATGAGTGGAATCGGTCCGAACAAGCGGCCAACCGCGCTTATTTTCCAAAATCTCGCGCTGTTTCCGCTGATGAGTGTTTGGGAAAACATCTCATTCGGTCTCAAAGTGAGAGGGATCGACAAGGCCGAACGTCGACGCCGCGCGGAAGAGTTGCTCCGGATAGTCGACCTGCCGGATGCAGGCGACAAGATGATTGCGCAATTGTCTGGCGGTCAGAAACAAAGGATTGCGATCGCGCGAGCCCTGGCTGTCGAGCCCAAGGTGATGTTACTGGACGAGCCTCTATCGGCGCTTGACCTGAAGCTTCGTCAACACATGCGTAGCGAACTGCGCGCAATTCAGGAGCGCACGAAGGTCACATTCATCTACATCACTCACGACCAGAATGAAGCCTTGGCAATGTCGGATCGCGTTGGTGTGATGTCCAAGGGGCGGCTGCAGCAGGTGGACACTCCCGAACGAATCTACAACGATCCAGTCAACGGATTTGTTGCGTCGTTTGTGGGCGAGAATTCCATTCTGGAGGGACGTATTGAGCAGCTCGACACGAGCCAGCCATGCTTCATGACAGCGGACGGCCCGATTGCCTGCGTGGCAGGTCCGGATCTGACCAACGCAGCTCGAACGAAAGTCTACATCCGCCCAGAGACGATCAAGATCGGCGATGAGCAGACCAATACTCTGCCTGTCGTCGTGAACAGCGTGATATTCGAAGGCAACGTGGTCAGTGTCATCGGGCGAACGGAAAGCGGAGCCCATCTGACATCCCAGTTCACGAACCGACCAGGCCTAATGCTGCCATCAGTTGGCGAGCACATCAAATTCACATTCGCGGCCGATGCTGCAAAGGTTCTGAAGGTCGAGTGAGCCTCGCCAACAGGAGTTCGGACCATGATTGATTTCGTTCGCCGTTACGGTTGGGGGCTGTCCGCGGTTCTGGTGACTTTGACGGCGTTCTGGCTGCTTGCCCTGGTGTGGGTGCCGTACTCCGTAATGATTGAGAAGTCCTTCCGACTTTACCTGCCTGTGAGCGAGATCGGAGGACCATCCGACAAATATACGTTGTCGAACTACCTTTCATTGTTTGATATGAGCGCGAGCAGCGAGTTCCTGGGGCTAATGGTTCCCATCGCTATTCAAGTGTTTCTTATCACGGTATTTTACAGCTGCGGCGTGACTATTATCTGTTTCGCTCTAGCGTACCCGGCAGCCTATTTTTTGGCGAAGAAGGCGTCGCCCGGGCAGGTTCCCACCCTTTTCTTGATGCTGGCCATCCCACTTTTCGTCAGCGAGATGCTCAGGACCTTTGCATGGTTCATTATCCTGGCTTACCAGGGGCCGTTGAACGCACTGCTTGACGCCGTGGGCATATCTAAAGTGCGTTGGCTCTCCGGCTACAATGGCATAATTATAGGGATGGTGTACACATATATACTTTTTATGTTTTTCCCTATCTACAATAGCTTGACGGCCCTGGATAACAATCAGATAGAGGCAGCGAAGGATCTAGGCGCGCGCAGTTGGCAAGTTCATCTCAATGTCATCATACCGCACGCCAAACCTGGGATAAGTTCCGGTGCAACAATGGTCTTCATGTTTGCCGTCGGCTCCGTTCTTGTGCCAACACTGCTTGGGTCACCAAATTCTCGGTGGTTTACGGAGATAATTATCCGATCGATGTTCGAAGGGCAGGACTGGAATTCTGCGGCTGCTTACGCATTCCTCCTTCTGCTTGTCTGTCTTTTGTTTGTGTCGTTGGTGATGAAACTCTTCCGCGTTAATCTCGCCGACATAACCCGGTAGGTTCTGGAATGAAGCGCTCCTACTCGCACTATTTGATGGTAGGGTATGTCGCCCTATTCATAGGTTTCTTGCTGCTTCCCCTGCTGATTGCCGGAGGGGCGGCGTTCAACGACACGCGATTTCCGTCTGTGTGGCCTTGGAAGGCATCGACCCTTCACTGGTTTACACAAATGGCGGAGAATCACCAACTCCTCGTCGCAGTCTGGAATACACTCATGCTCGCGGTCGGAGTGACTTTGCTCTCCGTCCCGATCGGCACGGCCGCAGCGATCGTTCTGAATAACACGAAGGGAAAGTCCCGAGCGTTGCTGTATGCGCTCATGACCGCTCCGATCCTGACGCCAGCAGCGGTGGTAGGCATCTCCACACTGATCTTCTGGCGAGGTGTGAACGTGCCGGCTGGCATCTTCATGACCACGCTCGGAGTATCTTCGATCATATCTGCCTTCGTCATGCTGCTAGTGTTGGCGCGCCTGCAAAGCTTCGATCGCGCACTCGAAGACGCTGCCCTCGATTTGGGAGCGACCAATTGGCAAGTCTTGACTATGGTCATGCTCCCACATCTTCGTCCGGCTATCGCCGTCGGCGCCATGATCGCCTTCCTGCAGGCCTTGGAAGCATTTAACGTTCCACTGTTCGCCCGAGGCAATGCCGAGACCGTGACAATCTACATTGCGTCTCAGGTACGAATCGGTGTGACGCCGCAGATTAACGCCCTAGCCGTTATCATGATCCTGATAGCAGTCGCGGGCGGCGTCACATACGAGATCGTTCGGCGTCGCGAACATAGAAGAAGGGTGAAATTGGAAAGTTTGGCTCACGCTGCAGAGCAGGCGGAAGAGCGGGGCGAGCCAATCTATTGAACGGTGTGCCCTGCCCGGTTATCCGAAGCACAATAGTCCAGGTCCAGGCGCTATGATGACGACGAAGGCTTCGTCCGCGGGCCGCTCACGGATCCGAGAGGATCTGTCTCCTTCGTCAACACCTGGAGGGCGTGGGCGATCGCGTCGGGGCTCGGTACGGACCCAGAAAACACCCTGTGTATAAAAAACCCTTCCGCCAACGCGTCGATAACCTCGGTATGTTGCGTTGAAAAATGGCGCTCGATCGAGGCCCGTGTAGACGCCATCCACTGCTCGACCAAGCGGCGGTAGACAGGGTGTCTGATCGCCAGCACATACAATTCGAGAACCAGAAGGGCGTCCGCCTGCTGTTGCGATCTGTCGCCCTCCCCGGGCGGGGCTATGGCCCGGACCAGGTCGCCAGTAGGAGCGGCACGGCTTAGCCGATTTTCAAAGTTTTGCTGCATTCTGGCTGCGAATTTCTCGAACGCCGACCAGATCACTTCTTCCAGATCCTTGAAGTGGTACGTCATCGACCCGAGAGGGACCCCCGCCCTTTCCGCGATCAGGCGATGAGTTGTGCGCCCGACACCCAAATCCGCGATGACTTCAAGCGCGGCCTCGATGATCCGGTCACGCCTCTGCGGATCGAAGCGGCGCAATCGTCCTGTCTTGGCCTGAGACGGTTTCTTGGTCATGCGCAAAGGGGCTGGTTTTGGGTTGCTGATTGTTGCGTACAGGTGTACATATCGCGTGTTGTCATTGGAGCCAGATATGTCAGAACGAGTGCCTGATTTTTCCAAACTAAGGACGAGTGTTTCGGGTCGGGTTCTCGATCCAAATGACAGCGCATACGAAAGCGCACGGCAAGCTCTTATCTGGAACAAGCGCAAGCCGTCGCGCTTTCCCGATGTGCTAGTACGGCCGGAAACCGTGGAAGACGTCGCGCGTGCCGTTCGTTTCGCCAAGCACAACGGTTTGCAGGTCGGCATCCGCTCTGGCGGGCACAGCTGGACAGCTTCGTTCATGCGCGACGGCGGGGTCCTGCTCGATATGTCGGCTTTCGACAAGCTACACATCGATGTGACCGCGAAGACCGCCACCGTAGGACCGGCCGTCAAGGGAGCGAAACTTATCGAAAAGCTAGGAGAGATGGGGCTGTTCTTCCCAGCGGGGCATTGCGATACCGTCGCACTCGGCGGCTATCTACTTCAAGGCGGGTTCGGCTGGCATTCGCGGCGTCGTGGGCCAGCTTGCGCTTCGGTCCGCTCGGCTCAGGTGGTGACGGCCGATGGCGAGATAGTGCGGGTGGATCCTGAGACCAACGCCGATCTCTTCTGGGCTATGCGCGGCGCCGGCCCAGGCTTCTTTGGCGTCGTGACTGAGTTCGAACTGGAGCTCTATGATCGCCCGCCGGTGTTGCGCTTCACGGCCCATGCCTATCATTTTGAGCTTATGGACGAAATTTTTCCCTGGTTGGCGAACACTCTGCCCGAGCTATCGCCTGACCTTGAATGCAGCGCATTGGCCAAAACAGATGCCGAGACCGGCAAACTCTCCATCCAAATGCGCGGCGTCATTTTGGCGGAATCGGAAGATGCGGCTACGGCGGCATTGGCTGTGATCGATGATTGTCCAATGCGCAAACGTGCTTACACCCGTAATCACAACCTGCCCATCACTTTCCCGCAGCTCTATTCCGGCATGGACAAGAACTATCCTCCCGGTATGCGCATCGCGCTCGACAATGCGTGGAGTGATTCAAGGCCGCACGACCTTCTCCCGGGAATACATGCCGCAGTCGACTCGATGCCAAACTCGCCACCGAGCCACTTCATGGTTCAGCCGTGGGGCCGCTCTCCGAACCTGCCCGATATGGCCTTTTCGATGGAAGCCAACATCTTCATGATCGCGAGCACCGGCTGGTATGATCCGGCAGACGATGATCTTCACCAGGGCTGGGTGACAGACTCAATGCGCAGGCTCGAATCCAAATCCCTCGGAATTAAGCTGGGGGACGAAAATCTTGCGAGTCGTCCGGCGCGCTTCATGGCGCCAGCGAACTTCGCGCGATTGAATGAAATCCGGCAGGCGTGGGACCCCAGCGGAGTTTTTCACACCTATATGGCACTGCCGGACGAGGCTTAACGACTTTCTCGCAGTCGAAAGACTGCTAACCTCCTCTCAGGGAGAAGTTTGTAAGATTCCAGGAAAGCGCTCGATTTGCTGCCGCTTTCCTGCAATTCTGTTCGTGTTTCGAGCGCCTGGGGACCCAATTGAATGGCAAGCCAAAGGCATCCGGAGAGCTGGGGGGATTTAGTTATGCGGAACGCGGGTGAGATATGGTCGCCCCACGGCCGCCGTGTTTCTAGAAGCGAACCAGCGTGCCCCGCCGTCCGCACCGTGACAACGCCTCGGCCCATGATCGGCCAACCTCTCGACGGCATTAATTAGCATTCTCTGCCCCTCAAATCGGGCGTTACCACCCTGTGAGTCTGCGACAGGTCCGGAGAGACACTCGTAATGCCTCGCGTTCCGCACGATGCCAGGCCAAAAGATGCCTTCCACGGAGCCTGAGGCTATCCCTGGTTCACACGCGCCATCTGAACCTCTACTCGGACGATTTCCGCCTTGTAGGGGACTTCGAGGATCTCGATCGCAATATCGCTCTTAGTCGTATCCGCTTGAGGATCCACCAACGCGAAGCCAAGGACTGTCCCGCCGCCGTAGGTAGAGGTCGCCGACGTGACGTAACCGATGCACGTGTCGCCACTAAGCACGGGTTCGTCGCCCGTGGGGCCGACCGAAAGCTTGGTGGAGGCGACATCGATTTTGAACTTGACCAGCCTAGGCGCATTGCTAGAGCGCGAGATTAGACTGTCCTTTCCGACGAAGCCCGGCTTGCAGAAGCTGAGCAGTTCGGCGATTCCAGCGTCGCGTGGGTCCGCACCATAGTTGATGTCGGTTTCCGAGGAGCGGAAATCCGGCTTCTGTTCGAATGGCTGTCAAAGCGCGCGACCCAACGTCCCTTATGCCGAACTCCGCACCGGCGTCGACTAGTCGCTCGTAGAGGCCCGCTTGATATTCCATCCGCGTGTGCACCTCCCACATCAGCGTCTCTCCGTAGGGCACGCGAACGAGTCTGGTTGGGACGAAACCGATTCGACCATCTTCGGCCCCGGATGGCAGAGCCGTGCCGCCGCCATCGCCGCGCCAGCCGAGTTTGGCGAGGACATTGACGGCTTGGGGCCCGGCCAATCCTGGTACTGCGCGATCGCGGGTCAGATCCGAAATGACGACTTTATCCGACGTTTCCCAGCGAAGGCTGTCGAGCTCTCGCCGCGTCAGCCTGCTGTCGCTCGTCACATAGTAGGCTCCGGCCCGCGGCTGGCTCACTCGCCAAAGCCCAACGAGTCCACCAGTACGATTTAGAGCCGGGGCATAGACCATCTCGTTCAGCGCAGGGGGATCGACCGTCAGGCGCTGCTTCATGTAATCACCAGCGCCCTCGCCAAACCGTTATGCCGGCTTGAGGTCCCGTATGGCCGCTTATGACGCCTTCCATCTTCCTGATGGCGAAGATGTCGTCGGCGTATTCGTCGAACCTGCGTGGGTCCATCTGGACCAGGTTGATCCTCGGCTCTCCGTGCAACAGCCATTCGGCAAGGTACCTGCCGAGCGCTACGAAAAGAAAGCCCCCGTAGTTTGAGCAGCTAAGGAAATAATTGTCGTAACCATGCGCAGGCCCCACCAAAGGAACGCGATCGGCGCTCCGCGGAATGGCGCCGTTAACGAACGCACGCACGCCGACG
The DNA here is from genome assembly GCF_004791945.1 of Mesorhizobium sp. M3A.F.Ca.ET.175.01.1.1. Taxonomy (NCBI): domain Bacteria; kingdom Pseudomonadati; phylum Pseudomonadota; class Alphaproteobacteria; order Hyphomicrobiales; family Phyllobacteriaceae; genus Mesorhizobium; species Mesorhizobium sp. M3A.F.Ca.ET.175.01.1.1. Next base: position 87,620 of record NZ_SRTP01000003.1, on the reverse strand, counting down.
TTCTGCAGCGCGGGAAACGTCTCCATTGCCACGGCGAGCTTAGATTCGCCGCGGTCCACCTCCGGCGGAAGCAGCTCGCCTCCAAAGCCCTTCGGTACGCCGCCGGCGCCGAAGAACAACGTGTGGTCCGAATACGACGAGACGATCAAGCCGTCGCGATCGGCTCGAGTGTAGAGGGGCGTCGCCGGATCATGGACCATCGGCAGTTCAAAGCCGAGCGCCTTCACCTCGGGTATAGTTTCAAACACCATCATTTGGTGCTCGACCCCCATCGACGGTATAATCTCTCCAAGCATTGCAGATATCTCGGATGCCCAGACGCCTGCGCAGTTCACGATGTAGTCAGCTTGGATCGGCCCTTTTCTTGTTGTGATCAGCCAACTCTTGTCTTGATTGCGCTTGATCGCCTCAACCGCGCAGTCCTGACACACCTTCGCCCCCATTCCCCTGGCCTGCCGGGCAAGGGAGTGCGTGGTCAGAGAAGGGTCCACATATCCTGCGGTCGGGAACCACAATGCACCGAGTATTCCTCCGACCTCCATGATGGGATAGAGTTCTTTCAGGCGGGCGGCGTCGACGATCTCGGCAGGGACGCCGAGCGTCTTGGCGATACCGATCCAGCGCTTCAGGTCGAGCATCTCGTGTTCGCTGCGGGCGAGTTTCAGGTCTCCGGAGGAGTGAAGGCCAACTGCCGTGTCTGGATTCTTTTCGAACTCGCCGTAGAGAGCCCTTCCCTCTTTGATTATCTCGAGATGGACTCGGTCGGCATGGTATTGCGACAGCATCCCTGCCGCGTGCCAGCTCGAACCTGAGGTGAGCTGGTTCTTCTCTACAAGGATGATGTCCGTCTCGCCCAGCTTGGCCAGATGATAAAGAACACTACATCCAACCACGCCACCGCCGATTACCAGCACGCGGGTACGCTTCGGCAATTCATGGTCGAGTGGCAGGGTATTTTCGCTTCCGGACGCCGTCATGATGAGCTCCAATTGCGCGAATCCGCCCGGTGCAGCACCGGCTGTTCCCGAGTTCCGTCGCGTGTGCGAGCTCCGGCGATGCGCAACGCGAGGACATTGAGATGATCAACTCAATAGATGAGTACTGCCCTTTTTCGGCCGAGCATCTGGCGATATCCGCCTGTGCATGCCCGGCTGTCATTTGTCGCACTGGGAGCTGCCGAAGAAGGTTGTTTACGGAATTTATTTCCGGTTTTCAAGTGGCTCCGGTAGCGGGAGTGGTGGGAAGCTGTATTCTACCGCTGACAACTTTTTGTGGTGGATAGCGCAAGGCATCAAAATCTCACGCAAAGCACGCTTCCCGGCAGCTCGCCGCGAGGCGGCGCACGCGGCATTTCCTGACCAGGTCATCGTTCCGGGGCGCCAAACCACGATCAGACAGAATACGGAATTAAATTTCGTTTTTTTCTTGCCTTATTCGTGCGCACCGGTACCCTAGCACAATCGCTGTTCGCGTTGGGAATGGAGGAGAGCCATGGCGAAAGAGATGCATCTGATTGGCTATTGCTGCGCGACGCCAACTTGGCATCACAACGGGTCATGGCGGCACTTCGAAAGTGACGCTTTGGACGCCCTAGACCCTCGTCGATATGAAAACATCGCGCGCATACTCGAGCGTGGGAAATTCGACGGCATGTTTTTCGTCGACGTTCAGATGATCGAGGAAGTTTTTGGCGGCAATTTCCATGCGAATTTGCACCAGCCAGGGCAAACCTGGCTCCTCGATCCAATGCAACTGTTAGCTACCATCGCACGCGTCACGTCGCGGCTGGGCCTTGCTGCAACAATGTCAACGTCCTTGTACCCGCCCTTTCATATCGCAAAGGCGTTCGCGAGCCTTGACCATATCAGCGGCGGCAGGGCCGGATGGAATGTTGTGACCTCCGCGAACGACAACGAAGCAAAGAATTTCGGCTTCGAGAGGCTTCTTGAAAAGTCACTCCGATACGATCAAGGAGACGAGGTTCTCGAAGCAACTCATGCTCTCTGGAATAGTTGGGAGGCCGACGCCTTCATCCTCGATCGGGAAAATGCGATCTACGCCGATCCCTCGAAAGTTCATCATGTGAATTATCGCGGTAAGTACGTCAGCACGCGCGGACCCCTCACCACACCACGTTGCCCGCAAGGTTCGCCGGTGATCATGCAAGCCGGCGCCTCGGATCGAGGACGGGAATTTGCGGGTCGATGGGCAGAAGTCATTTTCGCCATACACTCCAGCAAGAAACACATGAAGGCGTTTTACGACGACGTTAAGAGCAGAGTGGTTAAGCATGGCCGGGACCCATCTCATTGCGCCATTCTCCCGTCCGTCGACGTTATCATCGGCGAAACCGAGACCATTGCCCGCGAAAAGGCAGACTATCTCAATTCGCTGGTCAGCCCAGAACTTGGCGTCGCTGGGATCTCGAACTCTATTGGCGTCGATCTGTCTAACTATCCTCTCGACAAACCGCTGGAGGACATGGAGATCACACAAGGCCCGCGAGGAATGCTCGACGTCATACTGCAGGGATCAGAGGGCAAGACACTTCGCGATGCTGGCCGAGCCTGGGGCGTTAGCCAAATGAACCCACAGCTTGTAGGAACACCAAAAACGGTTGCGGACCATATGCAGGACTTGTTCGAAAGCGAGGCTTGTGACGGTTTCATCGTATGTCCTTCGCTCACCCCCTCGTCCTACGTGCAATTCGTCGACGGGGTCGTTCCGGAACTTCAGCGCCGAGGAATCTTCCGAACGGACTACGTGGGTCGCACATTCCGTGATCATTTACGGAGTTGACCGAGGTAAAGCCCACTCGCGCCACCGCCCGCAAGCGACCCACTCACCTCGCGATAGTCGTTACGCGATGGGAAGAGGGGGCCTGCTTGTACTCCATCCCGTCGGCTTAAAGGCGCATAAATACCCGGCGGGCAAAGACTTGCATATGGCAGGCACCGAAAGCCTATTCGATAAAGAGCTGTCAGACCGCCGTAGTGGCTTAAGCGACCGAAGGTAGCTCCAAACTGACGTCTGTCACAGGTTTCGGCCCACTCGTGGTTCCGCCTTTTTCCGAGCTGCCAGTGCTCGGAGAAGGATTGTTCCAGCAGGATCCTCTGGTTTATCTGCTGATCTTTCTGACGGCGCTGATTACTTTCATTCTATACCGGACACACGCAGGTCTAGCCCTGCGCGCCACTGGCGAATATCCCCGGGCAGCCGACACGGCCGGCATTAACGTGTCGGTCATGCGATTTCTGGCACTGGCCATAAGCGGAGGCCTGGCAGCCCCCGGCGGGTGCCAACTCGTGCTGAGCCAAGTTTATGTAACCTCCGAAGGAATGTCTGCCGGCAATGGCTTCATCGCGTTGGCGGCAATTATTCTCGGTCGTTGGCATCCCTTTGGCGCTGTCGCAGCTGCCTTCCTTTTTGGCTTTTGCGATGCACTCCAGCTGCGTCTGCAATTCTCCAATCCAGAGATACCGTACCAGATATTCCTGATCCTACCCTACGCGGTTTCGCTTATGACAATGGTCTGGTTCCTAGGCAAATCGCGACAGCCTGCTGCAGCAGGTCGGACCTACGATCGCGAGAGCCGTTGATGCTCCGCGACGGGAGCAGCTCGGCGTTTGGTAGGTCGCTGAACTGCTCTAGCCATTGGTTTTTACGATTGCTGAACGGAGCGCTACGGCGAGTCGCCGAGCCTGATCGCCACACATTGTCCTGAATTGCTTTGGATCGCGGCTCCGGACTGAGCCCGACTAGAGGCAGCTCGTTAGAACCGCCAATCACAACAGGCAACGAGCGAGCGAGTTGACGGCGGGCGCTATTTGTTTATAATGCAATTAAGTTGCAAATAGTGCAACATGTAAAGCGAGGCGAAAAGCAATGTGGTCGTTCCTAAAGCTTGGATTGTGCAGCTGGGCTGACCTGTCTTGCGGAGTGGTTGTGTGTTCGATCGCGGCGCGCCCGGTCTCGGCTCAGCTGGTTGTGAATGCCTCTGTCGTTCGACTCGCGCGGAGCCTTGCGTAATGCCTATTCATTCCAAGCGGGATACAGTGTTGGTACATGCCGGCAGGCATCCCGAAGACTTCGGCGGCGCGGTCAACACGCCCGTCGTTCGCGCATCGACTATCCTCTATCCTGATCTCAAGACCTACGAGCGCTCCCGAGCCGACAAGTTCAGCGCCTTGCGTTATGGCCGGTATGGAACCCAGACAGCATTCGCCCTGGCGGAAGCGATGGCGCAGTGCGAACAAGGTGACGGGTCCGTTCTCTACCCGTCGGGCTTGGCAGCGATCGCATGTGTCCTGAAGTCATTGCTCGGTCCCGGCGACCATTTGCTCGTGACCGATGCAGTCTATGGGCCGGCGCGCAATTTTTGCGAGACCGAACTGCGACGCAATGGGGTCGATGTTACCTTCTTTCCTCCCACTACTGGCGCCGGGATCAGCGACCTGATCCGGCCCCAGACTCGCGTGGTCTATTGCGAGTCTCCCGGTAGCCTTTCATTCGAAGTTCAGGACATTCCCGCAATCGCGGCGGCCTGTGCCGCCTCCGACATCGCTGTTGTCGTGGACAACACCTGGGCAACGCCATTCTTCCACCAGCCGCTCAAACTCGGAGCGCACATATCGATCCATGCCGCCACAAAATATATCGTCGGCCATTCCGACGCCATGCTCGGAGTGGCGGTGGCGCGGGAACGGCACCTCCCCCGACTGCGAGCCTGGGCGGCCGAGCATGGAATTCTTGCCGGACCAGACGAATGTTGGCTCGGCCTGCGTGGTCTTCGTTCACTTGGCGCAAGGCTTCGGCAGCATCAGGAAAGTGCGAAGCAAGTTGCGGAGGCGGTGCAAGATCATCCAGCCGTGAAGCGTGTACTTTATCCAGCACTCCCAACGGATGACTCGCACACGATCTGGCTTCGGGACTTCGCCGGCGCCACCGGACTGTTCGGCATAGAGCTTATGCCTGCAGCTTCCGAGGCCGTGCGTGATTTGATTGATGGTCTCAAGCTATTCGGCATCGGCTCCAGCTGGGGCGGCTACGAAAGCCTAGTACTGCCATCAAACCCGATCCGCACAGTCAGCCACGCTCATTGGCGCGGGCCGCTTTTGCGACTCCACATTGGTCTGGAAGACCCCAATGATTTGCTCGAAGACCTGCAAAGCGGCCTCGACGCCCTGCACGCCGCGAATTTGCGCCATGAAAGGAAACAAGATGCCCGCAATCGCTGATGAAGTAGCCAACCTTGTCGCAAATGCAAAAGCACATGTTGAGCGGCACGGTGTAACCCGCGCGAGTCTGGCTGGCGTTTTGTCCATCGTCGAGGAAGCAGCCAGGCTTCCCAACCAATGGGACGCATCCCGATTTCCCGATCCGGAACCTGGAGAGCGCCAGGCACGCTACCTGATTGCCACCGACCCAGACGACAGTTTCACGCTGTACCTCAATGTCATGCGTCCAGGAAATCTGATCCCACCGCATAATCACACCACGTGGGCCTGCATCGCGGCCGTTCAAGGTGCCGAGCACAACACGCTTTACGAACGCACGGACGGCGGCACCGGCGCGGGGCCGGCCAGCCTGCGCGTCGTCAAGGAATTCGACGTCGAGCCGGGAAGTGGCGTTGCCCTTCTGGCCGACGATATCCATTCGGTGGAGATCCGCGGCGAGCAGCCGATCAGACATTTGCATTTTTACGGCAAGGCGCTTGAAACCTTAAGCGAGCGCCTGATGTTCGATCTCGCAGCGGGCGAGGCGAGGCCGATGAAAATGGCGGTCGCGACCAAACGATAGGCGAACCTTCGTGCCATCCCCTCAATCCATCAGTCCGTCCAAGGCGAAAGCCTGGCTTTGCGACAGGCAGGAGATCGCCCTGCTCGACGTGCGCGAACCCGGCGAGTTCGCGTCTGGGCATCCACTGTTTGCAACATCAATTCCCTTTAGCGTTCTCGAGGCGCGGTTGCCTGCACTTGCACCTTCGACATCCTGCCGCATCGTCTTCCTCGATGACGGAGCTTCCGGCCGGGCCACGCGCGCTGCGCAGATCGCGTGGGGCCTGGGCTATGGTAGCGTCTTCGTTCTCGAGGGCGGGACAGTTGGGTGGCAACAATCCGGCTTTACGCTGTTCGAGGGGGTTTATGTCCCCAGCAAGGCCTTCGGGGAGCTTGTCGAGACAGCCTTTTCAGTGCCGCATGTCAGCGCCGAGGAGCTGGATAGTTGGCGCAGGACCAACAAGGCGTTTGTTCTGCTCGACGGCAGGCCAATTGATGAGCACCGCAGGATGAACATCCCAGGCAGCATCTGTCTGCCGAATGGCGAGCTCGCCTACCGGGCAGACAGTGTCATTCCGGATCCAGAGATTCCCATTGTGATCCATTGTGCGGGGCGCACCCGATCCATCATCGGAGCGCAGATCCTTCGCGATCTCGGCTTTCACAACCCAATCTTCGCGCTGGAAAACGGGACGCAAGGATGGACCCTTGCCGGTTTCGAGCTCGAGCGCGGGTCCGACCGTGTTGCCGACACGACCCCGGCAGGCGAGATGCTCACGGAAATGCGTGTCAAGGCGCGTTATCTTGGCGAAGAGTGGGACGTGCCATTCATCGACGGTCCTATTGCCGCCGAGTGGCTGCGCGATGCCAGTCGTACAACCTATCTCTTGGACGTTCGCAGCGGGTCGGAATATCAACGTGGACATCTACCCGGTGCAGTGCATGCTCCCGGTGGCCAATTGCTGCAATCGACGGATCAATGGGTTGCCGTTCGCAGAAGCCGGATAGTCCTTGCCGACGACACCGGGCTTCGCGCCGTCGTCGTGGCGCGATATCTGCGGATGATGGGCCTCGATTGTTCTGTGCTGAATGCCTCGAGCGATGGCCCGAACGCGACTACCGCCCATCCACTGGTTGCGCCCGCTCCGCCGGAAATCCGGTTGGCGGCAGTACCGTTACCCAACGATGCGATCATTCTCGACACAAGGTCGAGCACGCCCTATCGATCCTCCCATATTCCCGGAGCGATCTGGGTCCTTCGGCATCAGCTTGAAGATCGGCTCAATGATCGTGAAAGAACTCGTCCCGTCGTCCTTTGCGGCAACGACCAGAGCGTTGTTGATCTTGTCGCAGCAGATTTGAAAGCCTTCGGTTTCGAAGATGTTTCGCACCTCCGTGACGATCCTGTCGGCTGGCGCGAAGCCGGGCTGGAAACGGTCAGCACACCCGACGAGCCGTCCGACGCCGAAGCCCTGGATTTCGTCTTTTTCACACATGATCGCCATAGCGGCAACCTTGAGGCCGCAAGACGCTATCTTTCGTGGGAAACCGGCTTGGTGGCACGGCTTGACGAGGACGAGCTTGCCGAATTGAACCCTCATCGGGCGCCCCGCACAGATTTGCTCGCCGGATCCCGCGCCGAGGCAAAACGACTTTCCAACGGGGAGTGAAAAGAGAAACCCTCAGCTTGAGGGCTGCCGAAGCATGCCAATAAAATGAAAATTAGTTGCAATATTTGCAACAAACCAGTAGGGGAAAGACATGACCATTAGATCATCCATCCAAATTGCCACCCTCGTCGCCGGCATTGCCCTTGCTACGCATGCGGCCGGCGCTGACCCGATCACAATCGGTCTCAGCAGCCCGCAAACCGGTGGCGCAGCCTATCTCGGCCAGCACCAACGCTGGGGAGCCGAGCTCGCCATCGAAGAGATCAACGCAGCCGGTGGCGCGAGCGGACAACAACTGCAGCTCTCGGTCCAGGACAATCAATGCAATCCGACGCAAGGAGCTGCCAGCGCCGAACAGCTTATCAGTGTAGGCAAGGTGTCAGCGATCGTAGGCGCGCTTTGCAGCTCGGCGACGCTGAGCATCATGCCTATCATCGAGAAGGCCAAAATCCCGCTCGTTGTCGAAACGTCGACCTCGCCGAAGATCACCGAGCAGGCTGGCGTCGGCGGCAACAAATGGACCTTTCGCATTAACCCATCCGACTCCGAGCTTGCGGTCGGGCTTGCGCGATATCTGATCGCGAACGGGAAGATCAAAAAGGTCGCCTTTGCCGGGGAAGACACCGATTATGGGCGTGGCGGCCATGCCGCTTTGAAGGCAGTGCTGGAAAAGAATGGCATCAACGTCGGCGATGGCGACTTCTTCGGTCGTGACACGCAGGATTTCTCGGCATTCCTCACCCGTATGGGATCGGAGAAGCCGGACGCGATCGCCCTTTACCTGAACGGCGCCGACGAATTGAATTTTCTCAGGCAGTACCGCGCTGCGGGTCTGACGATCCCGCTTACCGGGCGCGTCGAATTCTCAGAACTGCAGGAAGGCATCGTGGAGAGCGGCGCAATAAATGGTGCCACCAGCGTCTTTCCCTACGCCGATCAGATCACGGCCGGCGAGAACACCGCCTTCGTCGAGCGCTTCCGCAAGAAGTTCAGCGAAGTGCCAAATGCCCAAAGCTATGAAGGTTATACCGCGATCAAGCTGGTTGCGGATGCCATCGAGCGGGCCAAATCGTCAGATCCGGCAAAGATCCGGGATGCCCTGGAGAGCGCGTCCTTCAAGGCGACGTTGGGCGACGTGATCAAGTTTGATGATCATCATCAGGCCCACCCCTCCGCCGTGATCCTGCAGATCGAAGACGCCAAGGTGGTGGTCAAGGGCTTGTTCAACACCTAAGCGCAAAGGCTGGGGCGCCCCCAAAGAAAGAGTATGTCATGCTTGTTGCGACACTCGTCTTGAACGGCCTCGTCATGGGCGCGATTTACGCGCTCATCGGTGTCGGCCTTTCCCTGATCTTCGGCGTGCTGGAGATCGTCAACTTTGCCCATGGACAGATCTACACTTTGGGGGCGCTGGCTTTAGCGATCCTTGTCAGCCATTTCGGCCTGGGGTTTCTTCCTGCAGCCTTCGTGTCGGCGGTTGCCGTCGCCGCCTTCGGTTACGCCCTCTACTTGCTCTTCCTTCGGCATATCAAGAAAGGGGAGTTCGAGCGCGGCATCATCCTGACACTGGGCATCGGCATCGTCATCCAGAATGCGTTGATCTACTTCTACGGCGCGACGCCACAAATCGTCGACACCGAATTCAGCTTCAAGGACCTCAGCGCATTTGGCTTTCGTGTGGAGATGATCAAGGCAATTGCCGTTGCCTTTGCCCTTGTCTCAATAACCCTGCTCCATCTGGTGCTTACCCGCACGCGTTTCGGAATGGCGATCCGGGCGCTGTCGCAAAACCGAGAGGCGGCTCTGGTTGTCGGCATGCGGCCCACGATCGTCGTGGGCCATGCGGTGGTTATTGGGATGGCGCTGGCCGGCCTGGCTGGCGCGGTGCTCGCCCCGGTATTCACGGTCCACCCTCTGATGGGCGCGCCTGTCCTCTTCAAGGCCTTTGCAATTGTCATTATCGGCGGTCTTGGCCACCTGCCGGGAGCTGTCGTCGCTAGCCTCATTATCGGCGTGTCCGAGAGCCTCGCCGGCGGCCTCGGCTCAGCTTCCATGCAGGACGCCGCGGTATTTCTCGTCATGATCGCAATGCTGCAGTTCAGGCCAATGGGCCTGTTCGGCAAAGGAGTCCGGATATGAGCACGGCGACCGAGACCATGACCACATCGTGGCTCCCTCTCCGCCTGGTGGGAATCGTCGCCGGTATTGGAGTGCTGTTGACGCTGCCTTTGTGGTCGCCATCCGATTATGTGACCAATATTGCAACGCTGGCGATCTTCTTTGGCGTGGCCAGCACCGGTCTCAACGTTGTCTACGGCTACGCCGGACTGCTCTCATTCGCACAGGTCGGGTTCTGGGGCCTTGGCGCTTACACCTCGGCGCTGCTCGTCACAGATGCGGGCTTCTCACCTTGGTCGGCAATCCTTGTCGCCGGGGTCGTCTGCGTCGTAACCGCGCTTGCCGGCGGCGTCGCCGCGTTGCGCGTCTCACGCGACGCCTTCGTCGTGATCACGTTGAGCTTCAGCTTACTGCTCCAGCTGCTGGCGCGCAGCTGGACCTCACTGACTCGGGGCGCCATGGGCATTCCGGGTCTGATGCCTCCTCAAATGCGTCTGGGTGACGTGGTCCTCCTGGATGGCAACAGCGCGGGCGGCTTTTACTGGATCGCACTTTGCTGCGGCAGCCTCGTCGTGGCAGCAACTTGGTGGCTCTTGCGCTCGCGCATCGGGCGCGCGTTCGTGGCAGTAAATCTCGACGAGCACCTGGCGCGTTCGCAGGGAATTTCCGTATTTCTCCATCAACTCGCCGCCTTTGCCCTGTCGGCGCTTATCGGAGGGATGGCCGGCGCGCTCTACGTGTTCAAACTCGGGATCGTCGACCCGGGAATTTTCGACATCTACTACGCGCAGATGATGCTGATTATTGTGATCGTTGGGGGCGCCGGCCATTTCTGGTTCGTGCTTTTCATGAGCTTCGTCTTTACGGCGCTCCCCGAATTTCTGCGGCTTGCTCCTGAGCTACGCATGATCCTGTTCGGCCTCGTCCTCATCGTAACGATCCAGTTCATGCCACAGGGGCTTGGCGGCTACCTCAGTGAGCGCCGCAATCGGATGCTGAGGAGGACAGAATGATGCCGTCAGACAAACCGCTTCTTTCAGTCCAGAATCTTAGGAAGTCGTTTTCTGGCATCAAGGCCGTCAGCGACCTTTCCTTCACCGTCTCGCGCGGCGAGATCGTCGGGCTGATCGGGCCAAATGGGTCCGGCAAGAGCACCTCGATCGACTGCGTCACCGGCTTCACCAAATCGGATCGGGGCACCACCACGCTGGATGGCGTCGAACTGAGCCACGCACGGCCAGAACAGATCGCTCAGGCCGGCTTGGCTCGAACATTCCAGAACGTCCGCGTCTACGACCGTCTCACAGTGACCGAGAACGTGCTCATCGCGCGCCAAGCATATGATGGTGTTTCGTGGTGGAAGGTGCTCCTCGGTTCGCTGGCTTCCAGGGCAGCCGAGCGCCGAGCCGAAGACAGGGGCCGTGAGCTCATCCATCTTGTCGGCCTGGGCGCAATGTCGACCTTTCCTGCGGCGTTCTTGTCGTATGGACAAAAGAAGCTGCTCGCGCTTGCGATGGCACTGATGTCCGATCCAAAGATCGTCATCCTCGACGAGCCTTTGGCGGGCGTTAATCCAACCGTCATCCGCAGGGTAGCGGGTCTCATCGAGACGCTGAACCGCAACGGCCAGACCTTCATCATCGTCGAACACAACGTGCAATTCATCATGGACCACTGTTCCAGGGTCGTCGTCATGGAGCAGGGCCGCAAACTGGCCGAAGGCCAGCCTTCGCTCATTAAGGAGGATGAACGGGTGTTGCAGGCCTATTTAGGCAAGGCAGACGCAGTTGCAATGGAGCTTGCCTTCCATGGTCGATAACGTCGCGCTCGAGATAAACGACTGGTCGGTTGGCTATCTCGATCATCCCATCGTTCGCGAGTTCTCGGCGGTTTTTGCCGCAGGCTCTGTTACCAGCCTGATCGGCGGCAACGGCGCCGGCAAGTCGACATTGCTTAAATCGATCTTTGGTCTCAACAAGCACTTTGCCGGAAAGCTCATCTTCGAGGGCAAAGCCGTCGAAAATCTGTCGCCAGCCGCAAGGCTGAAAGCAGGGATCGGCATCGTACCACAGGGTCGGTGCAACTTTGCGCAAATGACCGTCTACGAGAACCTTGAAATGGGTGCATACCTTCAGCCCAGGGCAATGGCGACCGACGCAATCGAACGGGTCGCCGACCTTTTCCCCATGTTGCGCCAAAAATGGCGTCAGCTTGCTGGAAATCTGAGTGGTGGGGAGCAGCAGATCTTGGAAACCGCAATGGTCCTCGAAAACGGACCTCGCCTTCTGTTGCTCGACGAACCTTCCCTCGGGCTCTCGCCAAAAATGCAATCGGAAGTCTTCGAAACCGTCGATGCAATCCGCAAGCAGGGCGTGACCGTTGTCATGGCCGAGCAGAACGTCTTCGGTTCGCTGATGATCTCGGATCGGGCGATCGTTCTTGAGCTCGGGCGCAAGTTTGCCGACGGTCCGGCCAATGACATCATGCATGACCCGCGGATCAAGGCCGCCTTCCTGGGCGGCGAGCCGGTGGTCGACGACAGCGACAGCAACAAACCAGCCGGAGCAGTACTTTGAACAACACCGACATCACCATCATCCCTGCTCGCCGGGGTATCGCCTTCGAAGTGCCCCGCGGAAGCAAGCTCAGGATCATCAACACCTACGGATCGCAAGTTCTGGACACCTGGGCCTTCGCGGCTAACGACATGAAGGAGTACATGTCGATGGAGCACACGCGCTCGGCGACAAGCCGCATCATTCCGGGCGTGGGTGACACCTATGTCAGCAACCTCTTCACGCCCATGCTCACGGTGATCGAAGACACTTCGCCCGGGATCCATGACACGCTGATGTGTTGCTGCAGCAAGAAGACCTATGAACGCCTTAAACACGAAGGCTACCATGATAACTGCAACGACAATTTTCATGCAGCATTGGCTGCCGTCGGAAAACAGTCCTCGTTCACGCCTGGACCGCTGAACCTCTTCATGAATTTTCCGGTCTCTGCAGCCGGCTTGATCACACGCGAGCCGCCAGTATCGCGGCCGGGCGACTTCGTGCTTTTCGACGTCAAGACCGATCTTTTGATGGTCCTCTCCGCCTGCCCGCAAGATATTCAGACCGTTAACGGCATCGGCAAAATGCCGACCGATGCCGCGTATCAGATCCTAAACTGACGAGCGCTCGACAAAGCAATCAGAGGCGGCCACACGCATGAAGACACTCGACACGGCACTCAAGCTGCTGAAGCTTTTCGAGATGGAAGAACAAACGCTTTCCGTCACCGAGATTGCCGAGGCGACCGCTCTCCCGAAAAGCAAAGTCTCGCGGCTCCTTGCCGATTTTCGAGCGAACGGCTTTCTTGAACAGGACGAGCAGACGCGACGCTACCGAGTCGGCTTAGCCGCGTTCGAGCTGGGCTCAAACTATATAAAGTCCCAGCCTCTTGCGCACGCCGCATTGCCGGTTCTGAGGCAAATAGTCGACCGCACCGGACACTCGACGACGCTGAGCGTCATGCGAGGCGATCTCATTCTACACATCCTGGCGGTCGAAGGTCCCCACTACATCGACGGTCGTTGGCGGGTCGGCAACAGGCTACCTTTCCACGCAACGTCCGCTGGCAAGATCCTGCTCGCCGGACTGACGCCAGGCGGGTTCGAGGCATTCATCGCTGGCCGCAAGCTTGACCCGATCACACCCTCCACGGTTGTCGATCCCAAGGTCTTTCGGCAGCAAGTCGAGGAGATCAGAACTACGGGCGTGTCGCTCACCCGAGGCGAAAGCGCTCCCGGTCTCGTGGCGATCGCGGTGCCCGTTCTGGGACGCTTGAATGAGACTGTTGCAGCGCTTGGCCTCATTATTCCAGACCGCTTCTTTGTCGAGGCGCAGACGGAAGATTTAACCGGGCTGTTGCATGAAGAGGCAAGAACACTTTCCATAAAATGCGGTGCTCAGGACTATCCGTATGGATCGGCCAGCAGCTCGCTCCGGCCAACTCTGACAAGTGTGGCTCTCCAGAACTGACACGATTGGACGATTGAAATGAGCCAGCGCATAGCGATGTCGCAATCTCCAGTCATGCTTCCCTACGAGCGAGGGTCGATAGAGGCGGGCGAAACCGCCAGCGGCCAAGAGATCCGCATTCCCTATCTGATCAAGAAAGGGCGGACTGACGGACCTTGTCTTTGGGTCAACGCGGCCGTCCATGGCGATGAGATCAATGGGGTGTTTGCTGCCCAGCGCTTCTTCCAACGGCTTGATCCGGAGACGATGATCGGGTCGGTCATTGTCACGCCAGTAGCCAATGTCCTTGCGTTCGAGGAACGTCGCAAGACGACGCTTGTCGACGGCATCGACATGGATCAGAGCTTTCCCGGCCGGGCCGACGGCTTCGCCACGGAGCGGGCTGCGGCCGCGCTCTTTGGCCGATTTGCCAAAACGGCTGACGTCGTCATCAACATCCACACGCTTGGAACGCCGTTCAACGCGGCGCCTTATGCCGTCTATAAGATCCACCCTCAGGCCAGAGTGTCCGAAGCCGCCCTTCTGGCGCACATAGCCTGTTTCGAGCCTACGGTGGCCTGCCAAATGCCCGTCGCTGACGCCTCCGGCGAACTGCCTGGCAACATCGCCGGCGCACTGGACTACCAGGCGCTTTCCCTGGGGGCCATCGCGTTCATGGTGGAACTAGGTGGCGGTGGCCGCCTGGAGAACGATTTCGTTGAGCAGGGAGTGACTGGTCTCATTCGCCTCGCCTCCAAGATGGGCATCTTACCGCCCTCGCCCGATCTCCTTCCCTCGAAAGTCAGGCAAGTCACCAAACGCGCGCACCGACTGGCGCGAGCAGGCGGCCTGTTCGAGCCGGCAGCTGCACCTGGAACGATTGTAAACGCCGGGGCAAGCATCGGCCAGATTCGCAACCTCTTCGGCGACGTGATCGAAGTCATTACGGTCGAAGTGGACAGCTGGGTGATCGCGGTGAGGCGCGATCCGGTCGTGCATTCCGGCGACCGTGTTGCGTTCCTTGCGACGAAATGGAGCGACGTCAATGTCGAAGCCTGACACCGGCGAGGCGGCTCGGCCTTTGGTGGCCGTCATGCAATACGCGCCAGAGCATGGGGCCGTAGCGGCGAATGTCGAGATGTCCCTCCAAAAAATAGCAAATGCCGCAAGTCGCGGCGCATCGGTTGTTGTCCTGCCTGAATGCTGCACGACCGGACTCGTCTACCCCGGGCGTAGCGAGCTGTTTGGCGTTGCCGAGACGTTCGAGGGCTCTGCTGTCAATGCCTGGCGAAAGACAGCTACCGAGCTGAATATCCACCTGGTTGCGGGGATGGCCGAGAGAGAGGGAAGCAAACTCTTTAATTCGGCGATCACGGTGTCTCCTGACGGGTCCGCCGCCCGCTATCGCAAGGCCCATGTGTTCGGCGGCGAGCGCGCGCTCTTTGACCTTGGCGATCAGCTTGCCTGTGTAGACACGCCATGGGGGCGTATCGGGCTTACGGTGTGTTACGATCTTTGGTTTCCGGAACTCACCCGCGCGCTTGCGAAGAATGGCGCGACGCTTGTCGCTTCACCAGCCAACTGGTTCACCCCGCCACGCCAGACGTCCGACCGTTCGGGGGCAAGCCCGATGGCGATGCACCTAGCGATCGCTGCCGCTTGCAGCAATGAAATTACCGTGGCGTGCGCCGATCGCACCGGCCAAGAGGGTGGCGTACAGTTTCTTGGTCAGAGTTTTATCGTTGGCCCAAATGGCCGTCTGCTGGCAGGCCCTGCCTCGCCTGAGCAAGACGATTGCCTTATTGCCGAGTGGCAGGATCCCTCTGCGACCAGGGCCATGGTTCAAAGCCACATGGAAACACGGCGCGATGATCTTTATTCGCGCGGCGTCGCTACCTTGGGCCATTGAGGAGCATCAAGCCGATGGCACGTAAACTCAGCCATGCTCACTGGGGAGCATTCGAGGCCGACGTTGTCGAAGGCAGGATCGCCGGCGTTGCTCCCTTCGAACACGATCGCGATCCCTCCGCGCTGATCCGGTCGATTCCAAGCGCCGTCCATGCGGCCTCGCGCATAGGTCAGCCCATGATCCGTGAGGGTTATTTGCTCCGCGGCCCCCGCGACAAATCGCGTCGCCGCGGTGGAGAGCCATTCGTCCCGGTGACCTGGGACCACGCGCTCAATCTAATCGCCGAGCAACTGACGGATGTGAAGGAACAACACGGCAACCAGGCAATTTTTGGCGGGTCCTATGGCTGGTCGAGCGCCGGACGCATCAACCACGCGCGTACGCTCGTTCACCGTTTCCTTTACAAGTTTGGCGGCTGCGTCGATCAGGTGACCAATTACAGCTGGGGGGCTGCCGCAATCCTGCTTCCGCATATCGTTGGCGGCATCGAGGCGGTGGCAGGTCCCGTAACCGATTGGCCGAGCATCATCAAGAATACCGATCTGATGATACTGTTCGGAGGCGCCGCCGAGAAAAACATGCTCATTACAACCGGAGGCGCCGGCTGCCACGAAAGCCCGGGGTGGTTCCGACAGGCGCGTGACGCAGGCGTAGAGTTCCTCTCCATCAGCCCCCTGAAACGCGACTGTGGCGATTGCCTCGGCGCCGAATGGCTGCCGATCAGGCCAGGTGCAGACACTGCCTTGATGCTCGCAGTCGCCCATGAGCTGATCAAACTAGGCCGTGTCGACCTCGGATTCCTGCGAAAGTACACAGTCGGGTACGATCGCTTTCGTGACTACGTCACTGGAATTGCGGACGGCATTCCGAAATCGGCCGAATGGGCTTGCGGACTCACCGGAATTGCCGCCGACAAGATCGTTGATCTGGCCAACCGCATGTCGAGCGGCCGCACCATGCTATCCGCCACATGGTCGCTGCAGCGCGCAGACCATGGCGAGCAACCCTATTGGGCGCTGATCGCGCTGGCGGCGATGCTTGGTCAGATCGGACTTCCCGGAGGTGGATTCGGCTTCGGCTATGGATCGATCAATGGCATGGGCACGCCCCGGCGGCCCACAAGTTCGCCTGCGATGGAGGCGGGCAAGAATCCTCTGGGGCTTGCAATCCCAGTTGCCCGTATCGCCGACCTTTTGCTTCAGCCGGGTAGAACCATTCCATTCGACGGGAAGAGCGTAACCTTCCCCGACATCAAGCTCGTCTATTGGTGTGGAGGCAATCCTTTCCACCACCACCAAGACATCAATCGCCTTGTCGAGGCCTGGAACAAGCCAGATACAATCATCGTGCACGAAGTTTGGTGGACCGCCACGGCGCAACAGGCAGACATCGTTTTGCCTGCTACCACCACGTTCGAGCGCGAGGACGTTGGCGCGTCGCCTCGCGACCGGTTCATCGTGGCGATGCCGCAACTGATAGAGCCGGTCGGTCAGGCGCGAAACGACTATGATATCTTCAGTGACTTGGCAGGACGTCTGGGCTTCCGAGATCAATTCACGGAGGGACGAGACATCCGCGGCTGGATCGAGCATGCCTATGAACACTGCAGATCGAAGGCTCGTGCCCAAAATGTCGACTTGCCCACGTTCAACGCGTTCTGGCAGGACGGTTTCGCAGAGGTTCCACCGCCCGAAGAGGACTTTGTACTCTTTGCGGATTTTCGTGCGGATCCCGACGCCACCCCTCTTAGGACGCCATCGGGCCGCATCGAGATCTTCAGCGAGACAATCGCAGGTTTCAACTATGCGGACTGTCCGGGCCATCCGGTTTGGCTCCCCCCCAAGGAATGGCACTCTGCGGGCGCCGCCAGCCGCTATCCGCTCCACATGATTTCGAACCAGCCGTCGACCCGGCTCCATAGCCAGCTGGACGATGCCAAGCTCAGCAAGGAATCGAAGATCGATGGTCGTGAGCCTATTCTCATTAACTGTGCTGACGCAGCAGCCCGAGGTATACGGGCCGGAGACACGGTGCGCGTATTCAACGATCGGGGAGCCTGTCTTGCCGGCGCACAATTATCTGACGACGTAATTCCCGGCGTCGTGCAGCTCGCGTCCGGCGCTTGGTATCGCCCCGACATGTACGGCGTCCCAGGCTCTCTCGATCTCCATGGAAATCCCAACATGCTTACCCGCGATGAGGGTACCTCTCGCCTCGGGCAAGGTCCGTCCGCACAATCAGTTCTTGTCGAGGTCGAGAGGTTTTCGGCGACCAAACCTGGGGGAACGTTTCAATCCCCGGAAATAAAACTCGTATAAATCCACAGCTTTCGGCACTTTATGGATGCACGCAACGACGACATGGCTCGAAACGCACCGGAAGACGGCCGATCTTCATTTCGAAGCGCTGGGATGCTACGATTGTGCGATGAGCAACACCCTAGCCGCACTTGTTGGTGACCTGATGGTCCCTGGACGCATCCTGGCCTTTTGTGACGAAACCGATCTGACCAAGGAAGCGACCTCGACGATGGTTGCGGACATTCATTTCCATGCCGCCGTGGTGCTCCCCTCTGAGGACTATGGGCCACTTACCGCGCCGCTTGCTGCGGCGCTCCAGGAGTTCGGCGTCGCCGAGTTTCACGCCGTCGACATCGTCAACAACGGCAAAAAGTCGGTCTGGAAGGAGCGCAACAAAGCCGATCGACTCGCAGCACTGGGGACCATATGCGATGCGCTCTGCGCATCCAGCGGGCACGTCTACTATGTGCATGTCCCCAAAGCGCAATATGACTATTATGCTTCGTTGCTGCCCCTAAGTGGCGATCACAAGACCGGTGTGAGAACTCGCTTCCGCGAACTTATCGCTGAAATGCTCGATACCCCGACCCCCGCCATCGTCATCGCGGACAAGGATAAGAATAGCAAAGGGTTGGGCTTGGCCAAATTCGAGGGGAGTGACCATCTCCTGGGGGGCGGCATCTTCCTTGCACATTCGCATGAAATCCTTGGCCTTCAGCTTGCCGACGCCGCAGTCTATGTGATTGGACGATACCTGCGTCGCCGTGACGGTATGACGGCGGCAGCGGATGAAGACGCGATGGACGCTTTCGATCGGCTCATCGCAGAGACAGTTGGGCGCCTAGATGGGCGCCTGCATTCGCTGCTAAGCAATCCGGCGCTTCATTGTCAGGCCGCTTGAACCCTCACGGCACCTAAGTGCGCTCCTTCGTGCGCAAAAATCTGCGACGAAGGGAACCTGGTCGATTGAGTTAGTTGCCGGATATGTCCAACGTAGCAAAGGTCGGGCTGCTACTGCCGACCTGGCGCAGCATCGAGATTGAGTGCATCTGTGACTGGCATAAGGGCTGCCATCCAACAGTCATCAAAGGCGAAGGCGCTAGAATCTAAGAGCCGAAAAAGACTGGCAACCCTGCTCGCCGGGTCTGCGTCGGGATGGCATTGAACTGCTGCCTGCCCCAGGTCGGAATCGAAAGCTTACGCTGAGGGTGAGCGCATCGCCGTGACGCTAGGGGAAGCGTCTTCACCGCCTCATAGAGCAGTAGATCGCAAGCAAGAATTTGGCTCAGCGCACCTTCGCAGTGACCATCGTCCTCCCCCAGTTCAGTGCTACAACTGGATCTTGACGGTGACGATGACTTTTACTAAGTATCTGATATTCCACAGTAAAAATGGCTCTGAAAATGCGAAATCAGGATCCTGGCGCCCCAGCCAACAAATCCGTAACTGACTGTTCCAGCTCACTTTCTTCATCGGAAGGAAGCGCCGATGGCGCACCCGCGCGAGCTGCCGGTGGTGCTGAGCCGCGATGAGGTTGCCCGTCTCCTCTGCCGGCGCCCGAAACTCTTCACGAAAGCAGTCCGGCAGCTTCGGGCTCCAGAACGAATATTGCAGACATTCGACCTGCTGGAATCGAGGTCTTGATCTGACCCGATGCGGACCTTGCAGCTTATTCTGCGACGGTCCGCTTCGGGTCAGGAACTGCCGATCCGCATCAGGTCTGCAATCTCCACCAGCCTTGCATGCCGCAACGCATCTTCACCGCGCAAGTGCAGCGCGTATGGCGTGCATCTTGAGCCGAAGCGGCAAATCCGGGAACCGTTTGCAGTGATCGATCACAGTATGTAATCCTCCTTCGCTGGTTTTTCGCGATCTGCTATAATAACTTGGGTCGGTCAGAACGCTCGCCAGAGTGACCGATGAACAGCCTGCTGTGTGCGGGCCGGAGCGCACTGGGCAAAATCGGAGCCTATCCGAACATGCAGAACTCCCAACGTAGTCGCAGGTATTGGAAACTTCTCAGCATGCGGCTTCTCGCTATCAGCTGGCTTGCTGTCCTCGTAAGCCCGAGCGTCGCGGAGGATATCGTGATCCGCGTGGGGCATTTCCCGAATCTCACCCACATGCAAGCGCTGATCGCCCACAATCTCTCGCGCCAGGGAAAAGGCTGGTTCGAGCAGCGGCTGGGCGCGGACGTCAAAGTCGAATGGTACCTCTACAATGCGGGACCGAGCGCTATGGAAGCCATTTTCGCCAGTTCGCTCGACCTCACGTATGTCGGCCCGAACCCAGCGATCAACGCATATACGAGATCGGGCGGCGAAGAAATACGCATCATTGCCGGCGCAGCG
Organism: Mesorhizobium sp. M3A.F.Ca.ET.175.01.1.1; assembly: GCF_004791945.1. Classification (NCBI taxonomy): domain Bacteria; kingdom Pseudomonadati; phylum Pseudomonadota; class Alphaproteobacteria; order Hyphomicrobiales; family Phyllobacteriaceae; genus Mesorhizobium; species Mesorhizobium sp. M3A.F.Ca.ET.175.01.1.1. Next base: position 67,488 of record NZ_SRTP01000003.1, on the reverse strand, counting down.
AATGGCGGCTCGGCGCTGGTGGTGCAACCGGACTTGCCTCTGAACTCGGCAGCCGATTTCAAGGGCCGCACCATTGCCACACCTCAGCTTGGCAATACCCAGGATGTCGCGGCACGCGTTTGGCTCGGCAAAGGCGGGTTGAAAATAGGCTTGACCGGCGGCGATGCCAACGTAATCCCGACGGCTAATCCGGATCAACTCAGCTTATTCAAGGAAAAGCAGCTTGATGCTGTGTGGACGATCGAGCCTTGGGTCTCTCGACTCGAATCCGAAGCTCAGGGGCGGGTCGTTTTCGAGGAGCCGAAGGCGATTACGACCGTGCTCGTCTCCAGCGCGGCTTTCTTAAAGGATCAGGGGCCACTGGTAAGCAAGTTTGCCGCCGCACACCGGGAATTGACGGAATGGATCGTCAAAAATCCAGAGGAGGCCCAGCGGCTCGTGCGCGACGAATTGGCAGAGGAGACACGTGTCAAGATGGCACCCGAGCTCGTTGCGCGCGCCTGGAAGCGCATCACTGTAACGAGCGACATCGACCGAGATGCTCTTGAGCACTTTGTGCGCGATGCCCAATCCGTCGGATTTCTGCGCAGCGCCCCCGATCTCGGGCGGCTGGTCGAGCGCCCTTAATGGAGAGAGGTAACGAGGTCGTATTGAATCCTCCTGAGGATCAGGTCACTGTGCCCATTCCGGGCCAACTGGTCGTCGAGGGCATATCCAAGCGATTCAAAACGTCGCGCTCGGAAGTCCACGCGCTCGACCATGTATCGCTGCATGTCAAACCAGGCGAATTCATCTGTCTGGTGGGCCCTAGCGGTTGTGGGAAATCGACACTTCTCGACATCATCGCCGGTCTGACCAAACCAGATTCTGGCAGCGTCTTCGCTGACGGCCAGCCGGTGGTGGGGCCCGGACGGCATCGTTTGGTGATGTTCCAGGAATCGGCTCTGTTTCCGTGGCTGACAGTGTTTGGCAATGTGATGTTTGGCCTAAAGCTCAGGGCCGACCTGAATAACGCCGAGCGCCACGAGATCGCGAACAGCCATCTGACGCTGGTCGGGCTGCAAAAATTCTCCCGATCCAACGTGCACGAGCTTTCGGGTGGCATGAAACAGCGAGTTGCGCTAGCGCGGTCGCTGGCGCCTGATCCACGCATACTGCTCATGGACGAGCCTCTGGCTGCGCTAGACGCTATGACTCGCGAGCAGCTCTACAACGACATTCAGGATATTTGGCAATCCCGTAAGAAGACCATCGTATTGGTCACTCACAATGTACGCGAAGCAGTTTGCCTGGGCGATCGCGTGGTCCTATTATCGCCCCGCCCAGGGAGCATTCGAGAGACATTCACCATTGATCTGCCTCGACCGCGTGACATAAATAGCCCGGAGCTGGCAAGACATGCCGCGGAGATCACGGCTGCGCTCAAGAACTATCTAACGATGGATGTAGCTGATTGAGGCGAATCCTCTCGGTTGTCCTGTTCTTTGCCGCCCTGTTGCTCGCTTGGCATGTCTTGGTGTTGAGCGGGCGATGGTCGCCAATAATCTTGCCGTCTCCCTTGAGCGTTGGCGAATATCTGTGGGGAGCCCTACAGGATGGAACGCTGCTCGATTCGAGCTTAGTGACGCTTCGCCGGTTGCTTGTTGGCTACTTGGTCGGAGTTGCGATCGGGGTGCCGTTGGGCTTTCTGACCAGCACCTCGCAATTCTTTGAGGATACGATCGGCGCGTTAGCGCTCGGGCTTCAGACGCTGCCCAGCGTCTGTTGGGTGCCGCTGGCGCTCTTGTGGTTCGGGCAGACCGAGGGGGCCATGCTGTTCGTCGTTATCATGGGCACCGTCTGGTCGGTGATGATCGCCACCGACACAGGCACCCGCAACATCTCGCCCATTTACGCCCGCGCAGCACGCACGATGGGTTCCGAAGGAATGCACAAATGGACGCGGGTGATTCTGCCCGCTTCGCTCCCCTTCCTTATCAGCGGCATGAAGCAAGGCTGGGCTTTTGCGTGGCGGTCGCTGATGGCGGCCGAAATCTTCGTCACTATTCTGACTGGGTTCGGCCTAGGGCAACTTCTACACTATGGTCGCGAACTCAATGCTATGGAGCAGGTGATCGGAATCATGATTGTCATCGTGATTATCGGTCTGTTCGCTGACAAAGCCCTCTTTTCCCCATGGGAACGGTTTCTGCATCGACGCTGGGGCACCGGGCTAAGGGGCTGAATCTTCTAGCGCTGGAGGAGTACCGCAGGAGAGGGTGGAAAGTGGACATTAGCAGACGATAGGAAAGTTCCCGGCCGGCGGGGGCCAGCCGAAACTTCCTCTCCTCTATGGGAAACCAAGCTGACGCCACTCGGATAGGCCGGGTATTCCTTTATGGGAGCGGGAGGGTTTCGGCGTTCGCCGAATCCGACAATCAGAAGCACAGCGCCAAGCAGCAGCGAGAAGACAGCCCGGGTGTATGCGAGTAGCGGCTTCACCATTCCGATGTAGGAGCGGGGAATGGCCAGTAGGGCGAGCCCCTCGATGAAGGAAGCCCAGCCGATCACCGAGATGACGATTTGCAACGGCGTGTCCCACAGTGGATGGATTAGGATGACGAGGGTGCCGAACAGGATGGCGATAAAGGCGATCGCCAGGCTGAGTCCCGGTGAGGCTTCTAATTCATCGAACATGCGTCGCCAATCGTTCGGGCGAAGTAGGCCGCCGATGCCTGTGGCGATCGACATCAGGCCCGATCAAAACGGCAAGCAGGCCTGTTGTATAGGGCAGTCATCGCGGCTCTCCTTCTATAGGACGGAGGGTCCCTCCCACTGTGGACCCGAGCGGACGGCTTTCGTACGCCTAACGGCACCCGAAACCCTTTAGCATCTTGGTCATTCCGGGTACCATGGCCATTAACCAAAACCAGACATCGCCGGCGACGACGCTGGAGGTCGCGGTTGCGGCCCACCAAGACTTTTGTCCGCAATGGGTCGGATCGCGACCGTCGCTGGCAGGGCGTTAAATGCCGACTTCTGGCGCCACAGCGAAGCGCACATGTGTTTCCGTGGACCAGCGCCGACGCAGCGCGGTCGTGTGGCCAAACGGGCCATGCCGGGTCATGGGGCGGTCTCCCGGTTCGTCGTCCGTGCGCCCGGCGGTCCGCGCGGCTGCCTGCAGCGCTCGAACACGTCGATGACCATCATGCGTCCGCCGCAACACGGGCACGGCGGGCGGAAGTCGTCCGGCTCCGCCGGCGGATCGTTCGTGACGGGAGGCGCGGCCGCCAGCAGTTCGCGGGCGAGCGCGAGCCTCGTTTTGCGAGAGCCGCCCGCGAGCAGGCCGTAGTGGCGGATGCGATGGAAGCCGCGCGGCAGGACGTGGAGAAGGAACCGACGGATGAACTCGTCGGTGGCGAGCGTCATGACCTGCTGCCGGTCGCCGTCAGGGCGACGATAATCCTTGTAGCGGAAGGTAACCCCGTTCTCGTCGAAGCAGATCAGGCGGCGGTTCGAGATCGCGACCCGGTGCGTGTAGCGCGACAGGTAGGCGAGCACCGCTTCCGGGCCGGCGAAGGGCGCCTTGGCGTAGACCACCCAGCGCAGGAATGCCCGCCGTTCAGCGAGATGAGCAATTGGTCTTGACACGCTCGCCCGGCCGCTTCGGGATCAGGGCCGGCGCCACCTGTCGCCGGTCCGGAAGAAGCGCAACCACCATGCAGTCGTGACCAAGATCGCGGACCTGCCGGCACAACCCATAACCCGTCGGCCCGGCCTCGAAGCAGACGTGCAGTCGATCATACGCGGGAACGAACGCTGTGAGGTTGGGGAGCATCTTTATTATCTCTTTCCGGACATCGTCCAACCGGCGTGCAGCCCAGCCTATATGGCACGCCGCGGGCCGTTTCCGGACGCCCGAAGCCTCGGCCGTGCGGACTTGTTGGGATCGAAAGCATTGGACCTCTGACGCCATTGGCTGGCATGCAGTCACCTGGCACGACTGGTTCCGGCAGAGCGGCATCAATGTGCCCCAGTTTTCCCCCGTCATGGTCAGCAACAATTACCCGCTCCTTCTGGACGCAGCGGTAAAGGGCCAAGGCGTCGTTCTGGGTTGGAGTCACCTCATCAGATCACTGCTGGACGAAGGCGCGCTCTGCGTCCTGTTCGACGCTCCGCTGCGGATTGATCGCGGATACTATATGAAGGTGAACCGCGCCTCCCAGGACAAGCCGCATGTGCAGGAATTCATAGATTTCGTTCTCACGAATCTCTCGGAGCAGGAGGGGCAGTCCGCGGGAGCGATAAGCTCGCAGGGGCCGTGACTGCGCTCTAACCGCGTGGTTTGCGGAAAGCCCCTACGCATTCTGCCCGGAATTGCTCGAATGAGCTGCCGATTTCGGTGCACCCTGCTGGGCACGTGCGGAATGCGCCCCACAGCCTAAACTTTTTCCGCAGACACGCGTTGTTGTTCGTCAGGCCGGCTCCTGCCGGCTCTTCGAGCGCGGCCAGCGGAGAGGGCAAAACCGATGTATTTCATGGCCTTGGCCACCGACTATGACGGCACGCTGGCGCATGACGGGCTGGTGACCGCAAGCACCGTCTCGGCGCTGGAGAAGCTGAAGAAATCCGGCCGCAAGCTCATCCTGGTAACCGGTCGCGAGCTGCCCGATCTCAAGGAGGTGTTTCCCGAGATCGGCCTGTTCGACAAGGTCGTCGCCGAAAACGGGGCGCTGATCTACACGCCGGCGAGCGAGGAAGAGCGCACGATCTGCCCCTCTCCGTCCACCGATCTCGTCGACAGGCTCAAGAAGCGCGGCGTCAAGCCGCTCTCGGTCGGGCGCTCGATCGTTGCCACATGGGAACCGCACCAGGCCACGGTCCTCGACGTCATCAAGAACCTCGGGCTGGAGCTGGAGATCATCTTCAACAAGGGCGCGGTGATGATCCTGCCCAGCGGCATCAACAAGGCAACGGGGCTCGCGGCCGCGCTTCAGGACCTCAGGCTCTCGCCGCACAATGTGCTCGGCGTCGGCGATGCCGAGAACGACCATGCCTTCCTCAGAGCTTCGGGCTGCAGCGTCGCGGTCGCCAATGCGCTGCCGGCTGTCAAGGACACGGCCGACCTCGTCACGAAGGGCACCCGCGGAAAGGGGGTCGAGGAGCTGATCCGCAAGCTGGTCAAGCTCGATCATCTGATCGCCCGAAAACGCTTGCGCGGCATCCTGCTGGGAACGGCGCGCGGCAAGAAGGTCCACCTGTCGCCCGTCGAGACGGTCCTGATCGCCGGCAGTTCCGGCATCGGCAAATCCACCCTGGCAACGGCGCTTACCGAGCGGCTCATGGAACAGGGCCTGCAGTTCTGCATCTTCGACCCGGAAGGCGATTATGACGGCCTGCAGGGCGCAGTGCCGCTCGGCGACGGGTCGAGCGCGCCGAGCAAGGACCAGTTGCTGGAATTGATCGAGAAGCCCGACACCAATGTCGTGGTCAAAGGGCTGGCGCTGAAGGTCGACGAGCGGCCGGACTTCTTCGCCGAGCTGCTGCCCGGGCTCGGCAGCGCTCGCTACCGCACCGCAAGACCGCATTGGCTGATCATCGACGAGGCGCACCATCTGCTGCCGAAGCGGCGCGAGGATACCCGCGCGGTGCTCTCGCTGGAGCTGCCGGGCACCGTCTTGATCACCGTGCACCCGGAGGCGATCTCGACGGACGCACTGCGCCTGGTGACGGCAGTGATCGCACTCGGCCCGAAGGCGAAGGGCGTCATCAAGACCTTCTGCAAGGAGACCGGGCTGGATGCGCCCAAGAGCATTCCCGCGCCAAAAGGGGATCGCGTGCTGCTCTGGCGGCCGCATGACGGCAAGAAGCCTTTTACCGTCAAGGCGGTCGAGCCCAGCCAGTCGCTGAAGCGGCACAGCCGCAAATATGCCGAAGGCGAGCTCGACGAGGCCGGGAGCTTCTATTTCACCGGGCCGAAGAAGGCGATGAACCTGCGAGCCCACAATCTGATCATCTTCGCGCAGATGGCGGAAGGCATCGACGACAAGACGTGGATGCATCATCTGCGCGCCGGCGATTATTCCAAATGGTTCCGCCAGCAGATCAGGGACAAGGAACTCGCCCGCGAGACGGCCGAGGCCGAGAAGGACGAGGCGCTCTCGGCTGAGGAGAGCCGCAAGCGCGTGCTCGACGCCGTACGCCGCCGCTACACGGCACCGGCGACCGCCCCGGAAAACTAGGACGGCCTGCACACCTCAGGTGCCGGGTGGGCGCGCGTCTTCGACCACAGGTCAGTTCATCAAAAGCACCAGGGCCGGATGCAGCTTCTTCAGATTCGGCAACGACTTCGATTGCCAGGGTATGTCGGGCGTTCCGCGCACGATGAGTTGAACATCGGGATGCTTGCGTACCTCGATGGTGAACTTCGCCAGCATGTTGATGCCGGACGAGTTGAGGAAATGAAGGTCCTTCAGGTTGAGCGTAATGGACAGGGGATTGGCGGCAAGAACGCTGCTCGCCAAGGCCATGACCGGTGCCCCGGCCTCGGAACTGGCAAGCCGCATCGCACCGTCAAAAAAGATATCGCTTCCTTCATTCCAAACCCGGTAATCGTCCGTCTTGATTTCCATTGAGTGGCTTCATCTCATCTAGTTGTGAGTTTGCGAGATCGGTATGGAGGCATACGTCTCCAGGCAAATCCGATCGCTTTCGTCGGCAGCGCTGAATATCCAAGCAAGTCGTGCGCCATAATCGCTCATCAATGTCAGCAATCCCAGTCCGGAGCCTCCCACGTCGGGATTCGCGGCGTTCGCTTCGATGCGCTGTATCAGCAAGTCTCCGGGATCGCCAACCGTGATGTCCGCCAGGAGGCTTTGGAACTGAGAGGCGACTTCGCAGACGACGTCGTTCGACACCTTGAGCTTGAAGCACTCCGGATCCATCGATGCCTCGATCACGATCTCGCCCGGCGCGCGAAACTTGACGGCATTTTCGATGAGCTCGTTGACCAGATATCCGATGCTGTGCCGCACTTCCATGTAGTCGTTGCGGGAGGAACGGAAGCGCAACGCGAAGAGATCGGCGATGAAGTCCGACGTGGTCGCGCAGTGACGCCAGCTCAGGTCGAGCGGGCCATCGAAGAGCCGCACCCGGCTGACGCTCTCCTTCATCCCGATTGCAATGTCTGGGGTACCGAACAGCGTTGTCATGTCTATGTGCGCCTTATGATCACGAGAGTGATGTCGTCGTGGATCTTCTGCATGCCGATGTGGGCCATCAGATCCTCGATGATCCCGGTTTTGATTTCCTCCGCACTCCCGCCGTAACGGTTTTGCGCGCTCTGGCAGAGGCGCTCGAAGCCGAACAGTTTCTTGTCCTGGTCCTCCGCCTCGGTCACACCATCGGTGTGCAGCACAATCACGTCGCCACTGCCGAACAGGATGTCACGCGTGGCAATGTACGGCGAAATGTCGTTCTCCAGGCCAACCGGCAGACCGAGATCGATCGTGTCGATACGCTCGACTTCGCCGGCCGCGCGGACGACGAGAACGTCCTCGTGCTGGCCGGACAGCGTCACCCGCTCATCCTCGAAGTCAAGGAAGGCGAGCGACAGATGCTTGCCGGTGTTGGTCCGTTCGATGTTCTTGTAGATCGCTCTGTTCAGGCGATCCAAGAACCGGTGCGGATCCCCTTCGTTGGTCTCCTGCAGCGCGCGGGCAACGGATTGGACCATCAGCATCAGCACGCCGCTCTCGAGACCATGCCCGGTCACGTCGCCGATGCCGATCTTGACCCGCGATCCGTTCTGCAGCACGTCGTAATAGTCGCCGCCGACCTCGTCGGCCGGCCGCATATAGGCCGCGATCTCCAGTCCCGGGATCGCTTCGAGCTCGAAGGGTTTCGGCAGGACCATCATCTGGATCTGCTTGGCCACCGCGAGCTCGGCGCCGAGGCGGACGTTCTCGTCGCGCAGCTTTTCGTTGAGCGCGGATATCTCCTGATTTGCGTCGCCGAGCTCCCGGGTTCGTTCGTCGACGAGTTGCTCGAGGTTTTCCGTGTGGAAGCTGATCTGCTCGGCCATGCGGTTGAAGGCCACTCCCACCGCTCCAACCTCGTCACGCGTCGGAATGCTCACGCGCACCGAATAGTCCTTGGAGCGGAGCTGCTGGGCGGCGCTGGCAAGCGCCCTGAGGCCGGCGGTGATGCGCTTCGAAATTCCGAGCACGGCCGCAAAGACAATCAACAGCGAAACGACGATGGCAGCGATCTGGAAGAACAGGATGCGATTGGTTGCGCGCGAAATGCTGTCCTGCGCGGCGAACAGGGAGGCATAGATCTCCCGTTCGGGAACGACGATCCCGACCGACATCGTCTCGGACTTGATCGGGCCCGAACTCCACAAATTGGTCGGCTTCAATTGCCTGAGGACGACGATGTAGGGCACGCGTTCGCCCTTGTTGTCGAGCATGATGTGCTGAATGACGCCGTCATTCTTCTGGTCGAGAGGCAGCGACGCGATCGCCGGCTGCGAGCTTCCCCTCAGTGACCGCTCCAAACCGGTGACGCCCTGCGTGCCCGCATCGCTCGACGATTTCAGGCCGATGATCGCCTGCCCCGACGGATTGATCGCCACCACGTTGCCATTCGACATCGTCAGGAAGCCGAAGCCGGTCTCGGCGATCTTCACGCTTTGAACGACTTCCGCGAGCTGATCGAGCGTGATGTCAGCCCCCGCAGTGCCGGCGACGCCGCTGCGATCGCGCGTCCACAACGGGTGGAAGAAGCTGACGATCAGCTTTCCCGTGATCGCGTCGGTGTAAGGCGCTGTCTGGGTAATGTCGTCGGAGACCGGACGCGAGGCCGGATCCCGGGCCCATTGCTGCCACGACCCGTAGATCCCGGGAAAGAAGAACTCCCAGAATTCCGCCTTGTTGTGGCCCGGATAGAGGCGGTCGAAGGTCTGCGCCTGGTCCGTGTACGGCACGGTCCTGAAGATCGGCCGTTCTTTCGGACCAATATAATACATCTGCAGTTTGGACGAGCCGCTGGCCATGAGGGTCGGCGCGACGAGATCGAGCACGGTGCTGTCATCGATTTCCTGCTGAACGCTTGGCAGCGGCGTGTGGTCGGCGCCCAGCAAGTAGCCCCAGACGCTTACCACCGACGGCGCGCCCGGCAGATTCTGCGCCCAATCGCCGTGCGCGTCGTAGACGACCTTCACCGAACCGGGCGATTGCTGCGCCAGCGTCGCTCCGACCTGCTGCTGTCTGGCTGGATCGTCGATCTGGGCCTGCAGCACGCCGGCCAATGCCTTGACGTCCCCATGAACCCGGTCGAGCAGCAGGTCGACGCGCAACGCTGTCGATCGAGCGTAGGAACGTATGTATTCCTGGTTTGCCGTCGTCAGGCCTTCACCGACTTCCGACGTGGCGTCGCGCGACAGCTTCTGGACGTTCCAAAGCGCCAGACCACCGCTCACCAGAAGGTCGAAAAGGACCGCGCCACCGACGACCAACACGAATTTCGCTCGAAAGGAGCGCAGGCCGAAGCGCGATGTCCGCTCATCGGTCATTGCGGTCGTCGCCCCGACGCGACCCAGATCGGCCAAGCCGCGTAACCCTTGGGATGGAGGGCAGCGAAGATATGGTCCTGAAAACCCTGCCGGAACCGTGCGACGAACTCCGGACCGTCACCGCGTCTGGTCGCCATGTCGCCCGCATAGACATCCGCCCAGGCTGCAATGATATCGGCGAAGTCTTGCGGATCACCGTCCAGGTTGGTGACCATGAAGGTCTCGACCCGTATGTCTTCGAACCCGGCCTCGACCAGGTATCGCCGGCTCTTGGGTCCGAGCTCGACGTCCATCTCGAAATGCGCGAACAACTCCGCCACTTCGTTGTAGGTCCAGCGAATGCTTTCGGCGCGCGGCTCGCCGAGGCAATGGGAATTCTTCTCATTGGTGATGTAGACCCGCCCGCCCGGTTTGCAAATGCGGTACAGCTCCTTGAGGATGAGTTCGGGTCGGTTGAAGATCTGAAGCGAATGGCGGCAGGTGACCAGGTCGAACTGCGCTTCGTCGAGCAGCATTTCCGACGCATCGCCATAGGTATATTCGATGCCGCGGATGTCGAACTCCCGCATCATGCGCCGGGCATATTCCAGGCTCGACATGGAATGGTCGAGGGCGACGATCCGCGAGGGCTGGAACTCCTTCTGCACGAGCACGGCGAAATCACCGATCCCGCAGCAAATGTCGGCCATGACGATGCCGGGCTTCATGCCGTGCCGCGGCAAAATGGTGCGCTCGTGGCGCCAGGTCATCTTGGTCTGCGTGCGCAGGATGGGAACGAATCCGCCTTCCTCGAGGAAGCTCTGCCCCGGATAGAATACGGTGTCGTACTCCTCGACCGCTATGTTCGGTTCGATCCTGCTCAAGCGACCGAATTTTCGTGACGTCCATCCAACGACGCTGGAAGTGACGACGACGAATCTGAGATCGGGCCGTGCTCGGCAGGCGTCGATGATGATGCGCGAAAAGGCGTGGAACGCGGCGTTGTTCATCTGCGTCAGTCGCCTGACATTGATGTAGAGAACGCCTCGCACGCGGCTGATCGCATCGCGGAGCAAAGACAGGCTGGACCCAAGCTCATCGATCGCCTGAGGTCGGACCACCCCCGACAGGGAGAACTCCTGATTGTTCGCGTCGTAGTGCGCCCTGAAACGCGGGAGAAGGTCGTAGGGGCTCAATTTTACAGGCCCTCAAGCGGAAGATCGACGACAAGCTTGATGGCATCACCGTCGACCTCCTCCACACTGAGTGTCGCGTTGTAGTCGATGGCCAGTTCCAGGAGCACGACCTCCCGGCTGGGAGCGAGATCGCCAGACACGGAGTTGAGGTATCGCTCCCTGATCTCGGATCCCGCGACCTGCGCCACGGCTTCTTCATAGAACTGGCGCTCCTCCGGCACGCAAGGGAATGTCAGCTCGATCCTGTCCGTCGCGCCCTGGCGGGACACCCTGCATGCCAGTTCGCCGTCGGCATGGCGCGTGCGAAAGGCGACTTCCAGCAATTCGTTGACGGCGGAGGAAAAGAGATTCGAGTGCCGGACCGAATCCGATCTGTTCTGGCTGATCATGCGGGCCATGTAGGTCGAGACATAGTCGCAGTGTTTCCAGGCGGAGACAAAGGCTCGCATCTCCATGTCGATCTGGATCATCGGATCAAAAGTCGGCTCGCCAGCCAGGTCATGAACGGGTCCCATCGACATCCTCACTTGTTCCATTAGAATTCGAGCCCTGGCGGGCGCCGCAAGTCCCGCCTCACTGGATGAGTGGCGCGGCACCTGCCCCGATCGTTTCTATGATTCTCGACTTCATCGGGGCGCCAAGCGCTAGCCCGCCCCGTTGGTCTCCTCCATCGCTCGTCCCATCCTCAGCGGGGACCGTTGGATGAATTCGCCGACCGCCTCCGCACCGAGCGGCCGTCCGAGGAAATGCCCCTGCAGGCAATCGCAGTTTTCCTTGATCAGCCATTTTGCCTGCGCCGAATTCTCGACGCCCTCGGCGGTGACGCTTATTCCCAGGCCGTGCGCGAGATTTATGATCGATCGGACGATGGTTTGGCCTTTGCGATCGGTCTCCAGGTCAGCGATAAAGTACTTATCGATCTTCAATGTGTCGAACGGGAAGTTCTTAAGGTAGCTCAACGACGAGTAATACGTGCCGAAATCATCGAGCGAGATGCGTATCCCCAACACGTTGAGCGTATTTAGTGTGTCGATATTGTCGATCGTCTTCTCGAGAAGGACCGTTTCGGTTATCTCAAGCTCGAGCCGTTCGGCCCGAATTCCAACATCGTCGATGATCTGAGCAACGGTGTCCGTCAGCGAACCGCTAAGGAACTGAGCCGGCGACAGGTTAACCGCGACCGTCAGCGAGGCAGGCCAGGACAATGCCTGGCGGCAGGCTTCCTCGATCACCCAGCGTCCGATTTCGTCCATCAGGCCGTCGCCTTCGGCGATCGGTATGAACACGCTGGGAGGGATGATTCCGATCTCCGGGTGCCGCCAGCGCAGCAGCGCCTCGAAACCGACCACCGACGAGGGGGGCCGAACAAGCGGCTGGTACTCCAAATAGAGCTCTCCGCGCTCTAGCGCGGTTCGAAGGCTCCGCCTCAGATTCTCGCGCTGCTCCAGCATGAGCAGCATCGAACGGTTGAAGGTCCGAGCGCAGCCGCGCCCATCCGTCTTGGCTGCGTAGAGGGCGATGTCGGCGGCCTTCATCAGCTGCTCGCCATCGGTCCCATGCTCCGGCGCGAATGCAATTCCGATGCTGGAGCCAACGAATACGGGAATCCCGTTGATGACGAAGGGCTGCTTGAAGGCATCGATCAGCGATCCGGCGAGGCGCTCAGCTTCGGCGGGCTGCTCCTTTCCCAATTGGATGACGGCGAACTCGTCGCCGGCATAGCGATAGGCGGATTCGCCTTCCTGCAGCGCGTCGCGAATTCGACCTGCCGCAAGCTGAAGCAGCGTGTCGCCCGCTCCATGGCCGAGCGTGTCGTTGACCGCCTTGAAATCGTCGAGGTCGATCTGCAGCAGCGCAGCCTTCGACTTCGGTCCGCCGATGGCGGCCAGCGCCTGCTGCAGCCGCTCGCCGAATCGCCGCCTATTCTGCAGGCCGGTCAGCACATCGTGCGTCGCCTGATGGAGCAGGACCACATGCTCCTGTTCCTCGGCCGCGCTCCGCCCGCCCTGCTCCCTCGATTCGATGATTCCCACGCCATTGGCGGTGCTGAAGACGAAGACCGAGCGGGGCGCCTCGCCCGATGATCGCGACAGGTCGATGTTGGCCGGAGGGCCCCCCTGGAACACTCGAAGAAATTCGTCGCGATGCCTGGCAAGCAGGAAGGCCGGATAGATCTCCCAGATGGCGGCGCCCACCGCCGCCACGCTGCCGTACACGCCTTTGAGCGTGGCAGCACAATGCGTCAGGCGGAAATCGCGGTCATAAAACGACACGAGATCGGCGGTGTTCGCCAAGAGGTCAGCCAGAAGCGCATCGACGGCACGAGGAGCGCTTGAGGAAGGCCCTTCACTCTCCGGACCAACGCCTGATGCCTTTGGATGCAAGTGCCACCTCCGTAGGCGGTGCCAATGTGCGTCCCCCAGTTTAGGAATAGCATAACTATCTAGCTTGGCAAACTTTCAACTCGCATTGCTAACAAGCCGCGGGCCCGGCATAGTCGCGAGGAAAGCCTTGCAGTGATTGGCGGCAGCTTATCCACACGATGAACAGTCATTGTTCGTTAATAAATTGCAAATTTTCCGATAATTGGCGTCGTGCTCGAGGTGATTCGAAATATTGCGACCGATGGGCTGATTGGCGTTGGCTGCCCGCCTGGATCATGCAGTCAGCAGTTCGAAACCCGGTTTCGCGAATATTCGGCCTTCAGCCATGTTTTCGACGGTCCGCTGCTGTAGCGGCTGTCGGCCCGTTTCGAGATGACGCCACCCAGTCCTGTCTTCTCGATGGCGCGAAAGATCGCCAGAGCGTCACCCTCAAAATGCTCGCTGTATCGGATAGTGCCGACGCCAGGCTCGACCAGTTGCCGGAGCGCGTGCTTGCGCTGCAGAAGGGGCGAGGAGACAAGATCGCGACCGTCGAGATGGAGGATGTCGAAGGCGACGAACACCAGCCGGTTCGGCTCGTTCCAGATCGCGGCCTCCAGCGCAGGAGAATCGGGCGTACCCTGCTCGCCCGACACAACCATCTCGCCGTCGAGAATGGCCGCCCGGCATGGCAGTTCGACCGCCAGCGCGATGGGCCAGTATTTTGCCGTCCAGTCACGGCCGTTCTTGCTGTAGAGACGCACGCCGCCTTTATCGATGATGATTTGCGTGCGGTAGCCGTCGAGTTTGGCCTCGTGAACCCATCCCTGATCCTCGGGAGGCTGTTCGACGAGAGTTGGCATCTGCGGCGGAATGAATTCCAACCGAACGCCGGCCATCTTGGCACGCCTATTCACTTACGCCACCGCCTTTGACGGAATGGTGCTGGCGCGGTCGGCACAGGCGACTCGATATTCCCCCAACCTGGAAGATCTGCCGCCTGTGCCGTGCCCCCACTAACCCATTCTGCGACGGAATGAACTCCAGCCGGCCGCCCCCCAGCCTTGGCACGCTTACGCAATACGCCACCCCTTTTGACGGATAGCGGTGGCGCGATCGGCACAGGCTGGCTCGATATTCCCCCCCAACTTGGAAACCTGCCGCCTGTGCCGGCCCCCGCTAAGTCATGGCGAACATCTACGAACACGCCGGCCTTGTCGTTAGCTGCGCATCCAAATACTTATCCGGGCGTACATATCTCGCGATCGGCGAGGCGGTTGCCCACCGGCTGATGCAGCCGGCTCGCGCAATGGGGGATTGCGGCCTCACGGCCACAGGCGTTCCACACGGCATTGCATGGCGCATAAGCACCAGGCGATCTCAATCACCACGGTTCTCTGGCTCAGCTTCCGAGCGCCTTGAGCCAACCTTCAAACGAGGCGGCCTTCTTTTGTTCAGCAAGCGAAACAGGCTGGGCGGGGCGCGGCAGCACCACGCTGCTGCGGACCTCGCGGGGGCTGTAGCCAAATTCCTTGCTGAATGCCCGGCTGAAATTGGCAGCGGAACTGAACCCGACGGCTTCGGCGATAGCGACAATGCGCCGGCTGTCCGCCGGATCGCTGAGTGCGACATGAGCTGCCAAAAGCCGGCGACTTTGAATGTAGTGGAGGACGCCACCGCTCGGTTCGAACAACTGATAGAGACGGGAGCGTGAGACGCCGAGCGCCCGGCACATCGAATCCGGAGTGAGATGTGCCGCATCCAGATTTTGATGGACGTATCGACGCGCTCGCTCCATGAGCGCGACACTCGCCAACTGTTCGGCGGCCGCGGCATGCTCCGCAGGCGGCGCGAGGCAGGCAATGATCATGCTGCGCGTTGCGTGCACGATGCGGGGCAGATCTTCAGCCGTGAGACTGCGCAGTCTGGCTTCGATGCTGTTGATGTAGTCGGCCAGCAGGCTGGCAAGGTTGCCGGACAAAATCGAATTGTTCTTGGCGTCGAGGGTTGCCGCTGCATCGGCGAACAAATCGCGCGGCAAATAGACGAAGACACCTTCGGAATCCGTTGTCCTGCCTCGAAACGGGTAGCCAAGCGACCTGATTTCCAATTTGCCCGGCTGGCCTTCCGCGACCCGGCGATCGACCTCCGTCCATGACCGGCCATTATGCGGCAAGGCGACATACCAATGATCGATCGAGCTGGAGCGAAGCTTCGCGGCAGAACGGACATAGCTGTGTGCGGGGGCGCGCTGCTGAGCGATCAGCATGCCGCCGAGGTTCCAGGCCGTGTGCTCCGCAGGAAAGCCAGCCTCCGGCGATCTGCCATCCGGCAGCCTGATTTCGACAAGTGGCGCCATATGCGCTTGCCAGGCGGGGAATTGATCCTCCGGCGTCAGTTCGAGTGTTGAAAAATGCAGAGGCTCGAGTGCCGGCGCGATTGACGGGGCTGCCTCGTTGGGAGGTTGCGCTTCGCGCGGCCAACGACGTCGATCACGACCCGGCCCCTGCTTCGCAAGCGCCTCGTCTTGCTTCTTAGCGTCCATCGCGTGGTGCCATATCCGAATCGATATGCCCCTGCCCTCTCAATCATGTGATGTATCTGGGTAGTCTGGCAAGACTTTCAAACCTGGAGCTGACCGAGGCGGGGATCACGCGGGATGGCAGTAAGAAATGCATGCCGGGATAAGTTTCTGGATGCGGCGCTAACGACATTGTTGACCCGACGCGCATAGATTCATGCATCGTGAAAGGGCAGTCGAGGAGACCACAACATGAACGCGAAGCTTACAGGAGAAGCTCGTCGCAAGATAATTCTTGATGGATACGTTAATAACGAACCCTTGAAAGATATTGCGGCCAAGCTCGGATGTTCACTTGCCAGTTTGAAGGTTAGTGCCAGCAAGCTCGGTTGCACGCGAACCCCGAAAGAGGCGGCGGCTTTTCGGCGCGGTTTCCATGTACCGGAACACAAGCGACAAGATTACTACCAGCTGATGATCGCTGGTCAGTATAGAGCACGAGAGTGCGCGCAGATTCTTGGTCTTTTGACCGTGAAACCAGCAGGCAACAAGTAAGTTAACCACACGACATTATCGGCACTTCTGACTCGAGGGCCAGCCGGCCTCAGCTCGCCTCGCGCATCGCTTCGGCCGCCTGCAGGTCGACCGAGACCAGCTGGCTGACGCCCTGCTCGGCCATGGTGACGCCGAACAGCCGGTCCATGCGCGCCATGGTGATCGGATTGTGGGTGATGATGACGAAGCGCGTCTCGGTGGTCTTGGCCATCTCATCCATCAGGTTGCAGAAGCGCTCGACATTGTGATCGTCGAGCGGCGCGTCGACCTCGTCGAGCACGCAGATCGGCGCCGGATTGGTCAGGAACACGGCGAAGATCAGCGACATGGCAGTGAGCGCCTGCTCGCCGCCGGAGAGCAGCGTCATCGTCTGCGGCTTCTTGCCGGGCGGCCGGGCGAGGATTTCGAGGCCGGCCTCGAGAGGATCCTCGGACTCGATCAGCTGAAGCTCGGCGGTGCCGCCGCCGAACAGATGTGAGAACAGCCGCTGGAAATGGCCATTGACCACCTCGAAGGCCGACAGCAGGCGTTCGCGGCCCTCGCGGTTGAGGCTCTGGATCGCTTGCCGGAGTTTGCGGATCGCCTCGATGATGTCCTCGCGCTCGGAGACGATCGTCTCCAGCCGGCCGGAGAGTTCCTTCTGCTCCTCCTCGGCACGCAGATTGACGGCGCCCAGCCTTTCGCGCTCGATCTTCAGCCGGTCGAGCTGGCGCTCCACCTCGGCCATGTCCGGCATCGGATCGTCGGCTTCCAGCCCGGTGTGCTTGATGACCAGGTGCGGCGGCGTGTTCAGCGCTTCCTGGATGCGGGCCTCCACCTCGGCGCGCCGCTCGTCTGCCGCGGTCAACCGCTCCTCGGCGCGGACGCGCGTTTCGCGCGCTTCGGCAAGCGACTGGATGGCGGCGGTCGCCGCCTTGTCGAGCTCGGCCTGCTTGTTCTCCGCCTCCTGCAGGCGGTCGCCGGCCGCCTGGCGCAGCGTTTCGGCCTCCGACAGCTGCGACAGCAGCGCGCGGCGTTTGGCGTCGATCTCGTCAGGGGCGTCGGCCAGCCTCTCGCGCTCGGCTTCGGCTTCCGCCTTGCGCTCGCCAAGGGCGGTTATCTGCGTGGAGGCATTCTCGGCGCGCTCAAGCCAGTTCTTACGCTCGGTGCCGATGGCGTCGAGCCGGCGCATGCGCGCCTCTGCCTCGCGGCGCAGGCCTTCATGCACGGCGCGCCCATCGGCAAGCGTGGCACGGTCGCGTGAGACATTGGCGGACGCCTGTTCGAGCTGCAGCTGCAGGTCGCCAAGGTCGGGCGCGTCCTGGAGCAGCGTCTCGGCTTCGAGGAAGGCGGCTTGCGTTTCCTCATGGCTGTCGACGATGCGGGCGCGCGCCTCGTCGAGCGCGGCGCGCCGGCTCGCCAGCTCGCCGCCGGCCTTCTCGGCTTCGGCCAGCGCGTTGCGCGCGGCGTCCAGCCCATGCTGGGCATCGCGGCCGGCCTGGCGCGCATTGCGCTCGGCCTCGCTCGCCTGGCGCATCGCCTGCTCGGCCCGGGCCAGCGCTTCCTCGGCCTCGCGCAGCACGCGGGTCGCCTGGACAGCCTCGGCATCCAGCTCGGCAAGACGGTTCTTCTGCGCCAGCCGCTGTGCGGCGGCGGTCGGGGCATCGGCGCTCGCGGTCAGACCGTCCCAGCGCCAAAGCGCGCCGTCGCGGCTGACCAGCCGCTGCCCGGGTGCAAGCAGCGCCTGAAGGCGGCGACCATCGGCCACCTCGACGATGCCGATGTGCGCCAGGCGGCGGGCAAGCTGCGCGGGCGCGCGCACCACACTGGCCAGGCTCTTTACGCCTTCGGGCAGTGCCGCATCGCCGGGCTGAACCGCGCTCTCGCCCCAGTGGGCCGGGGCGCTGCGGTCGAGCGGCACGTCGAGATCCTCGCCGAGCGCGGCGCCGAGAGCGGTCTCGTAGCCCCGCTCGACGCTGATCTGTTCCAGCACCGAGGGGAAGAGATCGCCGCTGGCGGCATTGAGTATCTTCGCCAGCGTGCGCGCTTCCGTTTCGATGCGCGCAAGCTCGGCCCTGGCATCCTGCAGCGGCGGACGCGCGGCAGTTTCGGCGGCGCGCGCCTCGGCGACCGCTTGCTCGGCGGCGATGGCGCGGGCCTCACTTTCATCGAGCCGGGCGAGCGCATCCTCGACCAGAAGCCGCTTCTCGGCCGGATCGGGCAGGCCGGAAATGCGCGCGACGATGTCGGAAAGCTCGCGATCGACCTCGGCGAGCTGGCGCGCGAAACGGTCGCGGCGCTCGGCGGTCTCGCGCAGCGTGCGCTCGATCTGGTGGCGCGAGGCAGCCGCCTCGGCGCGCTCGGCGGTCAGCGCGGCAAGCCTGGCCTCGCTCTGTGCAAGCGTCGCGCTGGCCTGCTCGAAGGCGGCGCGCGTGGTGGCCTCGCGCTCGGCCGCGCCCGCGTTCTCCGAATTGAGCTCGGCTTCCTCGGCCCGGAGGCGCTCCAGGATATCGGCATTGTCGCGCACCATCCGCTCCTCGCGGGCGATGTCGGCGTCGAGCTGCTGCAGCCGGCGTTCCAGCTCCGCCTGGCGCGAGCGGATACGGCCGGCTTCTTCCTCGATCTGCGTCTTGGCGATCGACAGGCGCTGGAAGGCGGCGGCAGCGGCGGCCTCGGCGTCGCGCAGATCCGGCAACCGGTGCGCGGCGATGCCCTGCTCCCTCGCAGCTGCCATTTGCGCGGCGGCGCGGTCACCGACCAGCGTCGTTGCCGTGGCAAGTGCCGAACGCGCCTCGCCTTCCTGGGCCTTGGCCAACGTCCAGCGCAGGTGCAGCAGTATCGCCTCGGCCTTGCGGATATCGGCCGACAGGTTCTTGAAGCGCGAAGCCTGGCGCGCCTGGCGTTTCAAGCTGTCGATCTGGCCTTCGAGCTCGCCGACGACGTCGTCCAGCCGCTCGAGGTTCTGCTCGGCGGCCTTCAGCCTGAGTTCGGCCTCGTGCCGGCGCGTGTGCAGGCCGGAAATGCCGGCGGCCTCCTCGAGCAGCGCGCGGCGGGCCTGAGGCTTGGCCTGGATAAGCTCGCCGATGCGGCCCTGGCCGACCATGGAGGGCGAGCGCGCGCCGGTCGACTGATCTGCGAACAAAAGCTGCACGTCCTTGGCACGCGCTTCCTTGCCGTTGATACGGTAGAGCGAGCCAGCCTCGCGCTCGATGCGGCGCGACACCTGCAGTTCATCGGCATCGTTGAAGGCGGCGGGCGCCGTGCGGTCTGTGTTGTCCAGGAAAAGCGTGACCTCGGCGGTGTTGCGCGCGGGCCGCGCTCCGGAGCCGGAAAAGATCACGTCGTCCATGCCCGACGCGCGCATGTTCTTGTAGGAGCTTTCGCCCATCACCCAGCGCAGCGCCTCGACAAGGTTCGACTTGCCGCAGCCGTTCGGCCCGACGATGCCGGTCAGCCCGCGTTCGATGACGAACTCGCCGGGCTCGACGAAGGACTTGAAACCGAGAAGGCGAAGGCGCGAAAACTTCATTCGCGCCGCCCCCTGAGGGTGTTCCGCAAAAGTGCTCCGCGGTTCTGCGACGAGATCCCGCGGCCAGACAAATGGGCCAGAACGCCGGGGCGCGAGCGCTTCGGCGCGGCCTGGACGTCAGAGCAGAGGGTCGATGATGGCCGACATTTCCTCAATCGACATCGCCCCTTTGTAGGTCTTTCCATTGATGAAGAAGGTCGGTGTCGAGTCGACCTTGAACTCGTCCGCTCCGCGTTTCTGGACTGCTCTCACATCGTCCAGAAGTTTCTGGTCCGTCAAGCAGGCCTCAAAGGACTCCTGTGTAAAACCGGCGAGCTTGGAAATCTGCAGCAGCGCTTCCTTGGTGTTGCTGACGCCAACCCAGCTGGGTTGCTGCTTGAACAGCACATCGACCATGGCGAAATAGTTGTCCTTGGCGCAGCGTGCCAGCATGAAGCCGGCCTCGGCGCTCGGATCGAACGGGAATTCGCGCAGGATGTAACGAGCCTTGCCGGTGTCGATGTACTTTGTCTTCAACTCGGGGAAGGTGGTCGCAGCGAAATGCGCGCAATGCGGGCAAGTCATCGACGCATATTCGACGATGGTGACCTTGGCGTCGTCCTTGCCGAGCTGCTTGTCGGGCAGCGCGCCGGGCTTGAGCAGTTCCGCCATGTCGACCGTGCCCTGCGCCTCCGGCACCTTGGCAGCCGCCGGCGTAGCCGGCTTGGCGGGTGTCGACGGATCGGCTGGCTTCGCATTGGCTGCCTTTGCCTCCTCGCCCGAGTCGCTGCATGCGGAAAGCAGCGCCACCGCCGGAACGGCGGCCAGCGTGGTCAGAAGGTTCCTGCGGGACAAGCTTTTGCCAAACGGGGCATTGTTCATGCGAATCACCTGATATCGGTTGGATTTTGCAATGCAAGGGCTAGAAAAGGCGAGAGTTGGCGCGAATTAAGGCATCGCCGTCCCCAATCCAATCGCCAAATTTTTCGGGCGCGATCACGAATACGCGATATTGAAGACAATTTTGCAGCACGCCGCATGTCTTTTCCCGACAGCGCTGCCCATTTTCGGGAGACAGGCTCACGGTCTTTTTTGTCCCATGATCGTCGCTCCAAGCCGCTCCAGGGAAGCACGCAAGCCATCGTCCTCGATCTTGCCTACGGTGCGCGCCAGCTTCGCCTTCTCGGCCTCGCTGAGCGGGCGCGGCGCCGGTTTCGGCCGGGCTTTTTGCGGCAGGACCGGCTTCTGCAGAATCCTGATGCGGCCGATCGCATTGAACCCCAGAAAGGCGTTGACGCGGTTGATGACCTCGCCGGCTTCATGCTGAAGATGGAGAGCGGCCATGCCTTCGCAGGCAATGATCAGCGTCGCCGGCTCGAAGGGGTCGTCCTCATGCAGGCGGCGCGGCCACTGGATTTTTTCCGGGCGCGAATGGGCGGCAAGCCGGGGGCCGGCGATCTCTTCCCAGGACTGCACCAGCCCGATCGAGATGCCGGCGCGCTTCTTCAGCACCGGATCGAGGATCTCGGTGGCGAGATCGCTCACCGGAACGGGATTGCCGAAGGGCCTTTTCCCTGCCATGTGCGTTTTCCAGTCCGTGACTTATCCGATCAATGGCACCGCAAGACCAGACCCGCAAGGCTACAAAATCAGGAGATGCCGGCATCGCCGCGCGCCTGCTTGCCTGGTACGACGCGCATCACCGCGACCTGCCCTGGCGCGTGACGCCCGGCGCCTTTGCGCGCGGAGCAAGATCTGACCCTTATCGCGTCTGGCTGTCCGAGGTCATGCTGCAACAGACCACGGTCGAGGCGGTAAAAGCCTATTTTCGCACCTTCGTGGAGAAATGGCCCACCGTCGAGGCGCTGGCAGCGGCGCCGGCCGAGGACGTCATGAAGGCCTGGGCCGGGCTCGGCTATTACTCCCGGGCACGCAACCTGAAAGCCTGCGCCGACCTGCTGGCTCGGCAGGGCGGCCGCTTTCCAAATACCGAGACCGGCCTGAAGGAACTGCCGGGCATCGGCACCTATACGGCGGCTGCGATCGCGGCGATCGCCTTCGACCGGCCGGCAGCGGTCGTCGACGGCAATGTCGAGCGCGTCATCTCGCGGCTTTATTCGGTTGAGACGCCGCTGAGCGAGGCGAAACCAGAGATCCGCGCGCTCGTCGAGGACTTGGTGCCAGCCAACCGGCCAGGGGACTTCGCCCAGGCGATGATGGATCTCGGCGCGACGATCTGCACACCGCGCCGGCCGCGCTGCATGCTGTGCCCGCTGCGCGAGGATTGCAGCGCCATTCTTTCAGGCGATCCGGAACGCTTCCCGGTTCGCCTGCCCAAGGACGACAGGCCGTTCAGGCGCGGTGCGGCCTTCGTTGCCGAGCGCGGCGACGGCGCCGTCCTGTTGCGCAAGCGGCCGGAGAAGGGCCTGCTCGGCGGCATGACGGAGGTGCCCACGACCGCCTGGACGGCGCGCGCGGACGGCGCCACGACCACGGATGCAGCACCCTTTCCGGCCGACTGGCAGCGCGCCGGGCGCATCGCCCATGTCTTCACCCATTTCGCGCTCGAACTCGAAGTCTTCCATGCCCACATCAAAGGTGACGCACCGGACGGATATTTCTGGTCGCTGCCCCATGCCATTTCCGGGGAAGCGCTGCCGACCGTCATGAAAAAGGTCATCGAGGCGGCCATACCGGGCGCGACCAAAAAGCGACGGCTGCACCACCCGCATTGAAAGGCAGGCAATGACTGAAATCCGCCACATCGTGTTCGACATCGGCAAGGTGCTGATCCATTACGATCCGGACCTGCCGTTCAGCCGGCTGATCCCCGATGCAGAGGAGCGCAAATGGTTCTTCGACAACGTCTGCACCAGCGCATGGAACATCGAGCAGGATCGCGGCCGGACCTGGGAAGATGCGGAAGCGTTGCTAATTGCCGAGCATCCCGACCACGCTGAAAACATCCGCAATTTCCGCCGCCACTGGCACGAGATGGTCCCGCATGCCTATGAAGACAGCGTCGCGATCATGATCGGACTGATCGAGAGCGGCCACGACGTGACCATGCTGACCAACTTCGCCGCCGACACGCTTGCCGAGGCACGCCAGCGCTTCGATTTCCTCAACCGTCCGCGCGGCGTCACCGTGTCGGGCGAGATCGGCCTGATCAAGCCGGATCGCGGCATCTACGATCATCATGTCGCGGCGTTCGGGCTCGAACCGTCGGCGACGCTGTTCATCGACGACAGCCAGAAGAATGTCGACGGCGCCAGGGCCGCCGGCTGGCAGTCGGTGCTGTTCACCGATGCCGAAACGCTCAAGCAAGACCTCAAGCGGCTGGGAATCGCGGCGTGAGTTGAATCGCTTAAAGCGCGTCGCGCTGAAACGAATTCAGGCGACGCCTTTTTTTATGGATGTCGTTGTCTCAGAACCGCGCACACTTCTGAGCGACATGCATTGGGGCGATCGGCTGGGAAATCGATTCAGCTGCGAAATTGGCGGGATCAGCCCCCTGCCCGCTCCATGCCGAGGCGAGCGATGCGGCGCAACTCGTCGATCGGGGTCAGGCCGCCGCTGCGCTCATAATGCCAGAAGGTCCAGCCATTGCAGGCGTCCAGACCCTGCACTTCCGCGCCGATCTTGTGGATCGAGCCGGCGCTGTCGCCGATGGCCAGAGTGCCGTCGGCGCGCACCTTGGCCGCCCAGCGCTTCTTGGCGTCGTAGAGCGTGGCGCCAGGCGCCACCAGGCCGGTATCGATAAGGCTGATGAAGGCGACGCGCGGCTCGGCGCGCTTGCCGGACAGCACGGTGAGGTCGGCGCCCTCCAGCGGGCGCACTGCCGCGATGCGCTGGTTGGCGGCGTCGATGTAAGCCTGCTCGCGCTCGATGCCGACGAAGTGGCGGCCGAGCCGCTTGGCGACCGCGCCCGTGGTGCCGGAGCCGAAGAAGGGATCGAGCACCACGTCGCCCGGCTTGGTCGAGGCCATCATGATGCGGGCAAGCAGCGCTTCCGGTTTCTGTGTCGGGTGCAGCTTGTTCCCGTTGTCGTCCTTCAGCCGCTCGCCGCCGGTGCAGATCGGGAACAGCCAATCGGAGCGCATCTGCAGGTCGTCATTCGAGGCCTTGAGCGCTTCGTAATTGAAGGTGTAGCCCTTGGCCTTCTGGTCGCGCGATGCCCAGATCATCGTCTCATGCGCGTTCTGGAAGCGGCGGCCGCGGAAGTTCGGCATCGGGTTGGTCTTGCGCCAGACGACGTCGTTCAAGATCCAGAAGCCGAGATCCTGCATCCTGGCGCCGACACGGAAGATGTTGTGGTAGGAGCCGATGACCCAGATGGTGCCGTTGGGCTTCAGCACGCGGCGCGCCGCGAGCAGCCAGGCGCGGGTGAAAGCGTCATAGGCTTCGAAACTCTCAAACCGGTCCCAGTCGTCGTCGACGGCGTCCACCTTGGATTGGTCGGGCCGGTGCAGGTCGCCGTCGAGCTGCAGATTGTAGGGGGGGTCGGCGAAGACGATGTCGACCGATTTTTCCGGCAGGCGCTCGAGCGCGGCGACGCAGTCGCCCTTCAGGATCGTGTCCAGCCATTCGGACTTAAGGGGAGCATGGGAAAGCTCGTCGAGAAGACGCACGGCAGACATTTGACACCCAAGGTACGCGTTACTGGTTTACTGCCCGTTATGGTTACCGATCAGCGTAAACATTCGGTGAAAGCCGCCGGCCCGCGGTCGCGGTTTGCGAAAACCGGTCCCTTGGTGTATGTCGCGCCGCTTGGGCCAGTCAGGCCATGTTCCCCCGCTATCGGATTGCCATGCCCCAGCCAAACCTTGTCATCTTCGATTGCGACGGCGTGCTCGTCGATTCCGAAATCATCGCCGCGCGCGTCGAGGCCGAGCTGCTGACGTCGGCGGGCTACGAAATCTCGGCGGAGGAGATTTCCGAGACCTATGCCGGGCTGACCTTCAAGGACATATTGATGCGGGTCGAAGAGAAGTCGCGCATCCCATTCCAGGCTTCGCTGATCGACCGAGCCGAGGAACTGGTCGACCGCAAGCTGCGCAGCGACGTGCGCATCATCGACGGCGCGCGGGAGGCGGTGGCTACCGTGACCGCGCCGCGCGCGGTGTGCTCGAATAGCCGCACGGAGCGGATCGAATTCATGCTGGAGAAGGTGCGGCTGCTGCCGTTCTTCGCCGGCCGCATCTTCTCGGGGCTGGACATCCCCAGCAAGAAGACCAAACCGGCGCCGGACGTGTTCCTGTTTGCCGCCGAAAAGCTCGGCGCGGACCCGAAGAACACTTTCGTGATCGAGGATTCCGTGCACGGCATCACCGGCGCCAGGGCGGCGGGCATGCGGGTCATCGGCTTCACCGGCGCAGGCCACAGCTATCCCGGCCACGCCGACGCGCTGACCGAGGCGGGCGCCGAGACGGTCATCCGCCGCTGGGCGGAACTGAACAGCACGATTGCCGCACTGGCGGAATGGTCGGAGCACGCCTAGGCAAGAACGAGGCGCTTTTCGTTCGGAACTTCGCAAGAGCAGGCACTTAGAGCGGCTCAGTCACTCCGTGAAAAGCTGAACCGCTCCGCCTGGGCCCGTCAGTTCGTCACCGCTACGGGCTTCTTCTTTCTCTTGGCTTTCGCCGTCGTCGCCTTCGGCGCGTTCTCGTCATAGCCGGCATAGGCCTGATAGTCCTGCGCGGCCGGCTCCGGCACTGCAACATTGGCGTCGGTGAAGACGAACTGGGTGGCAGCGGACGGATCGGTGACCTGCACCTGGTATTGGTGCAATTGCGAATAGAGCACCTCGGTGCCATGCGTGACCACGATACGGATCGGCATGGTGATCGTTCCGGGCGAGAACATCGGACCCGGCACGACCTTGCCGGCGACCGCAATCTTCATCGACAGCTGGCCGTTAGCATGGGTGCAGTCCCGCGTGACGTCGGAAATCGAAGCCTGGTAGACGATCTTCGCCGGGTCGTGGGCGGGATCGATCGGCGCGCCGTTCGGCCCGGTCTGGGCCGCCGCTGCAGCTGCCGCTTCCGCGTTCTGCGCCGGGTCGGTCTTCTTCTTCTTGACCGCACCGCCCTTGGAGTAGGTGTTGAAGAAGGCGGTGCCGTCGCGCAAGGTGACCTTGGGACAATAGGCGCGCAACTGGCTGGCAAGCACCTGGGGATCCTGCGGCGGAGGCGGCGCGGTGGGATCCTTCTTGCTGAAACCGAAGTTCAGGATACCGTTGTCGCTCGATTGGCAGCCGGCGGCGGCAAGCATAAAGCCGGCAAGCGCCAGACCCGCGACAAAACGACGGTTGACCGAATAAAACGCCATGAACTGCACTTCCCTCTCAAAAAGCCGGTGACGTATAGCAACCGCGCGGCGAAAATGCGACTGAGGCTGCTCCAAAAATTAACCAATTTGCCGTGGATGACGCCACCGGCAGAAATGGACTTGTAAGCGATGCATTATGTGAGTACCCGCGGGGATGCCCCCGTCCTTGGATTTTCCGACGCGGTGCTGGCCGGTCTAGCGCGCGACGGCGGACTTTATGTGCCGCGTGAATGGCCGCAATTCTCGGCGGCCGATATCCGCGCCATGCGCGGTCTTTCCTACCCGGACCTCGCCATCCGCGTGCTGACGCCGTTCCTCGGCGGCGAGATCGCGGCGCCTGTGTTCGAGCGTCTGGTGCGGGAAGCCTATACCACCTTCCGCCACGATGCCGTCTGCCCGCTGGTCCAGACCGGCGCCAACAGCTTCATCCTGGAACTGTTCCACGGCCCGACGCTGGCCTTCAAGGACGTGGCGATGCAGTTGCTTGCCCGGCTGATGGACCATGTGCTGGCCGAGCGCGGCCAGCGCGCGACGATTGTCGGAGCCACCTCCGGCGATACGGGGGGCGCGGCCATCGATGCCTTCGCCGGCCGGGACCGCACCGACATCTTCATCCTCTTTCCGCACGGCAAGGTGTCGCCAGTTCAGCAGCGGCAGATGACGACGTCGACTGGCGCCAACGTGCATGCGCTGTCGATCGAAGGCAATTTCGACGATTGCCAGGGCCTGGTGAAGGACATGTTCAACGACCATGGCTTTCGCGACCGCGTTTCGCTGTCGGGCGTGAATTCGATCAACTGGGCCCGGATCATGGCCCAGATCGTCTATTATTTTTCTTCGGCGCTGTCGCTCGGCGGGCCGGACCGGCCGGTGTCGTTCACGGTGCCGACCGGCAATTTCGGCGACATTTTCGCCGGCTTCGCTGCCAAGCGCATGGGGCTGCCGATCGAGAGGCTGATCATCGCCACCAATGACAACGACATTCTGGCGCGCACGCTGGCAACCGGCGAATACCGCACCAAGGGCGTGTTCGCCACCACCTCGCCGTCGATGGACATCCAGGTGTCGTCCAACTTCGAGCGCCTGCTGTTCGAGGCCGCGGGCCGCGACGCCGCGACGGTCAGGCGCTACATGAACGGGCTGAAGCAGTCGGGTGCCTTCACCGTCGAGGCCGGCGAAATGGCCTTGATCCGCGCTGAATTCGATGCCGGCCGGGCCGATGTCGGCGAGGTCGCCGCAACCATCCGTTCGACGCTCGAAGCGAGCAGCTATCTGCTCGATCCGCACACGGCGGCGGCCGTGCATGTCGCCGCCGCCTACCCCTCGGGCGCAGTGCCGATGGTGGTGCTCGGCACCGCCCATCCGGCAAAGTTCCCGGCGGCGGTCGAAGCCGCCAGCGGCATTGTGCCTGCGCTCCCCGCATGGCTCGGCGGCTTGATGACAGCCGACGAAAAATACACGATACTTCCCTCCGACCTGAAAATGGTGGAAGATTACGTGGGCCGCCACACGCGGGCGGCACGTTAGGGAGTAGTTGCCATATGGGTGTTGAGGTAAGCCGTCTGTCGAACGGCCTGACAGTCGCCACCGAAACCCTTCCAAGCCTCGAATCCGTTGCCCTAGGCGCCTGGGTGAAGTCGGGCGCCCGCAATGAACGCGACGACGAGCATGGCATGGCCCACCTGCTCGAGCATATGGCGTTCAAGGGAACGAAGCGGCGGAGCGCCTTCCAGATCGCCTCGGAAATCGAGAATGTCGGCGGCGAGATCAACGCAGCGACGAGCGTCGAGACCACCTCCTATTACGCCAGGGTTCTCTCCGACGACGTGCCGTTGGCCGTGGATATCCTGGCCGATATCCTGCAGGAGTCCGAGTTCGATCCGGAAGAGCTGGAGCGCGAGCAGCATGTGATCCTGCAGGAGATCGGCGCCGCGCACGACACGCCGGACGACATCGTCTTCGACCGTTTCACCGAGACCGCCTTCCGCCATCAGACGATCGGCCGCTCCATCCTCGGTACGCCGGAGACGGTCAAATCCTTCACTTCCAAGCAGTTGCACGATTTCATCGAACGGCAATACGGCGCCGAGCGCATGGTGATCGTGGGTGCTGGCGACATCAAGCATGACAATTTCGTGCGCGAGGTCGAAAAGCAGCTCGGCGGCTTCCGCGCCAAGGCCAACAGCACCATGCCGCAATACGCCCAATATGTCGGCGGCGACTTCCGCGAGGACCGCGACCTGATGGACGCGCAGATCGTGCTCGGCTTCGAGGGCCGCGCCTACCATGTGCGCGACTTCTACGCCTCGCAGGTGCTGTCGATGATCCTCGGCGGCGGCATGTCTTCGAGGCTGTTCCAGGAGGTGCGCGAGAAGCGCGGCCTCTGCTACTCCGTCTATGCCTTCCATTGGGGTTTTTCGGACACCGGCATCTTCGGCGTCCACGCCGCGACCGGACAGAGCGACGTCGCCAAGCTGGTGCCGGTCATCATCGACGAATTGCAGAAGGCCGGCGAAAACATCCTGCAGGAAGAGCTCGACCGGGCACGCGCGCAGTACCGCGCCGGGCTGATCATGTCGGCGGAAAGCCCGGCCAGCCGTGCCTCGCAGATCGCGCGCCAGTTGCTTTTGTTCGGCCGGCCGATCGTCAAGGAGGAATTGATGGAGCGCTTGGCGGCGCTCACCGTCGAGCGACTGACGGATCTGTCGTCACGGCTGTTCTCGACCAAGCCGACGCTGACCGCCGTCGGCCCCGTGGGCACGCTGGCGCCCTACGAGGCGATCCTCGATTCGCTTTCGGGTCCGCAGACCACGGCCCGCAAGCTCGCCGTCTAACCCCGCAAAGAGCCGTGTTCGCGCTCCCTTTCTTTCGCCGCGACCTGCCGGCACTGAAGGGCGACAAGGTGACGCTGCGCGTGCCGCTGACCAACGATTATCGCGAATGGTCGACGGTACGCGGCGAAAGCCGCGCCTTTCTGGAACCGTGGGAGCCACGGTGGCAGCCGGACGAGCTGGATCGGACGGCATGGCGGCTGCGCATCAGCCGCTACCGCGAGGACTATGCGCAAGGCACTGCCATCGCCTTCTTCATCTTCGAGAAGTCGAGCGGCAAGCTCGCCGGCGGCATCACGCTCGGCAACATTCGTCACGGCGTCGCGCAAAGCGGCCACATCGGCTACTGGATCGGCGAGCGCTATGGCGGGCGCGGACTGATGACGGAAGCGGTCAAGCTGGTGTCGCGCTTTGCCTTCGATACGCTGAGGTTGCACCGGATCGAGGCTGCCTGTATTCCCGACAATGCCCGTTCGATCCGCGTGCTTGAAAAAGCCGGATTCCGGCGCGAAGGGCTTCTTCGATCCTATCTCAGGATCAACGGGATCTGGCAGGATCATTACCTCTACGCGCGGATCGCGGACGATCCGCCGTGCGATGGAACGAAGGGCTGATTTGTGACGAATTTTTCGCGAATCGCGTCGCTGTTCGCTCTCATCCTGGCGGTCATCCTCACGCTTTCGGCGGCGATGCCGGCGCTCGCCGTCGAGCCGATCAAGATCGCCCGCGACGACAAGGCGCTCAACCTTTCGCAAGCTGTCGAGATCTTCCGCAACCAGGGCGAGAACTTCCAGGTCTCGACCGCTCCCGGCCCCGACGGCATCGTGCGCCGCATCGAGGTCGAGGCCAATGACGCGCGCTCGACCGGCGACTGGGCGGTGTTCGCGCTCGCCAACACCACCGACCAGCAGCTCGACCGGCTGATCGTCGCGCCGCATTTCCGGCTGGTGAATTCGGGCATCTTCTGGCCGGATCTCGGCTCAACCCGCATCGCGGCGATCACGCCCAGCGAGGGCTTCGCGCTCGACCGCCAGACCAGCCCCGACGCCGACGTGTTCCGGGTGACGCTGAACCCCGGCACCGTCGTCACCTTCATCGCCGAGCTTGCCTCGCCAAAGCTGCCGCAGGTCTATCTGTGGGACCCGGAATCCTACAAGGATTCGGTCAATTCCTACACGCTGTTCCGCGGCATCGTCATCGGCATCGCCGGCCTTCTGGCGCTGTTCCTGACCATCCTGTTCGTGGTCAAGGGTAC
Source organism: Mesorhizobium sp. M3A.F.Ca.ET.175.01.1.1 (assembly GCF_004791945.1). NCBI lineage: Bacteria > Pseudomonadati > Pseudomonadota > Alphaproteobacteria > Hyphomicrobiales > Phyllobacteriaceae > Mesorhizobium > Mesorhizobium sp. M3A.F.Ca.ET.175.01.1.1. The sequence continues at coordinate 37,418 of NZ_SRTP01000003.1, read as the reverse complement.
CTCGATGTTTCCGGCGACCGCGGCGCTTGCCTGGGCTGTTTTGGCCTATATCTGCGTCGATTTCGGCTTTCTCAACAAGGTCATCGAGATTTCGCCCGGCAATGAGCAGATGTGGCGGGCCGGTACCGAAGTGGCCTTGGCCGCCACCTTCGTGGTGTTCCTGTTCGCCTACCTCAACCTCAATCGCTGGCATGGCCATTTCAGCTACGGCGCGCTGGTCTGGATCCTCGGGCTGCTGCTGATCGCCGGCGTGGCGATCGTCGACCCGGCGGTGGCCGCCGGCATCGCCCGCATCTCCTTTGCTGCCACCGCCCTGACCGGGCTCGGCCTGATCATCTTTCTCGGTATTCGCGGTTACGACCGAGCGATCATGCTGGTGCCGAGCTGGGTGATGGTGCTGCTGTGGCTATGCGGCTCGTGGATGGCGATCACCGGCATGCTCGACAACGACATCGCCCAGCCGGCGTTGGGCGGCGGCCTGATCCTGATCATCCTGCTCATCGGCTTCACTGTCATGCAGCATGCCTTTGCCGGCGGCGCGCTGCATCAGGGCCTGTTCTCCGACCTCGAGCGGCAGGCGCTGGCCGTTGCAGGTTCGGGCGACATTGTCTGGGACTGGGATGTCCTGCGCGACCGCGTCGTGACCAAGCCCGATATCAGCCTGCAGCTTGGCCTTGCCCCCAACAGCCTTTCGGGCGCGGCCCGCAACTGGCTGCCTGTGCTGCACGCCGATGACCGCGACACCTTCCGCACCACGCTCGACGTCGTGCTGGAGCACCGGCGCGGCAAGGTGGCGCAGAACTTCCGCCTGCGCGGCGCCGACGGCCACTACCACTGGTTCGCGCTGCGTGCCCGGCCGGTGATCGGATCGGACGGCGAGGTGATCCGCTGCGTCGGCACGATGGTCGACGTGACGGAGCAGAAGAAATCCGAGGAAAGGCTGCTGCACGACGCCGTGCATGACAACCTGACCGGCCTGCCGAACCGCGAGCTGTTCATGAACCGGCTGGAGGCGATCATCTCGATCGCCCGCACCGAGGACAAGGTGCGCCCGACCGTCTTCGTGATCGACATCGACCGCTTCAAGCAGGTCAATGACGGCCTCGGCATCTCGGCCGGCGACACCATCCTGCTGACCATCGCGCGCCGGCTGCACCGGCTGCTGAAACCCAAGGACTCGCTGTCGCGCTTTGCCGGCGACCAGTTCGCGCTGATGCTGCTGTCGGAGCAGGATCCGGCCCGCATCGCCGCCATGGCCGATGCCGTCAAGCATGCCATCAACAACCCGATCACCTTCGCCAAGCGCGAGATCGTGCTCACCGCCTCGATCGGCCTGATAACCTGGACGACGGCACAGACCTCGGCCGAGGACATGGTCAAGGACGCCGAGCTTGCCATGCACCAGGCGAAGCGTTTCGGCGGCGACAGGATCGAGCCGTTCCGGCCGGCCTTCCGCACCGTCGGCACCGACCGGCTGCAGTTCGAATCCGATCTTCGCCGCGCCATCGAGCGACGTGAGTTCACGCTCGCCTACCAGCCGATCGTGCGGCTCGAGGACGGCAGCGTCGCCGGTTTCGAGGCCCTGCTCCGGTGGGACCACCCGCGGCGCGGCATGATCCCGCCGGGGGATTTCATTCCGGTGGCCGAGAATTGCGGGTTGATCGTGCAGCTCGGCCTGTTCGCCATGCAGCAGGCCGCCGAGGACCTGGCGACATGGCAAAAGCAGATCGGCGATGCGCCGCTGTCGATCTCGGTCAACCTGTCCAGCCGCCAGCTTATCCGCCGCGACCTGGTGAGCGACGTGCGCTCGGTGATCGCGCGCGCCAATCTCAAGCCGCGCTGCTTCCGGCTAGAGCTCACCGAATCGCTGGTGATGGACAATCCCGAACAGACCGCGCATGTGCTGACCAAGCTGAAACAGCTCGGCATCGGCCTGTCGCTCGACGATTTCGGCACGGGCTATTCGTCGCTCTCCTATCTGACGCGCTTCCCGTTCGACACGATCAAGATCGACAGGAGCTTCGTCGACGACGCCACGCCGAAGCGGGCGGTGCTGCTCAAGTCCATGGTCAACATGGCGCATGAGCTCGGCCTGTCGGTGGTTGCCGAGGGTATCTCGGACGAGAGCGACGCGCTGGAGCTTCGCCAGATGGGCTGCGAATATGTGCAGAGCTTCATGTTCGGCGCGCCGATGCCCGGCGACCAGGTGCTGAAGACGCTGCGGGAACAGTATCCGCTCGCGCAGGCTTGAAGGGTCGAGCGTTCACTGCGCCCTAGCATGATGAAGTCGAGGGCGGCTTCGGCTAATCTCCGACGTTAGCGCAGGCGCGGTTTAAGCGTGGCCGGCGGCGGCGCTGAGATGGGCGAGATCGATGCCGATCGACGCCAGAATGCGGTCGTATTTGCGCTCGATGTCGGCGTCGAACAAGAGTTCCGGCGTCGCCGGGCAGGTCAGCCAGCCATTTTCGGCGATCTCGTTCTCGAGCTGGCCGGCGCCCCAGCCGGAATAGCCGAGCGCCATCAGCGCATGCCGCGGGCCACGGCCCGTCGAAATCGCGCGCAAAATGTCGACCGTGGCGGTGAGGCAAATGTCGTCAGAGACGTTGAGCGAGGATTCCACACGATAGTCGCCGGAATGCAGCACAAAGCCACGGCTGCGGTCGACGGGGCCGCCATTGCGAACGACGAAATCGCGGGCATGAGCCGGCAGGCGGATCGCCTCCTGCTCGTTCATGATGCCGAGTTGCACCAGAAGATCCGGAAACAACATCTGCTGCGTCTGGTTGATGATCAGGCCCATCGCGCCCTCGTCGCTGTGGGCGCAGATATAGATAACCGAGCGCGTGAAACGGTCGTCCTTCATGCCAGGCATGGCAATCAGGAACTGATCGTCGAGAAAGCCGCGGCCGGTGGCTCTCTTTTTGTGGCGCAACAAGTCCATGACGTGAAGGTAACCCGTTTCCGGCGCGCCGAAAAGATGCTGCGGGTGCCGGATGTCACGCAAATATGATACCGGCAAGATCACGAAATCATTGCACGGCCATCAACGGACGATCAAATCACCGCCATGCGTAGCCTGAACATACTCGTGCTTGCCGCCGTCATCGCATTGGGAACGGGTCTTCCGGCGGGAGCTTCGTCCTCGGTCTGGTACATCAGCGAGGGCGGCAAGGTCCGGCTGGTGACCAGCGGCGGGCCCGACGAGTCCGGCAAGATCCATGGCGTGCTCGACATTGCGCTGAAGCCCGGCTGGAAAACCTATTGGCGAGATCCTGGCGATTCCGGCGTGCCGCCGCAGATCGACATCTCGGGCAGCACCAACATTGCCGATGCGCAGCTGTCGTTCCCCCCACCACGCAGGCATGACGACGGCTACGGCAAATGGGCCGGCTATGACCGCCCCGTGTCGCTGCCCGTTACCTTCACGTTATCGGCACCCGACCAGCCGGCGACCATCGATGCCCACGTCTTCCTCGGCATATGCGAGACCATCTGCATCCCGGTGCAGACGCGGCTTAGCGTCGATCCCGCCTCCGATCCGCACAACGCGACGGACGCGGCCTTGGTGAAGACGGCACTTGCAACGCTGCCCTCCGCGGCGCGGCCCGATTTCGGGGTCCGGGTGCTGCCCGGTGACCACGAGACCCTCGTCGTCGAAGCGCATTCGCCGGGAGATCCGGATGCTGTCGATTTCTTCATCGCAGGCGAGCGCGACTACATGTTCGGCGCACCGGTGCGCAGCGAAAAGGACGGCAAGCTGGTATTCACCGTCCCGATCCTCGATCGGCCGTCGGCGACGCCCACAGATGGCGGGCTCTACTACACGCTGGTCAGCGCCGAGGGCGCGGTGGACGGCTTGTTGCCTTTCCCTTGAGCCAGGCTGGCCTGCCGGTTGCGGGAGACGCCCGACTTCGCTATCGCAGACAAAATCTTCCCAAATTTTCAAACGAGGAATTCCATGACGATTTCGGTTGGCGAGAAACTGCCCGACGCGACCTTCAAGACGATGACCGCGGACGGCCCCAAGCCGATCACCTCGGCCGAAATCTTCTCCGGGAAGAAGGTGGTGCTGTTCGGCGTGCCCGGCGCCTTCACGCCGACCTGCAGCAACAACCACCTGCCGGGCTACCTCGAAAACCACGACGCCATTCTCGCGCGCGGCGTCGACACCATCGCTGTCATCTCGGTCAACGACGTCCATGTGATGGGCGCCTGGGCGCGCTTCACCGGCGGCGAAGGCAAGATCCTCTACCTCGCGGACGGCAGCGGCGACTTCGCCAAGACAGTCGGTCTTGACAATGATCTTTCCGCGAACGGCATGGGGCTGCGTTCGAAACGCTTTTCGATGATCGTCGACGACGGCACCGTCAAGGCGCTCAATATCGAGACCAAGCCGGGTGTTGCCGAAAGCGGTGCCGCCAAGGTCCTCGAGCAGCTCTGATGTTCGACATCGCCTGGCGCGCCGTCGCGATCGGTATCGGCGCCACCATCTTCATGGATGTCTGGGCGATCGTCCTCGACAGAATGTTCGGTCTGCCCAGACCGGATTGGGGACTGGTGGGTCGCTGGGTCCGCCACCTGCCCGAAACCGTCTTCCACGACGACATCGGCAAGGCCACGCCCTATGCGCATGAGAAGGCGCTGGGCTGGGCTTTCCACTATCTCGTCGGCATCGCCTACGGCGTCATCCTGGTCGTGCTTGCGGGAGCAGGGTGGCTTGCCGAGCCGACGTTCCTGCCAGCCTTCATCCTCGGCATCGTGACCGTCGGCGCCGGCTGGTTCCTGCTGGCGCCCGGTATGGGCGCCGGCTGGGCGGCTTCCAAACGGCCCAATCCGATGCTGGTGCGGGCACTCAATCTCGTGTCGCACACTGTGTTCGCGCTCGGCCTGTTCTCCACGGCGCTGGCGATCCGCTGACGAAAGGTCGACGTGGTCAGTAGCTTTGCGTCGAGCGCCGGGGCGCGGGTCTCTTGGCCGAAGCGCCTTCCGGCTTCGACACAGCTGCAACCGCTGCCGGTCGCGCCGTCTTCGGCTTGAATGGCGCCATGCCCTGCCTCGCCAGTTCGTCGGCGCGTTCGTTCTCGGGATGGCCGGCATGGCCTTTCACCCAGAACCACGTCACCTTGTGACGGCTGTTGGCTTCGTCGAGCGCCTGCCAGAGTTCGCCGTTCTTGACCGGCTTCTTCTCGCCGGTCTTCCAGCCGTTCTTCTTCCAGCCATGGATCCATTTGGAGATGCCGTCCATGACATATTTGCTGTCGGTGTAGAGATCGACCGCGCAGGGCTGCTTCAGGGCGTTCAGCGCCGTGATGGCGGCAAGCAGCTCCATGCGGTTGTTGGTGGTCTCGGCCTCGCCGCCCGAAAGTTCCTTGGTGACGCCGTTGTAGCGCAGCACGGCGCCCCAGCCGCCCGGACCGGGATTGCCCGAGCAGGCGCCGTCGGTGAAGATCTCGACCCGCTTGTTCATGTCAGTCCGTATTCGGATGGAGACTTGATGGCGCGGTGAAAGCGCATGCGGCGAATATATTCCATCGGATCGCGTTTCATCACCAGCCCGCCATCGGGAATGGTCAGCCAGTCATAAAGCCTGGTCAGCATGAAGCGCAGCGCCGAACCGCGCGCCAGCATCGGCAGCGCCGCCTTCTCGTCGGCACCCAGCGGCCGCACCGCCTGGTAGCCGGCAAGCAGCGCCGCGCCCTTGGTGAGGTTGAAGGAAAAATCCTTCTCGAAGCACCAGGCGTTGAGACAGGTGGCGACGTCATAGGCGTAGAGGTCGTCGCAGGCGAAATAGAAGTCGATCAGCCCCGACAGTTTCTCGCCAAGAAAGAAGACATTGTCGGGGAACAGGTCGGCATGAATGATGCCTTTCGGCAGGCCGGCCGGCCAGGCACGCTCGAACTCCGCGAAGTCGGCGTCGACCTCGGCCGCCAGACCGGGCTCGACCTCGTCGGCGCGATCCCGTGACGCCGCCCACAGCTTGCGCCAGCCGTCGATGCCGAGCGCGTTCTTTCTCGTCATCGAGAAGTCCTGGCCGGCAAGATGAAGCCCGGCCAGGGCCTTGCCGACCTCGCCGCAATGCGCTGCCGTCGGGCGCCTGAGCGAGAGACCTTCGAGGAAGGTGATGATGACGGCGGGTCGGCCCGCAAGCGTGCCGATGACTGTGCCGTCATGCGCGGTGACGGGAAGCGGGCAGGAAATGCCCTTCCTGGCGAGATGGCTCATGAGGCCGAGGAAGAAGGGCAGATCGTCCTTGTCGACGCGCTTCTCGTAGAGCGTCAGGATATAGGAGCCGGTGGAGGCATGGACGAGAAAATTCGAATTCTCGGTGCCTTCGGCGATACCCTTGTAGGAAAGGAGCTCGCCGACCGGATAGGCCTTCAGGAATGCGCCGAGCTCGCCCTCGTTGACGTCGGTATAGACGGCCATGCGACTTACGCGGCTCCATTGACGAAGGCCATGTCGGCCGCCGTCAGCTCGACATCGCGCAACACCCGCATCACCGGAAAGTCCTCCGTCTCGGTCGCCGTAATGGCCAGATCGATAGTGACGTCGAAGCGCTGCCGGAACGCGTCGATGATCTCGTCGACGATGATTTCCGGCGCCGAGGCGCCGGCCGACAGGCCGAGCGTCGAAATATCGGCGATCTCATCCCACGGAATTTCGGAGGCGCGCTGCACGAGAAGCGACATCGCGGCACCGGCGCGCTCCGCCACTTCGACAAGGCGCCGGGAATTGGATGAGTTAGGCGCGCCGACGACGAGGAAAAGATCGGCGCCAACGGCCGTTTCCTTCACCGCTTCCTGGCGATTGGTGGTGGCATAGCAGATCGATTCGGCGGCCGGCGCGTGCAGTTCAGGGAACCGCTCCTGAAGCGCGCGGATGATGCCGGCCGTGTCCTCGACCGAAAGCGTCGTCTGAGTGACGAAGCCAAGCGCTGCGGGGTCCGCGGGAACGAAGCGGCCCGCGTCGGCTTCGGTCTCGATCAGTGTCACCGCGCCGTCCGGCAGCTGACCCATCGTGCCGATCACCTCCGGGTGGCCGGCGTGACCGATGAGCAGCACATGGCGGCCGAGCCGCTGGTGGCGCATCGCCTGCTTGTGCACCTTCGACACCAGCGGACAAGTGGCATCGAGATAAAAGAGATTGCGCGCCTCGGCGTCGGCCGGCACCGATTTCGGCACCCCGTGGGCGGAAAAGACGACCGGCGATTTCCGGTGCTCTGGCGGAATCTCTGACAGTTCCTCGATGAACACGGCGCCCAGGCTCTGCAGCCCCTCGACGACATAGCGATTGTGCACGATCTCGTGGCGCACATAGACCGGCGCCCCGTATTTCTTCAACGCCAGCACGACGATCTGAATGGCGCGGTCGACGCCGGCGCAGAAGCCGCGGGGCTGGCAGAGCCTGATCGTCAGCGGTGGCTTGGTCTGAATCATCGAATACTGGCCGGTTCAATCGGAGGGCTGGAGGCGAAATGAGGTGCGCACCCCTTCCCTGTCAAGAGCGGCAGCGCTCAAGCGTCCTTCGCCGGGCGGCGAAGCCTGAGGATCAGCACCGCCGCCAGGGCTGCGGCCAGGCCGTACCAGGTGACGGCATATTGCAGGTGGTTGTTGGGCAGGTCGATAATGGTGACGCCACCGACCGGCAGGCCGCCGGGATTCGGCGTCTTGTCGGCATCGACGAAGAACGGCACCAGCACGGCGCCGGCGGGCAGGCCGGCCGTCGATGCCATCGCGTCGCGATCCTTCCAGTAGAAGATGTTCTTCGCGACATCGTTGTCGGGGAGCATCATCGACGGCTTGCCTGGCAGCGGATTGCGGGCAAGTCCAGTCACCGTCACCTTGCCGGCGATCTCACCCTGCTGCCGCTTGGCCGGATCCTTGAGGTCGTAGGGAACGAAGCCGCGGTTGACCAGCACGAAGCGGCCGTCATCGAGTTGCAGCGGCGTATAGACGTTGAAGCCGGTATCGCCTTCCCAGGTGGAGAAGAAATGCCGCTCCCCCCGGTGCCGGAAAGTGCCCGTCACCCTTACCGGCGTGTAATCGACGTCATGGGTGGCGGCGAATTGCTTCTCGACATCGGCCAGCGGCAGAGGCTGCGCGTGGGTGCGCCGGTCGATGGTCGCGAGCAGACCCTCCTTCCATGACAGGCGCTGAACCTGCCAGGTGCCGAGTCCCAGGAGAATGGCGAACATCACGAGGCCGAGGCCAAGCAGCAATGCCGAGCGCGGCCGCGAAGAGCCGGCGGTCGAACCGGTCGCTTCGCTCATTGGCCGCTGTCCAGCCTGCCTTCCGCAGCCTTCTTGCTGTACTGCAGGGTGATCAACACCCCTTTGATCAGGCGCAGCGCCGTCAGGCTCAGCACCAGCGCCAGCGGTATCCACAGGATGAAGTGCAGCCAAAGCGGTGGGCTCAGCGTCACTTCCATCCACAGCGCCAGCCCGACGACGATGAAGCCGATGATCAAAATGACGAACACAGCCGGGCCGTCGCCGGCATCGGCGAAGGAATAGTCGAGACCGCAATTGTAGCAGCGCTTGCCGACAGTCAGGAAACCGGAAAACAGCTTGCCCTCGCCGCAGCGCGGACAGTGGCCGTGCAGGCCCGCCGAAACCGGATCGATGGGTGGCCAGATCGCCTTATCTTCACTCATCTAATGATCTTCGCTCATCGCCTGATCTCGATCGGTGTGCCGTTGGCCACCATTGCCCAGATTTCGTCCATGTCGGAGTCCGTAACCGCGATGCAGCCGTCAGTCCAGTCGACCAATTGAAGCAGCCAGCCGAGCCAGCCCAAACCGTTCGGCTGGCCGTGGATCATGATCGAGCCGCCGGGATGGACAGCGCGCGCCTTTGCCGCCGCCTCGTCGTTCGCGTTCGGATAGGAGATATGGATCGACTTATAGGCCGCGCTGTTTGCGTTGCGCCAGTCGAGAACATAGCGCCCCTCCGGTGTCCGCTCGTCGGGCTTGTGGCCAATGGGGTCGCCGCCCAGCGCGATGCGGTAGCTGCGCAGGGCTCGGCCTCCATCGCCAACCAGCCTCAGTTGCCGCTTGGATTTCTCCACCAAGACAAGATCCACTTTCTCGCCGGCGAGCGCGGGAGATGCCGCGATCAGACTTGCGCAGATGGCAAAATGAATTCCAGCCCTCATCGGGCCATCGATCCGGTGACTTTGCGTCGAAAAGAAGAAGGCGGCCGCTCGCCGCGGCCGCCTGCTCAAAAAATCCCAAGATCGCCCGGGTCAGTGGGCTTCGATCACCGCGCCGCTCGAAGCCCAGACATAAACGCAGCTGAACAGGAACAGCCAGACCACGTCGACGAAGTGCCAATACCAGGCGGCGGCCTCGAAACCGAAATGCTGCTTGGGCGTGAAGTCGCCGCGCATGGCGCGCACCAGGCAGACCAGCAGGAAGATCGTGCCGATGATGACGTGGAAGCCGTGGAAGCCGGTCGCCATGAAGAAGGTGGCGCCGTAGATGGAATCCTTGAAGCCGAACGGAGCGTGCATGTACTCGTAGGCCTGCACCATGGTGAAGAGCATGCCGAGGCCGACCGTCAGCACCAGGCCGTTAATCAGGCCCTTGCGATCGCCATGCAGCAGTGCGTGGTGGGCCCAGGTCACCGTCGTGCCCGACAGGAGCAGGATGATGGTGTTGTAAAGCGGCAGGTGGAAGGGGTCGAGAACCTCCAGGCCTTTCGGCGGCCAGACACTGCCGGTGAAGGTGGTGCGGGCATATTGCGCGGCCTCGCCCGGAAACAGGCTGGCGTCGAAGAAAGCCCAGAACCAGGCGACGAAGAACATCACCTCGGAGGCGATGAACATGATCATGCCGTAGCGCAGGTGCAGCGACACGACGCGCGTGTGGTGGCCTTCATGCGCTTCCTTGATGGTGTCCGACCACCAGGCGAACATCGTGTACAGCACGATGATCAGGCCGATGAAGAACAGCCACGGGTTGGCGATGTTGTGCCCGAAGATCGGGAAGTTGCCGGCCTTGAGATACTGCATCAGGCAGACGCCGCCGATAGCCGTGACCAGCGAGCCGATCGACCCCAGGAACGGCCATGGGCTGGGGTTGACGAGATGGTAGTCGTGGTTCGGTTTTGCGTGCGCGTCTGCCATATCAACCCCCGAGGCTTGCTTCGGAATTGGAAACTTTGTTGCTGCCGGCGGCTGGAGCCGATGACGCAACGGGCTTGTTCTTTTCGACCGGGAACATGGTGTAGGACAGGGTGATGGTCTTCAAGTCCTTCAGTTCCGGCACGTTGACGATGTCCGGATCGACGTAGAACACGACCGGCATGTCCAGCGTCTCACCGGGCTTGAGCGTCGTGTCGGTGAAGCAGAAGCACTCCACCTTGTTGAAATAGGCGCCTGCCATTTCCGGCTGCACGTTGAACGAGGCGCGGCCGGTGATGGGGCGGCTGAACCTGTTGGTCGCGCTGTAATGGGCCTGCGTGGTCTCGCCGATCTTGATCGTCACCGAGCGGGTGGCGGGCTCGAACTGCCACGGAATGCCGTTGGTGTTGGCATCGAATCGAATTGTGATGTCACGGTCGAGCACGCGGCCGGCATATTGCTTTTCTGCGCGCTGCGTCGTGCCGCCATATCCCGTGACCTGGCAGAACATCTTGTAGAGGGGCACCGCAGCGTAGGCCATGCCGACCATGCCGGTGAAGAAGGCAAGGCAGACCGCGACAACGATGCGGTTGCCGTTCTTGCCGAGAGGTCTGCTGATCTCGCCACTCATGGAACGCCTCACATCAAACCCGAAGATGTCAGGCCTGCGCCGTGATGGCCAAAGCGCACGATGGTCGCGACGTAGAAGATGATGACAAGCGCGGCGAGCGCCACACCTATGGCGATGGAACGGTTGCGCCGCGCCTTGCGCTGGCGTTCGGTCAAGGTGACCAGTTCGAGGTTCTTGTCGGCCACGATCATGCTCCCCCCATGACGAGGGCGCGCCCGACCACGCTGTCGACGAGATAGGCAGCGAAGATGGCGAAAAGATAGAGCAGCGAATAGCCGAACAGCGCCTTGGCCGGCTTCATGGCGCGGTCGCCGTCGCTCATGCCGAACACCTTCCAGGCATACCAGACGAAGCCCACTCCGAGCGCGACCGAGACGACGCCGTAGCCGGCGCTGGTAAAGCCCAGCATCCAAGGCAGCACGCCGACCGGCGCCAGGATCAGCGCGTAGGCAAAGATCTGGCGGCGGGTCGAAGCCTGTCCAGCGACGTTCGGCATCATCGGGATGCCCGCGCGGGCATAGTCATCCGACTTGAACAGCGCCAGCGCCCAGAAATGCGGCGGCGTCCAGAGGAAGATGATCAGGAACAGGATCAGGCTTTCGAGGCTGACCGAGCCGGTCACCGCCGCCCAGCCGATCACCGGCGGAAATGCACCCGCGGCCCCGCCGATGACGATGTTCTGCGGCGTCCAGCGCTTCAGCCACATCGTGTAGATGACGGCATAGAAGAAGATGGTGAAGGCGAGCAGCGCCGCCGACAGCCAGTTGACCAGCACGCCCAGCGTCATCACCGACAGGACCGAGAGCACGAGGCCGAAGCTCAGCGCCTCGCCAGGCGTGACACGGCCGGCCGGCACGGGACGGCCGGCCGTCCTGGTCATCACAGCGTCGATATCGGCGTCGTACCACATGTTCAGCGCGCCGGACGCACCGGCACCGATCGCGATCGCCAGGATGGCGATCACCGCCAGCAGCGGATTGATGGCGACCGGTGCGGAGACCAGGCCGACAAAAGCCGTGAAGACGACCAGCGACATAACGCGCGGCTTCAGGAGGGCGAAGAAATCGCCCGCGGTCGCTTCCGACATGCGAAAGCCCGCTTCCTCCATCAATCTGTCGTCGGCAAGGGCCATGCGTACTTAAAGTCCATCATTCCGTTGGCCAAGACCGCCGGCTTGCCGGCGGCCTCGCATGCGTGGGGAAGCTGCCTTACTTGATCTTGGGCAGCTGTTCCCACTGGTGGAACGGCGGCGGCGAAGGCAGCTGCCATTCGAGCGTGGTGGCACCCTCGCCCCACGGATTGGCGCCGGCGACCCGCTTCTTCTGGAAGGCCTCGAAGACGCCGTAGAGGAAAATCGCGACACCGACGGCGGCGATGTAGGAGCCGTAGGACGAGACCATGTTCCATCCTGCGAACGCATCCGGATAGTCGACGGTGCGGCGCGGCATGCCGGCAAGGCCGAGGAAGTGCTGCGGGAAGAAGATCAGGTTGACGCCGACGAAGGTGACCCAGAAGTGGGTGTTGGCGATCACCGGCGAGTACATGTAGCCGGTCATCTTCGGGAACCAGTAGTACCAGCCGGCAAAGATGGCGAACACGGCGCCCAGCGACAGCACATAGTGGAAGTGGGCGATCACGAAATAGGTGTCGTGCAGCGAGCGGTCGAGGCCGGCATTGGCCAGCTGAACGCCGGTGACGCCACCGATCGTGAACAGGAAGATGAAGCCCAGCGCCCACAACATCGGCGGTTTGAAGGAGATCGAGCCGCCCCACATGGTGGCGATCCAGGAAAAGATCTTCACGCCGGTCGGCACCGCGATGACCATGGTGGCGAACACGAAATAGCGCTGCGTGTCGAGCGACAGGCCGGTGGTGTACATGTGGTGCGCCCAGACGATGAAGCCGACGGCGCCGATCGCGACCATGGCGTAAGCCATGCCGAGATAGCCGAAGACCGGCTTCTTCGAGAAGGTCGAGACGATATGGCTGATGATGCCGAAGCCCGGCAGGATCAGGATGTACACCTCGGGATGGCCGAAGAACCAGAACAGGTGCTGGAAGAGCAGCGGGTCGCCGCCCTGATCCGGCACGAAGAAGGCTGTGCCGAAGTTGCGGTCGGTGAGCAGCATGGTGATGGCGCCCGCCAGAACCGGCAGCGACAGCAGCAGCAGGAAGGCCGTGATCAGCACGGCCCAGGCAAACAGCGGCATCTTGTGCAGCGTCATGCCGGGGGCGCGCATGTTGAAGATGGTGGTGATGAAGTTGATCGCACCGAGAATCGACGAAGCGCCGGCGATGTGGATCGAAAGAATCGCGAGGTCCATCGCGGGGCCGGGCTGACCGGAGGTCGAGAGCGGCGGATAGATGGTCCAGCCGCCGCCGACGCCGAAGGCGCCCGGAGCGCTCGGCACGAACATCGAGCTGAGCAGCAGGATGAAAGCCGGCGGCAGCAGCCAGAAGGAGATGTTGTTCATGCGCGGGAAGGCCATGTCCGGCGCGCCGATCATGATCGGCACCATCCAGTTGGCGAAGCCGCCGATGAGCGCCGGCATCACCATGAAGAAGATCATGATCAGGCCGTGCGCGGCGCCGAAGGCATTGTACATGCTCTTGCCGCCGTCGATGGCGGCGTCGCCCTGCATGCCGTAGACCATCTGCGCCAGACCGCTGAAGATCTGGATGCCGGGCTCCTGCAACTCCATGCGGATGGCCACCGAAAGCGCGGCACCGACGATGCCTGCCATGATCGCGAAGATCAGGTAGAGCGTGCCGATGTCCTTATGGTTGGTGGAGTACACCCAGCGGACCCAGCCATGCGGCCGGTGGTCGTGGTGCTCGTGAGCTGCAGCCTCTGCCATGTTCCGCTCCGTTCCCTAATTCCTGCTTGCCCGCGGCATCAATTGCCGGCGGCCGCTACCTTGTTGGTGCCGTCGATCTCGGCCATCAGCGCCTTGTTGGCGGCCGGCACGTCGGTCTTGGCCGTCTCCAGCCAGGTCTTGTACTGCGCGTCGGACACGACCCGGACCGCGATCGGCATGAAGGCATGATCCTTGCCGCAGAGCTGCGAGCACTGGCCATAGTAGAGGCCTTCCTTGTCCGCCTTGAACCAGGTCTCGTTGGTGCGCCCAGGTACGGCGTCCATCTTGATGCCGAAGGACGGCACGGCGAAGGAATGGATGACGTCGGTGGCCGTGATCAGCACGCGGGTCATGGTGTTGACCGGCACCACCAGCTCATTGTCGACGGCGAGCAGGCGCGGGTAGAGATTGCGATCTTCCTTGCCGGCCTTGGCACGATCGGCGTCCTGCAGGATCGCCGAGTTGAAGGAGAAGGTCTTGTCGACCTGATATTCATAGTCCCAGTTCCACTGGTTGCCGGTCGCCTTGACGGTGAGCTTGGCTTCTTCCGGCGGCGTATACTGAGCGGTGAGCAGCTGGAAGGAGGGGATGGCGATGAGCAGCAGCACGACGACCGGACCCACTGTCCAGATGACCTCGATCAAAGTGTTGTGGCTGGTCCTGGAAGGCACCGGGTTGGCGCTCGCGCGGAACCTGAGGATGCAATAGGCGAGCAGGATCAGCACCAGAAGCGTGATCACCACGATGAAGACGAAGGTGTAGTTTCCGAACCACTCGATCTGCCGCATCATGTCGGTCGCAGGCGCCTGGAATCCGGTCTCCCAAGCCCGCGGCTGATCCGCATAAGCGGATGCACTGGAGAGGAGCGCGCCCGCGGCTGCAGCACCTGCCAGATACTTGGCGCTTGCCAGGAATTTTCTCATCGCCCTCACGTCTCCCACTTCCTGCGATCGGATCGCACCAATAACGGACAGTGCCGGGATTGGGAATCCCGGTCTTTCCCTAGGCTGGTTCAAACCATAGTCTACTGCCCTCCGCAAGGAAGGAGCGGAGGAAACCGTGCGGCATTTTTGCGCGCAACCCAGAGGAGGTCCTCGACCGTCGCGACGCTGCGCGCCGGGCGGTCGCAATTCGGGCGAAATTGCTCTGGAAAAGCGCGTAATTGCCGGGATCCGGGCGGGCCGGCGACGGTCTCGTCCTTTACTTGGCCTTGGCGCGGCTTAAAGTGCCGTGATTCGCAATGGAGCCGTCATGACTTCCTGGCTTTCGAGACCCTCGGCGAAGGTGGTTCTTTTCCTCGCCGCACTGCTTGGCGCCAGCTTGGCCGGCGGAGCCAGCGCCGCGCCGCCTCAGACCGCCGCGCCGCCCAGCGGCACGGTCAAGTCGACGCACGGGGCATGGTCGATCATCTGCGACACGCCTGCCGGCGCGACCTCCGAGCAATGCGTGATGATGCAGAACGTCGTGGCCGAGGACCGTCCCGAGATGGGACTTTCGGTAGTGGTCCTGCGCACCGCCGACAACAAGGCCGAAATCCTGCGCGTGCTCGCGCCACTCGGCGTGCTGCTGCCCAACGGGCTTGGCCTCAACGTCGACGGCAAGGACATTGGCCGCGCCTACTTCGTGCGCTGCTTCCAGGACGGCTGCTATGCCGAAGTGATCCTCGAAAAACCGCTGCTCGACACGCTGAAGAGCGGCACCTCCGCCACGTTCATCGTTTTCCAGACGCCCGAGGAAGGCATCGGCATTCCCGTCGACCTCAAGGGATTCGCAGAAGGCTTCGCCGCCCTGCCCTGAGCGCTGCGGCGGCAATGCGGCCGACGGGTCGTTCTGCGGCGCTGACAATCCCGTGTGAACGTCGCCGATTGCCTTGGCCGGTCTTGGCCCCTACATCGGGGGTAAGACGAAACCGCCAGCGGACAGCCCTGCCATGAACAGCCTGATCGGCCAATTCGACATTTCCGACGATCGCATCAAAGAGATCGTCGCCGAGACCATCAAGGGCGCCGACGACGGCGAGCTGTTCCTCGAATACAGCGAGAGCGAAGCGCTGATGTTCGACAATGGCCGGCTGAAGACGGCCAATTTCAACACCGACCAGGGTTTCGGGCTGCGTGCCGTGGCCGGCGAGGCCAGCGGCTATGCCCACTCCAGCGATCTTTCGGAAGCTTCGCTGCTGCGCGCCGCCGATGCCGTGTCGGCGGTCAAGGGCGGCTATACCGGCACGCTCGCCGCCGCGCCCGCCCGCACCAACCGCCACCTCTACGGCGACGAGAACCCCATCCCCTCGCCCAGCTTCGAGGCCAAGGCCAAGCTTCTGCAGGAGATCGACACCTGGCTGCGTGCTGCCGATCCGCGTGTGCGGCAAGTGACGGCCTCGCTCGCGGCCTCCTGGCAGCATGTCGAGATCGTGCGCGGCGACGGCCAGGTGGTGCGCGACATCCGTCCGCTGGTCAGGATCAATGTCGCCGTGGTGGTCGGCGACGGCGACCGGCAGGAAAGCGGCTCCTACGGCATGGGCGGCCGCAAGAGCTTTGGCGACTTCCTCACCGAAGAGAGCTGGAAATTCGCAGCCGGCGAGGCACTCAGGCAGGCGCTGGTCAATCTCGAGGCGGTTCCAGCGCCGGCGGGCACGTTCGACATCGTGCTGTCCAGCGGCTGGCCGGGCGTGATGCTGCATGAGGCGGTCGGCCACGGACTGGAGGGCGACTTCAACCGCAAGAAGACGTCCGCCTTCGCCGGGCTGATGGGCAGCCAAGTGGCGGCGAAGGGCGTCACCGTGGTCGATGACGGCACGATCGCCGAGCGGCGCGGCTCGCTCACCGTCGACGACGAAGGTACCCCCTCGGCGCGCAACGTGCTGATCGAGGACGGAAGACTGGTCGGCTACATGCAGGATCGCCAGAACGCCCGGCTGATGGGCATGAAGGCCACCGGCAACGGCCGGCGGGAGGGCTATGCGCACCAGCCGATGCCGCGCATGACCAACACCTACATGACCTCGGGCGACATGCAGCCGGAGGAGATCATCGCCTCGGTCAAGAACGGCATCTATGCCGTCTCCTTCGGCGGCGGCCAGGTCGACATCACCTCGGGCAAGTTCGTGTTCGGCTGCACCGAGGCCTACATGATCGAGAACGGCAAGGTGACGCAGCCGATCAAGGGTGCGATGCTTATCGGCAACGGGCCCGACGCCATGCACCGCGTCACCATGGTCGGCAACGACATGAAGCTCGACAACGGCATCGGCATGTGCGGCAAGGCCGGCCAGGGCGTGCCTGTCGGCGTCGGCCAGCCACATCTGAGAATGAACGAGATGACGGTGGGCGGCACCAGGGTTTGAAGCCCCGGGCCTGTGCCATCAATTAGTCAACCAGGGCGGCAGCCTTCACGAACATAGCCAAGCGCGACGGCCGAACGGCCTGCCGGGACCGGAGCGGTTTCCTGCTTCTTTGCGCGGAACAAAGACATCCCCCGTCTTGTAACTTCACGGACCGGAGCCGCCGAGTTGCCGGCCGACCTACTGCCTGCAGGGCGGCTCGCCCGGATGCCCGCAGACAGGTCTCTTGTTTCCCTGCTGCGGTTGTCGCTGGGGCTGCTGCTGCAGACGACGCTCCTGCGGCTGACCCTGAGGTCTCGGCTGCGCCCGGAACTCCGGCCTCTGCGGCTTGGAGAACACCTCAACGTTGCGGTTTTGCTGCAGCTTGAATTGGCGCTGCGCATTCTCGTTCGGCCGGTTGACCTTGAAATTGCGTTGGACGTTGATCTCCGCGCCGGCTGAACCCTCTTGATCGTTCTGCAGCCTGCGGAATTTCCTGCCGCCGCCAGCCGGGCCTTGAACCTGGTCGGAGAACACATTCGGATTGTTCTTTCTCAGTCTCTTCTGCACGCTCGAGCGGCTGTCGGCCGGCGCACCGTTGACCGTCGGCAGCTTGCGGAAGTTTCTGCCCCTATCCTTGGCCGGAGCCCGATCATTCGGTTCGACGAACGACTGGCCGGCGGACAAATCCTTGCGCCTCAGCTTCCTCGGTTTGCCGTCGTTCCGATCGGACAATACATTCGGATTGTACTTCCTGGTCTTTTCCCGGACGCTCAAACCTTGCTCGGCCGGCCTGCCATTGACGGTCGGCAGCTTGCGGAACTTGCGGTCTTTGCCCTGGATGCTGATCGGCCCCTTCTTGCCGGCAGCAGCTGCGTTTCCGGTCGCCTCGCGGTCGGCGTCCACGGTGCCTTGCTTGCCGAGCAGCTTCCTGGACGCGTTGCCGGGCAAATTCAGGCCGTTGGGCGCCGGCCTGCCATTGACGAGCGGCAGCGTCTTGCCGCGGCCTCCCGGCAGGGCGTGATCGGTTCCAAGCTTGCCCGCGGATTCATTCTTGGACAGCGGCATGACCACGCCGGGCTGCTTGCCTTGCTGGATCGCGGCTCGCTTCTTCAACAGCGGCGGCAATGCGACCCTGGCCGCCATCGCGGCGGCGGCGCCGGCGGTCACCTTCCGGCCGGCGGTGAGGCCGCCCTCTTCAGTGCCGTCTGGCTGCCTGGCCTCGCTGGTGATCGTCGTGTTGTTGATGGTGTTGATAACGGTCGTGTTGTGGATGTTGTTGAAGATGATGTCGTTGGGCGGCGGCACGATATAGCGCGGCGGCCTGACCCACACGGGCACGGGCACGAAGACCGGGACAGGCAGCACGAAGACGTCGACCGGCCGCCGCGGCGGCCGCAGCACGATGAAATCTGGCGGCGGCGGCGGCAGGAAGATTATCGCAACGGGGGGCGGCGGCTCGAAATCGAAATCAGGATCGTCGAAATAGAGCACCGGCCGGTCGACATAGATGAATTCCTCCTCCGGCGGCGGCGGCACGTCATAGATGATGACTGTGAAGCTCGGGGGTGGCTCAAGCTCGGCGTCGAAATGCTCCAGCCGGCGACGCGCGTCCCACGCGTGCGGGCCATGCGGATAACGGTCCAGGTAGGACCAGTAGGCCTCCGGCGTGTCTCGCATCCAAGTCTGGCGCCAAGTGATCGCCTCGCGCCGTGCCGCGCAGATTGCCCGCACCCGCTTGGCCATCGGATCGTGCGGATAGGCGACGAGGAACTCCTCGTAGCCGCTCAGCGTGTCGCGATCGAGAGCCGCCACATAGGCGTCGTCGGCATCGAAGTCGCGGATCTCTCTCGTCCGGTTCGCCTGGTCTTCGGCCTCCGAAACCTTCGGCGCGGGAGCATCGGGCGCGCGGTCGAAGAAGACGAAGGGTGCGCTGATCTTCGAGGCATTCCATGGCACTTCCGCGCCCTGGGTGACTTCGTTGACGCGCAGGCGCACGCGATCGAACAACTCGTCGAGCGGCAGACCGCCTTCGCGCATCATCTCAGCCAGAGCCGGGGCATAGGCGCCATACGGCCCCTTGCCCTCCGGCGCGACCGTTCCCGGAGCGGCATTGAAGGCGATCAGCATGTTCGGGTCGGGATCGACAAGCGCGAGGCCGCCGGCCAGCGGCTGGTTGGTCCGCGGGAGGGCGTTGGGCCGCGCGGCGTCGAGCACCACGATGTTGACCTTGGTCGGCAGCGCCGCGAGCGGCCGCGTGAGATCGGAGATCCGCACCGCCTGGATCGGCACATCGGCCGGATTCGCGATCTTGGCGTCGACCGGCAGGAAATAGTTCTCGCCCTCGAACTGCACGCCGCGGCCGGCAAGGAAGACGAAGACGACTGCGTCCGGACCGGCTTGCGAAACCTTGGTCAGGAAATCGCGGAAGGCGCCGCGCAGGGATTCCTGGTCCACGTCGCGCGCGCCGACCACATCGAAGCCGGCCGCCTGCAAGGTCTGTGCGATCAACCCGGCGTCATTCGCCGGCGTCACCAGTTCGCCTGGAGAGTAGGCCGCGTTGCCGATGACGAAAGCGAGGCGTTTTTGCTCCTGCCCGAGCGCGGTCGTCGCCGGCGCGACGGCTAGCACGATGAGAGCTACGACGAGGCCGATGACCTTCTGAAGCGTCCGCATTGCAACCGCCGTCCGTTATCCGCCGTCCGTTCAGATCAGTAACGCGGAAGCGGCCGGAATATTTCCCAGACAACGCAATTAAGACCCTGCAACAAGGCAGCTTTAGGGCACAATTTCGTCGAGGGAACAAAGGCTTCATAATTTCTTGTGAACCATCGGCTGCGGACTACAGCGCGTCCCGCTATCGGATTCAGGCGGGACGATTGCATTGTCCTTGCCGCAGAACCGCCGCACGCATTATCGGCGCCGTCTCGGCTTCTCCAGCAGCGCGACAGCTTCGACATGCGGCGACCACAGGAACTGGTCGATCGGGGTCACGTTCTTCAGCGCGTAGCCGCCATCGATGAGGATGCGCAGGTCCCTCGCCAGCGTCACCGGGTTGCAGGACACGGCCGCCACCAGCGGCACGTCGGAGCGCGCGATCTGCTTCGACTGGTCTTCGGCGCCGGCACGCGGCGGGTCGAAGACCAGGCCGTCGAAGCCGTTCAGCTCCTTGAACGTCAGCGGTCGCCGGAAGAGATCGCGGCGTTCGCTGGTGACCCGCTTCAGGCCGCTGGCGAAGCGGAAGGCCCGGTCGAGCGCCGCAAGCGCCGGCGCGTCACCCTCCACCGCATGCACCTCCGACTTCGATGCGAGCCTGAGCGCGAAGCTGCCGCAGCCGGCGAAGAGGTCGGTCACCTTCTTGGCGCGCGAAAGATGCCGGCCGACGAGGCTCGCCATCGTCTGCTCGGCGGCCTCGGTCGCCTGCAGGAACGCGCCCGGCGGCATGGCGACGGCGATCGACCCGAATTGCACCACCGGCTTCTTCGGCTCGATGATCACCTCGCCATCGACGGAAAGCTTCGCCAAGCCTTCGGCCATGACGAAGTTGGATGCGACCCGCCGCTGGTTCTCGCCAAGCCTGCCGGCGTCCTGGACGGCGACGTCGAGGCCCGAAGCCGTCACGGTCACAGTCATGTGGAAGGCCTTCGGCGTGGCGCAGACCAGTCCGGCCAGGGCACGTAGCCGATCCAGCGCCGATACGATCGCCGGCAGCGAAATCGGGCACTCCTCGATCGGGATGATCTCGGAAGAAAGCGCGCGCACGAAGCCGAGCAGCATGCCGGCGTCGGTACGGCGGGCGCTGAAGACCACACGGCGGCGCGTGTGAGGCGCGCAAGGCACCAGCGCATCGACCTCGCAAACGATGCCCTTGGCTTTCAATGCCTGCACGACCTTTTCGCGCTTCCACTGCTGATAGGCCTTGGCCTCGAAATGCTGCAAGGCACAGCCGCCACATTCGGTGAAATGGCGGCAGGCAGGATCGATCCTGAGCGGCGAGGTCTCAAGCACCGACATCAACGCGGCGCGGTCTTTCTGGCGGACCGCGGTGACGATCTCGCCCGGCAGCGTGAACGGGATGAAGACTTCGTCGCCATCGGTGCTGGCGATGCCGTCGCCCTGCGCGCCAAGCTTGGCGATGGTGAAGCGCGCGCTCATCGCGAAACCGCGTCCTTGACTGCAGCGAGCAGGAATTCGCGATTGCCGTCGCCGCCTTCGATCGGCGACGGATCGAGTCCCAGCACGCGCCATCCGGCAATGCCGGCAAGCCAGTCGCGCAAACCGGCGGCGATGCGTTCGGCGTCGGTCGAGTCCTTGAGCAGCCCGCCCTTGCCGATCGCTTCGCGGCCGGCCTCGAATTGCGGCTTGACGAGAAGCAGCGCCCTGGCGCCTTCGGCGGCCAGGGCAAGCGCGGGAGGCAAGGCGAGCTTCAGCGAAATGAAGCTGACGTCGCAAACCAGGAAATTGGGAATGCTGCCGTCCAGATCGGCGGCGTTGAGGTCGCGGGCGTTCAGCCCCTCGATGACCCTCACCTTCGAATTACCGGCGATCCCAGGATGCATCTGGCCATGACCGACATCGATCGCCGTGACGTGGGCGGCGCCTCGTTCGAGCAGCACCTGGGTGAAGCCGCCGGTCGAGGCGCCGATATCGAGCGCTTCGCTGCCCGCGGGATCGAGCCCGAAAAGGTCGAGGCCGGCAATGAGCTTCAACGCCGCGCGCGAGACAAAGGCCTGTGCCGGATCGTCTACGGCAACGAGGCAGTCCGGCGTGACGAGCTGGCCAGGCTTGCGGGCGACCGCGCCGTCAACGCTGACCGTGCCGCGGGCGACCGCGTCGCGGGCGCGCGAGCGGCTGGCGAACAGGCCGCGCTCGACGAGCAGTTCGTCGAGCCTCAGGCGCGTGCTGGCTGGCAAGGGAGAATTCATCGGCCTTCATTGGCGAAAGCCGGCCGCGAAGGCAATGGGCATCAGAAGACCGTCCGCGACACACGACGCTCGACGCCGGCGTCAGCAGCTGAGGAACCTGCTCGTATGTCACGTCATCTTGCCGGCGACGATACGGCAGCGCTAACAACAAGTTACAGCTTTAAGCCGGCAAACCGATTCAGAAAGTTGAAGCTTCGATTCAGGCGCGCTGCGCCTGCACGCCGTGGCCCAGCGCGGCGAAGACCGTGCGCACGATGCCGGCCGTATCGAGGCCCGCGTCGGCATACATCTTCTCGGGCTTGGCGTGGTCCGTGAACTCGTCCGGCAAGATCAGCGGGCGCACCTTGAGGCCGTTTTCCAGCAGCCCTTCATGGGCGAGGAAATGCAACACCTGGCTGGCGAAGCCGCCGATCGCGCCCTCTTCCACCGTCACCAGAACCTCATGCGAGCGCGCGAGACGGCGGATGAGTTCCTCGTCCAGAGGCTTGGCGAAACGGGCATCGGCGACCGTGGTCGAAAGGCCCGCCGCGCCGAGTTCCTCGGCGGCGAGCATACAATCCTGCAGCCGCGTGCCGAAGGAGAGAAGCGCCACCTTCGTGCCCTCCTTCAGGATGCGGCCCTTGCCGATCTCGAGCACCGAGCCGCGCTCCGGCATGTCGACGCCGACGCCATTGCCGCGCGGATAGCGGAAGGCGATCGGGCCTTCGTCGTAGGAAGCGGCGGTGCGCACCATGTGGCGCAATTCCGCCTCGTCGGCGGCGGCCATGACGACGAAGCCGGGCAGCGAGGCCAGGAAGGTCGTGTCGAAGGCGCCGCAATGGGTGGCGCCGTCGGCGCCGACGAAGCCGGCGCGGTCGATCGGGAAGCGCACCGGCAGTTTCTGGATCGCCACGTCATGCACGACCTGGTCGTAGGCGCGCTGCAGAAAGGTCGAATAGATGGCGGCGAAGGGCTTGTAGCCCTCGGTGGCGAGACCGGCGGCGAAGGTCACCGCATGCTGCTCGGCGATGCCGACATCGAAGGTCCTGGCCGGGAACACCTCACCGAAGAGGTCGAGGCCGGTGCCGCTCGGCATGGCGGCGGTAATCGCCACGATGCGGTCGTCCTCGCGCGCCTCCTGGATCAGGCTCTCGGCGAACACCTTGGTGTAGCTTGGCGAGTTGGCCGGCGCCTTGGCCTGCGCGCCGGTGATGACGTCGAACTTGTTGACGCCGTGATATTTGTCGGCGGCGGCTTCGGCCGGCGCGTAGCCCTTGCCCTTCTGGGTGACGACATGGATCAGCACCGGGCCGTCGGCATTGTCGCGCACGTTCTTCAGCACCGGGATCAGGTGCTCGAGATTGTGCCCGTCGATCGGACCGATGTGGTAGAAGCCCATCTCCTCGAACAGCGTGCCGCCGGTGACGTAGCCGCGCGCATGCTCGACGGCGCGCGTGATGGCGCGATCTGCGCGCTTACCGAGATAGGACGACAATTTCTTGCCGAAATCGCGCAGGCCGAGATAGGCCTTGCCCGAGGCGAGCCTGGCCAGATAGGCGCTCATCGCACCGGTCGGCGGGGCGATCGACATGTCGTTGTCATTGAGGATGACGATCAGGCGGGCGTCGAGCGCACCGGCATTGTTCAGCGCCTCATAGGCCATGCCGGCCGACATCGCGCCGTCACCGATGACGGCGATGACATTGTTGCGGCCGCCGGAAAGATCGCGGCCCATGGCCATGCCGAGTCCGGCGGAAATCGAGGTCGAGGAATGCGCGGCACCAAACGGGTCGTATTCGCTCTCTGCTCGCCGGGTGAAGCCGGAGAGCCCGCCCTCCTGGCGCAGCGTGCGGATGCGGTCGCGGCGGCCGGTCAGGATCTTGTGCGGATAAGCCTGGTGGCCGACGTCCCAGATCAGCCGGTCTTGCGGCGTGTTGAAGACATAATGCAGGGCGACCGTCAGCTCGACCACGCCGAGGCCGGCGCCAAGATGGCCGCCGGTATGCGAAACGGCATCAATCAGCTCGGCGCGCAGTTCCGTCGCCAGCTGCGGCAGCGCGCTTTCGTCAAGCGCCCGCAAATCCGCCGGGATGCGGACCTGGTCGAGAAGCGGGGTTTCGGGTTTCTGGTTCACTGCGGAGCGGCCTGTAAGATCTTAACCTTGCGTCAGAGAGGTTAACCGTTTCACGGGACCGCTCTGTCTCTTTGTTCCACGCAATTCCGGACGCAAAACCGTTTCACACTTTTCCTGGAATTGCTCTTTGTTCCACGCGATTTCGGACGGAAAACCGTTTCACACTTTTCCTGGAATTGCTCAACCTTCACAAATATGCGCCTCGATCATGCGCGAAATATGCCGCCGGCAGGCGAATGTAAATGCGTGTCAGTGACGCGGTTCAGCTTTCCGGCAGCGGAATGAACTCTTCCTCATCGCCGGGAACGATATCGAAGCGGCCTGTCTTCCATTCTTCTTTTGCCTGCTCGATGCGTTCTTTCGAAGACGAAACGAAGTTCCACCAGATATAACGCCTGGAGCCGAGCGAGGCTCCGCCGAACAGCATAAAATGCGCCCCCCGCTCGGACGAAACGACGATCTCGTCGCCCGGTTTGAAGACCAGCAGCCGTTCTGCGGGGAAGCGGTCGCCGGAAATCGAGACCTCGCCTTCCAGCGTGTAGATGGCACGTTCCTCGGCCTCGGGGGGAATTTTCACGCTGGCGCCCGGCGCCAGCCGCAGATCGGCATAGAGCGTGTCGGAAGCGGTCGTGACCGGCGATCGCAGCCCGGACAATTCGCCGATGACGACACGGCCGCTGATCCCTTCGGCATCGATCTTCGGCAGGCGGATCACCGCCGTGTTCTCGAAGATCGGAGCGACCTCTTCCTTGCCGTCGGGAAGCGCCAGCCAGGTCTGCAGGCCGGAGATCGACATCGGCGCGCCGCGCAGTTCCTCCGGCGTGCGCTCGGAATGGACGATGCCGCGCCCGGCGGTCATCAGGTTCACGTCGCCGGGCGCGATCACCATCTCAGTGCCGAGCGAGTCGCGATGCCTTATCCTGCCATCGAACAGATAGGTGACGGTTGACAGCCCGATATGCGGGTGCGGGCGCACGTCGAGCGCCTGCCCTGCCCTCAGGATTGCCGGTCCCATGCGGTCGAAGAAGATGAACGGCCCGACCAGCCGGCGCTTTGCCGTCGGCAGGGCGCGGCGAACCTCGAAGCCGCCGATGTCCTTGGCGTTGGGGACGATCATCAACTCGATACGATCGCAGGCGAAGGCATCGCCGGGTTCAGGATCGTTGGCCGGGAAGAAGCTCATGCGATGGCTCAGGCGAAGCGGAGTGCTGACCTGGCCTTCGCCTTGGCAGCCTCTTCCTCGCGATTGCGCGGATGCTGGGTGGTCTCCATGGAATCGAGCAATTCACGCGCCGCTGCGGCAATCGCTTCGACGGCATGGTTGAAGGCATGCTCGTTTCGCTTTGACGGTTTGGTCGAACCGCTCAGCTTGCGCACGAACTGCAACGCCGCGTCATGGACTTCGTCGTCCGTCGCCGGCGGCTCGAAGTTGAACAGGGTCTTGATGTTGCGGCACATGCTTGAACTCCTTGCCCGTTTTTACCTACTCGGCGTCCAGCGGCTCCGTTCCGACCGGCTTGCCGTCGCGTGACAGCCTGATCTTCTCGACCTTGTCCTCGGCCGCCTTCAGCAGACGATCGCAATGTGCCTTCAACGCCTCGCCGCGCTCGTAGATGCGGATCGACTGGTCGAGCGGGACGTCGCCGCGCTCCAGATCATCGACGATCTTCTCCAGTGCGTCGAGCGCCTGTTCGAAGCTCATCGCCTTGACGTCCTCATTGCCTTCGCCAGCCATATCCTATCCCTTCATCAGCCGCCCGACATGGGCGGCGACCGAAAATGCCAATCCCTGCAGATCGTAGCCGCCCTCCAGCAGGCTGACGAGCCGATTGCCGCTGTGGCGCCCGGCGCGCTCCATCAGTTGCCCGGTAGCCCAGTCGAAATCATCCTCGGTCAGGTTGATCTCGGCCAGCGGATCGCGATGATGCGCATCGAAACCGGCAGAAATGATGATCAGGGCGGGCGCGAAGGCGTCGATCGACGGCAGCACGCGCGACAGGAAGGCGTCGCGGAACAGTTCGCTGCCGGTGCGGGGGGCCAGCGGCGCATTGACGATGTTGCCGGCGCCGGTCTCGCTCTTTGCGCCGGTGCCGGGATAAAGCGGCATCTGGTGGGTCGAGCAATAGAGCACCGACGGATCGTCCCAGAAAATGTCCTGCGTGCCGTTGCCATGGTGCACGTCCCAGTCGACGATGGCGACGCGCTCGGCCTGGTGCTTCTTCTGCGCGTAGCGGGCCGCGATCGCGGCGGTGTTGAACAGGCAAAAGCCCATCGCGGTGGTCTTCTCGGCATGATGGCCGGGCGGCCGCGCAGCAACGAAGACATTGCTGGCGCGGCCGTCGAAGACGTCGTCGACGGCCGCATTGGCGGCGCCGATCGCCGTCACCGCGGCCTGCCAGCTCTTCGGGCTGGCGCTGGTGTCGGCGTCGATCGAGACGATGCCGCTCTCGGGAATGGCGGCGCGGACGCGGGCAACGAAATCCTGCGGGTGGGCATAGAGAATGGTCGCCTCATCGGCTTCCGGCGCCTTGACGCGATCCAGAGCCGAAAATGAGTCATCATCCAGCACACGCTCGATGGCGCGCAAACGGTCGGGCCGCTCGGGATGACCGGGTGGCGTAAGGTGTTCCAGGAATACCGGATGAGTGTAGAGACGGGTTGTCATGGCGCCTAATCTAGGCACGCGCAGCCCGGATGACCATGTTTCAGCGCCGAATGGCTGGGGAAAATTCGCGCCCGATAGTGTCGCTGACGGCATTGGCGCGGCGCCCGCCTCACGGTAAGGTCGTGTCACTGCCTGGTGCCCGCAACGCGCGGGAGAATCGGGAACACGGTTGAACTCCGTGGCGTGCCCAACGCTGTAAGGGGGACCGCGCCGGCAAAAGCCACTGTCGATGACGGGAAGGCGCCGGACGCGGGACGATCCCGAGCCAGAAGACCGGCCTGGCAGACATGGTCTTGCGCTTGGTCAGGCGCAGGGCTGCTGTCGCAAGGGGAAAAGCGATGCAGGCAGGAGCGGCCGCCGGCGGCGGCGATGACTTTGACCAATTGGCGCGCGAGGCGGTCTACCGGGCGATGTTCACCCGGCGCGACGTGCGCAGCCATTTCGTCGCCGACGATCTCGACGACAGCGTGCTGGCGCGGCTGCTGACGGCCGCCCATCACGCGCCGTCGGTCGGCTACATGCAGCCGTGGAACTTCATCGTCATCCGCGATGCTGAACGGCGCCGCCAGGTGCGCGACCTGTTTTTGGCGGCGCGCGAGCAGGAATTGCCGGCCATCGAGGCGGAGCGGCAGGCGCTCTACCGCAAGCTGAAGCTCGAAGGCATCTGCGAAAGCGCGCTCAATCTCTGCATCACCTGCGACCGGCAGCGCTCGCAGAACTCGCCGCTCGGGCGCTGGCACAATCCGGAGATGGATCTCTACAGCACCGTCTGCGCGGTGCAGAACTTCTGGCTGGCGGCGCGCGCCGAAGGCGTCGGCGTCGGCTGGGTCAGCATCATCGAGACCGAAGCGCTGAAGCGGCTGCTGTCGATCCCCGACCATGTCACGCCGATCGCCTATCTGTGCGTCGGCCGCGTCTCGGCATTCGCGCCGAAGCCGGACCTGGAAGCACATGGCTGGGGCAGGCGCCTGCCTTTGCCCGAACTGGTGATGAGCGAGACGTTTTGCGGCGCCGGCGAGGCACCGCTCAAATCGGCGATCGCCAGCCTCGGTCTCGGCGACCGGCCGAAGCCCTGATCAGGCGGCTGCTATCAAGCCGCCCGGGGCGCATCCCAGCGCGAGCCGCCGAAGGAATTGAGCGCCTTGTCGCGAAGCTCCCTGAACTTCGACGAGGTGTCGGCCAGGCGCCGGTCCCATTCGGGATTGGGAGCCTGGCCCTCGATGGCGGCGAAATAGACCTGCATCAGCGAGGCGATGGCGAAGGGCTCGATGAAGGCCGCCTTGAAAGCCCAGGCAAAGACGATGGCCAGCACGAAGGCCCAGCCGGCAAGCTGCCCGGGCATGACCCACAGGATGGCACCGGCCGGCGCCAGCATCAAAAGGAAGATGACGAAGGACACGCCCCACATGATCACCGCCAGCCAGACGGCGTTCTTGACCATGTGCTTGCCGTTCTGCGCGTAGAGCACGACCCCTTGCCTGGCGGTCTCGAAAGGCGTGTTCGAATTGATGCGGATATTGTAGCCGAGGATGATCTCGTCGACATAGGTCAGCGACAGGCGGATGACGGTGTTGATGAAGCTGACCACGCCACTGAGTCCCGGAATGGGCAGGAAGGCGGCGATGCCGCCGACCAGGCCGGAAATGGCGCGGATCGCGCCCTTCACCAGTTGGTCGACGACGAAAAGGATGTTGGCCTCGGCAAAGCGCTTGGTCACCACCTCACGCGCATAGGCGATCTGGCCCTGGCCGTCGGGCACGTCGTGGCCGTCGATCAGGTGGACGATCACGGCGATGTGGCCGGCCTTGAGGACGTAGAGGATGTATTCGCGGATCCAGTAGACCGCGATCGAAACGACGCCAAAGCCGACAACCCCGCCCCATAGGGCAAACGACATCGGCCCGTCGGGATCGGTGGAGATGTGGCCGACGCCGTAGCCGACGCTGGCGCCGGTTCCGGTCGCCATGATGTAGGCCACCGTGATGCCGAAATAGACGATCATTCGAAAGGCAATGAACGGCCAGGTCCTCATCATGATGGACACCGACCTGCCGACGCTGAAGTCCCACATGACCCCGACTCTCCCGCCTCAGAGAATGGCCGAGGAGGATGCTCTCACCCGCACGTTTGTCAATTGTGGCTGCGGCTCGCGGCTGCCAAAACCGGTGCACAAAGTCGACGGTATGGTTAGCCAGTGGTGTGACCAGGGCCCGCTTGAGCAGGCTTTCGAGCTACCGCTCGGAAGCCGCAAGCGTCACCCTGAATCCCACCTACAGGATTTCGGTCTTGGCGATGTGGATGCCAAAGCCCTCGAGACCAACATAGTGGCGCTCGCGCGAGGCAATCAGGTTGATCGACGAAATGCCGAGATCCTTGAGGATCTGCGCACCGAGGCCGATCTCGCGCCACTCGTTCTCGCGGCGGCGCGCCTCCTCGTGGTCCTCGCGTTCGCCGCTCGCCGGACGGTTGCGCTCCTGGTGGGCGACGCCGACCGAGCCCTCGCGCAGATAGACGATGACGCCGCGCTTGCGCTCGCCCATGGCTTTCATGATCGCGTCCAGCCGGTGGCTGGTGCCGAAGACGTCGGTGACGACATCTTCCGAATGCAGGCGCACCGGAACGTCCTCGCCATCGCGGATGTCGCCGAAGACAACCGCGACGTGGTGCATGGAATCCCAGGGAAGCGTGTAGGTGAAGACCTGCGCCTTGCCGCCGGGCGTGTCGATGTCGGAACAGGCGACGCGCTCGACCAGCGTTTCCTTGCGCTGGCGATAGGCGATGAGATCGGCGACCGAGACCTGCTTCAGGCCGTGCTCCTCGGCGAAAGCCTGCACCTCGGGGCCGCGCTTGACGGTGCCGTCATCATTGACCAGTTCGGAGATGACCCCGATCGGCGGCAGGCCGGCGAGCTTGCACAGATCGACCGCCGCTTCGGTATGGCCCGAACGCATCAAGACACCGCCCTCGCGCGCGATCAGCGGGAAGATGTGACCGGGACGGACGAAATCGGAGGCGCCGACATTGCCGTTGGCAAGGTTGCGCACCGTGAGGGTGCGGTCGTCGGCGGAGATGCCGGTGGTCGTGCCGTGCTTGAAATCGACGCTGACGGTGAAGGCGGTTGTGTGGGCGGAATCATTGTCGGCCACCATCGGCGCCAGGTTCAGCCGCCGCGCCTCTTCGCGCGGCATCGGCGTGCAGACGATGCCGGAGGTGTTGCGGACAATGAAGGCCATCTTTTCCGGCGTGCAGTGAACGGCGGCAACGATCAGGTCGCCCTCGTTCTCGCGCCCGTCATCGTCCATGACGACGACGATCTCGCCGCGCTCGAAGGCGCGGATCGCTTCGACGATCTTCTTCTGGTCGTAGGGCATGAGGTGCTCGCTTCGCTCGCAGGAAATAGGCAGTAGGCAGTAGGGAAAGAAAAAGGCTGTTCGGGCGGCCTACTGCCTATTCCCTACTGCCTATTCCCTTACCTGTCTGTCCTCTGTGCCGCAGATAATGATCCGCGATCGCGCAGGCAACCATGGCTTCGCCGATTGGCACAGCGCGGATGCCGACGCATGGATCGTGGCGTCCCTTGGTCATGACATCGACGTCCTTGCCGTCCTTGTCGATCGACTTCCGCGGCGTCAGGATCGAGGAGGTCGGCTTGACGGCGAAGCGGGCGACGATCGCCTGCCCGGTCGAGATACCGCCCAGGATGCCGCCGGCATGGTTGGACAGGAACACCGGCTTGCCGTCATTGCCGATGCGCATCTCGTCGGCGTTCTCTTCGCCGGTGATGCGGGCGGCCTCGAAGCCGTTGCCTATCTCGACGCCCTTGACGGCGTTGATCGACATCAGGCCGGAGGCGATGTCCTGGTCGAGCTTGGCATAGATCGGCGCGCCGAGGCCCGCCGGCACGCCTTCGGCCACGATCTCGATCACCGCGCCGACCGATGAGCCCGCCTTGCGGATGCCGTCGAGATAGGCAGCGAAGACCGGAACGGACGCTGGATCGGGAGTGAAGAACGGGTTTTCGGCATCGCCGACGAAATTCCAGTTCCAGTTGGCGCGATCTATTCGTTTCTCGCCCATCGAAACCAGCGCGCCGCGCACGATCATGCCCGGCACCACCTTGCGCGCCAACGCGCCGGCAGCCACCCGAGCCGCGGTCTCGCGCGCCGAGGAGCGGCCGCCGCCGCGATGGTCGCGCAGGCCGTATTTGACCTCATAGGTGTAATCGGCATGGCCGGGCCGGTACTGGCGGGCGATCTCGCCATAGTCCTTGGAGCGCTGGTCGACATTCTCGATCAGCATCGACACCGGCGTGCCGGTGGTGATCATCGTCTCGCCGTCTTCGTCGAGGATGAAGCCCGAGAGGATTTTCACCTCATCCGGCTCGCGGCGCTGGGTGACGAAGCGCGACTGGCCTGGGCGGCGCCTGTCCAGTTCGGCCTGGATATCCTCCCGCTTGAAGCGGATGCCGGGCGGACAGCCGTCCACAACGCAGCCGAGCGCGGCGCCATGGCTTTCACCCCAGGTGGTGACGCGGAAAAGATGGCCGAAGGTGTTGTGAGACATGGAAAGCGCCCTGCCCGGCGGCGGAGCCGGCAAACTAAAAGTGGTGCAGCGTTCCTCACGCATCCAAAAGGACGCGCAGCGCTGCACGCTGCCTTCTATTGGCGTTTTCCACAGCGGTCAAACGGTGTTCCGGCGCATCAATCTGTGATCGGGCGGATTTAGTTTTGACACATTCGGTTGGTTTCTGCTCTCTTCCATCCGCCGTTGAGGATCCGCCGCTGACCAGCCGGCGCAATGACCAAAGAGGACGACGATGCGTACCCTGATTGGCGCTGTTGGCGCCATGCTCTTGATTTCCACCGCCGCCTTCGCCGGCCAGACCGAAGGACTGATCAAGAAGGTCGACAAGGACACGCTGACGCTGACGCTGGACGACGGCAAATCCTACAAGCTCAACGCCGAGACCGATCTGGACGCACTGAAACCCGGCATGGACATCGTCATCGCTTTCGACGTGACCAATGGCGAGAACGTCGTTACCGATATGCAGCTGCCGGACAGCGACCAGAATTAGTTCCTCGCTGCGAGGTCTTGGCCAACGCGGTGCGCCGGTAGAGGACCACTTTCGAAATTAGCCGGACGCCGAAAGCTTCGTCATTCTAGGGCGAAGCAAGGAGCGGAGCGACGCGCGCAGACCTAGAATCCATGCCGTTGCGTCGGAGCTTTGCAGCAGTGCAGAACGTTTTCTATTCTGCGCCGCTTTTGCCATTCGGCTAGGTCACGACATGGATCCTAGGGTCTCCGCGACGGAGCTTCGCTCCTGCTTCGCCTAGGATGACGAGGTTGAGGCGTCTGCCTCACAGCCACTCCAGGCTGCGGCCCTGCAGCCGCAGCAGGCGATCCTGCGGAATATCGAGGTTGGCCGCTTGCTTCTTCGACATTCCTTCGACAAGGCGGAACAGGCAGCGCATGACCCCGCCGTGGGTGACGCAGACCGTCTGCCGGTCGAGGGTATCCAACCACGGCTTGATGCGCTCGAGCAGCATCTCGTAGCTTTCGGCGCCCTCACCTGGCGGCTGGAAATCCCATTTGGCGTGCCGGCGTCCGGCGGTCGAACCCGGAAGCCTGGCCTCGAGCTCGCCAAAGGTGAAACCCTGCCAATCGCCGAAACTCAACTCCACAAGACGTGGATCGGTGCGGTAGGCGAGCGGATCGAGTGCCATCGCCGCGCGCATCAGCTCCATCGTCTCGCGCGTGCGGCGCATCGGGCTGGCGACGAAGTCGAAATCGGTGGGCTTGTCGACGAACTCGGCCAGGCGGCGACCGTTGCGGGTCGCCTGCGCGCGGCCGAGCGCGTTTATGTCTGTATCCGCCTGTCCCTGCAGCCGACCCTCGACATTCCAATCAGTCTGGCCGTGGCGCGCGATGTAGACGAGCGGATACATCAGTCTTCCGGAGCTCGGGCCAGGGCCGGGACGGAGGATCAGTCCTTGATGGTCGAGATGTCCGGCGCGTCGACCGCCTTCATGCCGACGACGTGATAGCCGGAATCGACGTGATGGACCTCGCCGGTCACACCGCGCGACAGGTCCGACAGGAAATAGACGCCGGAATCGCCAACCTCTTCCTGCGTCACTGTCTGCTTCAACGGCGCGTTGTATTCGTTCCACTTCAAAATATAGCGGAAATCGCCGATGCCGGAGGCGGCAAGCGTCTTGATCGGGCCGGCCGAGATGGCGTTGACGCGGATCTTCTTGGCACCGAGGTCGACCGCGAGATAACGCACGCTGGCTTCGAGCGCCGCCTTGGCGACGCCCATGACGTTGTAATGCGGCATGACCTTTTCGGCGCCGTAATAGGTCAGCGTCAGCAGCGAGCCGCCTTCGGCCATCAACGGCTCGGCGCGCTTGGCGATGGTGGTGAAGGAAAATACCGAAATGTCCATGGTGCGCAGGAAATTGTCGCGCGTCGTCTCCACATAGCGGCCAGTCAGCTCGTCCTTGTCGGAAAAGGCGATGGCGTGGACGAGGAAGTCGAGCTTGCCCCAGTGCCTGGCGATGTCGTCGAACACCGCGTCGAGGCTTGCCGGATCGGTCACGTCGCAATGACCGGCGACATGTGCGTTGAGCTCCGCCGCCAGCGGCTCGACGCGCTTCTTGAAGGCTTCGCCCTGATAGGTGAGCGCGATTTCGGCGCCGTGATCAGCGCAGGCCTTGGCGATGCCGAAAGCAATCGACCGATTGTTAGCGACGCCGAGGATCAGGCCTCGCTTGCCGGCCATCAGGCCTTTTGCACCCGCCATGTGAAAGCTCTCCGCAAGAATATCTGCTTCGTGGAGAGCCCTATCGCACAGGCACAAGGCCCCTTCAAGCGCCGAAAGCCGGCTGTGGAGGCGACAGAACTGCGCCGGTCACCCTTTTGCGCGGCGCATCAGGGCTTCGAGCTCGGCGTCGCCGCCTTCCGGCAGCATCAGCCGCACATGCGCGTAAAGATCGCCATGACCGCCGGCTTTTTCCGGCAGTCCCCTGCCCTTGAGGCGCAGAACCTTGTCCGAACTCGACCATGCCGGAACATTGACGGCGAGCTTGCCGGTGGGCGTCTCGACCGCCACCTTGGCGCCGAGCACCGCGTCTGCCAGGTCGACGGGCAGGTCGACATGCAGGTCGCGGCCCTCGATGCGGTAGCGCGGATGGCGGCGGATATGGATCTTGACCAGCGCGTCGCCGGGCTGGCCGGGCCCCTGCTCGCCCTGTCCCTTGAGCCGAATGGTCTGGCCCTCCTCGACATAGGCCGGCAGCTTGACCGCCATCTTGCGGCCATCCGGGAACATCGCGGTTACTTTCTCGGCGGTGGCCGCCTCTTCGACGCTGATGTCCAGCGTGACATTCAAATCAGCGGCCTGCGCAGGCTGGCGGCGCTCGCCCCGGCCTGCACCGCGGGAGAAGGCATCGCCGAAGATCTGGCTGAAAATGTCGCTGTTGCCGTCGAACGGGTCGCCGCCCGGGCGTCCGGTGCGAAATTCGAAATGCGCGCCGCCAGGACCTTGCTGGCGACGGAAGCCGGCGAACGGATCGCCACCGGCCGCGCCCTCGAAGCCCTGGAATTTCGGCTTGCCGTCGGCGTCGATCTCGCCACGGTCGTAGGCGGCGCGGGTCTTCTCGTCACCGACGATCTCGTAGGCCTGATTGGCGGCGGCAAAACGGTCCTTCGCCTTGGGATCATTCGGATTCTGGTCCGGATGATGCTTCTTGGCGAGCTTGCGGTAGGCCGATTTTATGTCCTTGGCCGATGCGTTTTTGGCAACGCCCAGCACCTCATAGGGGTCGCGCATGTTTCCTGCCTGCAAGAGAGAATTGAGTCACAGTCGCCCCCTATATGCGCTTGGATAGGAAGAAATTCCAGTGGCGCAAGAGGAAACCGACAAGCGAAAATCCGGGCGCCCCGAAGTCAGAGCGCTTTGAATTGCTGCATGCGCCAGCCGCCAGTGCCGGCCATGCACAACTGACCTTTGTACATGACGACGCCGTCGAAGCTCTCCCGCGTGGCGGCGAAGCTGCGGCAGGTCAGCCCGCCATCCTTCAGTTCCACCAATTCAGTGATGGAGCCGCGCGAGCCGGTACCGGCATTGGCCCATGGCACCGCCTGGCCGCCGAGTTCGCGGATGTCGGCCGAGGAGACCGCGTTGCCGATGGTGGTCTGGTCGGAGTCGTTATCGCCGGCAGCCGGCGCGGCAGGCGAGGGAGACGCGCTGGAGGTGATGATCGAGCGGTCGACCTCGGCCTTTTCGAGGCTGAAGCCGCCGGCGCCGCAGGCGGCAAGCGGAAGCGCCAGCGTCAGCAACGCAGCCTTGAGGCTGGCCGAAGCGATAGCGCTCCATTGCCAGTTGTCAAAAGCTTGCGCGATACGCGACAATCGGCCCACTCCTCCGTAACCGTAAAAAATTCGGAAAACTATGAACGAAACTGAGTTAACAAGCAGTGACTTCACCGAGGCCTCGGAGCCGTTCCGGCTCTTCGCCGAATGGCTGGACGACGCCACAAAAAGCGAGATCAACGATCCCAATGGCGTGGCGCTGGCAACCGTCGACACCGATGGCATGCCGGATGTGCGGATGGTGCTGCTCAAGGGGTTCGATGAAAACGGATTCGTCTTCTACACAAATTTCGAGAGCGCCAAGGGTCGCGAGATTCTTGGCACGATGAAGGCGGCGATGTGCTTCCACTGGAAGTCGCTGCGCCGCCAGGTGCGCGTGCGGGGACCGGTGGAGATCGTCACCGACGCCGAGGCCGACGCTTATTACGCGACACGGCCACGCGGCAGCCGCATCGGCGCTTGGGCGTCGAAACAGTCGCGGCCGCTGGAAAGCCGCTTCGCATTGGAGAAGGCGGTGGCGGAGTACACGGCGCGCTATCCGATCGGTAACATCCCGCGGCCTAAGCACTGGTCAGGCTTCCGCATCGTGCCGACCACGATCGAATTCTGGCACGACCGTCCGTTCCGGCTGCATGATCGGCTCGTATTTTCACGCAACGCCGCTGGCGGCTGGGACAAGACGCGGCTCTATCCCTGAGGACGGCAGAAGGCGGGAGGGTTCAACCTTTCTTGCGCGTCATGAAAGCGGTGAGCGCGGCACGCGCCTCGTCGGATTTCAGCCGTTGGCGAAAGTGCTCGCTCTCCACCTTGATGCGGGCGAGGAGTTCCTCGCGGGAGCCACGCATAAGGTCGCGGGCGATCTTCAGCGCCTGTGGCGGCTTGGCGGCGATCTCGTTGGCCGCAGCAAGCACCGCGTCCTCCAGCGCGTCTTCCGCGACCACTTCATAGATCAGGCCGGCGGCCTTGGCGCGCTCGGCGGAAAAGCCCTCGCCAAGACCGAGCAGCGCAAAGGCGCCCTGACGGCCGAGGATTTGCGGCGCGAGCAGGCTGGAGCCGGCTTCCGGCACCAGGCCGAGGTCGACGAAGGGCGTGCGAAAGATCGTGCGCGGCGTGGCGAAGGTCAGGTCGCAATGCAAATTGAGCGTGGTGCCGATGCCGACGGCGATGCCGTCGACACCCGACACCATCGGCTTCTCCGCCCTGGCCAGCGCCACCAGGAAGTCCCAGACTTCCGTGCCGCCCTCGCCGCCGGTGGCGATCACCAGGAAGTCGGCAAGGTCGTTGCCGGCAGAAAAGGCGCCGGGTACGCCGAGGAAGACATGGACGCGCACCGCCGGATCGGCGTCGCCTTCGGCAAGACCTGCCGACATTTTCGCGTACATGGCGCGGGTCAAGGCGTTCTTCTTGTCCGGCCGATTCATGCGGGTGATCTGCACGGCGCCCCGGCGCTCGATGAGGATATGATCGGTCACGGTCGATTCCTTCGCAGTTCGGGGCGTTCAGGCCAAGATCAACGCCTTGCCGGCGGCGGCGAGACTGTCGGCACCGTCGACGACGCGCTCCTTCAGGGCCTGGGTCTCACCAAGCAGGTTTTCGGCGAAGAAGCGGCAAAGGGGGATGCGGCCGCGATCGGCGAGACCGCCCTGCGCCAGATAGGCGCCGCCGGCGGTCAGCGAAATCAGGCGCAGATAGGGCGTGGCGCCGGCCATTGCGGCGTCGGCCTTGCCGTCGGCCAACTGCTTCTGCAGGAAGCGCGTCGCCTCGTCGAGGTCGGCAAGCGCGCGGTCGAGATTGTCCGCGGTGCGGCCGAAGCCTTCAATGTTGGAGGTGCGCACGCCATCGGCTACCGCTTTCAATTCGCCGATGTAGCGATGCACGTGCTCGCCGCCGCCGAGCGGCAGCTTGCGCGACACCAGATCGATCGCCTGGATGCCGTTGGTGCCTTCATAGATCGGCGCGATGCGGGCGTCCCGATAGAGCGCCGCCGCGCCCGTCTCCTCGATGAAGCCCATGCCGCCATGCACCTGGACGCCTAGCTGTGAGCTTTCGGGAGGTTGTCCATTCGGACCGGACCGAGGAGACTGGAGTTACCACGCTTCAGCATCCATCGGAGGATCCGAATGAACATCCATAAGAATGCCCGTCTCACACCGCTGCGTCGAGAGGAGATGGCGCTGTCGGTGATAGAAGGCGCTTTCTCCAAAGCCCATGCGGCGCGTGTCTACGGCGTGTCGGCCAAGATCGTGGCGCGCTGGGTCGAGCGCTACAAGTCCGAAGGGCGGGCCGGCATGATCGACCGTTCCTCGCGGCCCGCCCATATGCCGCAGGCCACCGCTGCGTTGATCGCCGAGCGCATCATGGCGCTGCGGCGGCAACGTTGGACCGGCAAGCACATCGCCCATGAGGTCGG
>NZ_SRTP01000039.1:0-1216 GCF_004791945.1 Mesorhizobium sp. M3A.F.Ca.ET.175.01.1.1 | reverse complement strand
CGATGCGCGACGGCATCAAGGCGCTCGGCGGCGATCCGGAAAAGATCAATCCGCTGGTGCCGGTCGACCTGGTCATCGACCATTCCGTCATCGTCGACGAGTTCGGCACGCCGATGGCGTTCGCGCGCAATGTCGAGCTCGAATATGAGCGCAACGAGGAGCGCTACAAGTTCCTCAAATGGGGCCAGCAGGCGTTCCGCAACTTCCGCGTCGTGCCGCCCGGCACCGGCATCTGCCACCAGGTCAATCTCGAATATCTCGGCCAGGTGGTGTGGACCAATGCGGAGGACGGCGAGACCACCGCCTATCCCGACACCTGCGTCGGCACCGATTCGCACACCACCATGATCAACGGGCTCGGCGTGCTCGGCTGGGGCGTCGGCGGCATCGAGGCCGAGGCGGCGATGCTCGGCCAGCCGGTCTCCATGCTGCTGCCGGAGGTGATCGGCTTCCGCCTCACCGGCAAGCTCAAGGAAGGCGTCACCGCCACCGACCTGGTGCTCACCGTCACCCAGATGCTGCGCAAGAAGGGCGTCGTCGGCAAGTTCGTCGAGTTCTTCGGCCCCGGCCTGTCCAACATGACGCTGGCCGACCGCGCCACCATCGGCAACATGGCGCCCGAATACGGCGCCACCTGCGGCTTCTTCCCGGTCGACGGCGAGACCATCCGCTACCTGACCATGTCCGGCCGCGAGGAGAGCCGCATCGCGCTGGTCGAGGCCTATGCCAAGGCGCAAGGCA
Organism: Mesorhizobium sp. M3A.F.Ca.ET.175.01.1.1; assembly: GCF_004791945.1. Taxonomy (NCBI): domain Bacteria; kingdom Pseudomonadati; phylum Pseudomonadota; class Alphaproteobacteria; order Hyphomicrobiales; family Phyllobacteriaceae; genus Mesorhizobium; species Mesorhizobium sp. M3A.F.Ca.ET.175.01.1.1. Next base: position 475 of record NZ_SRTP01000039.1, on the reverse strand, counting down.
TGTGGCGCGACGCCGGCTCGGCCGATCCGGTCTTCACCGACCTGCTCGAGCTCGACCTCGGCGACGTCGTGCCGTCGATGGCCGGGCCGAAGCGGCCGGAGGGCCGCGTCGCGCTGGAAGGCATTCCGGCCGGCTTCGCCAAGGCGATGGAGAGCGAATACAAGAAGGCGGCCGAGATCTCGAAGCGCTATGCGGTCGAGGGCGCCGGCCACGATCTCGGCCATGGCGACGTCGTCATCGCCGCCATCACCTCGTGCACCAACACCTCGAACCCGAGCGTGCTGATCGGCGCCGGGCTTCTGGCCCGCAACGCCAACCGCGTCGGGCTGAAGCAGAAGCCGTGGGTCAAGACCTCGCTGGCGCCGGGCAGCCAGGTGGTGGCCGAGTATCTGGAGAAGTCGGGGCTGCAGAAGGAGCTCGACCAGATCGGCTTCAACCTGGTCGGCTTCGGCTGCACCACCTGCATCGGCAATTC
>NZ_SRTP01000396.1:0-287 GCF_004791945.1 Mesorhizobium sp. M3A.F.Ca.ET.175.01.1.1 | reverse complement strand
GACCGGCTGGCCCGAAGGCCATTCCAACATCATCCTTTGCAAGACACTTCCAGGAAACGCCTAGGGGACCTTATCGAGCAGCGGCTTCAGCGCCGGATGGATTTCCGGCGAAGCGTGCTTGATCAGCGTCAGCAGCGCGCGCTCGTTGTCGCGCAACGGCCGCTGGCCGCCGCCGACGCGCTCGGCCAGCCATTGGGCTTCATCGGCGTCGATGGTCTCGGCGCGGCGGGCTAGCGCCTCGCTGGCCCGGTTCCTGGCTTCCCATTCGGCCTCTATATTGTCAGGGG
>NZ_SRTP01000395.1:0-287 GCF_004791945.1 Mesorhizobium sp. M3A.F.Ca.ET.175.01.1.1 | reverse complement strand
AGCAATTCGCGCAGCCTGTCGGGTGTGGCCGCAACAATCGTCCCCTCTGCCGCAATCCATTCCGGGCAGTCGGGGTTGCAGAGCGGATTGGTGCCGCGAACCAGCACGAAGCGCATCTCCTGTTCCGACCTGGAGGGCAATGCGGCCCCTGTCGGCTGAGCAGAGGCCGGCTTGACCTCGACCGATGCGACCTCGGCCGGTCTGGCATTGCCGTTCGTCGGTATCTCGCGACAGTTCGTCGGCACGGGACCGTGCTGGCAAATGGTCTTTCCGGTCATCAGGTCCAG
>NZ_SRTP01000394.1:0-287 GCF_004791945.1 Mesorhizobium sp. M3A.F.Ca.ET.175.01.1.1 | reverse complement strand
CCGTCGTATGCAAGGATGTCGTTTCGTCTTCGGCCCTTTCGTCCTGAATGCAGAGACAGGAACCCTGCTCCGGAAAAAGATTCCGATTCCCGTCGGCTACCGCGCGCTGCTCCTGCTTGAGGCGCTGGTGGAGCGACCTGGCGAAGTGCTCAGCAAATCCGAGCTGATCAATGCGGCGTGGCCGGGGACGGCGGTAGAGGAGGGTAACCTGTCTGTGCAGATCGCATCGCTCAGAAAACTTCTCGGCCCCGCCCCCGACGGCGAGGACTGGATAGCGACGGTTCCTC
>NZ_SRTP01000393.1:0-287 GCF_004791945.1 Mesorhizobium sp. M3A.F.Ca.ET.175.01.1.1 | reverse complement strand
ATTGCGTTCGCGGCCAAAAAGGCGCTGGAACATTGAGGGTGGTCTCCCGGGGACCTGTTGTTTGATTTGGCCTTGTTGCATCGGCATGCAAGCTGGTTTACCGGTTTTGCGGCCCAGCGCAAGTTGCGGGGATGTGATGGAGAATTGTTGTTGGGTGCGCTGAAATTCAAGTCGTTCTTTGCGCCCGCCCCATTGGGGGTGGCGTCACTGCTGGTGGTGGTATCGGCGCTTTCCGCCTGTAATTCGTCCAAGATGTTCGGCGATCTCCATCCAACCGAGACGCTGAC
>NZ_SRTP01000392.1:0-287 GCF_004791945.1 Mesorhizobium sp. M3A.F.Ca.ET.175.01.1.1 | reverse complement strand
CGGCAGCAGACACCCGAAGCGCTACCTCGATGTGCAGGAAATCCTGACGCATGGCATCGACGTCTATACCACGCTCAACATCCAGCATGTCGAAAGCCTGAACGATGTCGTGGCGCAGATCACCCGCGTCCGGGTGCGCGAGACCGTTCCCGATTCCATCATCGACGAGGCCGACGATATCGAGGTCATCGACCTCACCCCCAACGACCTGATCCAGCGGCTGCATGAAGGCAAGGTCTACTTCCCTCAAACCGCCCAGCGCGCCATCGAGAACTATTTCTCGCCGG
>NZ_SRTP01000391.1:0-287 GCF_004791945.1 Mesorhizobium sp. M3A.F.Ca.ET.175.01.1.1 | reverse complement strand
CGTTTCTAGGTCGCGAGAATGTTGGCCCTTTCTTGGTCGCGTCTTACAAAACTGCGCCACCCGCCATAGGCGGAGATATCGGCGGCGTCAGTCAGGCCGGCGGTTTCCACCAAAAACCCCTTTGCTGCGCTGCCATCCTCGAGTTCGATCGTTCCTACGCCCAGCGGTGGGGGGATGGCGGCGACGAATCGTCCGAACGCCTCCGGACCCAGCCGCCAGACCTCGACGTCTATTCGCATTCCATCCCTGGAGACCCGGACAAGGCCCGGCTTGGGCACGGATTGGCC
>NZ_SRTP01000390.1:0-287 GCF_004791945.1 Mesorhizobium sp. M3A.F.Ca.ET.175.01.1.1 | reverse complement strand
GCCAAGCGCGTGGCCGCCGACGAGGAGAAGAAAATCGCTGCCCAGCGCGAGGCAGACGAGAAGAGCTCCCAATCGGCCCGCCAGTTGGATCTGCGCCAGAAAAACGGACCTGCCGCGACCGCATTGCTGAACCTGTTCTCGGATAGCCTGAAGAAGACCGTCCTGGGTACCGCAGACAAGGCCAACACCTCCTCCGGGATCAATGTGGAGACCCTGTTCCCTGATTTCGCAAAGTGGAACGCGGGCCTTTCGCAAGACAACTGGAAGGCCACAGACGTGATCTCCGC
>NZ_SRTP01000389.1:0-288 GCF_004791945.1 Mesorhizobium sp. M3A.F.Ca.ET.175.01.1.1 | reverse complement strand
GTCCAGGACGCGGTCACGGCCAGGATCGTCGAAGCGCTGCTCGGCCGCCTGCGCGCGCCGCCGGCCCGCAACCGGCCCAGGAATCTGGAAGCCTATGATCTCGTCGTGCGGGCTCGCAGATCGTTTGACGAGTCCCCACAGATGGCGCGCGAAGCGCATCTGATGCTGACGCGCGCGGTCTCGCTCGATCCGGAATATGCCGCGGCGTATCGGTGGCTTGCCATGAACCACTGGATGGGATGGGTGCATTGGGGCGAACCGATCGAGCCCAACCGCGGCGTGGCACTG
>NZ_SRTP01000388.1:0-288 GCF_004791945.1 Mesorhizobium sp. M3A.F.Ca.ET.175.01.1.1 | reverse complement strand
CGAACCGGCTACCGAACAGCCCGCCGATGTTGATAAGGCCGACCCGGCGGCGCCGACCGTGGCGGCGCTGAGCGAGCAACCGCCGCTGGAAGAGGCCGTTCCCGACCCTGTCGAGACGCTCGCGCCCGACGTGGCCGTTCCGCTGCCGCAGCCGAAGCCGGTCGAGACGGAAATCAAGGCAGCCAAACCCGTCGAGGCGAAGACAAAGGCAGAGAAGAAGCCGGTTGAGAAACCGAAGCAGCGGCCGAGGAAGGAAAAGCCGGCGCCGCCCAAGGCGGTGACGACGGC
>NZ_SRTP01000387.1:0-288 GCF_004791945.1 Mesorhizobium sp. M3A.F.Ca.ET.175.01.1.1 | reverse complement strand
CTTGGCCCCGGCGCATCACCGGTTCGCAGGCTGGCGAAGCGGCGGCCAGGGCGGCGCGGAAATCGATGTCGCCCTGACGCAAGGCATCGTCCGCACCGAGGATGGTGGAGATCCGTGGAAGGTTGGCGCCCTCGTCGAGCTTGCCGCGATTGGCCGGATTGGTCACCACCACCTTGGCCGCGCTGTATTCCAGGCGGTGCTCGATGGCCACCCTGGAGAAGGAGTCCGCGTCGCGCGGCAGCACCAGGATCGTCGCCATTGTGATGATGCCGATCATGGTGAAGGAGG
>NZ_SRTP01000038.1:0-1273 GCF_004791945.1 Mesorhizobium sp. M3A.F.Ca.ET.175.01.1.1 | reverse complement strand
AGACCTCGCTGGCGCCGGGCAGCCAGGTGGTGGCCGAGTATCTGGAGAAGTCGGGGCTGCAGAAGGAGCTCGACCAGATCGGCTTCAACCTGGTCGGCTTCGGCTGCACCACCTGCATCGGCAATTCCGGCCCGCTGCCGGCGCCGATCTCGAAAACCATCAACGACAAGGGTCTGATCGCCGCCGCGGTGCTGTCCGGCAACCGCAACTTCGAGGGCCGCGTCTCGCCCGACGTGCAGGCCAACTACCTCGCCTCGCCGCCGCTGGTGGTGGCGCATGCGCTGGCCGGCACGGTGACCAGGGACCTGACTGCCGAGCCGCTCGGCGAGGGCCGCGACGGCCAGCCGGTCTATCTGAAGGACATCTGGCCGAGCGCGGCCGAGATCCAGGAGTTCATCGAGAAGAACGTCACCCGCGAATTGTTCGCGCGCAAATATGCCGACGTCTTCAAGGGCGACGCTTACTGGCAAGGGGTCAAGGCGCCGGAAGGCCAGACCTATGCCTGGGACGACAACTCGACCTATGTCCAGAACCCGCCCTACTTCGCCGGCATGGCGCGCAGCTTCGGCACGGTCGGCGACATCAGGGGCGCGCGCGTGCTCGGCCTGTTCGGCGACAAGATCACCACCGACCACATCTCGCCGGCGGGTTCGATCAAGGCCGCCTCGCCGGCCGGCAAGTACCTGACCGAGCATGGCGTCGGCGTCGCCGACTTCAACCAGTACGGCACCCGGCGCGGCAACCATGAGGTGATGATGCGCGGCACCTTCGCCAACATCCGCATCCGCAACCACATGCTGGGCGAGAACGGCCGCGAGGGCGGCTACACCATCCACTATCCCTCGAAGGAGGAGATGTCGATCTACGACGCGGCGATGGCCTACAAGCAGGAAGGCGTGCCGCTGGTCATCTTCGCCGGCGTCGAATACGGCAACGGCTCCTCGCGCGACTGGGCGGCCAAGGGCACCAACCTGCTTGGCGTGCGCGCCGTCATCGCCCAGTCCTTCGAGCGCATCCACCGCTCCAACCTGGTCGGCATGGGCGTCATCCCCTTCGTCTTCGAGGACGGCACCTCCTGGGCCTCGCTCAACCTCAAGGGCGACGAGCTGGTCGAGATCGACGGGCTCGACGCGATCAAGCCGCGCCAGAAGATGGCGGCCAGGCTCACCTATGGCGACGGCACCGTGAAGACCATCCCGATCGTCTGCCGCATCGATACGCTGGACGAACTCGACTACTTCAAGAACGGCGGCATCCTGCAATACGTGCTGCG
>NZ_SRTP01000386.1:0-288 GCF_004791945.1 Mesorhizobium sp. M3A.F.Ca.ET.175.01.1.1 | reverse complement strand
ATCGGTCTGGCCGTTGAGCCCTTCGGCCTGCAGCGACACGCTCCTCGGCAGCGGCCACGACACTTTGACCTTCGCCTGCAACTGGTCCCAGTCGATCCAGAGCGGCGGCATGCCAGGCGCCATCGTTCGCAGCGGCCCGCGCAGGTCAGCGACCGGCGACAAGGGGCCGGTGATCGCGGCGACGGCATTGAAGCTTCCAGTGGAGGCGGCGACCCTCCGGGCGTCGTCCTCGTAGGCGATATTGTCGCAGGAGACCGTGAAGCTAATCGGATAGCCACTGACGGTGAG
>NZ_SRTP01000385.1:0-288 GCF_004791945.1 Mesorhizobium sp. M3A.F.Ca.ET.175.01.1.1 | reverse complement strand
CCTTGGTGGCGAGGAAGGCGGCTTCCTGCCCAAAGCCCAGGCCGCCGACGTCAAGCGCAAATATGACCGCGCCAGCGACCTCTATAGACGCGGCACCGGCACGCAGGCCGATTACGACACCGCCTCGGCCTCGCTTGAGACGGCCAACGCGCAGGTCGGCCAGGCGGAGGCCAACCTCGCCGTCGGCAACCTGCCGGCGCGGCCGGAAACCATCAACGCCGCCGACAACCAGGTCAAGCAGGCGCAGTCGACCCTGGAGCAGGCGCGGTGGCGGCTGTCGAAACGGGT
>NZ_SRTP01000384.1:0-289 GCF_004791945.1 Mesorhizobium sp. M3A.F.Ca.ET.175.01.1.1 | reverse complement strand
GCTTGGGATGGATCGGGATCTCAAGCGAGACCGCTTTGCGGCGCTTGTTCTTCTGCTGGGTGAACTTCAGCACGCCGTTGCGGACGTGCTGCTTGCCGAAGAGCACGACGTCGCTACGGCGTTGCAGCGTGTAAAGCAGCAGGCCGAGCGCGAGACGCGCCTTGGTGCCGATCGGATGGCGCTCCTCGAACTGCTCGACCTCCTCGATGGTCCACGAATGGAAGCCATCGCCGGTCGCCTTGAAGTAGGCGATATCGCGCGCGGGGTTTGACTGCGCGTGATCGACGGC
>NZ_SRTP01000383.1:0-289 GCF_004791945.1 Mesorhizobium sp. M3A.F.Ca.ET.175.01.1.1 | reverse complement strand
GGATGTCGAAGATTTTTGCATCATGCTGACGGCTGCTGCCAGTGACCTTGGGGAAGCCTCGGGAAAGTCATCTGCGTGCCCGCAAAAGTGCGGCCGGCTGGCAGAAAAGCTTCGTTTTGTCGAGGTATTGCATTCCCTGGCGCAATGATCCCGCAACTTTTCCGACTATATTGCGCCGCAACTTTCAGGTAGAAGGCGCACTTCGCCGATCACGGCAAATTGAACCGGACCCTGCGCGCACCCATATCGGCCGCGCGCCCGAAGTCGGAAGCGCCGACTTCGCCAGGCC
>NZ_SRTP01000382.1:0-289 GCF_004791945.1 Mesorhizobium sp. M3A.F.Ca.ET.175.01.1.1 | reverse complement strand
TGTGCTCTTCCGATCTGCCCGCGCCGCGCGAGGTTTTCCAGCAGCGCCACATGTGCACGGCCGTCGAAGGGCGCAAGCTCCAGCCATTTGTCGATATAGGTGCCGCCCTCATCGGCTCCCTGCGGAACGAGGCCGATGATGTGCTCCAGAACCGCGACATGGCATGCGCTGAAACGCCGGCGCTGCGCCGTCAGCCAGCTGCCGAAATGCGGGCTTCGATCAAGCTCCAGCCCGTCGAGAAAATCTCCGGCGAACAGTTGCGCAAGCGCTTGCAGACGGCCGAGGCCGA
>NZ_SRTP01000381.1:0-289 GCF_004791945.1 Mesorhizobium sp. M3A.F.Ca.ET.175.01.1.1 | reverse complement strand
GCCCATTTCCGCGGTCAATACTCGCGGCAAGGTCATCGGCGTGGTCGATAATCAGCTGATGCCAGCGCCACAGAACGTCGCTGCGTTCACGGGCCGTCAATGCCGCCCATCCAGGCTGCGCTCTATATGCTCTATCGATCGCAGTGCGTGTCTCCTCGACGCCCATGTCGGGAAGCTCTGCCAGCACTTCGCCTGTCGATGGGTGAGGACCACAAATGTGCGCTCACTGACTGGTTTGCCAAGCGCCGGCAGGCGGTCAAGGCTGCCAAACAGGTCAGGAGATTTGAGG
>NZ_SRTP01000380.1:0-290 GCF_004791945.1 Mesorhizobium sp. M3A.F.Ca.ET.175.01.1.1 | reverse complement strand
GGGGGCGAGCGCGAGGGGATTGGGCGGGCCGGCGTAGAGTGGCACCGTGCTGGCGGAGAGCGGATCGAACATCTTCGCGGTGACGTAGTCGGGCGCGATCGAGTTCTCAAGCGCCAGGCAGAAATGATAGCGGCCAATGGTCTCGAGCTTGGTCTGTCGGCCGAGATCAGGGCCTATGATCTCGCGGTTGGGCCGGTAGCGGCCGTAGCAATCGACCGCGATGTGCCGGGACAGTTCGGCGATGAATGTGTCACGCCCGCTCTTGTTGAGGCTCGATGACTGGAAATGCA
>NZ_SRTP01000379.1:0-290 GCF_004791945.1 Mesorhizobium sp. M3A.F.Ca.ET.175.01.1.1 | reverse complement strand
GCACCGGCTTGCCTGAGACCCGCCGCAGCGCGTCGATGGCGGACATCAGCCGGTCGCAATCCTTGTTGTCGGACCCGCCGTCCAGGATCACGGCGCCGGGCAGATGGCCAGCCAAGGCTTTCTCGGCGGTCTCGGGCGATTCCGAAATCGGCTTCAGCCCCGACTTCTCGACGATCTTCGACACCACGACCCGGTTGATCGACGATTTGCCGACCACGAGCACATTGGAGAAGTCCGCCGGCAACCGGGCAGCCGTGGCGCGGTCCGCCGGTTTGAATGGTTTTCGAGGG
>NZ_SRTP01000378.1:0-290 GCF_004791945.1 Mesorhizobium sp. M3A.F.Ca.ET.175.01.1.1 | reverse complement strand
CGCTTCGCTGGCCGAGGTGCCGCTCAGGCCACGGCCCAGGCCACCGCATAGGCCGGCGCCGCCGATCCGGCCCGCGAGCAACATGTAAGCTTCGGAATTTAGCCCGGACTTGCCTGCCGGATGCAACCGACCGGCGGAGTCATCGTTTACGGCGAACCCCATTCTTATGGTGCATCATGAAATCATTGCGTTTGAACAGCCCGCTTTTCGTCCTTGCCGCCGTCATGATCACGGCCGTGCCCTTTGTCGGCCTGGCCTGGCGTACGCGCGAATGGCTGGGTTGGTGAAAG
>NZ_SRTP01000377.1:0-290 GCF_004791945.1 Mesorhizobium sp. M3A.F.Ca.ET.175.01.1.1 | reverse complement strand
GCTCGATCCTGTTGAAGATGCCTGCCGACATTTCCAGCCATTCCTTGACCTCGGCGCCAGTGATTTCAACGGCCCGTACCGTGTTCGGGTAGAGGTAGAGGTCGGCGACGTTCTTGATGGCGATGTCGCCGACCGGAACGTCGGTATAATAGTCGGCGCCGTTGCGGCCGCCGGCCTTGAAGGGTGCAGCCGCTGAAAGCAGCGGCACGTCCTTCCACTGCGTGCTCTTCAATATGTCCTTCAGGTACCAGCTCTGCGCCTGGTTGACGATCTGCACCGACGGATCGTCG
>NZ_SRTP01000037.1:0-1636 GCF_004791945.1 Mesorhizobium sp. M3A.F.Ca.ET.175.01.1.1 | reverse complement strand
CGCTGCGCGAGCTCAACCAGGCGCTTCATCAACTGACCCCCGGCTCGAACGAGACCGCGTGGGAGGTGCTCAACCCGAAAGGCAGCCATTCCGTCGCCGTCGGCGTCGACCAGCCGGTCGCCGTCGATGTGCGCGGCAGCGTCGGCTATTATTGCGGCGGCATGAATGCCGGCGGCGCGATCACCGTGCATGGCTCGGCCGGGCCCGGCGTCGGCGAGAACATGATGTCGGGCTCGATCGTGGTCAAAGGCGACGCCAGCCAGTATGCCGGCGCCACCGGCCGCGGCGGGCTGCTGGTCATCGAGGGCAACGCCTCCTCGCGCTGCGGCATCTCGATGAAGGGCATCGACATCGTCGTGCACGGCAATGTCGGCCACATGTCGGCGTTCATGGCGCAGTCGGGCAATCTGGTGGTGCTGGGCGATGCCGGCGATGCGCTCGGCGATTCCATCTACGAGGCGCGGCTGTTCGTGCGCGGCAAGGTCGGCAGCCTGGGCGCCGACTGCATCGCCAAGGAGATGCGGCCGGAGCACCTCGAACTGTTGCAGGGCTTGCTCGACAGGGCCGGCGTGACCGGCGTCAAGGCGGCGGAATTCAAGCGCTACGGCTCGGCCCGCACGCTCTACAACTTCAACATCGACAACGCCGACGCGTATTGAGGGGGACCCATCAAAATGACCTATCACAATCCGCCGACGACGCCGCGCAAATCCGCGACCTTCGACGACTACACGCTTTCCGAGATCCGCCGCGCGGCAGCGACCGGCATCTATGACATCCGCGGCGCCGGCGCCAAGCGCAAGCTGCCGCATTTCGACGACCTGCTGTTCCTCGGCGCCTCGATCTCGCGCTATCCGCTGGAAGGCTATCGCGAGCGCTGCGACACCTCGGTGGTGCTCGGCACGCGCCACGCCAAGAAGCCGATCGAATTGAAGATCCCGATCACCATCGCCGGCATGAGCTTCGGCTCGCTGTCGGGCCCGGCCAAGGAGGCGCTCGGCCGCGGCGCCACGCTCTCCGGCACCTCGACCACCACCGGCGACGGCGGCATGACCGAGGAAGAGCGCGGCCATTCCAAGCAGCTGGTCTACCAGTACCTGCCGTCGCGCTACGGCATGAACCCGCGCGACCTGCGCCGCGCCGACGCCATCGAGGTGGTCGTCGGCCAGGGCGCCAAGCCCGGCGGCGGCGGCATGCTGCTCGGCCAGAAGATCTCCGACCGCGTCGCCGAGATGCGCACGCTGCCCAAGGGCATCGACCAGCGCTCGGCCTGTCGCCATCCCGACTGGACCGGGCCGGACGATCTCGAGATCAAGATCCTGGAACTGCGCGAGATCACCGACTGGGAAAAGCCGATCTATGTCAAGGTCGGCGGGGCACGGCCCTATTACGACACCGCGCTTGCGGTGAAGGCCGGCGCCGACGTCGTCGTCGTCGACGGCATGCAGGGCGGCACGGCGGCGACGCAGGAAGTGTTCATCGAGAATGTCGGCCAGCCGACGCTGGCCTGCATCCGGCCGGCGGTGCAGGCGCTGCAGGACCTCGGCATGCACCGCAAGGTGCAGCTGATCGTCTCCGGCGGCATCCGCAACGGCGCCGACGTCGCCAAGGCGCTGGCGCTCGGCGTCGACGCGGT
>NZ_SRTP01000376.1:0-290 GCF_004791945.1 Mesorhizobium sp. M3A.F.Ca.ET.175.01.1.1 | reverse complement strand
GCTGGCGCTGGTGAATGGGTGAGCGACGGCAGTTCCTCGGTATAGCGCTTGCCGACCACTTTGTCGGGCGACAGCGCATCGCCGATGGCCGCGACCTCGGCGGCGCTCAGCTCGATCCCGGCAGCCGCGGTGTTCTGCTCCAGGTGCCGTATCTTCCTCGCGCCGGGGATCGGCACATACGCCTATATCGGCTGCGCCAGCCTGATCGGCCGCAAGACGCCCAAGGGCGCGGTGCTGGAAGACGATGCGGCTGTGGCAAATTATCTTCTGAACGAAGGGCGAGTGGCGTC
>NZ_SRTP01000375.1:0-290 GCF_004791945.1 Mesorhizobium sp. M3A.F.Ca.ET.175.01.1.1 | reverse complement strand
CGGAGATCGGCGTCGATCAGATCATCGTCGACGAGGCGCAGGAGTTCCGCAAGCTCCCCTTCGCCACGAACATGTCGACGCTCAAGGGCATCGATCCGAACGGCTCGCAGCGCGCCTGGGACCTCTATGTAAAATCGCGTTTCACCGAGACCAAGAATCCGGGCCGTGCGCTCGTACTCGCTTCCGGCGCCCCGATCACAAACACGCTCGGCGAAATGTTCTCGGTGCAGCGATATCTCGGCTATGCCGCGCTCGCCGACCGGGGCCTGCACGAGTTCGACGCCTGGGCC
>NZ_SRTP01000374.1:0-291 GCF_004791945.1 Mesorhizobium sp. M3A.F.Ca.ET.175.01.1.1 | reverse complement strand
GCCGCTTCAGCACGAACTCCGGCTCGAGGCTCTGGTAGAATTGCCAGCTTGCGTGAACGCGCGCGGGATCGACCTCAGTTCAGGACAACAGCGACTGCGGGTCGGCGGCAAGCGGGTCCCTCAGGCCGGCAATGTAGAACTGGCCGTCGCGTACATTCTGTTCGGCAACGATGATGCCGGGCTGAGTCTGCAGCCGCGACACATAGGCCTGCCAGCGCTCCTCGGGGCTCACATCGCGGACCCCGGCGATATCGAATACCGGTCCGCCTGCCGAAAGCTGCTGGGCGGCGG
>NZ_SRTP01000373.1:0-291 GCF_004791945.1 Mesorhizobium sp. M3A.F.Ca.ET.175.01.1.1 | reverse complement strand
CGGCCCGATCCTGCAGCCCGATCTTTCGACCGCGACCAATGCGACCGCGCCGCAAATCATCCCGGTCCGTGACGAATGGGCCGGCGGCAACAACAGCTCGCCGCAGATGTATGACTGGCGCTGGCGGCGCGGCGGCGAGTGGCGCGGCCGCGACTCCAGATGGCGCGGCGATAACTTCCGCAGCCGCCATTTCTCCCGCAACTGGGATGGCGGCGATGGCGACTGGCGCTGGCGGCATCATCGCCATCATCGGCATTTCAGTGATAGCGACGCGGCCATTCTGGGCCTCGG
>NZ_SRTP01000372.1:0-291 GCF_004791945.1 Mesorhizobium sp. M3A.F.Ca.ET.175.01.1.1 | reverse complement strand
GGCACCGGCATGAAACCCGTGGGTTACGCTCAGCGCAACCGATTTTGCGGTTGCCGGCGACGGAGCGAGAATCGACGGGAGCCACCGCGCCGGCGCGGCATCCAGATATCTGCCGATAGGACTAGCGGTCATGCCACTTCATCTCCCCGCCGGTGAGGATTTCAAATGCAGCCGGACGATGGCGGTCGAAAATATCCGCCATGAGGTACGCCGCCGATTGCTCGCGGCGGCGCATGGGTTCGAGCATCTGCTGCGTCAAGCCTTCTCGGCCGACTCGCCGAGCGTCTTGGC
>NZ_SRTP01000371.1:0-291 GCF_004791945.1 Mesorhizobium sp. M3A.F.Ca.ET.175.01.1.1 | reverse complement strand
CGCCAGCGCGCGCTCATCGACAGTTTAGCGGAACGAGGGCTTCCCATCTACGACGCGGTGGTGATGCTGCAGGCGTTTGAGGCCGCGCAGCGGCAGCACGTCGCTCATTTAGAGCGGCTGCTAAAGTCAGACTGAGGCGCTAACCCGCCATCACGCGTACCGCGGCAATACCTATGCCAATCGCAAGGTCCTGTTGCAAGGCTTTCGGCCAGGCGCAGCAAAATGGCGCCGTATGGCAGGCGACGCTGTGGAGCGTTCAGAATGCGGGCAAGTTCGTCGAAGGTCCGTTCC
>NZ_SRTP01000370.1:0-292 GCF_004791945.1 Mesorhizobium sp. M3A.F.Ca.ET.175.01.1.1 | reverse complement strand
ACAGGAAACAAAAGTGTCGCCACCATGTACGTCTAGCTGTACGCGTAGATGTAACGTGCTATATTGTCATAAAAGCTGTAAAGATAAGCTGGCAGTCGCCTCAGTCGGGTGAACTTGCTGCCTTTATATTCCTCGCGCGTTCCGACGAGCGTATTCGGGTCGCCAAAGGGCAGAAAGTCCCTGTCGGAGACGTAAACGTTGGTGCCATATCCCCAACCGCACTCCAGGGCGCGGTCGAAAGGTAGCGTCATCACACGCGCCGTCTTCAGGAAACGCTCAGCGGCGCTGCGCG
>NZ_SRTP01000369.1:0-292 GCF_004791945.1 Mesorhizobium sp. M3A.F.Ca.ET.175.01.1.1 | reverse complement strand
CGACCTGTTTCGGCCTGGCCTCCGCGAAGCGGTTGATCGGCGCGTCCTCGAGCGCGTCGTCGACGCCGGCGCTGGCATAGAAGGCGAGCAGCTCGGCGATCTCGGCAGGTGTGCTGGGGGAGGCGGCAGTCATGGCGCCACCATTGTCCGCGCGGCGAGGTTTTGCAACCACGATGAGATCAGCCTGTCGGAATCCTGGGATCCTGCACGATGTAGAACGTCCAGCGCGGCGTGTCGTCGGTGATCAGGAGTTCGAAGCTGCCCGTCTTCAGCGGGTCGATCTTGCCGTCCT
>NZ_SRTP01000368.1:0-292 GCF_004791945.1 Mesorhizobium sp. M3A.F.Ca.ET.175.01.1.1 | reverse complement strand
GGTGACGGTTTGTCGCGAGCCTCCTCCTCGCGCAAATCCTTCCCTCCCTGCGTATCTTGGTCGATCTTTGCGCACCGAAATCCCACTTTACGTGCCCGTCGTTCTCCCTACTTTCGCCGGGGTGACAAAACCTGTTCGGATTGTGCCAATATCTTTGAAAAGATCAGAACACTCACCAATCAAGTCGCATCAAGGGTAGTCAGACATCAGCGATGGTCGCCAATTGTCACTATTGTTTCAAAGCAAAATCCGTTCCAGATCCAAAGAATTGCGACAAGCATTTCCATTTTCC
>NZ_SRTP01000367.1:0-292 GCF_004791945.1 Mesorhizobium sp. M3A.F.Ca.ET.175.01.1.1 | reverse complement strand
TGCGCTTGCGCTGGTTGCCGCTTTGGCACTCGGCTACCTCGCCGGCACACTATAGTTTTCTCGCCATCAGCAGCATCGGGGCGCCGGCCTGTTCGAAGGTCTCGGCCGCCGACCAGCCGAGCGCTTCGTAGAAGCCGCGCGCCTGCCAGGTGTAGAGATAGAGCTTGCCAACACCGGCCGAAGCGGCATGGTCCTCGACGGCCCTGACCAGCGCCGTGCCGACGCCGCTGCGGCGATAGGCCTCCTCGACGATGAGGCCGGCCAGCCACGGCGTCAGATCGTGCGGTGAATC
>NZ_SRTP01000036.1:0-1891 GCF_004791945.1 Mesorhizobium sp. M3A.F.Ca.ET.175.01.1.1 | reverse complement strand
GCCGGTTAATTACATCTTTTCCACTATCACGGATTGCCTCGTGACGTGTGCCGTTGTTTTGAACGGTGAAAACCTCAAAGGCCTTGGCACAGGCGTGGTCAATTATCAGGAGCCTTGACACGAACCAAAACTGAGGACCCGTGTTACCCTCGTTGTCATATGGTAGATAGGTGAACACACCGCCTTTGAAGGGCACGTTTGCAAAGGCGATCGGGTCGTCGCTTTCTACGGGCGGCCCAAGCGTTAGGCGTTCCGCGTCGCGTTGTTCAAGTGGCGTCACTTCAAGTCCGAAATAGGTGAACTGGGGCAACGCACCCCCTCCAGCGGATCGCTGCAACACGAATCTGCTCAAGGGCACCGCTTTGACGTACAACTCGTCGATTTGCGGAGCGGTGAGCGCGACTTGCTCGACAACCCGAGCAAAAGGGGCAATAGACATGGAAGCGGGCTCCGATTGTTACGCCATCCGTACGATCGCCAGCTCTTGTTGACAACGTATTGTTGTTACATACCTTATGTCATAAGGACAGCGGTTGGGTGCGCTAGTGTTTACGCTTCGTCAGATTGAGGTGTTCAACGCCGTGATGGAAACGGGGTCTGTTGTTGGCGCCGCGAACCTCCTCAACGTTTCTCAGCCGGTCGTCAGTCGCGTTCTTCGGCACCTAGAGGCGCAAGCAAAAGTTCCGCTCTTCGAGCGCGCCAAGGGGCGCCTGCAGCCCACGGCCCACGCAGCGTTGATATTTGGCGAAGTCGCGACGTTGTTTCGAAACGTACGAAACCTGCAGGAGTCGATACGCAGGATGTCGGTCGGCGAAGACATGAAGTTCCGCGTCGGCGCTTCACCGAGCTTGGCAGCGAGCATAGTGCCGAGAGCAATGCTTCGCCTCAGGAGGCGCTATCCCAAACTGATTATGCGGTTGGATGTTCTGTCCGTTTCCCAGGTCACCGACTATCTCGTTTTTGGGGAGGGGGAGATGGTGGTGGGTCTTTACCAGCAAAACCACCCTTCGATCGCCACCCAGATTCTTGGATCGGGCGAAATTGTTGCTGTCACCAAGGGTGCCACGAAAGAACGTCCACGGTCGCTTGGTGAGAGCGAATTGGCAAACCTGTGCCTGACCGACCTGGTAGGTTTCGAGAGCACCACGCCGCACGGCCAGTCCATTGCGGACTATCTTGGCGGCCGCGGAGTCCGCTACGAACCTACAACGGTCGTGCGGTTTGCTGAGACGGCATGCCGGATGGTCGAGGTGGGATTGGGATCGGCTCTGGTGGACAACTTCACAGCTATGGCGTTTGCGGGCCGCGACATAACAATCCATCGACTGCCCCAGGCGCCCGAAATGGGGGTATACGTGCATTCCCATATCGAACGCGGCCTATCGTCGTTTGGTCGGCACTTGCGCGATAGCCTGCGTGCCCGAAGTTGAAGGCAGTGGCATCAAGTTTGAGTGATTGATTGCCTGATGTCACGAGGAACGGCTGCTAGTCAGGTCGAGCAGTGCACCGTGTGACAAGAGCAGTGAGCGCAGTTCGCTGATTTCGATGTCGGAAAACCGCAGCAGTGCAGCCGCCGCGCCGGCAGCCTGACCGGTCGCGAACGCGGTGCCCATCACTCGTATCGAGCCATACGCCTCTCGATCGGCCCCAGTTAACCTGCCCGCCACGAGCAGATTATCAACATGAGTTCTGATTGCGTTCAGTGGGATACCAAAATAGCCTGAGCCACCCACTCCTATGTACTCTTGGACACCGGGAGCGTGGTGGATTTCCATGGGCCAGCCACCCAGTGCGATCGTATCAGTCGGCATCGCGGCATCGATAATATCGCGTGCCTTGACCTTAACGATCGTTTGCGGATGTCGGCTCTCCCTTACTCCAATCTGCGGGC
>NZ_SRTP01000366.1:0-292 GCF_004791945.1 Mesorhizobium sp. M3A.F.Ca.ET.175.01.1.1 | reverse complement strand
CGCCTGCGGTGCTGTCGGCGCTGACCGGCAAGGGCCTGCCGCTTGCTGCAATCGACGGCCGTCCGGATCCGGTCGAGGCGCGGGCGCTGAAGGTCGACGTCGTCGCCTTCTCCGGCACGCCGGAAGCGGCGCGCATCGTGCGCAAGGTGATCGCCGAGCGCGCCGGGCCGATCGTGCCGCTGGTCAGCGAGGTGCTCAACCCGGCGGCCTACGCGCATGAGCGCGCTGTCTGCGTCGACACGACGGCGGCTGGCGGCAATGCCAGCCTGCTGGCAGCCGCCTAGGGTGTATT
>NZ_SRTP01000365.1:0-292 GCF_004791945.1 Mesorhizobium sp. M3A.F.Ca.ET.175.01.1.1 | reverse complement strand
AGGAGGCTCCACCTCGGCAGCCAGGCGGCCAGCAACGAGCGCTCGATCTTCCAGTTCATCCATGCCGATGGTGCAAGAACCTGCCAGCTTGTCGTCGGCATAACGCAGCTGGCGCCGGGATCGGTGTGGAACACCATGCCCTGCCATGTGCATGATCGACGCATGGAGGCCTATCTCTATTTCGACCTGGCCGAGGGCGCGCGCGTCTTCCATTTCATGGGCCAGCCGGACGAGACGCGCCACATCGTCATGCGCAACGAAGAGGCGGTGCTGTCGCCGGGCTGGTCGATCC
>NZ_SRTP01000364.1:0-292 GCF_004791945.1 Mesorhizobium sp. M3A.F.Ca.ET.175.01.1.1 | reverse complement strand
TTCGGTCTATGTCGCCCCCGAGGCCAAGGGGCAGGGCGTTGGCTTGCTGCTGATGCAGGCGCTGATCGAAGCCGCGCGCCTGGCAGGCTTTCGCCAGATCATTGCGGTGATCGGCGACGGCCATGCCGGCAGCGCCTCGGTGCGGCTGCACGAGAAGCTCGGCTTTCGTCATTCCGGGCGCCTGGAAGGATCGGGCTACAAGCATGGGCGCTGGCTGGACACGGTGTTCATGCAGCTGGCGCTCAATGGCGGCGCGGAGCAGCCACCGGATGCTGATTCGCTGCCGGAGCGA
>NZ_SRTP01000363.1:0-293 GCF_004791945.1 Mesorhizobium sp. M3A.F.Ca.ET.175.01.1.1 | reverse complement strand
CGGCGAACCCGGACGCCAACAGCGTCGCGGCGGGCAGCCATGCAGAGATCTCGGGAAATGTGATCACCGGCGCCGGCGAGACGGATCCGGTCACGAGAGCGGACGTAAAGGGAGCGGACGGCGCCAGCGTAACCTCGGCCTATGGCACGGGTGCGCCGCAGGATGTGACGTCCGCCGTCACCGGCACCACGATTGCGGGCCAGTACGGCACGCTGACGCTCTATTCGGACGGCCACTACACCTACGACCGCGCGGCGCACACGCCCGGCGGCCTGAGCGCTGTGTTCCCCTAA
>NZ_SRTP01000362.1:0-293 GCF_004791945.1 Mesorhizobium sp. M3A.F.Ca.ET.175.01.1.1 | reverse complement strand
AGGTAGCTGAAGGCAAGCCAGCGCGCCGACACGCGCCCGGTGCCGTAGACGGCAACCGCCATGAACGCCGCCGCCAGCAGCCCGGCGACGAGGATGTTGATCATCAGTATGAAATCGGCGCTGCCCATGTCTTCCTTCGTCGGACGTTCCGGGCAGAAAAGCATCGACGGGCGAAAATCGCGTTAACGTCGGGCGCGGGTGGCCTGCTTCACCCGATGGCGAGCCGCTCGGCGACGAACGTCGTTTCCGGCCTCTCATAGGACAGCCGCACGCTGTCGCGGCCGTTCCTTTTG
>NZ_SRTP01000361.1:0-293 GCF_004791945.1 Mesorhizobium sp. M3A.F.Ca.ET.175.01.1.1 | reverse complement strand
CCGACCTCCATGCCCAGCACCTCGCGGCGGCCGTCCGCGTTGACGCCGACGGCGATGATGACGGCGACCGAGACGATGCGGCCACCGCGGCGCACCTTCAGGTAGGTGGCGTCGATCCACAGGTATGGCCAATCGCCCTCGATCGGCCGCTCGAGAAAGGCCTTCACCTTGCCGTCGATCTCCTCGCAGAGCCGGCTCACCTGGCTTTTGGAGACGCCGCTCGCGCCCATCGCCTTGACCAGGTCGTCGACCGAGCGCGTCGAGATGCCCTGCACGTAGGCCTCCTGGATGAC
>NZ_SRTP01000360.1:0-293 GCF_004791945.1 Mesorhizobium sp. M3A.F.Ca.ET.175.01.1.1 | reverse complement strand
GCAAAGGCGCCGGGTACGTTCAAGCCATGCGCGCGATGGTGCTGGCAAAAGGATTCGTAGCCATCCAGGCATTCGTCGCACCGGCGGCAGGTGTCGTGGATCCAAGGCACGCCGGCCCGGTCGCCGAGCGACCAGCCGCCGACGCCCTCGCCGATCGCCTCGACGCGACCGATGCCCTCATGGCCCATGACGAAGGGCGACGGGGCGTGCGGCGGAACGCTCTCGCCACGCCAGATATGCACATCGGTGTGGCAGACGCCGCAGGACTGCAGCCGCACCAATATTTGACCGGG
>NZ_SRTP01000359.1:0-294 GCF_004791945.1 Mesorhizobium sp. M3A.F.Ca.ET.175.01.1.1 | reverse complement strand
TTTCATAGCCATATCCGGTCCAGGGCCGCTTCGCCAGCATTTCGCCGGCGAACTCCCAGAGCGTCGTGCGGCCGGTATAGGTGAGATCGGGGAAATAGGTCGCCGCCAGTTGCTTCACCGGCGGGATGAAGACGATGCCCAGCGTGCCGATGGCGGTCGCGATGATGGCCAGCGCAAACAGGATCGGCGTGCCGAGCCGCATGCCGATGAGGCTGGGCAGCACGACGATCATGATCGAGAATGGAACCAGCCCGGCCGTGGTCTTCGAGCCGGTGTGCAGCATGAACACCATCG
>NZ_SRTP01000358.1:0-294 GCF_004791945.1 Mesorhizobium sp. M3A.F.Ca.ET.175.01.1.1 | reverse complement strand
CGCGCGCCATGGCGAGATAGATTGCGCGGGTGCGCGAATTGAAGACCGACGCTTCGCCGGCGCCGTCTTCCGGCGGCACGATGCCGAGCTTGTCGTAGACATGCTTGATGCGGATTTGCGCGCCGCGGAGCGACAGGCCGCGCCGCGCCGCGATCGCCCGGTCGGTCAGGCCGAGCGCAATGTCTATCAGGCTCTCATATTCGCCGTCGGTGATGCCCTCGAATCGGTCCTGGACGCGGTGCTGGATGCCGCGGATCTCGCGGTCGATGATGCAGCGCCCTTCGCGGAACACGC
>NZ_SRTP01000357.1:0-294 GCF_004791945.1 Mesorhizobium sp. M3A.F.Ca.ET.175.01.1.1 | reverse complement strand
GGCGATAAGATCTTTCAATAGAGATGGCTGTCAGTTCGCTGCTGGAATCGGGCATGACATATCGCCCTCCCTTGCGGCGATTAAAACCGAACACTGAGTTTGGCGTTGAAGCCATGCTCCTGCGCGTCCGAGGCAAGCTGACCTTTATAGGTAAGCCCGATGGTTGCCTTGTCGGTAAGGTTGACATCGATACCAGCTTCGAAGACGGCAGCGTTCTTTGCGATTGGCGTTCCCTCCACGGCGAAGGATGAGCCGCCTGTGAAGGCAAGCGCCGTTTCAGGCACCACATCGCCG
>NZ_SRTP01000035.1:0-2809 GCF_004791945.1 Mesorhizobium sp. M3A.F.Ca.ET.175.01.1.1 | reverse complement strand
TCAAGCGCATCTACCGCGGCGACGAGGCGATCGCCGACAAGTCGATCCGCGACCAACTGCATGCCTGGGAGCAGGCCGGCTACGGCAAGCTGCCGGTGTGCATGGCCAAGACCCAGTATTCCTTCTCGACCGATCCCAACCTGCGCGGCGCGCCGACCGGCCACACCGTGCCGGTGCGCGAGGTCAGGCTGGCCGCCGGCGCCGGCTTCGTCGTCATCATCTGCGGCGAGGTCATGACCATGCCCGGCCTGCCCAAGGCGCCGTCCTCGGAAAAGATCTTCCTCAACGAGACCGGCCAGATCGAAGGCCTGTTCTAATTTAGGATCGGCTGACCTGACTGCCAAAGGGCGCCGCGGCAACGCGGCGCCCTTTTCGCATCCGAGACGCTCTGTCCCTCGTTCCAGACGGAGGCAGAACGATGGATTCGAACCGCTCGATGGTTGTGAGAGATGAACAGCTGCGCCTTGCGTTCGGCATCAAACGCGGGTCAGGAATGGGCGGATGTCGATGGCGCGGACGGATTGAGGCCGATTTGAACTCCCAAGGGAAGCCTCGGACTGGGAATTCCTTGGTGTCACCATGGGCTCTACCGATTGGCGGAAGGCCATCCGGTACCCCACGAGGCGATTGCCGTCAGAGCTGCAGCGGCCCTCAGCTTACCTTATCTCCGACATCCAAAGTGGACTGCAGGCCGAGTTTCCCTCACGCCTGGCGCGGTCCTCGGCCTTTCCAGATATATGGATCCTTCGGTTCGTGGTGGATAACGGCTTGTGCATTTGCTCCGGCTGAATGCCATCTTCGCGTGGGTCCATGCGCGAGAGGCGGTATTCAACGCAAATGCGGCGCCAAACGGCGCCGCATCCTGGAACATGTCTTGAAGGTGGGAGGACTTACACGTCCAGAGTGTTGTCGCGCTCCCATTGGGTGAAGTGCGATACGAAGGAGTTCCATTCCTGTTGCTTGAGCTTCAGATAGGCGGATGAGAACTCTTCACCCATTGCTGCCTTCAACGATTTGTCCTTGTCATAGGCGCGCAGAGCATCCAGCAGATTAAGAGGCAACTTGGCGCCGTGCTTGATGGTGTGACCTTCCTTGTACATGTCGACATCGCTGCGCGGCCCCGGATCGGCCTTGGAGCGGATGCCGTCGAGGCCGGCGGCGATGATCACCGCCTGCAGCAGATAGGGGTTGGCGGCGCCGTCCGGCAGGCGCAGCTCGAAGCGGCCGGGGCCGGGCACGCGCACCATGTGGGTGCGGTTGTTGCCGGTCCAGGTCACCGTGTTCGGCGCCCAGGTCGCGCCCGAGATCGTGCGCGGCGCGTTGATGCGCTTGTAGGAATTGACCGTCGGATTGGTGATCGCGGCAAGCGCCGAAGCGTGCTTCATGATGCCGCCAAGGAAGTGCTTGCCTTGTTCGGACAGCCCAAGGGGCATGCTTTTGTCGGCGAACGCGTTGGACTGACCTGCCAGATCCCAAACAGAAATATGGGCATGGCAGCCATTGCCGGTCAGCCCCTGGAAGGGCTTAGGCATGAAGGTCGCGCGCAGGCCATGTTTCTCGGCGATCGAGCGCACCATGAACTTGAAGAAGGAATGCTTGTCGGCCGTCGCCAGCACGTTGTCGAAGGCCCAGTTCATCTCGAACTGGCCGTTGGCGTCCTCGTGGTCGTTCTGATACGGGCCCCAGCCGAGCGACAGCATGGCATCGCAGATCTCGGCGATGACGTCGTAGCGGCGCATGACCGCCTGCTGGTCGTAGCAGGATTTTGACGCCGTATCGTATTCGTCTGAAATCTGCTTGCCATCCGGGGTGACAAGGAAGAATTCCGGCTCGACGCCGGTCTTGACCGACATCCCAAGTTCCGCAGCCTCGGCGACCAGCCGCTTCAGCGTGTTGCGCGGCGCCTGGGCGACGCTCTTGCCTTCCATGAGGCAGTCGGAAGCCAGCCATGCAACGTCCGGCTTCCACGGTAGCTGAATGACCGAGGACGCATCCGGCACCGCCAGCATGTCGGGATGCGCCGGCGTCAGGTCGAGCCAGGTGGCGAAGCCGGCAAAGCCGGCACCGTCCTTCTGCATGTCGGCGATCGCCTGCGCCGGCACCAGCTTGGCGCGCTGCCCACCGAACAGGTCGGTGTAGGAGATCATGAAATACTTGACGCCCCGTGCCGCAGCGAATTCCCGCAGATCGCTCATCCCGGCGTCTACATTCGTATCGACCATCTTGTTCATTGCGATTCCCCTGTGCGGCGCCAGACGATTTCTTTCTCTGGCGCCTCGTTGACGTTTTCGTTCTCTTGGGACGGCTGGCTGTCCTTAAAGACCTCCCTTCCCCGGGATCCAGCTGGTGCCGGCGAGCGGCACGCCGGCCATGGCGGCGGCTTCGATGGAGAGCGCGACGAGATCCTCGGGCTCGAGATTGTGCAGGCTGTTCTTGCCGCAGGCGCGGGCAATGGTCTGCGCCTCGAGCGTCATCACCTTGAGGTAGTTCGCCAGCCGCCGTCCGGCGGCGATCGGGTCGACCCGCTTCATCAATTCGGGGTCCTGCGTGGTGATGCCGGCCGGGTCGCGGCCCTCGTGCCAGTCGTCATAGGCGCCGGCCGTGCTGCCGAGCGCGTTGTAGTCGGCTTCCCAGCGCGGATCGTTGTCGCCGAGCGCGACCAGCGCCGCGGTGCCGATCGAAACCGCGTCGACGCCGAGCGCCAGCGCCTTGGCGACGTCGGCGCCGTTGCGGATGCCGCCGGAGACGATCAGCTGCACCTTGCGGTGCATGCCGAGGTCCTGCAGCGCCTGCACCGCCGGCCGGATGC
>NZ_SRTP01000356.1:0-294 GCF_004791945.1 Mesorhizobium sp. M3A.F.Ca.ET.175.01.1.1 | reverse complement strand
TCATGTCGTCCGGGTCGATCTTGAACTGGACGACGCGCTGCTCGCGCTCGAAGCCGACGGTGGCGATGCCGTCCTTGACCGCCAGGCCTTCGGCGTCGACTTCCCATTTCTCGTCGATCGGCCGACCGGAAGCGTCGACCATCTGCTGCATGCGGAAACTCGACACGCCCGAGGGGCGCTTGTCGGCATCGCGGGTGATGCTGCCGAAGAACCAGAAGCCGGTGTCGGCGACGCCGATGAAATCGCCGCCGGGCTTGAGGAAACGGAAAGCCGACAGCGCGCCGAAATCGCGCG
>NZ_SRTP01000355.1:0-294 GCF_004791945.1 Mesorhizobium sp. M3A.F.Ca.ET.175.01.1.1 | reverse complement strand
CGAATTCGGTCCGCCCGCCAACTATTTCGCCGAAAAAATCGTTCGCGCCGTCACCACGGGCGGGCGCACGCGCGAGAGCGCCAATTCAAGGGTGCTCGGGCTGATCGAGAAGCGCTATGGCGTGCCGGGCGAGATCGTGCTGGCGATCTGGGGTCGCGAGACCGGCTTCGGCGCGGCCAGGATGCCTTACGATGCCTTCGAGGTGCTGGGCACCAAGGCCTTCATGTCGACGAAAAAGGATTTCTTCCGCACCGAGGTGCTGGCGGCGCTCGAGATCGTCGAGCGTGGGCTGGC
>NZ_SRTP01000354.1:0-295 GCF_004791945.1 Mesorhizobium sp. M3A.F.Ca.ET.175.01.1.1 | reverse complement strand
CGCAGGTGCAGACCAGCCTCGACCGGCTGACCGAGATCGCGGCGCGGCGGAAGGGCAAGGTGCAGATCGCCTGCGCGCCGACGCTTGCGGCGAGCCGGCTGGGCGACATATTGGCGACGTTCAAATTGCGCTATCCGCGCTCGATCGTCGAGGTCATCGAGACGCCGCCGCAGGGGGCACTTGCGCTGTTGCAGCAGCAGGAGGTTGAATTCTACATCGGTCCCGAACTGCCGAACCTCAACGACTTCCAGTTCGAGTCGATCCTCGACGATCCGCTGATGGCCTGCATTCCGAC
>NZ_SRTP01000353.1:0-295 GCF_004791945.1 Mesorhizobium sp. M3A.F.Ca.ET.175.01.1.1 | reverse complement strand
CTTGTCTGCCCGCCCGACCCGATGCCGGCGTTCTCCGCCGGAACGATGCTGACCCGCCTCGATACGTTCCGCGGCATCGGGGAGCTCAATGAGACCTTCGCCGTCGGCGAGTTCATGGATTGGTACGGCCGCGCCAGGGACGCAGGCGCCGAGATCGTCATGCTGGAGCGCAATTACCGCTCGACCGAGACGATCCTGGCTGCCGCCAACAAGGTCATCGGCGAGGCCAGCGAACGCTTCACCAAGAACCTTTGGACCGAGCGCCGGTCGTCGCACAAGCCGCAACTGGTCAGCG
>NZ_SRTP01000352.1:0-295 GCF_004791945.1 Mesorhizobium sp. M3A.F.Ca.ET.175.01.1.1 | reverse complement strand
GCGTGCGCCACCGAGGAAATCATCGCCCCGACGGCGTCGTGATAGGGCCGGTAGAAGCGGTCGAGGCGCTTCTCCCGCTCGTCTTCGGCCATGGGATAGTTTCCCGGCACGATGGTGCCGTCATAGAGCTGGCGGATCAGCGTTGGGTCGTCCTCGCCGCGGTTGGGGTCGATCAGAAGCCGGGAGAAGCCGGCAAGCAGGGCCGGCGCGTCGAGCGCCGCCGCCAGCTCGCGGGTGACCGTCTCGACGCCGATGTCATAGGCGATGTGGCGCTCGAACTCCGCCGCCGGCAGGC
>NZ_SRTP01000351.1:0-295 GCF_004791945.1 Mesorhizobium sp. M3A.F.Ca.ET.175.01.1.1 | reverse complement strand
GGCCCCCAAGATTCTGACGAACTGAGTCTCCTCTTGGGTGCTAGTCAGCTATTGGCCACCTTAGCAACGAAAGGACTGACACGCTCACCCTTGCTGCGAAAGATGCTCGTGAACGGCGAGCCATCGACCTTGTCAACTTCGGATTCAATCGTCCTCACGCTCAAGACTGCGCACTTTGATGCAGTGGCGGGGAATGGGGGGTCGCTAAATGAGTGGCCGATCTTTCTCAAACACGGTGCTCCTGCTGCAGCACTCTTCCACTCCTCTCCTGAAGCGAGCAAGTGGTATCCTGTTC
>NZ_SRTP01000350.1:0-295 GCF_004791945.1 Mesorhizobium sp. M3A.F.Ca.ET.175.01.1.1 | reverse complement strand
CCCTACTCAACATTACCAGCATCACACTTTCCGCCAGCCATCAGGAGCGGTTGATCCGATTTTGATGATGCTGAAGCGATTCATAAAGTCGGAAGACGGAGCGACGATGGTCGAAATGGCCATCTCCATGACGCTGCTGCTTATGCTCACTCTCGGCTTCGTCGACTTCGGGTATGCTTTCTTCCAGTGGAATGCCGCGACCAAGGCTGTGCAGGTTGGCGCCAGGCTCGCCGCTGTTTCCGACCCGGTCGCGGGCGCGCTTACGACCGCCGCCCCAACCTCGACCCCGGGCGCG
>NZ_SRTP01000349.1:0-296 GCF_004791945.1 Mesorhizobium sp. M3A.F.Ca.ET.175.01.1.1 | reverse complement strand
TTCATGGCGCGCGTCCTGGCCAAATCAGGCCAGACCGGTTCCTCGCCACAGTGAGGCCGCAAAGCTTCCGCTTCAGTCAGCCTCCGCCGTATCTGGCGTAGCGTGAGGGACCGAGATGCCGTCGATGGAACTGCTCATCGCGTTTTTCGCCACCACGGCGATCTTCGCTTACATCCCCGGCCCCGCCATGCTTTACGCCGCCGCCCAGACCATGGCGCGGGGTCGCTGGTCGGGGCTGACGGCTGCTCTCGGCATCCATCTCGGCGGCTATGTGCATGTCTTCGCCGCCGCCGCAG
>NZ_SRTP01000348.1:0-296 GCF_004791945.1 Mesorhizobium sp. M3A.F.Ca.ET.175.01.1.1 | reverse complement strand
TCCGCTGGGGCACGCTCCGAATGCCCTTCGAGAGGGTGGAGCAGGTGGAGCGGCGCATCGCCAAGTCCGGCCAGGAAACCACCTGGATCGTCGCGGAGCTGGAGGGCAAGGTCGTCGGCCATGGCAACCTGGTCGTGCAGAGTTCGCCGCGCCGTTCGCATGTCGGCGAGATCAATATCGGCCTTGACGATGCCTTTGTCGGCAAGGGCATCGGCTCTGCCATACTTTCCGCGCTGCTTGACGTGGCCGATAACTGGCGGGCCCTGAAGCGGGTCGAATTGACCGTCTATGCCGAC
>NZ_SRTP01000347.1:0-296 GCF_004791945.1 Mesorhizobium sp. M3A.F.Ca.ET.175.01.1.1 | reverse complement strand
GAAACACCCGTCGCTTGCGCCGTATGGCGCCTATCGTTGTGCCGATGGCAAAGACGTCATCTTTTCGGTTCAGAATGACCGCGAATGGGTAAATTTCTGCGAGAAATTCCTGAAGCAGCCGGCGCTCACGCGCGCACCTGGTTTTGCCGATAATATGGAGCGCCTCGGTCACGGGGCGCAACTTGATGAGATCATTGAACTGCGTTTTTCCGAACTATCCTGCCACGAAGCAATGCAGGAGCTTGAGGCAGCCGGTTTGGCATATGGCCGACTGAACGAAGTGGCGGATCTTTCAA
>NZ_SRTP01000034.1:0-2832 GCF_004791945.1 Mesorhizobium sp. M3A.F.Ca.ET.175.01.1.1 | reverse complement strand
TCGACGGCGACCGGCTGGTCGACGCCGACGGCGACGGAATGGCTGCCTTTCGGGTTGAGCACCTCCCACGCGGTCTCGTTCGAGCCGGGGGTCAGTTGATGAAGCGCCTGGTTGAGCTCGCGCAGCGACCTTTTTGCGAGATCAAAGACACGCTCGGGAAAGTCCACCTCACGCGCCGGCGCGGTGGCCACATTCGAAATATTCATGATGCTCAATGCTCCCAGAAATAGACGGTTGCAGGTTCCGGTTCCCAGACTTTGGCGTTCTCGATCCCGGGCAGATTTGCGAGCGCCCGATATTCGGAGCCGAAGGCGACATACTGTTCGGTTTCGGCCATCACCGCCGGCTTGCAGGCGATCGGATCGCGCACCACGCCGAAGCCGTTCTTGGTGCCGACGACGAAGGTGTAGAAACCGTCGAGGTCGGACAGCGTGCCCTCCAGCGCCTCGCCGAGTTTCTTGCCATGCGCCATTCTGTTGGAGAGATAGGCGGCCGCCACCTCAGTGTCGTTCTCGGTCTCGAATTTCATGCCCTCGCGCACCAGCTCGCGGCGGACATTGTTGTGGTTGGACAGCGATCCATTGTGCACCAGGCACTGGTCGGCGCCGGTCGAGAACGGGTGGGCGCCCAGTGTGGTCACCGCCGATTCCGTCGCCATGCGGGTGTGGCCGATGCCGTGCGTGCCGGTCATCGAGCGCACGTCGAAGCGTTCCACCACGGCTTCCGGAAGGCCGACCTCCTTGTAGATCTCGATCGATTGGCCCGCCCCCATGACCCGCAAGCTGGGACGCAGTTCAAGCAGTGCGGCGCGCGCCTCCTCCGCTTTGGCCAGCGGCACGTCCAACACCGCATGCGTGGACTTGATGGTCGCCGATATCTTGGCGCCGATCTTGTTGCCGAGATCGGTAGCCAGTTCCGGAAAGTCGCGGGACGGCGACGGCGATTGGACTGTGATCTTGGCACGGTCCTTCTGGCCGCCTCCGTAGATAGCGATGCCGGCGCTGTCTGGCCCGCGGTCGGTCAGCAGGACCAGCATCTCCGACAGCATCGAGCCAAGCTTGGGCTCAAGTGCCTTGTCCTTCAAGAAAAGTCCGACAATTCCACACATCACATCACCTCGCGACGGTTGCAGCCTGATGCGAAAGACGTAGCAGCTTCACAGCAGGAACTCAACTGGTATGAATTTTTTTTTCCTGAAAAGAAAGGAGCGGCCGATTTCGCGGCGCAATGGCGCGCCAGCCGCCGGCCGCAGGCGCTGCAGCGGTGCTGTCGGGCTTGGAAAAGGGAGGAGTCGGACGGCAGCTCGGCAACGCGATCGGCCGAAATCTGAAGCCGCAACTCGCACTGCATGTCGCGCAAAACTGTGCAGCGGTTTTGCCAAAACGACATGCATAAAGACAAAGACCTAAAAGCGCGTGTCGCCTAGGCGGTCAGTCGGAGCAGGCCGATCCGGATCGGTCGTTCCAAATCACCCTCAGTGAAATGAGTCGGCACCAGAGAATCTGTCTTGTCTAGTCGCCGTTGCTCTGGCGGTAGGAAATGATGGACAGGTAGCGGATCGGCAGCTTTGTCAGTTCCTCCGGACCATGCGGGGCATCCGCGTCGAAGAACAGGCTATCGCCGGGAAGCATCCGATAAAGATTGCTCCCGTGGCGATAAACGACTTCGCCCTCCAGCATGTAGAGAAACTCCATCCCATCGTGCTGGAATGTCGGAAACACATCCGAGTCCTCGGTGAGCGTGATCAGGTACGGCTCGACCAGGACACCGGCGGTATTTGATGCAATATATCCAAGCAGATTGTACTGGTGTCCGGCGCGCGTTCCGCGGCGTTCTACATCCAAACCCTCGCCCGCTTTGACGAAGACGCCCTTGCGATCTTCCTCATAGCGCCGCAGGAATGCGGTCAGCGGCACACCAAGCGCGCGCGACAATGTCTGCAACGTTGTCAGCGACGGCGACGTGATTCCATTCTCGATCTTGGACAGCATACCCAGGGAGAGATTGGTCGTCGCCGCCAGATCAGCCACGGTTATTCCAAGCTTTTTCCGAAACGCACGCACCTCATGGCCGATCGCGACTTCGAGTACCTTTTCGCGCGTATCCTTTACGGCATGCGGATTCTGCTTAAGCGGGGAAACCCTGGCAAGAGAGCGGTCCGCCCTGCGTGTCTCAGCGTTCGCGCTTTCCTGCGCCGGCTTCCTTCTCGACTTCTTCGCCGCCATAGCTCCGCCTATTCGGTTCGCCACTGTTTTTACCCACAGTAAACAGAGGCTGAACCGGATGCAACCGGAAGGGGGCAGATGCGACGAATGTTACCGCATCAAGAATATCTGCGGGTCAGCAACATGAGTGCCGGTCGCGCCCGTGAACGGCAGGTCTCCTGCCGGCGCGAAGCGCAGGGCCATACACGCCGCTTCATTCATGATCTCTCACCATGCGCCATCACACGCAAAACCGCCGGACGGTTCCGGCGATTCGCGATGCTGGCGAGTTCAGGCGCCTTGGGCTGAAGGCGGGCTTAGGCCGCCTTCAGCCTCTGTTCCAGCACATTGGCGACGGTCGGACCGAAATCCGCCGGCGTGGGCACAATTGTGACCCCGGCACCGCGCAGGATCTCGACCTTTTCCTGCGCCGATTCGCCGAAGGCCGAGATGATCGCGCCGGCATGGCCCATGCGGCGGCCCTTCGGCGCGGACAAGCCCGCGATGTAGGCGATCAGCGGCTTGCGCATGTTGTCGCGCGCCCAGAGCGCGGCTTCGGCCTCCTGCGGGCCGCCGATCTCGCCGATCATCACCACGGCGTCGGTGTCCTCGTCCTGCTCGAACAGTT
>NZ_SRTP01000346.1:0-296 GCF_004791945.1 Mesorhizobium sp. M3A.F.Ca.ET.175.01.1.1 | reverse complement strand
GGCCGGCCCTCATATTCTATGTGGCCGCTGTGGCTGTCCTCGACGCCAAAGATCGCGCGGCAGACCGATTCGGCGCCGGAGCCCTGGACGCCGATCAAGCCGACGATCTCCCCGGACGCGACATCGAAGCTCACATCCTCGACTTTGCCCGGCACCGTCAGGTCGCGCACTGCCAGCCGCTTAGGCGCGTTCTTGTCCGGCGGGTTGCTTCGCGGCAGCACCGAGCCCGCGCGCTGGCGTCCGACCATCAGCTCGTACAACTCGTCAGGGTCGGTCTCGCCTTTCACCCTTTCGGC
>NZ_SRTP01000345.1:0-296 GCF_004791945.1 Mesorhizobium sp. M3A.F.Ca.ET.175.01.1.1 | reverse complement strand
CCCGATCGGGCTGACGACAACTGCGCGATGCAACTGCGTCGCCTGCGGGAGACCTTCAGCGATCGCGCCTATCTGGCCCTCACCTTGCGTCGCCGACCCAATGACCAGGTCCGGCTGCACGAACTCGCAAACCTTGCCGTCCAAATGAGGGTGCCGACGGTGGTGACGAACGACGCTCTGTTTCACGAGCCCGGCCGGCGCATCCTCCAGGACGTAGTGACCGCCATTCGCCACAACATCACCATCGACGAGTTGGGGTTTCGGCGCGAGCGCCACGCCGACCGCTATCTCAAGCC
>NZ_SRTP01000344.1:0-296 GCF_004791945.1 Mesorhizobium sp. M3A.F.Ca.ET.175.01.1.1 | reverse complement strand
AGCATCTGTTCGACGTGCTGGACATGAACGCGCTTCGCGGGCGCCCGGTCCTGGTCGCCGCGACCGCCAAGGCACCGAGCCACGAATTGATGATCGACCACCAGTTTCGACCGCTGCTTGCCTTCTTTCGGGCGAACGTGGTGGCCGGGTCCGTTTATGCCCTGGACCACGATTTCGGGCCGGAGAACGAACCGACGGCGGGACTGCGTCAGCGGATCGCGACGGCCGTGGGAACGCTTGTCGCCGCGGTGCGCTGAGCTGGATTGCTGGAGTCGGTTGGCTCAGCCTTCGTGAAG
>NZ_SRTP01000343.1:0-297 GCF_004791945.1 Mesorhizobium sp. M3A.F.Ca.ET.175.01.1.1 | reverse complement strand
ATGCTGGCGCAGCACCAGCCGGTCGCGGACGGCGTCAAGGCCACCGCCGGCGCTCTGCTCCGGAAAGGCATTCGCCAGGCGATCGACGGTCTCGACGAGAGCGGTCGCCTCGCGTGGGCCGGCAAGCAGCGCCGAGACCTGCTTGTAACATTCGTTCTCAGTCTGGCAGAACGGTTCGTCTCCGGAACGAACCAGGCGCAGCAAGGCCCGCACGCTCTTCAGCCGCTTGCGGCACTTGTGCAGCCCCTGCTCCGGCTTGTCGCGCGCCGTCTCAAGATGGGCGAGCGCCCTGCCGAT
>NZ_SRTP01000342.1:0-297 GCF_004791945.1 Mesorhizobium sp. M3A.F.Ca.ET.175.01.1.1 | reverse complement strand
CGCGCCTATGCCGACAACGCGCGCGTCTTCCTGGAGCGCAAGCAGACGGCGCCGGCCGAGGAAAACCTCGGCGCCATTGCCGCGCTGACGGAGCGCATCGGCTCGATCACCGAAGAGCTGAAAGCCTTCGCCCGCAAGGGCCGCACCGCGGCCGAGCCGGTCGAATTGCGCGGCGTCATCGAAGGCGCGGTCGTATTGCTCAGAAGCCGCTTCGCTGGCCGGCTGGAGGCGCTGGCGATCACGCTGCCGCCGCCGGCGCTGAAAGTAATGGGCAGCCGGCTGCGGCTGGAACAGGTG
>NZ_SRTP01000341.1:0-297 GCF_004791945.1 Mesorhizobium sp. M3A.F.Ca.ET.175.01.1.1 | reverse complement strand
GCACGTCGGCGAAGGAACCCGCATCTGGGCGTTTGCCCACGTCCTACCCGGCGCCGTGGTCGGCTCGAATTGCAACATTTGCGACCATGTTTTCATCGAGAATGATGTGATCATCGGCGATGAAGTGACCATAAAGTGCGGTGTCCAATTGTGGGACGGCCTTCGCTTGGGCAATCGCGTCTTTGTCGGCCCGAATGCGACGTTCACCAACGATCGCTTCCCCCGTTCGAAGGAATACCCCGAAACGTTTCTGCTGACGACCGTCGAGGATGGCGCGTCGATCGGCGCCAACGCGAC
>NZ_SRTP01000340.1:0-298 GCF_004791945.1 Mesorhizobium sp. M3A.F.Ca.ET.175.01.1.1 | reverse complement strand
GGTCTTCCTCCCTCGTCACCGAAAGCCGACCTGGCGGGCCGAACGGTTGACGATCGGCAGGTGTCACAACTTTCCTACTCCGTTGTTCTGGCTTTTTTCCTTCGCCAGTTGGTGTGCGACTGCGCGACGGCCAGTTTCAACTCAGGTGTGATCTCCAAGGGCGCATTCTCTGCCCCATGTGGGCTCTGCAGTGCCTCGACGTGGACGGTCGGGAATGGCAGTTCGATGCCCTGCTCCTTGAAGGCCTGGCGGAGGCGTAAAACATTGCGAAGGCACCTCCCGGTCTCTGGTTCTGGAC
>NZ_SRTP01000339.1:0-298 GCF_004791945.1 Mesorhizobium sp. M3A.F.Ca.ET.175.01.1.1 | reverse complement strand
CCAGACACTCAGGCCTTGTAGACCACCTGGCGGACATCAATGTAGCTGGCGCGGAAGCCGGCTTCGCAATAGTGCAGATAGAACTCCCAGAGCTTCTTGAAGCGATCGTCGAAGCCGAGCGGGACGATCTTTTCCCACGAGCCCCAGAAACGCTGGCGCCACTCGGCGAGGGTGCGGGCATAGTCCTGCGGGAAGACGCGCTCGCGCAGATGCGCGAGGCCGTGATCCTTGCCGAGAGCCTTGAGGATCGAGGGTGTCGGCAGCATGCCGCCAGGGAAGACATAGCGCTGGATGAAAT
>NZ_SRTP01000338.1:0-298 GCF_004791945.1 Mesorhizobium sp. M3A.F.Ca.ET.175.01.1.1 | reverse complement strand
CTGCTGCAGGTGTTCGCGCCGCAGCGCCCGGCGGCGCTGATCGTTGCCGGCATCGACCAGACGTCGCTGTCGCGAAAGCTCCTGGAGACGGCTGGCTGCCCGGTGGTGCAGGTGATGGAGACCGGGCCCGATCCGGTCGACATGCTGGTCGGCTTCTCGCATTTCGACGGCGGCCGGACGGCGACCGAGCATCTCATTGAAGCGGGCTATCGGCGCATCGGCTTCATCGGCGCGCGCATGGATCCGCGCTCGCAGCGGCGCCTTGCCGGATATCGCGCGGCGATGGACGCGGCCGGCC
>NZ_SRTP01000337.1:0-298 GCF_004791945.1 Mesorhizobium sp. M3A.F.Ca.ET.175.01.1.1 | reverse complement strand
CTGAGCGTCGCCTGCAGCATGTCGCGGATTTGGTCGCGGCCCTCCATGGTCTTCAAGTTCCAGGTGAAGGCCACGAGGTCGCGCCAGTAGCAGTCAGCCTGGAAACAATTGACGGCGGTATCGATGTCGCCGGCTTCCAGCGCCTTGCCGAATTTGTCGAGCAGCGCCTGCGCCTTGGTGGTGGGTGTCCTCTCGAGCATGTGTTCTCCTCCGCTTGCTAGAGTCCGATCAGAATGGGGGCTTTGACCGAGCGCTGCATGTCGGTCACTTCTTCCGGGCGCTCATCGATCAGAAGCAC
>NZ_SRTP01000033.1:0-4003 GCF_004791945.1 Mesorhizobium sp. M3A.F.Ca.ET.175.01.1.1 | reverse complement strand
GCGATGTAGGCGATCAGCGGCTTGCGCATGTTGTCGCGCGCCCAGAGCGCGGCTTCGGCCTCCTGCGGGCCGCCGATCTCGCCGATCATCACCACGGCGTCGGTGTCCTCGTCCTGCTCGAACAGTTCCAGAATGTCCTTGAAGGAGGAGCCGTTGATCGGGTCGCCGCCGATGCCGACGCTGGTCGACACGCCGATGCCGAGCGCCTTCATCTGCGAGGCGGCCTCGTAGCCGAGCGTGCCGGAGCGGCCGACGATGCCGACGCGGCCGGGCAGGTAGATGCTGCCCGGCATGATGCCCATCAGCGCCTGGCCGGGGGTGATCACCCCGGCGCAGTTCGGCCCGACGAGGCGCATGCGGTCCTCGAAGCGGTAGCGGCGCATGTAGCGCTTGACCTGCATCATGTCCTGCGAGGGGATGCCGTCGGTGATGCACACGCACAGCTTGATGCCGGCGTCGGCCGCCTCCATGATCGAATCGGCGGCGAAGGGCGGCGGCACGAAGACGATGCTGGCCTCGGCGCGGGTCTCGCGCACCGCGCCCTTGACGGTGTTGAAGACGGGCAGGCCGAGATGGCTCTGGCCGCCCTTGCCGGGGGTGACGCCGCCGACCAGCCTGGTGCCGTAGCGCTTCATGTCCTCGGCATGGAAGCTGCCGATCTTGCCGGTGAAGCCCTGCACGATGACGCGGGTGCTGCGGTTGAGCAGAATTGCCATTTCTCGACCTCCCTCAGGCTGCTTTTTTCTTGGCGGCTTCGCGCCAGGCGGCGACCGCCTTCTCGGCGGCTTCGGCCAGCGTGTCGGCGACGATCACCGCCTCGCCGGACTCGGCCAGGATCTTGCGCCCTTCCTCGACCTTGGTGCCGGACAGCCGCACCACCAGCGGCACCTCGACGCCGACCTCGCGGATCGCCTTGATGACGCCCTCGGCGACCCAGTCGCAGCGGTTGATGCCGGCGAAGATGTTGACCAGGATGGTCTCGACATTCTTGTCGCCGAGCACGGCGCGGAACGATTTGGCGACCCGCTCGGGCGAGGCGCCGCCGCCGATGTCGAGGAAGTTGGCCGGCTCGCCGCCGGCGATCTTGATCATGTCCATCGTCGCCATCGCCAGCCCGGCGCCGTTGATGATGCAGCCGATGTTGCCGTCGAGCCCGACATAGGACAGGCCGCGGTCGCTGGCGAAGGTCTCGCGCGGGTCCTCCTGGCTCTTGTCGCGCAGCTCCGAGATCTCCGGGCGGCGGAACAGCGCGTTCTCGTCGAACGACATCTTGGCGTCGAGCGCGACCAGATTGCCGTCGCGGGTCACCACCAGCGGATTGATCTCCAGCATCGAGGCGTCGTAATCGCGGAACACCTGGTAGCAGCCCATGATGGTTTCGGTGGCCTTGCCGATCAGGTTGCTTTCCAGGCCGAGGCCGAAGGCGATCTCGCGCGCCTGGAACTGCTGCATGCCGACGCCGGGATCGACGGTGGCGCGGATGATCGAATCCGGCTGCCGCTCGGCGATCTCCTCGATCTCCATGCCGCCGGCGGCCGAGGCGACGATCATGACCCGCTCGGCCTTGCGGTCGAGCACGAAGCCGAGATAGAGCTCCTGCGCGATGTTGACCGTCTCCTCGACATAGAGCCGCGACACCAGCTTGCCGCGCGGGCCGGTCTGCTGGGTCACCAGCTTGCGCCCGAGCATGGCTTCGGCGGCGTTGGCGATCTCCTCGTCATTGGAACACAGCTTGATGCCGCCGGCCTTGCCGCGCGCGCCGGAATGGACCTGCGCCTTCACCACCCATTTCGAGCCGCCGATCTCGCGCGCCCGGTAGGTCGCCTGCTCGGGGCTGTAGGCGAGCCCGCCGCGCGGCACATGCACGCCGTGGCGGGCGAGCAGTTCCTTGGCCTGGTATTCGTGAATGTCCATCTTGTCCTCCTGGGAATCTCAATGCGCCTGGCCGGGCGCCGCGCCATGGCCTTGGCCGGCGCGCTCGATCGCCTCGCTCACCACCAGCACGTTGCGCGCCATGCGCTCGGAGGCGGCGTCGATCATCTTGCCGTCGAGCGCGGCCGCGCCCTTGCCGAGCGCCTCGGCCTCCTTCAGCACCTCGAGGATGCGGCGGGCGCGCGCGACCTCCTTTTCCGGCGGCGAGAACACCTCGTTGGCCAAAGCGATCTGCGAGGGGTGGATCGCCCATTTGCCTTCGATGCCGAGCGCGGCGGCGCGCCTTGCGGCGGCCGTGTAGCCTTGCGGATCGGAGAAGTCGCCGAACGGTCCGTCGATGGCGCGAAGCCCGTAGGCGCGGCAGGCCACCGTCATGCGCGACAGCGCGAAGTGCCATTGGTCGCCGGGATAGTCGGGATTGAGCCCGCCGATGTTGACGGTGCGCGCCTTGGTGCTGGCGGCATAGTCGGCGACGCCGAAATGCATCGCCTCCAGCCGGCCGGGGGTGGCCGCGATCGCCTCGACATTGGCCATGCCGAGCGCGGTCTCGATCAGCGCCTCGAGGCCGACGCGGGTCTTGTAACCCTTGGCCATCTCGATCTGGTTGACCATCGCCTCGACCATGTAGAGGTCGGCCGGCACGCCGACCTTCGGCACCAGGATGGTGTCCAGCTTGTCGCCGGCCTGTTCCATGATGTCGACGACGTCGCGGTACATGTAATGGGTGTCGAGGCCGTTGATGCGCACCGACACGGTCTTGCCCTTGGCGCGCCAGTCGATGTCGTTGAGCGCCTGGATGATGTTGTTGCGGGCGCGCTCCTTGTCGGGCGGCGCCACCGCGTCCTCGATGTCGAGGAAGATGAAGTCGGCGGCGCTGCTGGCCGCCTTGTCGATCATCTCCGGGTTCGAGCCCGGCACCGCCAGCTCGCTGCGCTGCAGTCTCAGTTTCTTGAGGTGGTTGATGGTGTGGCTCATGGCTCGTCCCTCACGCTGCCCGGGCGACCGGCATTTCGGCCGTGCGCCGGAAATGCTCGATCGCCGCCGCCACGCCCGAGCCCGGCGCCAGGCGCACGCCGCAGTCGAGCAGCGCCATTTCGGCCGCCGACAGCGAGGCGCAGACCATCACCTCGTTCAGCCAGCCGAGATGGCCGATGCGGAAGACCTTGCCGGCCACCTTGTTGAGGCCGCCGCCGAGCGAGGTCTGGTAGGCGCCGTGGGCGCGCTTGACGACGTCGGCGCTGTCGATGCCTTCCGGCACCAGGATGGCGCTGACGGTGTCGGAATGCCATTGCGGCGCCTTGGCGCACAGCTTCAGCCCCCAGGCCTCGACCGCCTTGCGCACGCCCTCGGCCAGGCGATGGTGGCGGGCGAAGATGGTCTCCAGCCCTTCCTCGGCGATCAGGTCGAGCGAGGCGCGCAGGCCGCGCAGCAATTGCGTGGCCGGCGTATAGGGGAAGTAGCCGGCATCGTTGACGCGGATCATGTCCTCGAAGGAGAAGTAGCAGCGCCGGTGGGTGGCGACGCGCGCCGCGGCGAGCGCCTTCGGGCTGACCGACAGGAAGCCGAGGCCGGCGGGCAGCATGAAGCCCTTCTGCGAGCCGCTGACGGCGCAGTCGACGCGCCATTCCTCCTGGCGGAAGTCGATCGAGCCGATCGACGACACGCCGTCGACGAACAAAAGCGCCGGATGGTTTGCCGCATCGAGCGCGGCGCGGCAGCCGGCGACGTCGCTGGTGACGCCGGTCGCGGTCTCGTTTTGGGTGCAGAACACCGCCTTGATGCGATGCGCCTTGTCGGCGCGAAGCCTCTCGGCATAGAGATCGAGCGGAACCCCGGTGCCCCATTCGCAGTCGATGACGTCGACCTCGAAGCCGAGGCGCTCGGCCATGTCGACCCACAGATGCGAGAACTGGCCGAAGCGCGACATCAGCACCCGGTCGCCGGGGCTGAGCACATTGGTCATCGCCGCTTCCCAGGCGCCGGTGCCGGACGAGGGGAAGATGAAGACGCGGCCGGTCTCGTTCTTGAACACGCGTTTGATGTCCTCGAACAGCGGCAAGGTCAGGTTGGG
>NZ_SRTP01000336.1:0-298 GCF_004791945.1 Mesorhizobium sp. M3A.F.Ca.ET.175.01.1.1 | reverse complement strand
GCCATTTATGGCGTTGGCCAGCTTACCCCCTGAGGGCTAGGATGCTGGCCTTCAAGATATCTCTTCGCCTTCATAGCTGTCCCTGCTTTCGAGCACGGTCCTCTGTCCGATGGGCGGGCGGCTAGGCCAAGGGATTTGCGATGGTGTCGTCGTGGCCGAGCAACCACCAGGTACGCACCAGCCCTTTGCCACGCACCTCGATCGTGCCGCGCTCCTCGAAGGCGAAGCGCTCCCCTAGCAGTTCGCGCGTTGCTGGCGCTACCTGGATCTTGCCCGGCTCACCAGTCGATTCCATGCG
>NZ_SRTP01000335.1:0-298 GCF_004791945.1 Mesorhizobium sp. M3A.F.Ca.ET.175.01.1.1 | reverse complement strand
GAGGACAACGCCCTCTTCAAGCGGTTCAAGCCGAGCGACACCACGCGCGAGATCATCAATCGGCTCGATGATAGCGTGCTGGCGGTGAAATCGGCAGACGCCGATGTCGTCGGCGGCCAGAAGGCGATCTGCTCCTTCATCGACGAGCTCTGGCTCTTCGGTAAGAAGGCGTCCTCGGCGAACGTGCTTTCCGAGGTCACCGGATCGCAGGCGTCGCGGCCGGAAGGATTCACGATTTACGCGACGACGCAGAGTGACGATCCGCCGACCGGCGTCTTCGCGCAGAAGCTGCTCTATC
>NZ_SRTP01000334.1:0-299 GCF_004791945.1 Mesorhizobium sp. M3A.F.Ca.ET.175.01.1.1 | reverse complement strand
GCGCCTCGAGCGTGCGGGCATGCGCGTCGAAAACGTCACCGAAACTGTTGCCCGGTGTCATCGCCTTCTCGACCGCGAGCAGGGCGGCGCGGGAAGCATCGAACAGCTCTTGGTGGCGCTTCGACACCTTGCCGGTCAAAATCGTTCGCATCATCGGGGCATGATAGTGGTGAAAGACGCCCGCCCATTCGAGCGTCAGCTGGTCGTTCTTGGTAAGCATGCCGCGCCCGGCCTTGTAGCGGCAAAGCAAGGCGTCGGCGCCGGAACCGATGATGTACTCGTTGGCCGGATAGTCGCCG
>NZ_SRTP01000333.1:0-299 GCF_004791945.1 Mesorhizobium sp. M3A.F.Ca.ET.175.01.1.1 | reverse complement strand
CGACGCCGTGATTTCGGTGACGCGGGCGACAGACATTGGCTTCCTCCTGCCAAGACGCTCAGTTGCCCGGGCGAGCGTACCCCCGGCTTACTGCAACCACAAGCCGACCCAGGATTCGCCGGGACACCTGCAAATGTCAGTGCCCCTTGGCGACGCGGTCGAACGCCATCAGCTTTTCCAGCAAAGCCGGCATGTCCTTGAGCGGCACCATGTTGGGGCCGTCGTAAGAGGTCGAGTTGTCCGGATCATCGTGGGTTTCGATGAAGACCCCGGCAACGCCGACGGCGACGGCCGCGCAA
>NZ_SRTP01000332.1:0-299 GCF_004791945.1 Mesorhizobium sp. M3A.F.Ca.ET.175.01.1.1 | reverse complement strand
CGGCCGAAGCTGACGCAGACGGTCGAAGGCTATCATGCGATGAAATCGCATGTTCAGGTGCGCTTCGGCCGCTGGCGCGAGATCATCGACGAGCCGATGAATAGCGAGCCGGATCTCTATGTGGTGACCGCCGCGCTCCAGCACTACGCCAAGGGCGTGGCGCATGCGACGCTGCGCGAATTTGCGAACGCTAAGCGTGAGCGCGATCTATTTAGCCGGCAAATCGAAGACATCCCACCGGAGCGGCGTTTCCTCAGCAACCCGACGCGGGCCTCGCTCGCCGTCGGCGCCGCGCTGCT
>NZ_SRTP01000331.1:0-299 GCF_004791945.1 Mesorhizobium sp. M3A.F.Ca.ET.175.01.1.1 | reverse complement strand
GCCAGATGCGGCCTTTCTCCGGATGCCCGGTTTTCGCGGCCGGAGCCAGCGGACCGCAAGGCGCGGACTGGTCGAATGCCTTGGACCAGTCCCACGGACGCGCCGCCTTCTTGGCCTGGTCCTGCAGGTCACGGCGGGTCAGGTCGACGCCGACGCCATAGCCCCAGACATGGGTGAGCGCCTCGGTGCGGGGAATGCGGAAACCGGCCGTGCCGATCGCGACGACCAGCTCGATCTCGTGGTGGAGGTTGGCGGTCAAAGGCGGGTAGGGGATCTCCACGCCGCTGTCGACGACGGCG
>NZ_SRTP01000330.1:0-299 GCF_004791945.1 Mesorhizobium sp. M3A.F.Ca.ET.175.01.1.1 | reverse complement strand
CGCCGCCTTGCGCCCGGCCTGCTCGCGCGCTTCCTGTCCTCGCATGGCAGCACTCCGTCGATTGCGTAAATTTGTCTATTGATATAGACAACTATACAAATTATACGCATTAGCTAGCGCGAGTCCATGACGGCTGGATGACATCGGCGAAAAGTCTGGGCGGTGAACCGGGGGCTGACATGAGTGGGCAGCAGGCAGCCAGCATCGAGCGGCGCAGCGGCGTTTCGCTGTGGCGGCAGATCGCCGACCGGATCCTGCAGAGGATCGCGGCCGGCGACTTTGCCGAGAACGTGGCCCTG
>NZ_SRTP01000329.1:0-300 GCF_004791945.1 Mesorhizobium sp. M3A.F.Ca.ET.175.01.1.1 | reverse complement strand
CGAGGATCTCGAGCCCCGCTTCCAAGGAAACTACCGACTAGAACAGCTGCAGTTCGGCAGTGCCGCCGAAGAAAAGGTGCGAGAACAGCCGCTGGAAATGGCCGTTGACCACCTCGAAGGCCGACAGCAGCCGCTCGCGTCCCTCGCGGTTGAGGCTCTGGATAGCCTGACGCAGTTTTCTGATCGCCTCGATGATGTCCTCGCGCTCGGAAACGATGGTCTCCAGACGCTCGGACAGTTCCTTCTGCTCTTCCTCGGCGCGCAGGTTGACGGCGCCGAGCCGCTCGCGCTCGATCTTCA
>NZ_SRTP01000328.1:0-300 GCF_004791945.1 Mesorhizobium sp. M3A.F.Ca.ET.175.01.1.1 | reverse complement strand
AGCGGCATCACCTGCAAGCCAATGTCGGCCACTACGGCGTCTTCAACGGCAAGCGCTGGGAACGCGAAATCTATCCCGTGGTGCGCAACCTCATCCTGGCGATGGAATAGCGGGACACGCGCGGACGCGCGAACCGGCGCCGTGGCCGCCGCTTCCTCAAGTCAAATCCATAGACCGGGATCGTGCCGCCGAGCGCGACGCCGCCGCCCATCCGCTTGCAATTCGCAATCGGTCAAGCTATCAGTTGACCGCTTGCAAATCACAACTGGGTCAGGAGGCCAATGATGTCCAGGCTGCGTG
>NZ_SRTP01000327.1:0-300 GCF_004791945.1 Mesorhizobium sp. M3A.F.Ca.ET.175.01.1.1 | reverse complement strand
CCGAGGGGACAGCGGTTTTGCGCGGTCCGCGAGGAGATCTGTCCCGGCTTCGTCCCGCCGACGTCCCGCAGCGATCAGCCGGTTTTCCTTGACGGCTTCTTCGCCTGTGCCGGTTCTTGGCTTGATTCGGACGGCTTCACCTTGCGCTGCGCCCGCTTCCGGTTCGCCTTTTCCAGGCGCTTCTTGAGCGCCTTGATCGCGGCCGGAGGGGGGTACCGAGGCTTCGCACAAACCTCCATGAAGTGCCTGGCAGACTTCTGCGAAGGTACCGTGCTTCGCGCGCTTTCTGGGTCGATTCAG
>NZ_SRTP01000032.1:0-8046 GCF_004791945.1 Mesorhizobium sp. M3A.F.Ca.ET.175.01.1.1 | reverse complement strand
TCGGGCAGCGCGCCAAAATAGCTCTCAAGGCTGGAAATGGCAGTCTCTCCTTCGTTCGACTGCCTGCCCAAAGAATCCCTTCTCAGGCCAACTTCAAGTCCCAAAAAGCCATATGCGATTCCCCTGCCCTCGAGGGGGGAGATTTCAAGCCGCGGTCGAAGAAAAAATCAGCGCGCCCCCTGCTTCTTGGCGTATTGGGCGACGGCGCAGAGGAAGGCGAGCGCTGCGGTATCGCAAGCAACGCGGGACGGACCTTTCGCGAACAGGACCGCATCCGCGACGGGAACCGTCAGGCCATGCTTTCTGGCAAATGAAGTGACTTCATAAGGCTGGTCGTCGGCTTGCTCGCCGATGTTGATTTGATGGTCCATCAACCGAATTCCTCCCTGGTAGGCGACTTTTGCCCTCCTGCACCCGAAACGGATTAAACTACCCGCGCCGGACGCGAGTCCAGCAATTGGCAATTGTGTGAAACGATGCATTTTTTCGGTGAAACGATGTATTTTTCGAGGCGCGCCCGAGGGTTGTAGCGGCACGATCCGCAAGCTCCGCGGGGGATGGCAACCGCCTTCGCCGCGATCCTTCGCGTCCCCCTCTGTCCTGCCGGACAGCTCCCCCACAGGTGGGGGGATCAGAGTCCCGGCCGCTTTCGCCAATCGCCAACGTGCTGAAGGGCCACCCTGCCTGTCTTCCCCCTCGTGGGGAGATGTCCGGCAGGAAAGACGGGAACGCTGTCCCGCAGGCGTTCGGCCCGATTTGTCCTCACGAACCGGCTGCTCACTCCCACGCATCGCTTGACTTGGCGAACCCCACGCCGGCAGCCGTCATGGCCAGTTCGCACTCGCTGATCAGCCTGAGGTTTCTAAGGTAGCGCGCGACGGTCTCGGGCAGCCAGGCTGCGCAGGCCTCGACATAGGCGCGGCCATGCACCAGCGTGCCGGTCGACAGCCGCTCATCCTTGTCGGCGATCACCTTCAGATATTGCCGGATGAAGCGGATGTCGTCGGCGATGTCCTGGCTGGCCATGCGCCAGGCGCTGGCCAGCCGCTCGCGCTCGGCGAGCGGCATTGGCGAAAGGAGAGGGCGGGAAAGATCGGCGAAAGCAGCATGGTTGGCGGTGTTCAAGATTGTCCCCTGGAGAAGAGGAATATCGTACTTTATGTACGAATAGCGGTCAAGCGAGTTTCGTACAGTTTGAACGATGATGTCGCTATAAGAAAACTGCAGAAATCTTGTTACGCCCCATTCTCTTCTTGGCGGAGAAGCTGTCGCCGGCCGTCCTACAACGCTGCCGATTGGCGAAAGCGCCGCCGACAGCCAATCTCCGCATCTGTGGAGGACTTGTCAGCGAGGCGGACGCAAATGACGAACGTCCGGAGCGCCAGCGAAGGGCTGGGCCGCGTAGGAACGCCACCTCTCAGCCCGTCGGCAAAAATCCGGATCAGCTGCCCGCCTTGTTGCGGCTGAACAGCCGCCTCAGCCAGACCAGCGGCAGGAGCAGGACGAAGGCGCCCTTCTTCAGCACCACTAGCAGCAGGGCGATGAGGCCGGCGCCGGCGGCCTTGCCGTATTTGACGCCGAGCATCGTCGCCAGAACGCCCAGCGCGCCATAACCGGCGACTTTGTCGCCGCTGGCAAATTCGGTGTAGGAGGTGCCGAGCCGCGGCTTGTAGGCGGTGGTCGACGCCTCGACGATCTTCTGCACGGATCCGGCCGCGATGTTGCCGTCCACCGGCACGATCTTCATCGGGATATAGCCCTGCCGGTCGAAAATCGAGACCGAGATGTTGATCGTCCTGTCGCGGGCCCAGTTGAGGACATTGGCGTAGTAGAGAATGTTCCGAGCCCTGTCGATCTGCGGATAGACGAGCCAGCCCTCGAAGCGGATGTCCTGGCCGACCCGCTCCGACTGCGCCTTCACCGAAGCCTTGAAGCTCTCCTCGATCGAGCTGATCTCGTCGTTGCGGTCGGCGCCGTCCCAGTCAGCCAGGCTCACATAGCCGTCAGAGACCGGTTTTTCGACGGTCAAGTTGTCGATCTCCGGCGTGAAGCCGAAGATCAGCTGGTCGATCGTGCCGCACTCCGCCCGGTCCCAGCCGAACTCCTTCACCACCAGATTGCAGCGGTCCTCCGGCTTGAGGTAGATGGCGCCGCCGCCAGCCGGAGTGATTGTGCCTCTGGCGGCGCTCAGAGGCTGGGTAAAATTTTGCGGATGATAGTCGGTGTCGTTGGCATGCACGATGGCCGGCTCCGCAAGGAAGCAGGCATGCGCCACCAGAATAAAAATCAAATTTTCCCTGACTGATTTGTTCATGAACCCCCCTCCCGATAACGGGACCCCAACCTCACGCGTCCGTTATCTAAGGGGATTTCGCAGCCAAGTACAAGTCCTCGAAGTTCTTTTTTTGTTCTTCGTTAAAACTATGGAACTGTTGCGGCGCCATCCAGCAGGCCGCGGTTCGCCGCCGGCCCTTTGAGGTTCCCGTTTCGAAGGCCGGCCCCAAGCGCAGCCGCGGTTGCCCAACGCTGCCGACGAACCTACCTCGCCCCGAGACTCAGCGCCTTCTTGCGGTCGGCCGCGGCGCGCTTGTGGGTGCCCTTGGCCTCCCGGGCCTCGCTTCGCGCTCTGTAGAGACCGGCAAACCTGGGATCGAGCTTGATGGCCTTGCTGAGATCCGCAATGGCTCCATCATAATCCGCTGTGGTAGTTCGGATCTCCCCTCTGCCAAAGTAGCCATGGACGTTGTGGGGTCGAGGCTGAGCGCCTTTCGAAGTCGCTATAAACCGCTGGCACCGTCGTGCTGGCCCGTACGATCGGCATAGACCTTCGCCTCAGTGGGGGCGAGATTGGCGCTCACATGTCGATCATCGACCGTTTCACCCGCCCGATGATGGTGATCGCGCCCTCCAGTTCCGGCGGCGGAATGTCGAGATAGGACGCCGGCTGGAAGGGTGGGGTGTCGTTCGGGCGGTAACGCTTGTAGGTGGCCCGCCCTGTCTCGTCGGCGATGACGTAGCAGCCATTGGTCACCAGCCGCTTGTCGCGCAGATTGACGAAGATGATCGAATCCGGCGGCGAGATCTTGTTCATCGACGGCCCGTCGACGCGCAGCGCGATCCACTCGCCTTCCTCGAGGTCGGCGGTGGGGATGGTCGGATAGTCGGAGAGGTTGACCACGCCCTCCTGGCTGCCGAGCTCGCCGGCGCTGATCCAGGACACGATCGGCACGTCGACGGTGAGCGGCGAGGGGGCAAGGTGCACCGGCGCCGCCTCGGTGCCGTCCACATTGAACAAGAGCCAGCCGGGGTCGACGCCGAACAGCCGGCCGTATTTCTCCGCCGCCTTGCGCGACAGCGGCCGGTTGCCGTTCTCGTGGCTGATAAGCGTGTTCTTGTTGATGTCGCGCAACGCGCGCGCCGCATCGCTGGGCGAGGCATAGCCCGCCTGGGCGCGCGCCTGCTGCAATCTGTGCCGAGAATCCATCATCGTACAAAATGCCTGAAAATTATCGTCCAAACTGTACGATTTCGCTTGCGTGCCATTCGTACATAACGTACGCTTAGCGCATGAATGAGCATCCCGCAAGCATTTCCGTATCGCCAACCAGCATTTCGCCACCGCCCCCGAGCGTCCCGGGTCTGCCCACCGGCGTTTCGGGGCTGCCCACGAGCATCTCGGAGCTTATCGACCGCTGGCAGAGCATCGGCGCCTTCGCCGCCGCTGTCGGCTGCGGCTACGAGGCCGCGCGCCAGATGCGCCGCCGTGGGCGCATCGCGCCGCAGCACTGGCCGCATGTGGTCGCCGCCAGCCGCAGGCTCGGCATTGCCGGCGTCAGCTACGAATGGCTTGCCGGGCATCGCCGCTCCTCGATGCAAGGGGAGGCGGCATGCATTTCGAACTCCAATCGTCCGGACTGTCCTCCTCCCCGGTCCGGGCGCATTCCGGGGCGTTCGCCCCGGATCCGGTCGAACCGCCCGCACCCCGGTTCACCGGAACGGCCGGAGCCGCTCCTCCCTCGGCTCCGGCCCCCAATTCGGGCACCGTCGGCGCTGCACCCCCAGCCCTCGACAAGGGGCAGGGGGACTGCGCTGCCGCGGTCAG
Organism: Mesorhizobium sp. M3A.F.Ca.ET.175.01.1.1; assembly: GCF_004791945.1. NCBI lineage: Bacteria > Pseudomonadati > Pseudomonadota > Alphaproteobacteria > Hyphomicrobiales > Phyllobacteriaceae > Mesorhizobium > Mesorhizobium sp. M3A.F.Ca.ET.175.01.1.1. The sequence continues at coordinate 3,944 of NZ_SRTP01000032.1, read as the reverse complement.
CCTATGCGCCGGCCACCTGGCTGCAACGCTGCCGGATTTCGCTCCCGCTTGTGGGGAGGGGCTAGGGGCGGGGGTACCTCGCAGAGCGCCGTCCTTGCTCCCAGGTCGCGCCATCTCCTGCATCCGCACCGAGGACGGCACCGTCATCCTGTTCGACCGCATGACCGGTCGCGCGGTGTCGGGGCTGACGCGGGCCGCCGCCGAGGCGGCGCTGCTTCGATTGATTGGTGCGGCGCCCGCCGCCTGATCCGCCCCTTTTGTCCGACCTGAGATGCGGCCTCGCGGCCGAACCCTGGCGCTTGGCCGCAAAGCCAAGGCCTTCGCAAGACCAGCCCTTCGCAAATCAACGGAATGAGACATGCCCGCCGCCTACACTGAAAAGGAAATCGACGAGATCGCCGCCTGGCTTAAGGAGGGGCTTTCGGCCTCGCGCATTGCCGGCCGCTTCAGCGCCCTGCGCGGCAGCCCGGTCTCGCGCAACGCCATCATCGGCATCGTGCACCGCAATGCGGGCCTGCGGGCCATCGGCTTCTCCAACCCGAAGGGCGGCCGCGCGGGCGGCCGGCCGCGCAAGCACGCGCGCCCGGATCGGCCGGGCCGGCGGGGCAGGGTTGCAGCTGTAGGCATCACGCTGTCGGAACCGGCGGCACTTTCCAGGCTTGTCGAGTTGACAGAGGGCGCCGGCGCCGAAGCCGCCAATCTCCCCCCTATCCTCAAACTAGGAAGCGGGGGAGATGCCTGGCAAGGCGCTGTCCCGCCGACATATCCGTTTGTTGGACTGCTGCGAAAGCCGCCGACGCCACCATCCGCACCCCACCCAAAAAGCCCAAGTCCCGCAAACCCGCGCGCGCGCTGCCCCCAGCCTGGCTGTCCCCCGGCGAGCGCGAAAGATCCGAAGCCCAGCTCTACAAGCTGCCCGCGCCGCCGCCGCCGGTGGCGCCCGGCCGCCAGCCTCATGTCGCGGCGATGCGCTTTCTCGACTGCCTGTTCGGCCGCTGCCGCGCGCCGATCGACCTCGCGCTGCGCGAGGAGCCTGAGGACGACCCGCCCGGCGCCCGCCCAGGCCCCGACATGCTCTGCTGCGGCCTGCCGACCACCGCCACCCGCTCCTACTGCGTCCATCATCACGCCAGGTTCCACGGCCATCGCGGGAGGGGAATGTGAGAGGCGGGGCGCTAATCTCCCCCCTCGAGGGGGAGATGTCGCCGAAGGCGACAGAGGGGGTCGCCGCGCGTGAAGCGCCAGCCTCTTCTTGCGATGTCTCCAAAGCGCCGGAGCTCTACGCGGGACGACCCCCTCTGGCCTGCCCATCCTTCGCAGCAGCTTCGCTGCAGCTACGGAGGGTGAACCGGCCATCTCCCCCGCAAGGGGGGAGATTAGCCAGTCGCCACGGCCCCGCCTCTCATCAGGCCTGCCCATGAGCGGCACGATCTGGTCGAAATTCTTCTGGTCGGATTGGGAGTCCGATCCGAACCTGCGTCTCTGCTCGCTGGCGGCGCAAGGGCTGTGGATGCGCATGCTGTGCATTGCCGCCGCGCACGAGCCGGTCGGCTATGTCGCCATCGCCGGCAAGGGGCTGGACGAAGCGTCGCTCGCCCGCCTCGCCGGTTGTGGGACCGGGGAGCTTGGCGCGCTGCTCGGCGAGCTCGAGAGCAACCGCGTCTTCTCGCGCGACCGCCACGGCCGCATCTATTCCCGGCGCTTGATCGCGGATGCCCGCAAGGCGCGTGTCGCACGCCGCAACGGCCTCAAGGGCGGCAACCCAAGCCTTTCGAAGGAAAAGACGATTCCGCCGTCGGATAAGCGGCGGGCGCGGGCAGGGGATAAGCCGGAGGATAGGCCCCAGAGTCCACAAGCCAAGAGTCCACAAGACCAGAGTCCAACGGGAGAAAAAGCTCCCGCTTTTTCTTCCCGGGTCCCAGCTTCGCGGGACAGGACCGACAAAGCTCGTTCGGGACAAGCAACCGCGCCCGCACCAAAATGGCATCGCCGCAAAACCCATGTCGATGCCGCCAACGCAATCATCGAGGAGATCAATGACCGCAGCCGAATTGCAGCAGGCGGCGAAAGCGCTGGCCGCGATGTTCTCATGCTTCCCGCAATCCGCGCTCGCTGACGCCGACATGCAGCTGCGCGGCTATCTGGCGGCGGTGCAGGATGCCGAGTTTTGCGACGTCCAGGCCGCCATCCAGCGCTTCATCCGCGGCGAAGCGAAGGTGGTGAACGCCCAGTTCTGCCCCTCCAGCGCCCAGCTGTCGATCGAGGTGCGCGAGAGGCGGCTGATGCGCGAGCTGCTGGCGAAAAGGAAAGGGCAGTCACCTGTGAGACTGGTGAAAGCATAGGCGCCAGCCAATCTCGACATGTCGGCGCGAGGCACCCCCCTCTGCCCTGCCGGGCATCTCCCCCGCAAGGGGGGAGATCGGACATCGCCTCGGCTTTCGCAAATCGCCAGCGGTGCAGGAAAGGCGCCTGCGCCAAAGCTGCCAATCTCCCCCCTTGCGGGGGAGATGTCCGGCAGGACAGAGGGGGGGTGGCTCGCGCCAGCCTCTCCAATGACGACCCACCCCACCACAAAGGACCAGCCCATGCCCCGCAAATCCGCCAGGAAGCCCGCACCGCCGAAACTCCCCAAGGGCGAGGCCGAGCAGGTGCGCATCCGCCGCGAGGTCGGCCATGATTTCGCGCTCAAGACCGACGCCCACGGCCGCCAGCGCCTCACCCCCGGCACGGCCGAGGCGCGCCGCGTCTACGAGGTGTCGAACGGCGGCTACACCTCCACCGGCGGCATCGTGCGGCTGCGCAATGTCGATCCGCTCACCGGCATCACCTCGCTCACCCGCCAGCAGCGCGAGGCCGGCCAGCGCTTCCGCGACGATTTCGAGCGCACGGCGCGCGAGGGCCTGCAGCCGCAGTCCTGGAGTGAGCGCGTCGACGGCGGCCGGGTCGGCGGCGGCATCCCCGACCGCGTGCTCTCAGCCGGCCGCGCCCACGCCCACGCCGAGGCGGCGCTCGCCCATTGGGAAGTGGCGGAGGTGGTCCGAAAAATCTGCCTCGAGGGCCAGTCGGTGAAGGCCATCGCCGAACGCAGCGGCGAAGGACGCGACGTGGTGGTGAAGCTGCTGAAGGTCGGGCTGGATCTGCTGGCGGTGCACTATGGGATGATGGGGAGGCGGGCGGGGTGAGTGGCACAAAAAACTGTTTGGTTTAGAATACTTGGCACCCGCGATCTCGTTGGGCACGATGGCGTCCATGATCGCCAAGGAGACACCCGGATTGAAGATGAAGCCGCCGGTCGGCCACGACCAATTCGCTCCACTCGTGAGCGTCCAATGACCAAGCTCTGGGAACTGGAAAAGACCGTCGAAGTCGAGTTCACCGTCGAAACGGCGATCTACCGCTTTCGCCTCGAAGCGCAGAAGCCTGCCCACGAGCACGGCAGATACCGGATCCGGCTGTTCGAATACGATCTGTTCCGCATCAAGCCGACGCTTGGCGATTATCCCGAGGGCGGCGCCGACCACGAAATCCAGTTCGCCGCCAACCTGTCCATCGACCGCAAGGAATACAAGGCCGCCTCTGCCGACGAAGCATTGCAAATGGCCATCGACGACCTGCGCAAGCAGCTTTTCGTTTAGGATCGCAACCGAATTGCCGGCTTCGGTGCTGTCGCTTGATCGCACCGATTATCGTACATCATCAGGCACTTGGCGCCAGCCGGTGAATCAAGGTCTGAGCCGCGCGACTGCTTTGAAGTCTCAAATCGCAGACGCCTGGCGCTGCCCCTTATCCGCCTGCGGGCACCTTCTCCCCGTGAACGGCAGGGGAATCGCATATGGCTTTTTGGGACTTGAAGTTGGCCTGAGAAGGGATTCTTTGGGCAGGCAGTCGAACGAAGGAGAGACTGCCATTTCCAGCCTTGAGAGCTATTTTGGCGCGCTGCCCGA
>NZ_SRTP01000326.1:0-300 GCF_004791945.1 Mesorhizobium sp. M3A.F.Ca.ET.175.01.1.1 | reverse complement strand
GCGGCCCTCGCGACCAGGGGATAAAAGCTGTTCGCGCCGAGCGCCGGCATGGAGTTGATCTCCAACACAAAAGGCCGGCCGGACCGGTCGATCCGGAGGTCAACGCGGGCATAGTCCCGGCATTGGCAGGCACGGAAGGTCGCAACCGAAATATCCCGCAGCGCCGTCGCAAGCTTACTATCGATTCGCGCCGGGCAAATGGTCTGCGGCGCCGCGACAGCCATGTGCTGCTTGTCTTCCCAAGTCACAAGACGCGTTTCACGGTCGCCGAAGTCCAGCTCAATCAGAGGCAGCACCTCG
>NZ_SRTP01000325.1:0-300 GCF_004791945.1 Mesorhizobium sp. M3A.F.Ca.ET.175.01.1.1 | reverse complement strand
CCGCCGGCCAGGTCGCCTGGCGGAGCAAGCCGAGCTGGTACGTGCTGGCTACGAAGGACCACACCGTGCATCCCGAGCTCCAGCGCTGGGTTTCGAAGCGCATGGGAGCGACCGTCACCGAGGTGGCGAGCAGCCATGTGCCGATGCTCTCCCAGCCCACCGTCGTCATCGATGCAATCCGAAAGGCTGTGGCCGCTGTTCAAAACTGCTGAGAATGGCCCAGCCGTCCGATGGATTTGATGAGACCGCTGCAGGGCGGTCTCTCTTGCCTCGTCCGAAGCGTCATTATTGGCTGGACGT
>NZ_SRTP01000324.1:0-301 GCF_004791945.1 Mesorhizobium sp. M3A.F.Ca.ET.175.01.1.1 | reverse complement strand
GGTGGCGCGCTCGCGCTGGCCGGCTTTGTCGCGGACGTGCTGCTGGCGCTGCATTGGATTTTCGTCGGCGGCCCGATGGAGCAGTCGGTGCACCTGACCTTCGTGACCACCACAGCCTGTGTGGCCGGCATGTCCATGGTGCTGGCCGGCTTTGTGCTCAAGTTGCTGCTTGATAATCTGGACGTCAGGCGTGCGTTCTGACTGTTCGACCGGCCTGGCGGCGGAAGAGATAGCTGCGTGATCGAAAAGCCATTCCTGTCCGTCGTCATGACGGTCCACGAAGGCGCGGCATGGATTGGCG
>NZ_SRTP01000323.1:0-301 GCF_004791945.1 Mesorhizobium sp. M3A.F.Ca.ET.175.01.1.1 | reverse complement strand
AAGTCATGCGCCTGGTTCATCGGCGCCACCTGGTCGAGCCGGTCGAAATAGGGCAGGGCCTGCAGGTAGTTCTTGTATTCGATCAACTTCTCGGTGCCGCGGTGCAGCAGGCCGATATGCGGATCGGCGCGGTCGACGATCTCGCCATCCAGTTCCAGCACCAGCCGCAGCACGCCATGCGCGGACGGGTGCTGCGGCCCGAAATTGAGGGTGAAGTTGCGGACTGCGGCTTCGGTCATGGCGACCTCCGCGAAAGTGGGACTTCGAAGCAGATCGCGGCCGTCGGCCGCGTCATGCGGTC
>NZ_SRTP01000322.1:0-269 GCF_004791945.1 Mesorhizobium sp. M3A.F.Ca.ET.175.01.1.1 | reverse complement strand
GCCGACTATCCGTCGCGGGCCAGGCGCTTCGACGTGGTCTACCACTTGCTGTCGCCGAAGCAGAACGTCCGCATCCGGCTCAAGGTGCAGGCCGACGAGGAGACGCTGGTTCCCTCGCTGACCGCCGTCTATCCCGGCGCCGACTGGTTCGAGCGCGAGACCTACGACCTTTATGGCGTGCTGTTCTCCGATCATCCGGATCTGCGCCGCATCCTCACCGACTACGGCTTTGACGGCCATCCGCTGCGCAAGGATTTCCCGCTGACCGG
>NZ_SRTP01000321.1:0-301 GCF_004791945.1 Mesorhizobium sp. M3A.F.Ca.ET.175.01.1.1 | reverse complement strand
TTCAACGCGCTGGTCGGCTGCAACACATGGACGGCGGCGGGACTAAGGGTTGCCGGCTTGCGGACGGGATGGTGGAACCCGTTGCCAGTGTCGCTGTGGTGGTCGATGGGGTTGTATGACTAGCTGGTTCTGCCTGTCGCGGAGCTACAAGATCGGGTTGAAGTACCGATTCGGTAGAGCGATTCTGGAATGTCGCTTGTGTCGACATCGTGGTCTGGACGCGCCTTAAGCGCAGCAATCTCCGTTCGTTGAGCATCAGTCAGCGGAGGCGGATTTGCGGGATCTATCAGATCGGAAGAGC
>NZ_SRTP01000320.1:0-302 GCF_004791945.1 Mesorhizobium sp. M3A.F.Ca.ET.175.01.1.1 | reverse complement strand
GGCGAGCCTCCCGCCTGGGTGGTCTATTCGCCGCTCCTGCCGCTTTTCCTGCTGCTGTTCAGCGGCCTTTACATGTTCGTGCTGCCCTATGCCGCAAGATGGCGCGGCGCGCGCGAGCGGGTGGAATCGGCCTGATGGCGAAGGCGAAATCGCCGAAGGTTGCCGCCGGCGGCTCGAGCGCGAAGCCCGTGCTGCTTTCAGGCGGCAACCCGCAGATCGCCAAGGGCTATGGCGACGCTCCCGTGCAAGCCTATATCGCGGCGATGCCGGGCTGGAAGAGCGAAGTCGGACGCCGGCTCGAC
>NZ_SRTP01000319.1:0-302 GCF_004791945.1 Mesorhizobium sp. M3A.F.Ca.ET.175.01.1.1 | reverse complement strand
GATCCTTATCCGCGATACTATCAGCCGCGGCGCATCTACCGCACCGAACGGCTTTCCAGGGCCCATGTCCAATGGTGCTACGACCGCTACCGGTCCTACCGGGCCTGGGACAACACGTTCCAGCCCAACTACGGCCCGCGCCGGCAGTGCATATCGCCCTATATCTGAGCGTGTGGGCAGCAAGAAAGAGGCGGCGCACATCGCGGCGCCGTTTCTTTTTCGGCAAAAGCGTTCGCCCGCGGGGCGATAACCTTAAATTCAGCGGGGGCGGCTATCCTTGGTGCCGGTGCCCCCAACACGAC
>NZ_SRTP01000318.1:0-302 GCF_004791945.1 Mesorhizobium sp. M3A.F.Ca.ET.175.01.1.1 | reverse complement strand
TAGGGCGGGTGCTCGCGCGCCAGTTCGGGGGCAACGCGATGCCAGACATGCTAGGAAAATGGCGTTCCATGGACGAGCACCATCGGAGGACCGGAGCCGGTCGAGCCCCAGGCGATGCCGGTGCCGTCCCAGTCAAACGTTTCTGTCGGCGACATCATGCGCGTGATTGCCCAGTCATTGGTTCCGGTAAGCCTAGTCACGTCACGTTTCGCCGGAAAGCGCGAAATTATCGTCGCACGTTCAGACATCCTGAAGGGATCGGCGGCGTCCACCATGGTTTGCAACGGCCGCCGGCCTTCAAC
>NZ_SRTP01000317.1:0-302 GCF_004791945.1 Mesorhizobium sp. M3A.F.Ca.ET.175.01.1.1 | reverse complement strand
CGATCCTGCGCCGCCTCGGTCGCCTCGGCTTCGTGAAGCGTCGGCAAAGAAACGCGACGGCCAACGGCCTGGTACGCACATTGGCAATCAAGACCAACGGCCTGTCGCAGCTGGCGTCACAACTGTCCGGCGGAAACCAGCAGAAGATCGTCATCGGCAAATGGATCGCGCGCGGCGGCGACATCGTGATCGCCGAGGACCCGACCCGCGGTGTCGATGTGCGCGCCAAGTTCGAGATATGGCGTGCCATCCAGGGTCTGGCGGAAGAGGGCAAGGCAATTCTGCTGCTGACTACGGAACTG
>NZ_SRTP01000031.1:0-9151 GCF_004791945.1 Mesorhizobium sp. M3A.F.Ca.ET.175.01.1.1 | reverse complement strand
CCGACCTCATGGGCGATGTGCTTGCCGGTCCAACGTTGCCGCCGCAGCGCCATGATGCGCTCGGCGATCAACGCAGCGGTGGCCTGTGGCATATGGGCGGGCCGCGAGGAACGGTCGATCATGCCGGGCCGCCCTTCGGACTTGTAGCGCTCGACCCAGCGCGCCACGATCTTGGCCGACACGCCGTAGACGCGCGCCGCATGGGCTTTGGAGAAAGCGCCTTCTATCACCGACAGCGCCATCTCCTCTCGACGCAGCGGCGTGAGACGGGCATTCTTATGGATGTTCATTCGGACCCTCCGGTGAGTGCTGAAGCCTGGTAACTCCAGTCTCCTCGGTCCGGTCCGAATGGACAACCTCCCGAAAGCTCACAGCTAGCTAGCAGCCGTAAATTGTTGACTATTATTTTTTACGAAAACAATGCGCTAGAATTACGAAGGTAACAATAACTTATTGCAACTTAGTAGATCTCTTCTTGCCTATTCAAATCCGAAGGGGCATATCTTTTGTGAACAAAATGCCTGAGTGGAAGAACCATTGGGGCCCTCCTTAACGCGGACATTTCTGCGCGATCTCAGCTGCGAGAGCGAACGGGTGAGGATGCTGCGGGTCACGGCAAAGGACCGTCTTTGCCGCACGATCTGGTGACTTCTAAATAACGGGGAGATTGAAAATGTTTCTCAAAGCCGACGGAAGTGAAGTATGGCTGCAGAGCTCGGCAAGATTGCCGTATCTATCCCTTGCCGGCATTATTGAATCCTCGGAGGACTACGTCGCAATTCGACCAAGGCTGCGTCGGGTTTACAAGCAGCTTTCGGGCATAGCCTCCGACGACGCGTTCCTTGTGCAGGAAATCGAGGACAGTGGCTCCTTGGTTTTCTGCGCCCGACCCGACAAGCACTGCGCCTTGCTGCTGCTGGGAAAATTTCATCGAGGCCGGCAGAGTTGCACACCCTATGCTGTTCTCGAAAACCTCGTCGAAACGATCCGGAACAGTGCAGATGGAATCGGCGGGCAAGTCGGCGCGACCATCCGTTTCGACCTCGTGCAATCCGAGTTGGCGATGCGTGCCCGCTGAAGGAGAGGTCATTAGCCAGCAGATGCGACGGCGGCCTCGCTAGCGAGGCTTCCCGCGCATCCCCGTTTGCGTACGGCAACGCTGGACGCCGACGATCCGGAACAGTTGTGCAGTGTACTGCGGGTAAATTCGCCGTGCTCGCGCGGTGCCGCTACGTCTAACTGTCGGCATTGCCCGTGCTGCAGTTGCCGCCGGGGTGCATTACCTTGATCTGACCGAGGATGTCGGGAGTACGCGCCAGAGCAAAATGCTGGCCGCCGGTCCCACAATGCGCCCTCGCTCCGGCTTTATCTCGATCGTAGCGCATCATCTTACTGCCGGATTCGACCGTGTCGACGCGGTGCGGCTGCGCACGGGCGCTCTGCCAGAGTATCCAGCTAACGCGCTGCATTACAATCTGACCTGGAGCACCGATGGGGTGATCAACCGATTGCGAGCCTTGCGAGGCGATCGCCAATGGCCAACGTGTGGAAGTCCCAGCGCTTGAGGAGTACGAGGAGTTCTCTGTCGACGGCGCGCGGTATGAGGCTTTCAATACTTCCGGTGGTTTGGGCACGCTATGCGATGCCCTGCAGGCCCGAGTGGGGACGCTGAATTATCGCAGTATCCGCTATCCAGGTCACGCCGCCCGAATGAAGGCGCTGCTTCACGATCTTCGTCTGAGCGAGGGCGTGAACTGTTGTCATTGTCAGCGGACACAAGCAGGGCCGCCTGATCCAGGAAACCTACTTCAACAAAATTTACTATCAGGTGATCAACGGCAAGCCGACGAGCGCATCCAGGCGACCACGGCGGCTGGCATCTGCACTGTGCTCGACCTGCTGGCTAACGGCCGGCTGCCGCAGCAGGGACTGATCTGCCAGGAGCAGATTAAGTTGCCGGAATTCCTGGCCAATCGCTTCGGCGCCCTTTATGCCTCTGCATCCGCTGCGCCACGGTCGTCCGAGACTCTGAGCTGCAACGCTCTCGTCCGTCTCGTCGACCGGTCCGTCGGGAATTGGCCGGCGTCGGCAGGGTCGCCGCTATCAATCAAGCCCGGCGGGTTCGCTCTGCCGAAGCGAGGCTTCGTCGCTTCGACCAGGCCGACGCCGAAAGCTCCGGCCAGCGAGCCAAATACCTTCTCTGTCGCCGGGTTGATCACCGGCAGATGTAATTCCGTCTTTCCATCACTACTAGTCTGCAGCTGCTGCTGACGAAAGCTCATAGCTCGCGGCGTGGCACATTGCATGCTCAGCTTGAGTGACTCAATAGGTCCAGACCAGTCGATATCCGGATCGTGGGGTCGCGCCTCCACATTTTCATCACAATGGTAGCGGCGGTCGGCGTGGGCGCCCGCACTGACCGGCTAGCAGGTTCGATACTATTTGGCATGAAGGCGAACTGCGCCCGCATCACGGCTAAAGCGGCGCAAAACGGCTGCGCCACCAGCAACCAGCATCAGCGTGAACGATGGAAACATGAGGAGGCATCCAGACCCAAATGGATTACCGTGGATTTCCCGGCGTATTGTTGTGCGAATGAGCAGCAGATATAGGCTGGAGGGCTGCCCAGCCATTCTCACCGAGAGGGTGCGCCAACGGCTGCAGGATACATTCGTTCGTGGATTTGGCGTGCCAAGGCAATGGCCCGGTCATAATCGCCGACCACGTGGACGCGCAACACGGAAGAATCGAGTTCCGTCACCACGTTTTTTGAACCAATGAACACCGGGACAGTGTCCGACAGTGCGACAAGTCGAAGGGCAAAATCGATATCGCTTACAATGCATATCACTACCCCGTGGCCGTCCTCCACGCGGATCGCGTTGATGTCGTGTCGAGCAAGAAGCGCGCAAAGGTTGTCGCATTCTTCAAGGGTGGCACACGAAAACACCGGGATCTCGCGAGCTACGGTCACAGAGCGGGCGTTCCCATGGCCAGTCACGATCGTACCGGTGATGACGCCGTCGCTGGTCAGCGATTTGCAAACAATGGTGACGTTGTGCGTTTCGGCGTAATGCACCGCCCTGTGGTGCAGTACCTTCGCACCATGTCGCGACATCTGTAGCATCGCGCGATAAGAAATCTCCGGAATCAGTTGTGCTCCTGCGACCAAGTAAGGGTCTGCCGTATAGACGCCTGGAACATCCGAGTAGATTTCGCAAGTGTGCTCTCCCAACATGGACGCAATTGCGATAGCTGACAGGTCAGAGCTGTTTCTGCCGAGAAACGTTAACCGACCGGACTGATCAATTGCCTGGGCACCCGCGGCAACAACGACGTGATGCTCCTGCAGTGCTGCCAGGATTGGCGTGGGGTCCACGCTTTTGATAGACGCGCGACCGAAATCCGAATTCGTACGTATTCCAAGGGAATATCCGTTCAAAGATATGGCTGGAATACCCAGCCGGCTGATGGCAGCCTCCAAAAGGGAGGCACTGAGCATCTCTCCGGTCGCAAGTGCCCCATCGAGATTTGATGGCGATGCTTGCTTGTTGACGTCGAGCATGACCGCTTTCAAGTTGCAAGTGGTGCCTGACATCGCGCTGACCACGGCAACGATTTTGTGTTCGCCAGCCGCCAGTCGGTCGGCCAGATGCCCAGCAATTCGCCCGTAGTCCTTGGGATGCAGAAAAGAAGAGCCCCCGAATTTCAGAATCGTCGCATTCATGTTCCACCAATCACGTTGTCGGCAATCTGCAAAGCTGTTAGGTCAGAGATGCTTGATCGGCACGGCACAACATTGGGAAGGGCTCAACGGGGCGGACGGTCGACCCCGGAGCGTGATCCTGTCCATCTTCGATTCCGCTGCGGCGGATAAAGAAAATCACCCCACTGTCTATGCATACAGCCTCGACCGATTAGACGCTTGCGTGCACAGAACTGTCCAATATGTCGAGACCGCGTTGAAGCGTCTCCCCATCGATCGTCAAAGGGGGAAGAAGCTTGACAACCTGGTCCTCCGCGCCGCATCGCTCTACCACCAGCCCACCTTCAAAGGCCCTGTGCACGATTTTCTCGGCCAGTTTGCCTGTATTGCAATCGAGCCCGAGCATCATGCCCCTTCCGCGCACGGAAAGGCTAGGATCGCCGCTACTTTGAGCAATCTGCTGAAGGCGCTGGTTGAGAATTCGCCCTGTTTCCGTAACGCCGTGAGACAGCTTTTCATCCGTCCAATATTTTCGTAACGCAGAAGCCCCAGTCACAAGCGCGAGATTGTTGCCTCTGAATGTTCCATTGTGTTCGCCGGGCTGCCAAACGTCTATTTCAGGTTTGAGCAGCAAAAGGGATAGCGGCAGTCCACAGCCGCTGAGAGACTTTGACAAAACAATTATATCTGGCGATAAATCGGCAAATTCGAAACTGAAGAAACTACCTGTTCGTCCGCAACCTGCCTGAATGTCATCAACAATCAGAAGGACGCCGTTCCTTCGGCAAAGTAGCTCGAGCGACTGCAGCCAAATCTTGCTCGCAGGATTTATGCCTCCCTCGCCTTGAACTGTTTCCAGAATGATGGCAGCAGGAAGATCGACACCACTGCTTGCATCAGCAAGCACCTTGCCCAGATATTCCGAAGTGTCCTGATCGGCTCCCCAATAGCCGTCATAAGGCATGAACACTGCACCGACTAGCGTTAATCCTGCCGCACCCCGGTGGGTTCGATTACCCGTTACCGCAAGCGCGCCCAAGCTCACTCCATGAAAGCCGTTGGTGAATGAAATTACAGTTTGCCGACCCGTGGCCTTCCGTGCGAGCTTTAACGCCGCTTCCACGGCATTGGCCCCGGTAGGACCGGGAAACTGAAATTTGTATGTCATGTCACGTGGACGTAATATTGTGGCGTCAAAATACTCCATAAACTCTCTTTTTGCAGAAGTAGCCATGTCTAACCCATGAATAATTCCGCCTGACTCCAGGTATTTCTTTGCGTCATTTAGAAAATCCGAATCATTGTGACCGTAGTTGAGGACGCCCGCGCCGGAGAGAAAATCGATAAACTCTGAGCCATTCTCGTCCTCGAGAATGGCTCCCGCAGCTTTCCTGAACACAACAGGAAACGTTCGAGAATACGCTCGCACGTTCGATTCGAGGGTTTCGAAGGCAAGTAAGGAGTTTGAGGTATTCTCTTCAAGCATAGTCTTTCCTCGACCAAATGATGGCGCCATAGCATCGAAATTGGAATCAAAATGGCTTCGTAGGGTTATAGACGGCAAGCTCGACCAGTGCGCCTACCTAGAATGGTAGGATCGTCACAAACACATTGGAGAGATGTTGGATCGTCCAGCCAAGGCCGAGGCTGAAACCCAACTAGAGAGTCAACGTGAACCTGGCGACCGGCACGCACTCGGTCCAGTCCGCAGCGATATCGGTCAGAACCATCTCGGCAGAAAGCTACCAGACGAGGGGGTGCCGAAGGGTGCGGCGTCCCCAGCCCAGAACGTGCTACAAGGGCTAGTGCCACCTGCCGCTCTACGTCTTCTGCGGCCGGCATCTGCTGGCGGCAAAGCTCAGGCGTTCCAACATTCACGCCAGCAAGGGAGCGTCGAGGAGGTTGCGCGGATCGTGAGGCAAATCCGCAAGTCGTGGCCCCGAGGTCCGCGCCATCCTGCGCCGATCCCGGCTTGCCCGCGAGGCGCTGATGGCCTGGTGCGAGCAAAACCGCGTCGACTATGTCTTCGGGGTCGCCCGCAACGAGCGGCTTGTAACGAAGATCGCCCCCGCCTGGCGGAAGCCTGCCGGGGTCCAAGGCAAGTGGTCAGGTGACCTGCCACTGAACTTTCATCCAGTGACGATTAGAGCCTCGACCGTTTCTGTTACGCCGTATCGCGCGGTTTGAGCAACCGGCGGAGACGCGAAGCCTTCATTGAGCGCAGCGTGGGAGCCGGTTGCGGCTAGGGTTCCGGCGAAGGCCGCCGGGGTCTGGTAGCCGAGCGAGGAATGCGGCCTCGCGGTGTTGAAGTCCTGCCTCCATTCGGCAATGGCACTGCGGGCGTGGTCGAGGCCGAAGAACAGGCTCTCGTTCAACAGCTCGTCGCGCATTCGGCCGTTGAAGGATTCGACGTAGCCATTTTGCATCGGCTTGCCCGGCGCGATGTAGTGCCATTCGACGCGATGATCCTTCGACCAGGTGAGGATGGCGTTCGAGGTGAACTCTGTGCCGTGGTCGGAAACGATCATGTCCGGCTTGCCGCGCCAGGCGATCAGGTCAGTCAGTTCCCGAGCAACGCGCCGGCCGGAGATCGACGTGTCCGGGATCGCGGCAAGGCATTCGCGCGTCACGTCGTCGACGATGTTCAGCACCCGGAACCGCCGCCCGCAGGCGAACTGATCATGGACGAAGTCCAGCGACCAGCGCGCGTTCGGCTTCGCCTCAACCAGGATCGGCGCCCGCGTGCCGACCGCTCGTCGCCGTGCCCGGCGCTTGCGCACCGTCGGGCCCTCCTCGCGGTAGAGCCGGTAGATGCGATTGACCCCTGATGGCTCGCCCTCGCGCTGGAGCAGAATGAACAGGCGTCGATAGCCGAAGCGGCGGCGCTCGTTGGCGAGGTCGCGTAACCTTGCGCAGCTCCGTCTCCGGCGGACGCCGGGACCGATAGCGGACGATCTTGCGATCGGCACCGACGAAGGAACAGGCCCGACGCTCCGACACGCCCATGACGGCCTGCAGATGCGCGACGGCTTCGCGCTTGGCGGCGGGCCCTACCATTTTTTTGAAAGAAGCTCGCGCAGTGCCGACGCTTCGAGCATCTGGTCGGCGAGCAGTTTCTTCAGCTTCGCGTTCTCGTCTTCCAAGGCTTTCAGCCGTTTGGCATCGGAGACGTCCATCAGCCATACTTCGCCTTCCAGTTATACAGCGTCGCCTCGGAGATCCCATGCTTGCGCGCCAGGTCGCCCGCCTTTGCTCCCGCCTCATGCTCACGCAGAACCGTGATGATCTGCTTCTGTAAACCGCCTTCTCTTCATCAGTCCGTCCTTCAATCGAGGCCGGACTCTAATCTCAGATGGAGGAAATTACCCGTGGCAGGTCACAGGTCGCACGCGTCTTTGGCGACTTTCCTGTGGTTGACGAAAGAAGGGCTGTGGCTCAGGCCGAGTGCACGACGCTGGGTGCCAATCCGCGCTTTATCGTGTCGTCCTCAAGCCAGAGCGCTGGGCGGCACGGGCGCTATCCGTCTACCCGATCGCACCAGCGCCCATACCTGCGCGCCAATCGTTGCGGCTTTGGTTTGCCTCGTTTGTCTACGTTCTCATTTGCGCCTTGCGCCGCCTCGGCCTCGCCCACACCCGGCTCGCCGAGCCCACCTGCGGCACGATCGAGTTGAAGCTACTGAAAATCGGTGCGCGGGTCCGCGTCTCGGTACGGCGCATCAAGGTCGCGATGGCTTCGGCGTGTCCCTATGCCGACGAATTCGCCCTGGCACACGCCCGAATACGCGCCGCGGCCAGATGGCGCCGCAGGACCCGAACCCTTCCCGCCAACAAAAGAGGTACATTGCACAAGCTCAAATCGCCGCACACACGCGGCGATTGCGCATCGTCTTCGGGATCGGAGCACGATACCGGCTCCTGGCCAGGCCAAAACACCGCCTAGCGCCAGATGCGGTGAGAAAAACGGGCTAGCAGTCACTCCCGATCTTGTCCGACTAGTGCAGCCACGCACCGAGGGTGCAACTCAAGGTCTGGCGCCGTAAAGAATGCACAGTTCTTGCCAGCGTTAAACTCTGATTGTGAGTCTGCCTTTTATCGAAGTAAGAGATCTCCTTACAATTCTATGATTCCCATGTTGATTGCCTTTATAGCAGCGACCGTTCTGCTGCCACAATCCAGTTTCCGCATCCCATTTTTTATATGGAAATTGACAGTATTATATGATATATTTAGGATTTTTCCTATCTCCCACGAAGATTTTCCTCTCGCCACCCAGCTAATGCACTCCTTTTCTCTAACTGAGAGACTAAATGGCTTCTCAACCTTCCGTCGCGCTTGCGTCATTGTACACCTCGCTCGTCGGCACGGCAGGGATGTTGCAATCTGTCGACGTCAACCGTTGCGAAAGGTGTAGCCGTACCCGTTGATCGCCGAGATGTGCGTAGAGGACCCTCGATCCCTGTGGAAAGAAGCCCCTTTGGACGAGATCGATCATCCCTTGCATCGATTTGCCCTCGTAAACGGGATCGGTAATCATGCCCTCGAGCCGCGCGCACAGACGGACCGCCGTCTTGGTTTCCTCCGATGGAACGCCATAACGCGGGTATGCGTAGTCCTCGAGCAATACCACGTCTTCCTCCACAAGTTCCGTCCCGAGATCGACGAGCATCGCTGTATGTTGGGCTAGCGTTGCCGCAAAGAACCGGAACTGAGCCGGCAAAAGATCATGAAGGGCAACTCCGATCTCCTGGTTCTGTCTCGTCAAACATGCTGCTCATGCTCCGATCTGGTCGGCCGCGACATGGGTCTGGCAGTTCTTAGGGCAGACGCGCCCGCAGGCTCCGCAACCAATGCATCGGCCGGCATGGTCGATGACCATGATCATGCGATTGAGCTCACCATCGAAGTCGTCGTTACCGCCATCGCAGGCGCCGAGGATTTCATCCGCATCATCGACACCGTATGCGCGTGCTGGTTCTTCTCTCAAAAAAGCAACACACCGGTTAGGGAGACCATCACTCGACTAGGCGCATTCGCATGCGGTCCGCCCTCACCCACTGTTGCCGCATCTCAATCAGCAAAGGCCGTGCCAGCGACGCCTAGCCCGCATTAAGTGTATGGTTGTGCTAAGAAAAACGTACGGGCACCAACACGGCGTTGTCTTGAACCTGACATGTTTTCTGCCGCTGTCGGGTTTTGGACACGCATCGCGGCGTGGGTTGTGCCCTGCTGGGCGGGTGAAGCGACGGGCGCTGGCGCGGAGCCTTTGGCATAGCGCAGCGCGAGCGACCGTCGCGGATTGAAGGTGCTGGCGAACTCGGCCGGGGTCTGCCAGGCGATTTGGGAGTGCGGCCGCGCGGTGTTGTAGTCGGCGTGCCACAGGGCGATGGCTACGCGCGCCTGAGCCAGCGAGGTGAACAGCGTCTCGTTGAGCAGTTCATCGCGC
>NZ_SRTP01000316.1:0-302 GCF_004791945.1 Mesorhizobium sp. M3A.F.Ca.ET.175.01.1.1 | reverse complement strand
TGCGTTGCGACATAGCGCCCTTCACCGACAAGCGCGTGCGCCAGGCGCTGGCCTCGTGCATCGACCGTTCGCAACTGGTCGGCGGTCTCTGCCGCGGCATGGCGGCGACCGGCAATGACAGCCCGTTCGCGCCGGCCTTCCCGGTCACCGACAAGTCGCTGGCACAGCGCACGCAAGATATCGCCAAGGCCAAGCAGCTGATGGAGGCGGCCGGCCTTGCCAGCGGCTTCGACATGACGCTGACGACGCTGCGCTATTCCGACATCCCGGGCTATGCGCAGCTGTTCCAGAACTTCGCCAAG
>NZ_SRTP01000315.1:0-302 GCF_004791945.1 Mesorhizobium sp. M3A.F.Ca.ET.175.01.1.1 | reverse complement strand
GTGGAGCTTTCCAATACCGGACAAAAGCTCCCCGCCGGCCATCGCTGCAGGGTTTCCTTCGACAGCACGACGGATTGAATGCCGACTTCAGCCGAGAACTGGTGCTGGATTGATCCCCCTTGCGGGTTTCAGAAAAACTTGGCCGAGCGCAGCGCTACCAGGGCTGAGTCTGCGTTGGAGAGCTGCGACGCCATGCTTGGTGCTTTCAAAGCTACGCCTGCTCCAAGGGAAGCAGGTGCAATGATACCTACCTCGCCAGCAGCTACTTCCGTTGAGAATATTGCTAGGTTAGGAAAGTTGAT
>NZ_SRTP01000314.1:0-302 GCF_004791945.1 Mesorhizobium sp. M3A.F.Ca.ET.175.01.1.1 | reverse complement strand
CCGGCAACGCCGTCAAATGGGACATTACCGAGCTTGGCGCCGACGAATGCGCGCGGGGCTCGAAAGAGGGCCTGTTCGAGAAGCTCGACTACAGCCTCATCGACAAGAGCGGCATCAACCCGAAGCTCGTCCATGACGACTGGGTCGGCGTCTCCTACACCTCCGTCGTGCTGATCTATCGAACCGATGTTTTCGGCGACAAGGGACCAAAAACCTGGGCCGATTTCTGGGACGTCGAGAAATTCCCCGGCCGCCGCGCGCTCTCCGGCAGCCAGGCTACGGAGACGCTGAGCGTCGCGGCG
>NZ_SRTP01000313.1:0-303 GCF_004791945.1 Mesorhizobium sp. M3A.F.Ca.ET.175.01.1.1 | reverse complement strand
CATGACGGACGCGATCAGGCTCTATTGGGGCCGGTTCGGACATGTCTCTGTGCTGAATGTCGCCAACGACTTCGTCACCCATGCCCATGGCGAGGCGCATCTCATCATCTGGCTGGAAGGCACGGCCGGCGAAATGACCATCGGCCGCGAGACGGTGCGGCTTGGACCGTGCACGGCAGCCGGCATCAATTCGTTCCAGCCGCACAGCCACGCGCTGTCGCATGACGGCAGGCCCGGCCTGTTCCTCGCCTTCTACATCGATCCTGACTGGGCGCGCCGGCGCCGCGACCTGCCCTCCTCGGC
>NZ_SRTP01000312.1:0-303 GCF_004791945.1 Mesorhizobium sp. M3A.F.Ca.ET.175.01.1.1 | reverse complement strand
GGCCCGGCCAGACGCCGGAAGCATGGGGCGCGGAGCTGGAACAGGCGATCGGCTATGCCGTCGACCATCTTTCGCTCTACCAGCTCACCATCGAGGAGGGCACGCCCTTCCACGCGCTTTACGCGGCGAAGAAATTCACCCTGCCCGACAACGACCATGCCGCCGACCTCTATGCGCTGACACAGGAGGTGACGGCGGCGCATGGGCTGCCGGCCTATGAGATTTCCAACCACGCCAGGCCTGGCGCGGAAAGCCGGCACAATTTGACCTACTGGCGCTACGGCGAATATGTCGGCGTCGGCC
>NZ_SRTP01000311.1:0-303 GCF_004791945.1 Mesorhizobium sp. M3A.F.Ca.ET.175.01.1.1 | reverse complement strand
GGTGGTGATGCGCACCGACTGGTACAAGCGCAACGGCTCGGAGGCCGAATTCCTCAACGCCAACGAGACCGGCCCGCACACGCCCGGACCGACGGCCGAAGCTATCCAGTTCCTGATCAGCAAGGACATCAAGGGCTGGGGCTCCGAGACGATCGGCACCGATGCCGGCAAGGCCGGCGGCATGGAGCCGCCGTTCCCGGCGCACACGCTGATGCACAAGGCCAACCGCTATGGTCTGGCGAGCCTCTGCAATCTCGACCAGCTGCCGCCGAAAGGGGCGATCCTGATCGCGGCGCCGCTGAA
>NZ_SRTP01000310.1:0-303 GCF_004791945.1 Mesorhizobium sp. M3A.F.Ca.ET.175.01.1.1 | reverse complement strand
TCAAGGGCGAGGCCTGCGTAAACCATAAACATGGCCACGCCGCACGCGGTTGCCATACGAAAGAATATCGAGCTTGGGCCTCTATGATCGCGCGATGCGAATTGCCGTCGCAGAGGAGCTATCCCGAATATGGCGGACGCGGGATCCGAGTTTGCGACCGTTGGCACGCCAGCTTCGAAGCTTTCCTCGACGATGTCGGGCCAGCTCCTAGCTCTGGCCACACCATGGATAGGCGCGACAACGACAAGGGTTATGAGCCCGGCAACGTTCGTTGGGCGACGGCATCGGCGCAAGCCAACAACA
>NZ_SRTP01000309.1:0-303 GCF_004791945.1 Mesorhizobium sp. M3A.F.Ca.ET.175.01.1.1 | reverse complement strand
GGATTTTCCCGCCCCGCCACGGCCAAACAAGATGACGCCGCGCTTGTCGAGACCGAGGGTCGCGGCATGCGCCAGCCGCATGCCGGTGTCTTCCAGCATCCAGTGCAGATGCTGGCGCAAGGGCGCGGAGCCGTCCCATGGCGGCAATTCGGAAGGCGCCGCGCACCATTGCAGGCCGACACGGGAACGCTCGTCGAACAGCCGCCACAGGCGCTTCTGGAACGGATAGGCCGCCCGCAGGCCGGCCGCCTGCAGCCTGGCGTGGAATTCCTTCGGCTGAAATGAGGGGTCATCCCACTCGGC
>NZ_SRTP01000308.1:0-303 GCF_004791945.1 Mesorhizobium sp. M3A.F.Ca.ET.175.01.1.1 | reverse complement strand
CGCACGTCTGCATTCTCGGCCTCGGTCCCTCGCTCGAGGCCTATGTCGACATCGTGAAGCGGCTGGGCGGCCGTCACGCTTTCTGCGACGAGGTCTGGGGCATCAACGGTGTCGCCGGCGTCGTGCAGTGCGACCGCGTCTTCCATATGGATGACGTCCGCGTCCAGGAGGTCCGCGCCGCAGCCCGTCCGGACAGCAACATCGCCCGGATGCTGGAATGGATGCGCAAGCACCCCGGCCCGATCTACACCAGCCAGGCGCACCCCGGCTACCCGGGCCTGGTCGCATATCCCCTCGAGGAGG
>NZ_SRTP01000307.1:0-303 GCF_004791945.1 Mesorhizobium sp. M3A.F.Ca.ET.175.01.1.1 | reverse complement strand
GAGGAGCATTCGCTTGCCGCCGTGGCGCCGCTCATTCTTCCCACCGAGGCGATCGGCGATCTCGGTCTGGAAATCGCCCCGCATGCCCGCGTGAGGCCGACACGCTTCGAGTTCTGGGGCGCGGGGCCCTCGCTTGCAAAGCTGCGCGCCGAGCTCGAGAAACGCGGCTATCGCTTCCTTGGGCTCGAGACATTTTCCAGCGAACTGCGGATGCTGAAGAGCGTGCCGATCGATGGAGAAGGGTTCCTGGCCGTGCTGAGGGAAATCGTTCCCTTGGCCCGGTCGTTGCAGTGCAGCTATCGC
>NZ_SRTP01000030.1:0-9739 GCF_004791945.1 Mesorhizobium sp. M3A.F.Ca.ET.175.01.1.1 | reverse complement strand
TCTCGACGCAGCGGTGTGAGACGGGCATTCTTATGGATGTTCATTCGGATCCTCCGATGGATGCTGAAGCGTGGTAACTCCAGTCTCCTCGGTCCGGTCCGAATGGACAACCTCCCGAAAGCTCACACCTAGCTAGCAGGTCACGACAGCAGGCGAGCTTTTGCGCGCGATAGCGATTGCCGAGGAAGCCGTAATAGCGGATGCGATGGAAGCCGCCGGGCAGGACATGTAGCAGGAAGCGACGAATGAACTCATCGGCCGCGACGGTCATGACCTTCTGGCGACTGCCATGCCGATAGTCCTTCCAGCGAAAGGCGACTTTGCCGTCCTCGATGGCGACGAGGCGATTGTTGGAAATGGCGACGCGGTGGGTATAGCGGCCGACGTAGTCGAGGACCTGTTCGGATCCGGCGAATGGCGGCTTGGCATAGATGACCCACTCGGCCTTTCGTAGCGGCGCCAAATAGCGCCGGAAGGCCTCGCGCTCGCTCAAGGCTCGCAAGTCAGAGAAGAACTGCAACTGGCCGGCGTCGAATGCTTTCGCAAGATGCTCCAGGAACAATCGTCGGAACAGCCGCGAGAGCACCCGGACGGGCAAGAAGAAGCCGGGCTTGCAGGCGACCCATCGATCGCCGTCGGCAGAAAGGCCGCCGCCTGGGACGACGCAATGCAGATGCGGATGATGGAGCAGGTTCTGGCCCCAGGTGTGCAACACGGCGAAGAAGCCGATCTCGGCGCCCAGGTGCTTGGGATCGGCGGCGATGATGCGAATGGTCTCGGCGGTGGCGCGGAAGAGCAGGCTGTAGACGAGTGCCTTGTTCTGATAGGCGATGGCGGCAATGCGCTCCGGCAGCGTGAAGACGACGTGAAAGTATTGTGTGTCGAGAAGCTCGGCGCGACGATCCTCCAGCCATTGCGCGCGGGCCAGAGATTGGCAGCGGGGACAATGCCGGTCGCGGCAGCTGTTGAAGGCGACGCGCCGGTGGCCGCATTGATCACATGCTTCGACGTGCCCGCCGAGCGCGGCGGTCCGGCACAGTTCGATCGCCGTCATGACGCGGCGCTGGGCGGTCGACAGCGACGCGTCATGCTGCTCGCGATAGGATTCGCCGTAGCGGCGGAAGATATCCGCCACTTCCGGCCCCGAGCGGGCCATCGTCGCGCGCTCAGAAGTATTGCGGTTCGGCGGGTGGCGGCCGGATGGGCGCCGGACGCGGCAAGAGCTCGAAGGGGCTCGACGTGGCGCAGACCTTGTTGGTGGCAATCCGCAGGTAATGGGCGGTGGTCGCGAGGCTGCGGTGACCGAGCAGGAGTTGAATGGTACGCACATCGGTGCCAGCCTCCCACAGATGGACGGCGAAGGCGTACCGCAAACTGTGGGGCGTGACCGGTTTGGACAAGCCGGAGAGGTCTCGCGCTTTCGCGCAGGCTTGTCCCACCGCATCCCTGGTGATCGGCTGGCCAGCACGATCGCCGGGGAAAAGCCACGCCTCTGGGCGGCGCACCTTCCAGTAGGTGCGCAGGATCTCCAAGAGCTTGGGCGACAGCATCACGTAGCGATCCTTCTGGCCTTTACCCTGCTCGACGCGGACGACCATCCGCTGGGCTGTCGATGTCCGTGATCTTCAGCTGGACCGCCTCCGAGATGCGCAAGCCGGCGGCGTAGCAAGTGGTAAGGACGGCGTTGTGTTTGACGTCGAGGACGCAGCCGAGGAACCGCTGAACTTCCTCGGGGCTGAGGATGATCGGCAGCTTCTGCGGCTTCTCGGGGAGCGGCAGGACCTCTTCAGGCGCCCAGTCCCTTTCGAGCGTCAAACTGTAGAGAAAGCGCAGCGCCGCGATGGCGGTGTGGATCGAGCCAGGCGCCAGCTTCTTCTCGTTGGTCAGGTGAACCCGGTAGGTCCGAATGTCCTCGCGTCCGAGCAGGTCCGGCGACTTGCCGAAGTGGCGGGCGAACAGCGACACCTGTTGTAGATATGAGCGCTGGGTGTTGAGCGCGAGGTTGCGCACCTGCATGTCCTCGCTCATGCGCTGGCGAAGTTGGGTCATGACAAGCTCCTTTGTCCGATGGAATGGCCTGCAAGCAGCCACTCCATGCTGACGCAGTCGGAGCTTGTTGTGGACACATGACCAGCGCGAGCGACGACGCCATCAAGACTACGCCGTCGGCACACACCGTCCTTGCCACTCCGCGATCGCGGAGCGGGTTAGTCCAACCACATTTATGCGTCGGGCGAGATTATGTGGCGGAGCCGCCCTGACCCCTTTCGGGCCGGCCAAACCCAGCTTGCCTCCGCCACATAATATTCATGCCTCTCTCATGGCGCGGGATTCCCCTGTGCCACAACGCCGGAGGGGCAGAATGCTCGAGTTCTATTTTTTCTATTGTGGGGTGCTCAAGCGCCTGCGTAGCGGTGCACTCGGTGGCGAGATGGATCGCCTCGCGGAGCATTTTTTCACCCTTGGTTACAAGCGAGCGTCCGCCAAGATTTACCTGAGCCGGATTGCGCGCTTTAGCCAGTTTGCCGCAACGCGCTGTGGTCCGATGCCTATCTCTCAAGATGTCATCGACAGCTATTTGTGCACGTTTACTACGGATACTCCTCGCATTGGGGCAGCATCGGCGCTGGGACATGCACGGCGAGTGGCTCCAGAACGCTTCCTTGCTTCTGTTCCCAGTGTAGATAATGATCCGGATGTTCCGCTTCTGACCTCCTTTTCGGACTATCTGAGCAGGGTGTGCGGACTGGAGTCAAAGTCCCGCGAAGGCGTTCTCCTGGGCAGCCGCCGCTTTCTGGATTGGTTCCATCACCACCATTCCGGCCAAGACCTCGACGCGTTGACGGCTGAGCATGTCCTTGCCGCTGTCGAACATCGGTTGTCACTATCGGCGACCTCCGGTACCCGCACCGCAGCAACTTCTCACATCCGGACATTTCTTCGGTTTTTGTATTGGGCTGGCCACCACGACCAGGATCTCGCGCGCGTCGTCCCCAGGACGCCCCACTGGCGTTTGGCTCATCTACCGCCGCGCCTTGCATGGGATGACGTTCGGCGTGCAATTGATATGATCGGCGCAACGGCACCGGTTGACGTCCGCGATCGAGCCGTCCTGCTGCTGCTCGCCACCACGGCATTCGCAACGGTGAGCTGCGCGCCCTTCAGCTGCACGATATCCACTGGCGAACTGGCGAGGTTTTTGTCCGGCACACCAAGGGCAAGCGTGATCGGGTGGCCCCGCTCATCGAGGAAGCCGGCGCCGCGCTCGCCGACTACATCCTGCGCGCTCGGCCGAAGGTGTATAGTCCGTCCCTATTCCTGTCTTTCACGCCGCCTGTAGGGCCGTTCAAGTGCGCGTCGCCTGTTTCGAGGATCGTACAGCGGCGGTTGCGGCATAGTGGGATCGAGTCTGCCGGAGGTGCGCATCTCCTGCGCCACAGCTTAGCCAGCCAACTTGTCGAACAGCGAAGGCCGATCAACGAAGTCGCCGATCTCCTGGGACACCGCAGCATCAACACAACGGCGCTGTACGTAAAGGTCGCGACCTCGCAGCTCGCCGAGGTCGCACTTCCCTTTCCGGGAGGCGTGGCATGACCGCCTTCGCCCGGGTCCTCGGCGAGAAGGCTGAGCGTTACATCGAGCTGCGCCACTCCCTCGGCTATGCCTTCAGCAAGCAAGCCGGCACATTGCGGGCTTTCGTGAGGTACGTTGAGCGCGCTCAGTTCGATGGGCCCGCCACTCGAACGTTGGCGCTGGATTTCGCCCTGTCGTTCAGCGGCGCCGCCAACAGCCGTGTCACTCGTCACGGCGTGCTGCGCCGGTTTTACGAGTATCTCGCCGTCTATGACGCGCGAACCGAAGCCTTGGAGCGCAGAGCTTTCCCCAGATCCAGAGCGATTCCGCCTCCGCGAATCCTCAGCGAGGCCGAGTTGGCATCACTCATCGACGCATGCCGCCGCATCTCGCCGGGAATCCTTCTCAAGGGGCGGACAATGGCCACGCTGATCGGATTATTGGCGAGCTCGGGGCTGCGATCAGGCGAAGTGGTCAGACTTGATCGTTCCGACGTTGATCTGGCCAACGGGGTTCTCCTCATTCGGAAGACGAAGTTCCGCAAGGACCGTCTCGTTCCAGTTCACACGACGACCCAGGCTGCCCTTCGTCGCTACGTCCATGAGCGGGATGCCGCTTTTCCCATGCCCAAGGACCAGGCCTTTTTCCTCAGCTCTCGTGGCAATCGCCTCTCGGCGACGGGCCTGCAAAACGGCTTTGCCGAGGCCCGCAAGCTTGCTGGTCTCGATGGCGGCAAGCCATTAAGGCCACACGATCTTAGGCACCGGTTCGCCGTGACCCGTCTCGGCCTCTGGCATCAGCAGCGCGCAGACGTTCAGGCGTTGCTCCCGTTGCTCGCCACATATCTCGGTCACGCCAGCTACAGCGACACAGCCTACTATCTCACCGGTTCGGCAGATCTTCTCGCCATTGCGGCGGAGCGCGCCTTCCTCGACGGAGGTGCAGCATGAGCGAACACCTGCTGCTGGCGCCGCTCCTGGAGTCCTACTTTCGCCGGCGCTTGACCAAACAACGCAATGCGACTCCCGCGACCGTGGCCAGCTATCGCGATGCCTTGCGCATGCTGATCATCTTTGCCGCCACCCGATTGGCGAAGAAGCCGGCCGCATTGGCGCTCGAAGACCTCGATCGAGACCTCGTTCTCGCCTTCCTCGACGAGCTCGAGGAGAAGCGCAAGAACGTCATCGCCACGCGCAACGCCCGACTAGCGGCCATCCGATCCTTCTTCCATCACGTAGCAGCTGCTGACCCGGCGTCCTTCGGTGTCGCCCAACGCGTGCTGACGATTCCCATAAAACGGGCTCACATTGAGGTGACGCACCACCTCACGAAGGCCGAAGTGGACGCCCTTATTGCGGCCCCCGATCAGAGGACGTCCCGTGGGCGGCGCGACCGAACGTTTCTACTGTTTCTGGCGCGGACCGGCGCCCGGGTCTCCAAAGCCACCGGCGTCAACGCAAACGACCTTCGGTTGGAACGGCCGCACCCACAAGTGCTGCTGCGCGGCAAAGGGCGCAGAGACCGCGTCGTCCCCATTGCTAAGGACCTGGCGCGGGCGCTGACATCCTTGTTGAGCGAGCGCGGGATCGCCCATCACGAGCCGCGACCGATATTCGTCGGGCCCGCAACGAACGCCTGACTCGTTTCGGAGCGACCCATATCGTGCGGCGTGCGGCCACAGAGGCCGTGCCTACCAGGCCGGCCTTGGCCGACAAGCCCATATCGCCGCACATCTTCCGGCACTCCCTCGCCATGAAGCTTCTCCAGTCCGGCGTGGACCTTTTGACGATCCAAGCCTGGCTCGGGCACGCACAGGTCGCCACGACCCACCGCTATGCCGCAGCGGATGTCGAGATGATGCGCAATGGACTCGAGAAGGCGGGCGTCACCGGCAATCACGGCGTGCGTTTCCGAGCAAATGACTCCGTTCTGCAACTGCTGAACAGCATCTAAATATTATGTGGCGGAAAAATCCGGACTGGGCAGGCCCAGGCTGGCACAAGGAAGGCTCCGCCACATAATCTCGCCCGACGCATAAATGCGGATCCCGGCCCAACGTCTCCTGAACCTGCAGAGCGAGGCCCTGCATTCCGCGACGCATATCGGTCTGGCCGACTGCCAACCAGATACGCACCTGGCTCGGAACCGGGATCATGAAACGCCCAGCGCCTTCACCATCGCCGCCGCCAGTGCCGGTGGCGTGGTCAGGGGAATCCGCAGCCGCACCTTGCCGGCGATCTCCAGCTCGATCACCGCTGGGGCCGCCGCCGGCACCGAAGCGGCGACAGGCTTATCGGGAACCACGACAAATTCGGCAAAGCCCGTCTCGCGGGCTCTCACCGTGCGGCGCCACTTATAGATCAGGCTGGTCGCGACATCGTACTGACGCGCCACCGCCGCTACCGTGGCCCCGGGCGCGAATGCCGCGGCCAGTATCCGGCACTGATCCTCTTCACTCCAACGCCGCCGCCGCTCCGGCCCGGTCAATAACGTCACATGGCTCATGCTGTGCTGCTAACTACGCTCGTAAGGACGACCTTAAGAGCGCAGCTTCGCTACCGTGCCATGCTCGCGCAGGGCGGCCCTCGCCGGAGGCGTACGGCTATTCGCAAGACGCGCTCCGCCCGACCCGCCCTTACCGCCTTTCGTCAAGTGCTTGAAGAAGTCGTGGCGGACTTCAAGGCGCAAATCAGCATGCCTGAGTAGTGACGTAGGCGAAGTCCGGCGCAGGGAGTGTTAGCGTTCGGAGCGGTCGCTAAAGAAGTCGACCATAAGGCCTTCCAGCGCTCGATACATGTCCACGCCCGTGGCAGTGGTGCACCCAGCCTGGCGCGCCGCAGCGATGAGCGGCGTAATCTCGGGCTTGGTTACGACACAGCCGACGAACATGCGCTCACTAAGCTCGTTCACATCGACCGGGTAGTAGTCATGACCGCTCATTCCGGCCGGTGTCGCATTGGCGATCACATCGTAGCCCGCCGGGCTCCATGAGCCCGCGCGAACATTTCCGAGATGGCGGAGCTTTTCAATCAGTGCATCGCGCCGCGAGACATCGAGGTCGTGAACGGCAACACCCGCGACTCTAGACTGCAGGAGTGAAAAGGCTATGGCCGATCCTGCGCCCCCTGCCCCAATCAAAAGTGCCTGCTTGCCCGCGAGCGAGAGGCCTCTGGCCTCTGCGGCGTTCACGAACCCCAAGCCGTCAAGCATGTCTCCGTGCCAGCCGCCCCCGTCGATCCTCCTCATGACGTTCACCGCGCCCAAAACTGAGGCTCGCTGGGAGACCGTCGAGCAGTGTTCAAAGCACGCGAACTTGTGCGGAACCGTGATCACCAGGCCGTCGCAGTTGTTTAGATGGTCCACCGCTCCAAGAAATGGGAGGAGGTGAGTGCTGGCTATTTGGGCTGGGAGCATTGCGGCATGGATCCCCTCCCGTTGGAAGGCGGCGGACATGCCGGATGGCGACTTTACCTGCGCAATTGGATCGCCCAGGATGAAGTAGAGCCGCGTCCTGCCATCGATCTTTATTTTCATTGTTGTGACAACAGTCTAAGGCCTGTTGAGATTCAGGATTCCACTTTTGGCTTGTTTGTGATTCAAGCTTTGGATGGAACGATTTGTGCTGACTGACGCCCAATGGGCGAAGATGGAACCGCTTTGCCTGGGTAAGCCAATCGACCCTGGTCGAACTGGCAGCGATAACCGCCGCTTCATCGAGGCCGTGCTTTGGATCGTGCGCACGGGAAGCCCGTGGGGTGACCTTCCAGCCTTTTTCGGAGGTTGGAATACCGCCTTCAAACGGTACCGCGATTGGGTCAAAGCCGATGTTTTCGTTCGGCTTTTCGAGGCCTGTTCGGACCAGCCGCACATGGAGTTCGCCATGGTCGACGCAACCATCGTCAAGGTCCACCGCCACGGCCAGGGCGCAAAAGGGGGACTCAAAGCCAGGCCATAGGCCGCTCCAAGGGCGGCATGACCACCAAGATTCTTGCGCTCACCGATGCGCTCGGCAATCTCGTGCGCTTCGTTCTCCTGCCAGGACATCGCTTCGATACGGTGGGCGTCGCCCCGCTCATCGACGGCATCGCCTTCGGCGGGCTGATCGCCGACAAGGCCTTCGACAGCAACACCATCATTGCCGATCTGAACGAACGCAGCGCCAAGATCGTCATCTCGCAGCATCCGAGGCGCGCCTTGCCGCTGCCTCTCGATCTCGAACTCTACAAATGGCGCCATCTCATCGAGAACTTCTTCTGCAAACTCAAGGAGTTCAAGCGTATCGCCATGCGAGCTGACAAAACCGACCAGAGCTTCAACGCAATCATTCATCTCGCAGCCGCCGTCATAAACTCACGATGAATCTCAACAGGCCTTAGTGCGCGAGTTGACCAAGAAAATTCTTGATCCGTTCGTTTGTCGAATTGTTGAAGAAGTCGTGAGGTGCGGCTTCCTGCACGATGACGCCCCGATCCATGAATATGATCTTGTCTGCGACCGAACGAGCAAACCCCATTTCATGTGTCACGCAGACCATCGTCCTTCCTTCCGATGCCAGCGTTTGCATGGTCTGGAGGACTTCGTTGACCATCTCGGGGTCGAGGGCGGAGGTGGGTTCGTCAAATAGGAGAACCTGCGGTTCCATGCAAAGTGCCCGGGCGATGGCAACGCGCTGTTGCTGACCGCCTGATAGCTGGCTGGGATACTTGCGTGCCTGATCGGCTACCCGAACCCGCTCAAGGTAGTGTAAGGCTTGCTCCTCGGCCTCCTTCTTCGCCAGATTGAGAGTCCAGATCGGCGAGAGCGTGCAGTTCTCAATGACCGTAAGGTGGGGAAACAAGTTGAACTGTTGGAACACCATGCCTACCGTGCGCCGGATTTGGTCCTTCGAAGCGCTCGTCAGCTCGGTCCCGTTTACAACGATCCGTCCGTCGTGGTGATCTTCGAGGCCATTTATGCAACGGATGAGCGTTGACTTGCCTGAACCGGAGGGGCCACAGACCACAACTTTTTCGCCCGCGCGAACCTCAAGACAAACGCCTTGTAAGACTTTGAACGTTCCATAGTATTTATCGACGTTATGGAAGTAAACAGCTAGGTCAATACTCGACCGAATTGGCGAGATTTCGGCTACAGCGTGCGCCATATATCCCTCCTAAAGCGTCTCAGCTTCGCGCACACACTCGATCATGGCGCGAGCCTTGTTCATGCATTCAGCGTACTCATCGGCGGGCACAGACGCATCGGTGATGCCGCCGCCACATCGCATCGCGATCTGGTCGCCTTCGGTCCATGCCGAGCGCAATATGATCGCGGTGTCTACGGATTCATCGAAGCCGATTAGGCCTAGGACGCCACCATAGGGTCCTCGTGACCGACGTTCCACGTCCTTGATCACCTGCATCGCATTTCGCCTCGGCGCGCCGGTTACAGCCGAGGGAGGAAAGCAGGAAAGCACTGCCTGGACCGGACTTAGTTCGTCTTTGATCTGAGCCTGCAGAACAGTGAACAGGTGCATAACGTTGCCGAGCCGGCGTACTTCCAAGTCGATCGGCACACTGACCTCACCGCCGGCGGCGATCAATTTAAGGCCGACAATGGTTTCGTCAACGATCATCCGCTGCTCCGCCAGGTCCTTAGGTGAGTGGAGCAATTCTTCCATGATCACCCGCGTGGCTTCCTCGGTGTCACCGACGCGGCGAGTGCCGGCGTCCGTTTCAACGGTGAGGACCTTTCCGTTTTTGCGGAGATGCATCGCTGGCGATGCCCCGACCAAAGTGCTCTGCTCCGTGCGGACCAGAAAGACATGTGGAGAGGCGTTACGACGGCGTAAGACCTCGAACACCGCGTTGGCATCTGCCGTGCTCTTCCTGGATAGACCGATTGATAGTATTGCCTGCTGCAATTCGCCCCGAGCGATGCGAGACTGGATCTCGCCAATTCTGCTCACGTACTCCTCGATGGACACGTCGGGAGTCCAGTCGTCCGGCAAGGAAGCGGGTGACCGCGTGCGTTGCCTTGTTGGCATGGCCTTCTGCAGAAGCCGGTTAATTACATCTTTTCCACTATCACGGATTGCCTCGTGACGTGTGCCGTTGTTTTGAACGGTGAAAACCTCAAAGGCCTTGGCACAGGCGTGGTCAATTATCAGGAGCCTTGACACGAACCA
>NZ_SRTP01000306.1:0-304 GCF_004791945.1 Mesorhizobium sp. M3A.F.Ca.ET.175.01.1.1 | reverse complement strand
ATGGCACTAAGTGCCGCCATGTAGAGGGCACGGCGCACACGCGATCGGCCGCCCTGGATCTGGCTTTTGCGTGCGAGCTTGCCGCTCTTGTTGTCGAACGGGGCGAGGCCGACGAGCGCGGCGATCGCCTTGGGTGAGCGCTGGCCGAGCTCGGGCAGGAGCGCCAGCAAAGAGAGCGCGCCGCCCTTGGAGGCACCGGGCACGGAGACCATCAGCGCGTGATCGCGGGCGGTGGCCTCGGCTTGACCAAGGAGGTCGGCGATCCGGCTGTCGAGCGCCTTGATGCGTGTGTCGAAGTGGGCAA
>NZ_SRTP01000305.1:0-304 GCF_004791945.1 Mesorhizobium sp. M3A.F.Ca.ET.175.01.1.1 | reverse complement strand
GTAGCATGCCAACCCTACGTCCTGTCCAAACCGTCAATTCTCTATGCAGAGGACTAGGTCTGCTTCCTCGCCAGAAGACGCGCCTCGCGAAGGAGCGAGTTCGCATCAATGCCAATCATCTCGACAAGGTCGCGCGCCTGCGCCTCCGTGATGCTCGTTTCGCGCACTAGGAACCGCACACGAAATTGCTTCTCTGCCTGTACGCGTTCGCCGCGCTCTTGCTTGCTCTCTGCCATAGGATTTTCCCCAATGGTCGGGAACTTCGGTCGAGCGGATTGGTTCCGCACATTTAGGAAAGCGATTT
>NZ_SRTP01000304.1:0-305 GCF_004791945.1 Mesorhizobium sp. M3A.F.Ca.ET.175.01.1.1 | reverse complement strand
GCCCAGTCGATGACGCTGATGCGGGGCGAGGTTCGCCCCTCCACGGATGCCTTTGCCGTCCGGGTCTTCCCGGGCAATCCGTACCACCCGCGCATCCGGCGCGAGGTCCACGTATATGACCAGGGTTTCCAGCCGATCGATGCCAGGATCACGCCGAGCGTCTTCCTTCTGGCCGGCCAGGCGTCGCGTCCGGTTCTGGTCGTCGTCCCGTTCGACGGCGCGCACGAGCGTAAAGTGCGTATCTGTACCGAGAGTATCCCCTTTCCAAGCGAGCAGACCCAGATACGCGCACAGATATGCGGAAC
>NZ_SRTP01000303.1:0-305 GCF_004791945.1 Mesorhizobium sp. M3A.F.Ca.ET.175.01.1.1 | reverse complement strand
CGGCACCCTCTCGAACACGGAAGGGCTTGGGCTCGAAGGCTACTGGGGACACCGCAACCTGTTCGGCCAGGCCGAGAAGCTGCGCATCGACGGTTCGATCAGCGGCATCGGCAGCAACAGCATTTCGGCGCTCAACTACAATGCCGGCGTCATGTTCGAGAAGCCTGGCGTGCTCGGGCCGACGTCGAAATTCTTCACCGGCATCAAGACGGTGTTCGAGCATCCCGATGCCTATGACCATTTCTCGGGCAAGGGCGATGTCGGCGTTTCCGACGACCTCGACAAGAAGCAGCGGGTCTCGGCCG
>NZ_SRTP01000302.1:0-305 GCF_004791945.1 Mesorhizobium sp. M3A.F.Ca.ET.175.01.1.1 | reverse complement strand
CCTGCTGCAATATTTCAAGCTTCCGGTCTGCATCGTGGCGACCAAGCTGATCTCCAACATATGCTTCACGATCGCCGCCTGCTGCCTTTCCGGTGCGATCGTCGCGCGCTACGGCAGGCGCGTGCCCTATATCGGCATCGGCATCATGACCGGCGGCGGGCTCGCCGCCTTCGCGTGGTTCATGTTCATGCAGCCGGATCTCACCTGGCGCGTGCTGGCCATGAATTTCGGCTTCGGCGGTCTCAGCCTGCTCGTCGCCGCCGAGCTCAGGACGGTGCGCAACAACGGGCCGACCGAAAAAATCC
>NZ_SRTP01000301.1:0-305 GCF_004791945.1 Mesorhizobium sp. M3A.F.Ca.ET.175.01.1.1 | reverse complement strand
GCTCTACCGCATCGCGCGCGGCGTGGTGCGCAACGACGCCGAGGCCGAGGACGTCGTACAGGAGGCCTATATGCGCGCCTTCGCCAGCCTCGACGCCTTTCGCGGCGATGCTTCCTTGGCCACCTGGCTGTCGCGGATCGTCATCAACGAGGCGCTCGGCCGACTGCGCAAGAAAAAGCGCATGGCGGCGATGCCCGAAAACCCGGAGGCTGAGATCATCCGGTTTCCCCTGAACCCAAGCGACTTGAACCCTGGCGACGATCCGGAGCGGACGATGGCGCAGCGACAGATCCTGGCGCTTGTCG
>NZ_SRTP01000300.1:0-305 GCF_004791945.1 Mesorhizobium sp. M3A.F.Ca.ET.175.01.1.1 | reverse complement strand
CCGTTTCACGCCTGGCCAGGCAAGCTGCAGCGAGGTCTGCGGCAGGTCGTAGTTCACTTCCAGCTGCTGGCCAAGCTTGGGCGCGACGTCGGCGACCGGGGCCAGCGTCTGCTTGTCCGGCAGTTCGCCGAACACCTCGTCCAGCTTGCCGCCCAGCGTGGCGGCGTCGATATCGCCCACCACCGCCACATGCAGGCCGGCGCGCGCGAAATTCGCTTTGTGGAAAGCCCTGAGGTCTTCGGCGGTGATGGTGGCGAGGCTCTCCTTGGTGCCCTGATCCGGCCGCGCATAGGGATGCTCGCCAT
>NZ_SRTP01000299.1:0-248 GCF_004791945.1 Mesorhizobium sp. M3A.F.Ca.ET.175.01.1.1 | reverse complement strand
GCAGTGACGTCGTCCTCACGATTTTCGGCGCCTCTTGGCCTCTAGTTCCGGTGGGCATTAGTCGCGGTTCTCCTCGCTGTAGCGGACAAGCCGCGCGATTTGTTCATGCAATGAGATGGTGCGCGACCAGTCGGGGAATGCACCGCTTGTCGCCGTCTCGACAATCGCGCTGCGCACCGGTTTGGGGGGCTCCTACCAATGCACGAAGGTCGCGGCGACCCCAGCCGCTTGGCGGTCGACGATGCGCG
>NZ_SRTP01000298.1:0-306 GCF_004791945.1 Mesorhizobium sp. M3A.F.Ca.ET.175.01.1.1 | reverse complement strand
CCGATCTCGCCGAGGGTCGAGATGCGCTGGCGCTTTTCCGCAAGTTTCTGCTCCATCAGAGCCTCCCCGCCAGAAGGAAGCCGGAGCCGCCGCCAAGGCCGGCGCCCGGATGCGTCGAAGCGCCGATGTGGTAGAGGCCCTGGATGCCGGTGTCGTGGTTGCGGCTCGCCTTGAACGGCCGCCACAGGAAGGCCTGGTCGATGGTCGACGAGCCGCCATAGGGATCGCCGCCGACAAGGTTGACGTTCATCGCTTCGAGATCGGCCGGCGAGTAGGCGCGGCGCGCGATGACCGTCTCGCGGAAAC
>NZ_SRTP01000297.1:0-306 GCF_004791945.1 Mesorhizobium sp. M3A.F.Ca.ET.175.01.1.1 | reverse complement strand
TTGGCTTTCCACCGTCGCCAGCGGATCGCGAGCGATCTCCTCCGGCTCGACCTCCTCGTCGGTCAGCTGGTGGACGAAGGAGGAGTTGGCGCCGTTTTCCAGGAGCCGCCGCACCAGATAGGCGAGCAGATCGGAATGGGCACCGACCGGAGCGTAGATGCGGCAGCGCGTCCGTTCAGACTTGCGCACCGTTTCGTGCAGGGATTCGCCCATGCCGTGCAGGCGCTGGAACTCGAAGGAATCGCGGTCCTTTGCCATCGACAGGATGGCCGCCACCGTGTGCGCGTTATGGGTGGCAAATTGCGG